>CAVTUQ010000025.1:0-362652 GCA_963737905.1 uncultured delta proteobacterium | reverse complement strand
GGTTTAGAGGCTTTCGCCTTGGGATTTTTAACGGCTAGCTCATTGAGGATGGTTTGAATACCCGGGAGCGTCGGATAGGGTTTCTCGGGAATCACCTTGAGGGCTATTTCGCGGTACGTTTCTTCCAAAGCCTCGCGATCGGAGGTTTGAAGATATTTGCTCAAGATCTTGATGCTGGGTTCCTTCTCCGTCTTGTAAAAGTGAATGGCTTCGGCCAGAGCGGTGATAACGGACGCCACCGTCTCGCGCTGCGCTTTGATGAAAGCCCGTGTCGTTAGCATCGCGGTCAGTTCAAAGGGGATGTTAAGTTGAGCCATGTGGATCAACGTGTTGTATCCCATCTTGCGCGCAGTCAACGTAAAGGGCGGTGTGATGATGGTCGCTTGAACGTTCTTAGACTGCAAAGCCGCGACTCGAGCGGTCTGAGTTCCGATTTGTAACAAAACAACATCTTTTTCGGCTAAGCCCACCTTTGCCAGTGCCATCCGTACACTGAGATCGGTTGCGCTGCCAAAGCGGCTGATGGCTACCTTGCCGCCGATCAGCTGATCGACCTTCTTGATTTCCGGCAAAGAAATCAGGCTGTAGGGAAACGTGTTAAGGAAACTCGCGATGATGACGAGATCTGCGCCGGCGAGGCTGCTGGTGACGG
The DNA here is from genome assembly GCA_963737905.1 of uncultured delta proteobacterium. GTDB lineage: Bacteria > Desulfobacterota > Binatia > UBA9968 > UBA9968 > DAIRFP01. The sequence continues at coordinate 362,000 of CAVTUQ010000025.1, read as the reverse complement.
CTGCCGATCCATCGGCTAAAACCATTGATACATCGCCTCCCATCATCGCCTGAAATCCAAGCGAGCCCCCTGGGGTAAGAATTGCGGCTATATCCAGACCATGCTTTTTAAAAAGCCCCGCTTCTCTCGCGATAATTAGCGGCGCCTGGTAAGGACTGGTGGCGGTATAGGCGATGTTGAGCTTGCGTAGTTGCGCGCTCACCGGAAAACTCAGCCCGAGAGAAACAAAGAGCGAGACGACAAGTAAAACCGCGGGTACTCTTAAATTCATGCAATCCCCTTCCTTTTAAGTTCTTCGTTGAGATCGTAGCCGCGGACAAAAATCCGATCCAACTCGGCTTTGCCCATGGACGAGACGAGTTTAGGTATTTCGGCCATCCGCGAATCCTCCTATGTCGCTGCGTATTGGATACCGGAGAGATATGAGAAAGGGACGCTGCGTGTCAACAGGCAGAAGAAAGGATTCGCAGTTCCGGTTCCAGGTTTTGGGTTTCGAGTTGCTCGAAAAACGCGAGACACAAGACTCGAAACCCTAGACTGGAGTCAGTTAGTCCAGCCGAAGCAGCCGGGCGGCGTTTTCGCCCATAATTTTTCTCTTGGCTTCGTCGTCGAGATCCTTGCGTCCAATAATCATCTGGGGAGAACCGGAGAGTTTGGCATCCCAATGCGGATAATCCGAGGCGAACAGAACTCGCTCGGCGCCGACGGCTTTTACGACCTCTCCCAAACGTTCCTCTTCCGGCTCGCAGGAGATATAACATTGCCGGCGAAAGTAGTCGCTCGGTTTCATCTTCAGCCACGGTACCTGAAAAGGGAGGATCTCGTGGTGCTCGTCCATCCGCCAGAGCCAGTAGGGCAGCCAACCGGCACCGGATTCGAGAAAGACCACTTGGAGCCCTGGAAATTTCTCCAACACCCCTTTGCAGATCAAGCTCAAGCTGGCGAGCATCTGTTCGAATGGATGGGAGACCGTGTGGGTAAAAAACCACTGTCCTGGAAAGCGATCCGCGCCGGCGGTGGGGAGATAGGCGCCGGAGCCTTCGTGGAGCATTAGTGGAACACCCAGTTCCTGGATCGTTTTGTAGAGCGGGTCGTAGTAGGGATCATCGATGGTTCTGCCCTTCACCGGGTTCGGTCGAAGAAAGATTGCTTTGAATCCCAGCTCGACAATTACCCGGTGCGTTTCGGCAACGGCGGCGTCGATGTCCTGTACCGGAATCACACCCACGCCCATGAGCCGTTTTCGATCCGCGCCGCAATAATCGTAGAGCCAATTATTGTAGGCACGGCAAAGCGCAGCGGCATAGGTATCTTCCTCCACGGAAGGGAGATAGAGACCCGCCGACGGGAACAGCATGCCGCGTTCGATGCCGTCACGATCCATGTCTTTGAGCCTCTCCCGCGGATCCGTGGCCAGATCGCGATGTTCGTTGACCGGAGAGCCGTCGGGCTTCACCTGGAAAGGAGACTCATCGGGTTTGCGGTGGTGGCGGTTGCCTTCCAGCAGAAATAGGAGTTGGCCGTTTGGCACTCGTTGAATTTTCGGGGCACGGGAGCTAAAGGGCCGCTCGAGTAGCGTTCCCACAAATCATCGGCTTCCCGCACGTGTCCATCGATATCGATTACTCGCATCAGTCCCTCATTTTGTTAGCCAGCATAGCCTCTCAAATTGTATCCGTTGTTCATCTTTATCATCTTTAGTTGCTGTCTATCCAGGCGGCCGAAATAATGCAAGCGATTTGACCGCCCGTCAAGGCAAGCTAGAAGAGACAAGCAGATTTGACCACGGAGGACACGAAGGGCACGAAGTTTATGATCAAAAATATCCGAAGCCTTCGTGGCCTTCGTGATCTTCGTGGTTATCGGGTCGAGGCGTTCCTGTTGCAAGCGGCGCGGCGTTCAATATACAGTCGCGCCAGTTGGCGAAAAAATCGATGCCTTTCTTTCAGTAAGGAGGACGGTCATGGTGCAATATTCACCCAAGCTAACCTTCGGTCCTGAAACGGCGGATTGGCAAGAGCGACTTAACCCGGATCGCATGCGCCGGCAGCGGGTGGAGCGTGCGCAGATGCTCATGCGCAAATACGGGATTGCCGCAATCCTCGAAGCGAATCATCAAAACATCCGCTATCTAACCGCGCTTAAAGGTTTCGCCTATCCCATGTGTCGCTATGTCCTGTTCTTCGCGGAACAGGACCCGGTGATGTATGAACATGACGGCTACTATCACCAGATGCCCGACCAGTGTCCCTGGATCAAAGAGTGGCGGCCCGCCCGTTCTTGGTTAACGGGTTCCCCCGGTCCTGAAGCCAGCGCGGTGGAAGCGAAGGCATTTGCCGCCGAGATCAAGGCGGAGCTCGAGGAGCGCGGTTTGCTTGGCGAGAAACTCGGCCTGGGAAGTTTTGATGGCACCGGGCGGGAAGCGTTGATCAATGCCGGCGTGAAAAATATCGTCGATACGCGAAATCTCATGCTGGAAGCTCGCATGGTTAAGAATCAAGATGAGATTAGCTGCCTCAAAACTTGCGCTGCGATGGTCGACGGCGTGTGGTTCCGCGTGTGGGAGAACTTGAAGCCTGGGATGAAGGATACCGACCTGATGACCCTGGGATCCACGGCGGGTTATGAGTTGGGCTTGGAAGCCGCGGTTCCGGGTGGTTGGCGTACCGGGCCCATGACCTTCGACCGCGGTTGCCATGCCACGAGCCGGATCATCCAGGTCGGCGATCTGGTCTACGGTTCCTATTGCGGTGCCACTTACATGGGATACGGAAGCTGCACCTATCGGACATTCATCGTCGGCCGCGACGCGACGGCCAAAGAAAAAGACTGGTATAAACAAGTACGCGAGCGCATCGATGCCGTCATCGGCGAAATAAAACCGGGCAAGACGACAGCCGACGCGGCGAAACATTTTCCGCCGGCAACCCGATGGGGCTACAAGAGCGAAGTAGAGATCCTCGCCAGCGAGATCGGGCACGGCATCGGTCTCGGGACTAGCACGGGCTACGACATGCCGATTATCAATCGGTTATGGTCTTTTGATCATCCGCAGGTTTTCGAAGAAGGCATGACGATCGCCGTGGAGTCCCGCGAAGGTGAGCCACGGGTCGGCGGCACGAGATTGGAAAACATGCTCGTGGTGACCAAAAACGGCGCGGAGATCATGGATTATTTCCCGCGCGACGAGATCCTCGTGGCACCGCGTTGAGAAGGTGGGGCGCCTCAATATTTCAGAACACCAGTCCGAACTATTCATGAACCCAGGAAAAGGCACGACAGATTGTAGACCGAGAAGTAAGCATCGGAGCGAGCGGACACAGGAGCGTAGAGCTATGCTGACTTCTAGGGGATCGGCAATAAGCTCGCATTGGTTTTGCACCCTTCGCTTTACCACTGCAATTTGCAGGCGTGCTCAAGACACCGGCCCATTGCCCGCAACCGGAGAGGCTTGCTTCTCGGTCACTCTTCCGTAAACAATGCAGGCTAGGGCATGCCTTTCATCTTTCTCAAAGATATCACGGTGATTGAATGTTCGACCTTTGTTACCGGTCCCTACGCCGCTTTTTTGCTAGGCGATCTTGGCGCGCGCGTGATCAAGATCGAGTCGCCGCCGGATGGCGACCCGTATCGCTATTTCGCGCCGGACCCGTACTTCAGCTTCAACTTTGCCCACCTGAATCGGAATAAAGAAAGTCTGGCACTGGATCTCAAATCATCCAAGGGGAAAGAGATCTGTCTCGAGTTGCTCAAGCGGGCGGACGTGTTCGTGGAGAATTTCCGTCCCGGCACGGCAGAACGCCTGGGATTCGGCTACGAAACTTTACGCGCGCTCAATCCGCGTTTGGTGTATTGCTCTATCTCGGCTTTCGGCCAGAGCGGACCCTACGCGAACAAGCCGGGGTTTGACACGTTGGGCCAGGCGGTGAGCGGATTATTGAGTTTGCTGACTGATCCGGATGAGCCGAAGGTGATGGGGATGGCGGTGTCGGATTACGTCACCGGCCTGTCCGCTGGCTATGGGATTCTCGGCGCTTTGCTGGGGCGGGAGAAGTCCGGCGATGGCTGCAGAGTGGAGACGTCGCTGCTCCAGGCCACGCTATCTTTTATTGGCGAGACGGCAGCCGGTTATATGAAGACCGGCCTGGTTCCCAACCGAATGGCCAGAGTGAAAAACGCCCACGCATTTGCTTTTGTGTGCAAGGACAAGCTGCCGATAGCGATTCATTGCTCGGTGCCGGAAAAGTTTTGGCTCGCATTGCTCAAGGCAGCCGACCGTATGGATCTTGCGGAAGACCCAAGATTTAAGACTCGGGACGCCCGCAGGCAAAATTACGAAGCGCTGGAATCAACTCTGGCGCCGGTGTTTTTGACGAGAAGCCGGACCGAGTGGCTGCAGCGGCTGGAAGCCAACGACGTCCCGGTCGTTCCTCTGTACAACGTGGCCGAAGTGCTCGCGGATCCCCAGGTGCGCCATCTTGATCTGGTCGAGGAGCTGGTTCATCCGCAGGCGGGAAAGTTGCAATTTGTCGGCGGTCCTGTACGTTACGATGGACTAACAAAAGAACAATCAACGCCCCCGCCGCTGCTCGGCGAACACTCGGCGGCGATTCTAAAAGAGCTGGGATACGACCCAGCCGATGTTGCAAAGCTTGTTGCTCAGGGAATCACCAAGTGTGCTCAGACTTAGAGGATTTTAGAGAGCTCGGATTTTGCCCGGATCCGCAATCGAAAATCTAAAATTCAAAATAGTTTGAAGGGAAGGAACTATGATCTACGACGTTGAAATCAATTCAGCGGCGCACTATCCGGCCGCCGACGTGCCGGGTCTGATTGAATTGGCCGAACAGGTCGGCTTTGGAGCTTTTTGGAAAGGGGAGTCGAACAGCACCGATCCGATCGTGATGCTTTCCGCTGTGGCGAGCCGGACGAAGACCATAAAACTGGGCACGGCGATCTATCACATCTATGGCCGCAGCCCGGTCACGTTGGGCATCCAGGCAGCGACCTTGCAGGACCTTTCCGGCGGTCGGTTGCTATTGGGACTGGGTGTCGCGAACAAGAGCATCGCGGGCTGGCATGGCGGCATCTTTGACCGTCCGCTCAAGCGCGCGCGGGAATACATCGATATCGTGCGCAAAGTAGCTGCCGGCGAGCGCGTCGAATACGAAGGCGAGATCTATCAGACCGGCAAACGCTTCCAGCTTTCGTGGAAGCCGAGCCAGCCGAAGTTTCCCATCTACCTTGCCGGCCTCGGCCCGCAGATGACGAAGCTCGTCGGAAAGGTTTCCGACGGCGTTTTTATTAACATGGCGACGCCGGCGAAAGTCAAAGAAATCGCCGCGCGGGTGCGCGATGGGGCGGTAGAGGCGGGGCGCGATCCGAGCAAAATTGAAATCGTTGCCAAGAGTCGCGTTTCGCTGAATCCCGACAGGAGCTTAGCTCGCGCAAAGCTTCGCCAGGTACTCACGTTCTATAACATCGCCGATCATTACAGCGATATGCTCCGGGGCATGGGTTTTGAAAAAGAAGTCAACGCGATTCATGAGGCGTTTCAAAAAGGCGGCTTCAAGGCGGCCATGGGCGCACTGACCGACGAGTATATGGACAAGCTCCCGGTGGTTCCCGCAACTAGTATCAAAGAGATCAAAGAAAAGATGAAAGCATTCGAAGAAGCCGGCGTGACCCGGATGGTTATTCCGTACGTGCCGGTGACGGAGCCGGTGGTGGAGGACGCGAGGAAGTTTTTTGAAGCGTGGGGGAGCGCGTAGCGCGGCGCGCTTACGCGCGTGGTTCAACGTTCAAAGTTTAAGGTTCAACGTTAAGAGTCGACAATGCAATGCCGCCACCGGTTTTCGTGAGTCCAACTTTGAACATTGAACCTTGAACTTTTGAACTGAAAATCGAACGAAGGGAGATTTTCTATGTGTGATTTTGCTGCAGATGCGGCGGCCGCGGAACAGTTAATGGTCGGCCGAACTTTGAGCGTGGCGCGGGTGCGCGAGCTCAACGCCAAGGATTATTTTTATCAGATGCTGAAAGACAACCCGGAGATGCTGAAGATTTATCCGGGGATCGAGAACGAGCTGCTTCAGGGGGCCATCGATTGTCACATCCATGCGTTTCCGGATTTCGTTCATCGGTCGCAGGACATGATCCAGATCGCCATCGAGGCGTCCAAGTGCGGCATGCGCGCGATCGCGTTCAAAGACCACTGGAACATCAGCGCAACGTCGGCCTATCTGACCCAGCGCTATATCGACGATATGATCGCCCGAGGCGAATTGACAAATCGCGTCGAAGTCTATGGTGGCGTGGGAATGTGTTTCGGCATGAGGCCGGATTACGTGCGCGTTGGTCTCCAATATCCCAACTTCAAGATGATCTGGTTTCCGACCTTCACGTCCTACGGCTTCTGGCGCGGCGCCGGCCATCCGGAGCATGAAGGCGTGCGGCTGTGCAGTGAGGACGGCAAGGTCTTGCCGGAGGTGAAAGAGATCATGGAGATGGCGGCGGAAAAAAAAGTCGGCATCGGATTTGGCCATACCGATTTTCAGGAGCTGTTACCGTTGGGGAAACTGGCAAAAGATATCGGTGTCCGGGCGACCTTGGATCATCCGCTGCTGGAGTTGAACAAACTCTTACTGGACGAGATGAAGCAACTCCGCGATCTCGGTGTCTACGTCGGCACTTACTGCCAGCCGATGATTCCGAGTTTGTATCAACCCGTCGCCGATCCAATGGAAACCATCCGCACGATCAAAGAGATCGGCCCTGATCGCTGCATTATAGGCAGCGACTTCGGCCAGGTGCTGCACATGGATGCAGTCGACGGTATGCGGGTCTTCCTCCGCGCGCTCCTCGGCTTCGGCATCAAGCCCGACGAAGTCAAGGTGATGTTGAAAGACAATCCGACGAAGCTGATGTGGTTGGATGAGTAGGGGCGAAAGTAGCCACAAAGAACGCAAAGGTCACAAAACCGCGTGAAGCGAGTGACAGCGCTGAACGACCATCAGTGATGTTCGTCGTGCGATACTATGATTGGCCGCAAGTGTTCCGGAGTTCTGGAGCTTTGGTTCTCGCCACGTCCCACACGATGACATAGTCCACGTCTGCGTAGTCATGGATGAGTCGGTCCCTCATCCCGGCGATCTTTTTCCATTCGATCTCTGGAATCTGATCTCGTATCTCGTTCGGGATCTTCTTGGCCGCCTCGCCTATAATTTCAATGCTACGCACGAAGGCGCGCTTCTTGATCTCGTCACGGATGAAGGATTCAAAGGATATGTGCGACGCTTGTGCCGTTAGAAACTCCGCTTCTTGGAGAATGTCGCGGAGAATTTCAAGCGTTGAGGGTTGCATAGCGAACGGTTGGCAGTATTAGGCGAGCTTTTCTCTCACTTAACGCCCCGTCCGTCACGAGGTCGATGGGCCTGCCGAAGAGCTCCCGCAGCAGCTCGTAAAGGGCAAAGAAATTATCATAAGTTTTCATCCCTTCGGAAAACTCTACATAAACGTCCACGTCGCTTTCCGGAGTTGCCTGGTTTTTGGCGAATGAACCGAACACACCGATCCGACGTGCACCCAAAGCGTGCAATTCTTCAGCATGAGCTTGGATCAATGCTAGCGGGTCCATAACGGAAAGAGTTTAACCTTCTCTCATAGTTGGTGCAACGGCGGGGAATCACTGTTGGCAGCGAATGCGACCCATTGGAATTCACAAGACCTCTCATAGCGAAAATCACGAAAAACACCAAGAAACGGCGAATTTGAAACCCAGGCCTAATTTTTGCGTTTTTTACTTTCTCTGCGTTTAACTTCTTTTCTACTTTCATCAGGCTCTGCCGCATTAGGTTCTCTGGTTAATGTTTTCCGGGCTTACCGCCAGAGCTGCTTTGTTGCCAGGCGTGCGCCCTCGGCCATGGCCTGAAATTTTGCCCATACGACAGTTGGATGAACCTCTGGGTTGTAGGTTGCTTGGGAGGAGAAGCCGCAGTCTGATCCCGTGATCACGTTCTCCCGGCCCACTAGCTTCGCGAATCGGGTGATGCGCTCGGCGATAAGTTCGGGATGTTCGACGATATTGCTCGCATGGGTGACCACGCCCGGAATAATTACCTTGCCCTCGGGCAGTTTCACAGTTTCCCAGACATGATACTCGTGCTCGTGGCGCGGGTTCGCAGCTTCAAAAGAGTAGGCACCGGCATTTACTTTCAGAATAAGGTCCACCATGTCCTTGAGCGAAGCGTCGTTGACACGGGGCCCTTCATTGATTCCATAACAGGTGTGGAAGCGGACCTTTTCCGCCGGAATTCCCCGCAGCGCGTGATTGAGCGCTTCGACAGATCTCTCGGCGATCTTGCGCCGGTCGGCAGGACTCAATGAGGCATCACCGTATACTTCTGTGAGCCAGGGATCGTCGATCTGTAGAATGAATCCCGCACTCACGATTGCCTGGTATTCCGTCCGCAAAGCGTCGCCGACCGCTTGAAGGTATTCTTCCTCGCTGCCGTAGTATTCATTGTTGCCCACGCCGCTCGGCGCCACGGCCGGCATGAAAGCTTCCTCGACTTTCAAACCACGGACCGCAGCCTTGAGATTGTCGATGTCTTTCCGGATCGCTTCTTGTCCCTGGTAGCTTACCGGCCCGGTGCAGACCAGCGGGATGCGCGAGGCGATGCTTCCGCCCATCATGCGCCGGCTGAAGTATTGTTCATAGTATTCCGGGAAGGCGGCCACTTCCGCGGCCCACTCCTTTCGCGCGCCGCGCGCAGGGCCCTTAGGCTCAAAGCCGGCAAGCCGCTCGCGCACGTAGGCGAAGAAGCCCGGCTTTCCCTGCTCGCCGTCGGTCACAATGTCGATGCCGCTCTCGGCTTGCTTGCGAATAACTTCGGCCACCGCGCTCTGTACCCGCTGAGTGAAGGCGGTCTCGTCATAGGGTTCGGCATTGATCTTTGCTTTCATCAAGTCGAGCAAGTCCTTAGGACGCGCCAAACTGCCGCAGTGAGTGGTTAAAATCCGATCAGTGCTCCGCTTCATGGTTCTTCTCCTTTTTGAGTTAATCTGAATGGTTCGTTACATGGTATGCCAGAATCTTTCGACTTTTTCCGCTCACGAAACGCATAGAGACAATACTCTTTAGCTTTCGCAACCGTCAACTCGTTCAATGGGACCTGCAAATGTAAATGCGACCCGCAGAACGGGCGCGCACTGCGGAACGGAAAACGATAGAAGGAGGTTGCAGAGAGCATATAAGAACATCACCGCAAAGTATCATAATAAGTTACTGGCTCCAGCGGGTTAGACGGGCAACTTGATGTGTGATCATAGACGTTTGTACGATTTGGAATCGAGCGCTGCGTCGTCAATTGCCCTATTGAGCTCCGGGCTTGGCTTCCAGATGGCCTCATGATCCCGACGTCGAGCGGCAAAGCGCGACGACGCGTGTATGACCGACCCTGATTTCGTCGGAGCGATACCTCCTATCGCTGCCTCCACCATCAGGGCACCATCTCTCATCACTTTGTCTCGATCGAGGCGGCCTTGGTGGTCGAAGTACAAGTAACAGAAGACCACTCGCAGTATACGAACTGGCTTACGGTCCTGTAGTTCCACCGCCGCTTCCGCCCATCGAAGCCGACATCCGGCAAATTGCGGAAGTGTATAGGCTTGAGAATTGTCCCACAGGTTTTGGAAGAGGCGGTTCCTCAATCGGATCACTGTATCGTCTTGATCAACCAATATGTGGCGAATCGAGGTTCCCATGTTTTCCGGAATGTTGGTCGCACAAGCGGTCTAGCGCAATGGGTGAGAGGCGCGGTCCGCCGCGTCCCTCTCAACCCAATAGTTAGCCAGAAATTTCATAAACGTGACCCGGCTGCGCGTTCTCAACTACGCTGCGGAGCTTCGGAACATGCGGAAGCAGATCTGCTAGGCGATTCGTTTTTGCTCGCAGGACCACTACAGCCAAAGGTCGGTGGTCGATACGCTGTTGCTTGGGAAGACTCTGGTCCACGGTAACAAGTACGTCGAACCGCTCGGCCATAGCATCAAGGAGGGGCCCGTCGTCGAGATTCGCCCAGCCCATTTCCGGCGCCGTGTTAACCTCGTGGTCTGGCAATTCATCGGCTAGGCGGCTCGGCACGCAGCCATCGAGGAGCACTCGCACTTGCAGCTATGCGGCAACAGCCTTGGCAAGGAGAGCCGATTTTGCGAGCTCCAACACCGCGATGGCGTGCTCGCGAGAAACGCTAGGAAAGTCGGCCAAAAAATCGTCCAGAGAATCGCCTTCTTCAAGGTAATCGACAAGGGTTTGCACAGGAACGCGGGTGCCCGCAAAGACGGGAGTCCCGCTTAACCGATCAGGCGAGGTCGTGATTAAGGGCTCAGGGACTGACATCTCGCTTTTCTCCACGCCCTGAAATCTAACACAAATTTATTCTGCTGGCTAAACGTTTCCGGTCAGGCGCGGCGAGCTTTCCGCCGTCGCTTGGAGCGGTTGGTTAGGCGCCGTGCCGAAGCTGCGGGCGCCGGCGCACCCCGCAATAAACCCTCTGTACTGAGATCCTCGTCCAGATCCGGCCAGTGGATACCGTAACCGGCCGCGCATACCTTCCAATTCGATCGCTGTTTCGGTGTCCCACCCAGCAGTCGCGGATACCAAACCAAGGGTACGGAGATCGTTCGACCGTCCATCAAATCGACAGTCAATGTGTCTTCCGACACACGCACATCCCGCACCCGCTCGTCAGCGCTTAGCGCTAATATGCCCATGCCACGCCTCCAATAGTTTTTCTCGGTTCTCTTCGATCAGAGCGCTGAGCCGCCGTAATTCTCGCGGCGGAAACCCGAAGTTCCGTGCCAGTGCCAACGGCTGAAGCCAGAACTTAGCGGACAAATCATCTCGATCCACGTGGACGTGAGGAGGTTCGTTCGGTTCGTGGCTGAAAAAGTACACGCGGTACGGACCGCTCCTCAAGACGGTTGGCACCGAGGTAGTCTACCATATGCGTAGTGTCTCACCTAATGTTAAAGCCCAAGCAGCTCGCGACGTAGCTCCGATGGTAGGAGTGAAGGCAATATCCAAAAATTCAAGCGCTGCACTTTACTTCAATTGGACAACCCGGATTCTAAATTCTGTTGTCCCAATATTCTCCTGTTGGTAAGTCGCCGGCTCCGACCACTTTACTTCACCGGCTTTCCACATGACCTCTTCTGTTTTACCGTCCGGATAGTAATTCCTCATCTGACCATCCGTGATAGCAAACTCGACTCGGGCGGGACGCTTCGCCATCCCAGCGCTCTTGTCGCCAGGTTTGAAGTGACCCTCGTAACCTTTGACCCGGTCATTTTGCACAAAGACCGTTATGGTAGGTACATTCGCCTTCTCCGCTTTTTCTTGCGCCGTCGCAGCCTTGCCAAAGAAACCCGATATCGAAATCGTCACCGCTAAAAGCAAAAGCTTTTTCATCATTGCCCTCCCTTGCTGCATTCACGCCTAACGGCACCCGCTCACCCGACGCGGCCAGACTCTGGCCTTGAGCCCTCATTCAGAACTGTAGCAAGGTCGTGGTCGGGTGCAGTGGGTTTGTTAGGCCGCGACATTTAAGCCGCAGGTTTCCATTGAAGAGCCAGCCGCTTCCGACTTGCGGCGCATTCACGCAAATACAGGTTAATAAGCGTTCGGGAGGGAATCCCCGTCTCTTCAGACAGTTCCTCGAAATAGTTAACCGTCCGCTCATCAAGCCGAAGCGTAACTTCCTTCTTCAGCCGTTTGGCGTAGGGATTCGGTTTGGCCTGGGAAAAGTCGTAATGTTTTCTCATTGTCTCCACCGTCTGCTGTATTGGGCCCGCTCTGACCGGTCCGCCTTGCGGGCCGAAATGAGGCGAATCAATTCGCCTGGAACGTCAACTGCCAAGCGGTCTCTTCCAGTGAAGCTTGTCTTAAGTATCTCGCTCCCTACGTCTTCAAAGTCGCGATCTCCAACTCGCGCATCCTCGGCGTCCAAGACCGCACCGTGCTGGTTCGCTATCGCAAGCCTCACAGCCAGCGCTCCAGAATCTTGGCTCTTGATGTCATGGAGTTCATCCGCCGTTTCTTGCAGCATGTGCTGCCCACTGGTTTCATGAAGATCCGCTACTACGGCTTTATGAATCCCAACTGCAAGATTGCACTCGATCGGATTCGCGCCCTGATCGAATTAAGCTACGGTTTCGCTCTCGATCTGCCTCTGCCCGAGGTCGATCCTCCTCATGGCGCTACCTGCCCAACCTGCGGTGGGCTACTCAAATTGCGCTCGCTGCTGCCGCCTCTCAAAATTCTGCGTCGATCAGGTTAAAAAAACTCTTCAACACCATACTCATCTCCCTCTGTTTCTCCTCCGCTACATGAAAGCTCATGGGGATGCGCCGAGGTTTGCCACCAACCTTGTTCTGATACTCTCTTTTGCGGAGAGACTGGCGAGAAAAAAACAAAAGTTAAGTAAACTCTACCGCTGCAACTTCACAGCGCGCCGATTCATACCGCCAATCTGACCTTCACTTCCTTCGGCGCAAACCACACTCACAACCATTTCCCTTTATATTGATCGTTGCCTCACCACGGGCTTCTTGAACTAAGGATTGAAACGACTCGGAAGTCGTCTCAATCCTTATTGGTTATGTGGCGGAATCGGTCATGCCGTGCTTTGCGGAGACCCACTGCTCCGCTAGAGCTTTGAGTGCCGGTCCTGACTCGGGCCAGTTATGAAGAATTGCTGGGTCAAAATCTGCACCGTTTGGCCAAACAAGCGTGTGGACCTCTGGATCGATCCGGACCTGATCAAAAAGCGTTAGCTCTTGCAGAGGACCGTACAGTTCCCCTTTCAGGACAGGACCGAAATCGATGATTTGGGACGTACCGTCGTCAAACTGTACGCGCAGAGTGAATGGCGCTACCTTCTGAAACGAGGAAACCCGATAAATCTCATGAGCCATAGGCGGACCTCTCACTTTAATGGATCAATCTTAATGGGCGGACGGCCCTGTTGCAACGTCTGCCAATTCGACAGTAACTCTTCCTGATGAAGCTCTGCCCACGCTAGCACAAGGCGTTCCTGACGTCTCGGAAGGGAGCCGGCCAAACGCTCGACCCTGCCGATATCGTAGATTCCCACATGATCCTGATAGTACGCGTGGAAGTGAGGCATATGTGCTGTCCTCCGGCCTCAACGAACATGCGAATGATAATTCCGAAGAACCTAGAAACCTCTGGCATTATTAATCCAATTCATAGACCGCATAACGCCGCCGGTGAGCAGCGGCCCACTCACGACGAGATGAGTGTAGACCCACACAATCTGTCGGGTGGGCCGTCTGCTCCAGTGGCTTGTTAGGGCCTGAACTTGTGAGTTCCCAATAGACACAACTATGACACGACACGCCCGCCCGCTATTATTCGATCGAATTCGTTGTGAGCCTCTAAGGAGCTGTCCGACGGTCCGAAATTCGTCAATGCCATTCCCGCGCGATCAACTCCCGGACCGAGAGAGAAGATCAGATCATCAACTCGCAAATTGCGATCATGTAGATCAGTTGGAGCAACCTCAATCAGTTGATAGTCGGCAAACTGCTGCCGAGCAAGGTTTGACACAGCAGCAACACTGGTAACGCCGTATTGTGTATTACCGGCAGTGGTAACGAGCCGGATTGAAACGGTGTTATCCACTGAGACTAAGAACAGCGCGAAGAAATCTGGCTTAAGATACCTATCAAAGTAGTGCAGACGTTGCTTGACCGCGACGATTGCTTCCTTGATTCTCAAGTACGACGTGAATGGCGTATTAGCTTCAAACACAACAGGCTCCCATGCAAGCGGAATCCTGTCGATGTATTCGAAAAACCTCTCGCGAGCATTTGCGATTTCCTGCGCGACCCGTCCTTTAAGCTGGTTTGGGTCATTTTGGAAAGCTTGGTCATTGATGACTCCCTTCAAAGCGCCCCAGCATCGCTCGGGAACATGCGAGATGTCCTGATACTCTTGGATAAAAAATATGTCGGCTGCAAATGTAGTGAACGCTTTGACTTGCCGACGCCAAGCACCGTCACCCGCCTGAACTTTTGCTATCGCGATCCGATACTCGTTTAGCAACGGTATCCGGTTCGCTCTTGCGAGTTCTTCGAGTGGTTGTATGAGAATGCCGAATTCGTAGATCAACTGGCTTTTTTGAAAGGCCTTAAGGTTTTTCATGAGTGACTCGTACCAGTAGTCATATGGGTGGCCTAACGCTGAGGGTGAGCGGACGCAGCTCGCGAGCGCAAGCGAGTAGGCGGACGATCGGACTCAACCCGATCGTTATCCGCCAAAGCTCGGCGTATCTTACGGGGTGAGAGTCCCCGTCGGGTAAGGGTGAGCCACCCGCCCGTATCGAGTCTTGCGTCTGTGGAGGAGCCGAAAGGCGAACGAGACAGGCGAAGCGTAGACAGAGAATCCTGTAGGCCGTAGGGACGACCGCGCGTCCTGAAGAGCTGGTACAGCTTCGAGATAGGGTTGTTGCGGACGGCGAGTGTTTTAACGTGCACGAAGCCAACACGAAGCATCCGATAGGGCGAGGATGTGGAGGTCCGCCGGAGTCCACAGGCCATGGCATGCAGGGAGAGATACGCTAGGAGAACCCGGGAGGCCCCATGGGTTCCAAGCGGAGCAAAACTAGGGAGTAGGGTATACAGCTAATGAGGCACACAAGGGGAAACCCGGAGACGGAGCTATGCTGGAACCTAGAGCGCCCGAGTGGAACGCCGCGAGGTAGGCGGAGAAGTACTGTAAGAGGGAAAGCCCGCCGCAAGCTTAGGGGGTCTTATCAGGCATAGTACTCGGAGCGTGGGAAAGCCACGTACATGGGGAAGGACCTGACGGAACTACGAAACCTGCATAGGCAACTCGTGCCGGACAGAGTTGGGCCGGGAGAACACGAGCCAACCTTCCTGCGGGAAATAGCAAACAAGGCGAAAGCCAACAAGTGCCACCGATTTCAGGATCTTTACCGGTACTTGAACGTTGAGTACGTGATGTGGTGCTGGCCGCAGTTGAACAGAATGCGCGGCGGGTGTGGACGGGGTCACGGTGGCGGCTTATGAGAGAAATCTCAAGGCTAACATCGAGGCGCTGGTAGAGCGACTGAGAGCGAAGCGCTATCGGGCGAAGTTGGTGAGGCGAAGATACATTGCGAAGGAGGATGGTAAAGAGAGGCCGTTAGGGATAGCGGCGTTGGAAGACAAGCTGGTTCAGTTGGCCTGTGCGAAGCTTTTGAGTGCGATTTACGAGCAGGAGTTCCTAAGTTGCAGTTATAGCTATCGGCCCGAGCGCAGTGCGTTGGATGGGGTGAGAGACCTCACCTTCGACCTGCAATACGGAGTCTATGGGTATGTGGTTGAGGCTGATGTCAAAGGCTTTTTCGATCATATGGACCATGACTGGCTGCTGAAGATGCTGAGTCTGCGCATCGACGACCAGGCCTTTCTTGACCTGATTCGGAAATGGCTGAAGGCTGGCATTTTGGAGACAGATGGAGAGGTCATTCATCCAGATACCGGCACTCCTCAAGGCGGGATTGTTTCCCCGGTGCTCGCCAATGTGTACTTACATTACGCATTGGACTTGTGGTTTGAGAAAGTCGTTAAGCCACGGAGCCGGGGAGAGGCGATCATGTGTCGCTATGCTGATGATGCGGTGTGGGCATTCCGCTATCGGGAAGACGCAGAGCGGTTTTATCGGGTGCTACCGAAGCGGTTGGCGAAGTTCAACTTAGAGGTGGCTTCGGAGAAGACACGCATCCTGCGTTTCAGTCGATTTCATCCGAGACTGAAGCATCGTTTTGCCTTTCTGGGCTTCGAGTTTCAGTGGAAGCTCGATCGGCAAGGCGTGCCGAGGGTAAAGCGGCGTACGGCCCGCAAGAGATTGCAGGCTGCATGCCGTAGGATCAAGGAATGGATCAAGCTCAACCGACACTTGCCTGGAGGCGAATTTTTCGAGCGGTTAAACGCTCGGTTACGCGGTCATTACAATTACTATGGTGTGCGAGGCAACTCGCACTCGCTGTACCGCTTCTATGCGTGGGCGATAAACTGCGCCTTCAAGTGGCTCAACCGTCGGAGTTGGCGGCGAAGCTACACATGGGAGCAGTTTGAGCGGGTGCTTAAATGTGTCTCTATCGCCAAGCCGTGTATCACCGAGATGCCGCGACGGAGAGTGTTTGCTTGATGGCTAGGTCTTGCGCGGAAGCGAGTAGGACCGAGGAACCCGGTGCGGAAAAACTGCACGCCGGGGTCTGTACGGGGGGCGCCGGGTAACCGGCGTTCCTGGCATCTTTCTCATCGTCGATAAGCAAGCCGCCAGTGGAGGTGAGCAAGTGGTCCGACTCGTGAAGATCGAACATCCCACTTAGGTATATCATCAGGAGTCTAAAACGCTCCTTTGCATCCATCACCCAGTCCTTTGTAATTTTCCTGTACCACTGTGGCTGCAAGTCGGGGTGCAACTCTGGCCGATTGATATACCGCGCCGCCTCTGCGTGGGTTCTAAATTTCAGACCGACCACCCGTTCGGGTTTCCCATGAGCAAGTTTATCTCTCAATGAAAACACCTCAATTGCGAACTGCAACGGATCTTTATCCCACACCGGCGATTTGCCGACTGTCTTGTGGAGTATTGCAATCTTGTTTTTCCATGGAAGGCGTTCCAACTCGTCCCAGATCGCGAGCTTTCGTGCTCCAATTGAGTTAAGGTACGACTCGATTGAGAACGCAAGAAATACAACAATGGGTGTGAGTTCGGTCGTCGACGACGTACCACGCTTAAGCTGCGCGTACATCGACATGAGCGCCGAAACCGTCCGGCTCTGCGCAGTAAAGTCCGAGTAGGGTTGATAGGTCGTCATCGCATACTGGGCTTGCCTTGGCTTGCCTAACGTATAGCGTTTTATCCCCAAAGCCTGGAGGCAATCAAGCTCCAAAATATTCTGGCAAGCGCCACGGGGGGATAAAACGTGTTGGACTAAAGCGCGGAGCCGCACGGAGGTTGCGGCTATGCGGATTGTAAAGTGGCACAGCGGTGCCGAGGGTGGTGCTGTGTGAGCGATAGATCGAGAAGCAGGAGAAGGTTGAGATCGAGGTCGGTAGATTTTGTTTGATGGCTACGGTGCAATGGGGCATGGGAGCAACTTTTGGGTATCAGCAGACACACCTGTGCGACGACGGCCTGTAAACAGTAAAAAGGGCTTATCAGCATTTGAGTTTTTCTCATGAAGAATCCCATTGAGACGGGCTTGAAATCGGCGGCAGCTCAGCGACGACGATCATGGTTCCCCGATGGCAGGAAGGGCAGCGACTCAGATCGATGCCGGTGATTCTCAGCAACAAATCTTTAGCTGACTCCTTCGGGGTTTCCGGCAACGCGGCCTCAATTTTTAGCAGTCTGCGACACTGAGCCAAGGCCTGTTTTTTAGAGCGGTTGGCTAAAAACCCGAAGTGACGGATGCGCATGAAGCCATCGGGCAAGACGTGAAGCAGGAAGCGGCGGATGAACTCCTGGGCGTCAAGGGGGATGGTCATTTTTCTGTTGCCATCCTTTCGATCTCTATAACTCAGGGTGACCTGACCGTTTTGGACCGAAAGGATGCGCTCGTTGGACAGCGCCACGCGGTGGGTATAGCGGCCGAGGTAATCGAGCACGGTCTGTGGAGAACCGAACGGCTTTTTGGCGTAGACCACCCAGCTCTTTTGCCGTGATGCTTTGATCTCGTTGTTGGCCGGCGGGATTTTTCCTTTATCACAGGCCTGTTGTAAGAGAGCCAGGAACTTTCCCTGAAACACCTGGCTCAGAGCGGTGACAGGAAACAGAAAGTTTGGCCGTGCTCCAATCCAACGGCTGTGATTCGAAGACAGAGCGCCGGCGGGAACCAAACAGTGCAGATGAAAATGATCCTTGAGCGTTTGGTCCCAGGTGTGTAGCACGGCGATGATTCCGAGGGTTCCCTTAAGACGTGTCTGGCCAAACTCTAGTAACGTTTCACTGACGGCTTTAAACAGCAGGCTTAGCAGGATCTTTTTGTTGGCCAGGATCAAGCCGTTGAGAAGGTGCGGCAAGGTAAAGACCAGATGAAAATAGCCCACCGGCAAAAGCTCAGAGGTCTGCTTCTCCAACCACTTGGCTTTGGCCAGCGACTGGCATTTAGGACAGTGGCGGTTACGGCAGGAGTTATAAGTCGGGTGCTCAAAGCCGCAAGTGTCGCACTGCTTGAGATGCCCTCCCAATTCAGCCGTGCGACAGACCTCAACGGCCCGCATCACTTTTTGCTCAGAGGCCGATAGGCGATGCGTTCGTTGGTAGCTCTGCCCGTGACTACGAAAGATATCGGCCAGTTCGGGGCCCCCGCTTCTCTCTCCTGCCACCAGCCCTGGACGGGCAAGCAGCATGATCGTGCCCGACTAAAGCGGGGGGTCACGCAGATCGAGCAAGTCTAACGGACTCGTGGTCGAGCTCAACTTGGGCTGGCGAATCTGCAGGTAGCGCTGGGTACTCTGAAGCGAGTTATGCCCCAACAGCGTCTTGATCGTGCACAGGTCCACTCCGCCCTCAAGAAGATGGGTTGCGAAACAATGGCGCAATGTATGAATGCCCTTGCCTTTTTCAACGCCACTTTTCTGCTTGGCTCGATTGTAGACTTTCTGGACTGCAGTGATATCCAAAGGGCAATTTCTGTTCTTGCCAAAGAAGACCCACGAAACCGGTTGATAAGTCTGCTTGTATCTCTTCAGCTCACCGAGCAGCCGTTGGGAGAGAATGGTGTAACGGTCTTTTTTCCCTTTGCCCTGTTCTACGCGGATCATCATCCGCTCGGTATGGATATCGCTCAGTTTGAGGTGGACCAGCTCGCTGACCCGAAGCCCTGCCGAGTAGGCCGTCATTAGCAAACAGCGATCGCGAAGCTTGACTGCGGCAGCTAGCAATCGCTCCACTTCCCTGGGACTTAACACCTCCGGCAATCGCCAGGTGCGTTTTCTCGGTGGCAAGAATATCTGCTCCTGGGTCCACCCCAAAACCTGCTGATAGAAAAACCGTAGCCCCGAGATGGCCACGTTCTGCGAACTGCTCGACAGCCCCCGCTCCTGCAAATGCAACAGGTAGGTGCGGATCTGCTCCTGCGTCAGTTGATCCGGAAACTGACGATAGTGCTTGGCCAACCCCACCATCACGGCAAGGTAAGACTTCTGTGTCCTGGACGCGAAGTTGCGCAGTTTCATCTCCCCAACCATCTTTTCTCGTAGTGCTCCCATAAAAAATCCTCCTTGGATTAATTTTGGGAACTACGCTAGTTCAGAGAAAAACAATCAGCTAGCAAGATCAATGAAAAACAAAGGTAGAGTGAGTGGCACCGACCTTACATAACCAGTGCCACCGCGAAGCGGTTTAGTTCAACTATTAAGTGAACTGCCGGCTCTTCCGACGGGGTATCCAGGAATCCGCAATCGAGTAAGAGCAAAAACAGCTGCAATATCCGCCAACAAGCGCTGCCTTGTCAATCTCTTTTCCCGACAAACGCTGCGCCGGGGGCGGGGTATCCAGATATCAGCCCGCGGTGTAGCACGGCAGCGGTTACCAAATCCTCTCCCATAGACTTTTTTTTCATGACCTTTCTCAAAGAAAGAACCGCCCTCACATGCAACAAGGGTGTTATTAAAGCCGATCAGCGGGACTGAAAACACCCTTGCCGCCACGATTTAACACATGAGTGTAAAAATCGTAGTCGAAACGTCTTTATGCCCTAATAATTCCTGGACGGTTCGGATGTCGTAGCCGTCTTCGAGGAGATGAGTCGCAAAAGTCAACCGCGCGGTGAATAGCGCTCGATCCGGCGCCGGGGCGTCGCTCGCGCACAAACTTGAGTAGGAGTGCCTTGTGGCGGCAGCGGTCCATGCGATACCAGGAGTGACAAGGTAGAAAATGAGGTTGAAAGGTAGCTTTGATCAGTTGGGTGTAGGAACGGTCATGAACCACCAGCGGCTCGTTTGGGAATCAAGTACTTGGCCCATTTCGGACAACGGTTTTGAATGAACTTATCCATCGCCCGGGCGACAGCCGTACGTTTGTTTCGTTTCCGCCATAGATCTAGCAGGTAGCCCGCGCATTCAAGAGGAACGTCCACGCACCACTCCCTAAATTCTGATTTGGACTCATGCTCGTAGCGGTAGATTCCTAGAATCACTCCCATGCAGTAAGTCGTTTCTTGCTCGGACATACCCAACTCTCGGTATGTTTTGGCTTGGTCGTGAAACGGTTGAAGTTCTTCCTCCACGAGTTCGACCGCCGCTTCACTAGGTTCGGTGTAGCCATGACGGGACCTGCCTGACCGCTCCCAACAATCTTGTACGTCTATCGAATCTAGAATACGGAAAACTTCATCGGCTGTTTCATCCACATCGATCGCCATCACAAGGTTTCTTGCTTCGGTGACCACGGCTTCTCGAATCTTACCTCCTTTCTCGCTCAGCCGCTTGACGACTTCGAGAGCCTGTTCCGCTGTCAGTTTCTTGATCAAGTCGTTCATACACGACTTCGTTTGTCTGATGACGGCCTTTCGAATACGGGCGTAACCTTTGTAGGCCTATGAGTTGCTGCGGCGGAAGGCTGCGGTTTCGGTCGGCCCCAGTATCCTGCTGTTCAATTTTTTTGCAGCTCCGTCGCGACCCGCTGCACTTCGTTCATAACCCGCAGCAGGTTGCCGCCCCAGAGTTTTTCTATTTGCTGTTCGGTGTAGCCGCGGCGGACAAGCTCCAGAGTCACGTTGAAGGTTTCGCTGGCGTCGTTCCAGCCGATAACGCCGCCGCCGCCGTCGAAGTCGGAGGAGATGCCTACGTGGTCGATGCCGATGAGCTTCACGGTATAATCAATATGGTCGACGAAGTCCTTGATCGTGGCGGGCGAATCACCCGGGTGCTGCTTGTCGACCTCGCCGTGCTTCTTGTCGTACTCTGCGCGGTGATCGGCAGAAAGGCGCTTCAACGCGGCTTGGAAGCGCGCCCGTTGACTCGGACCCGTTTGTTCAGGTAGGCCGAACTCCTTTCTCAAAGCAACCAGAGCCGCCGCGCGGTCGGAAGAATCAGGTCTCGTTGTCTTGACCGAACTGCTATAGGCGAAGACCTGAATGACGCCTCCGGTTTTCTTGAGCGCCTTAAGCTGCTCGTCGTCCATGTTGCGGCTTACGTCGCAGAGCGCGCGGGGGGCCGAGTGAGAGGCGATGATGGGTGCTTTGGACAGCGCCGCGGCTTGCATCATCGACTCCTTGGACGCGTGCGCAACATCGACCATTATGCCGAGCCGATTCATCTCGGCGATGACTTGTTTGCCGAGAGGCGAGAGCCCGTTCCATTTCCAGCCGTCGTGCTCGCCGGTTTGCGAGTCGGCGAGCTGATTGTGACCGTTGTGGGTGAGCGATAGGTAACGCGCACCGCGATCGTAGAATTCCTTAACCCGAGAGATGTCTTCGCCGATGGGATAGCCGTTCTCGACGCCTATCAGAGCGACTTTCTTTCCTTGCGTGTTGATCCGGCGCACGTCGGCGGCATTGAGGGCCAGCTCGATCTTGTCTGGTGCGATCTCGCGAGTAAAACGATGGACCGCGTCAAATTTTTCGACGGCGAGCTTGTAGGAGCGCTCGTAGCCCGCGGGTTTGAACGCATCCGGACTCTGCGCTTCTCTCGTCTGGCGGACATAAATGCTGAAGAAGAGTGCGTCCAGGCCGCCGTCGATCATATTGGGCAGGTTGAACTGCGTATCGAGCCGCTCCGTGTAATTGCGCTCCCCGACGAGATCCACCGGGAGGAAATCGATGTGAGTGTCGATGGTGATCACTTTTTCGTGGATCGCCCGAGCTTTTTTTATCAGCGCGTCTTCGGAAGACTGCGCATAGGACGATGCATCAGGTCGAGTGGCCGCCATAAGGATCACAAAGAAAAACAAAGCGAATAAAGCATGACGTGACATTGGAAGTTCATTCGTTGCAAGAACCCGCACCGGCAACATTACGCGTGCGGCGGGTCTACATCGCTGAAAAACTTATGCTTTCTGTGGAACGGTGTCAATGAGAACACCCATCGCGGCTACGATTTTGGTTAGCTGTCCTATACTCGCCTGCTCTCAAAGTTTCGCATAGAAATTTAGGGGTTGCCGGCGTCGGTAGTGACGCCGTCAACTCCGGCGGCGTAGAAGTCGAGCACGTGTCGGATCATACTGAGCGCCAGCTCCTGTTCACCCAGGAAAACTTTGCCGGCATTTTCTTTTTCGAGAAGCACCGCCTCTTCCTCGCTGTGGGTACGCACCACGGTCTCGATGCGCGGGTTGACCGTGCGCGCAATTTCGATCATGCGCCGCACATCCAGCGTATCCGGCGTGGCGATCACCAGCATACGTGCACGATGGACATGTGCCTGAATCAAGACCGTTGGTTCAGAGGCGTCGCCGGAAACGGCGGGTATGCCGCTCTCGCGCAATTTCTCGACGATCTCACGATTCTCCTCGGCCACGACAAAGGATATGCCGTTGCCAGCCAGTGCTTCCCCGATGCGCCGGCCGACGCGGCCATAACCTACCAACACGACGTGGCCGGTGAGGCGATTCAGTTCGACGGTCATCGGCAGAACCGCGAGAGGATCGTCCGGTCGTTCCAAGGTTTCTGCAAGTTTCGAGCGGGCTCGAATCCAGGCTTGTGCAGGCTCGATGGCGCGAAAAACCAGCGGATTGAGCGCGATCGATATGATTGCCCCGGCCAGAATGAGGCTTTGACCTTCCGTTGGCATCAGCCCCAGGGAAGCCCCCAAATTGGCCAGGATGAAAGAAAACTCGCCGATTTGCGCCAGGCTGGCCGATACCGTGAGCGCTGTGTTGAGCGGGTAGCGGAACAAAAGGACGAGGAGGAAAGCAGCCAGCGACTTGCCGAGTACGATAATCGCCAGGACGACGATTACATGGGCCGGCTCGCTAATCAGAACGTGGGGATCGAACAGCATACCCACAGATACAAAGAACAGAACGGAAAACGCATCCCGCAGCGGCAGAGATTCTTCAGCAGCCCGATAGCTTAGCGGAGATTCCCGCATCACCATGCCGGCGAAAAAAGCGCCTAGAGCGAAGGAAACGCCGAAAAGCTCGGCGGAGGCGTAAGCGATGCCCACCGCGGCCGCAATGACGCACAGAGTAAAAAGTTCCCGCGAGCCGGTGCGGGCGATCTGCCAGAGCAGCCATGGGAAAAGCCGCCGGCCGATAACGAGCATGAGCGCAATAAAGACCGAGACTCGACCGACGGTAAGGACGAGCGTTGCCAGTAAACTTTGATCTCCTGTTCCTTTAGCGTGAATCCCTGAGTCGCCACCGAGCCATAATGAAAACGGCGGCAGCAATACCAGCACGAGGACCATCACGAGATCCTCCACCACGAGCCAGCCCACCGCGATGCGCCCGTTAACAGATTCGAGAACGCCCCGACTTTCCAGCGCCCTTAGGAGCACCACCGTGCTCGCTACGGAAAGCGCGAGACCGAAGACGATGCCGGCTGCGAGGCTCCACCCCCAAAGAGCGGTGACAGCCATGCCAAGCATAGTGGCGACGGCAATCTGAACGATGGCGCCGGGTAAGGCAATCCGGCGCACCGCCAAGAGGTCGTCGAGAGAGAAGTGCAGGCCGACGCCGAACATTAAAAGCATCACGCCGATTTCGGCGAGCTGGTTCGAAAGCTCGATGTCGGCGACAAACCCCGGTGTGGCGGGGCCAATGATGATGCCGGCGATGAGATAGCCGACCAGAGCCGGCAGCCTAAGGCGCGCGGCGATAAAGCCCATAATCAACGCGAGTCCCAAAGCGGCAGCTATCGTGGTGATCAGAGGAACGTCATGAGGCACGTGTCGCGTCTCCTAATCTTGGCTGTGGCGTGAAAATCCGGGAGTTTCGTTGAGATCAATCCCAGTCTACTAGACTTAGAGATGGAGTAAATGCCTTCCTTACGCGCTAAATTTCGGTTAATCTGCACGGATTTTCTCAACGCTCAGCGCTAAGCAACGAGTTTGGAGATTTCATCTGATGGAACGAAAATGGTGGCTTGTGATCGCCGGTTGCATCACCCACGTGGTGAATACCGGCTTCAGCTACTTTGCAAGCAAAGCGGAAGTGTTGCCTAAAAGTCTTGACAACTCCGGGGGAGAAAAGGGATAGATAGCGGCGCGTGGTCCGGATTTCGGGTCTAAACAAGGAAGAGCAACGTGACTCGGAAGAAGGAGAATCAATCAACTCAGGAGGGCGAAATATGATCCGTAGATTTAAGAAAGTTCTGGCTATGGTCGCGGTCGTCGGCTTGCTGACCGTTCAAGGGCAGCTCCCCGGATTTGCAGCAGCAGCCAAGCTCGATTGCGGCCCGGTGACCAATAAAAGCGATAACCTCCCGCGCACTATCGCCATCGGGACCAATCCCGCCGGCACCGGCGCTCATGCTCTAGGGTCGGGACTGGCAGCGGTGGCGAGCAAGACGACCCCGGTATCGGGCAAGGTTCAACCCTACAATGGCCCCAATGCCTGGATGACCTTGTTGGATAACGGCGAGCTGGAGTTCGGCATCATCAATATCTTGGACTCCTATATGGCGGCGACGGGGACAGGCAATTATAAAAAAGCTTATCAGAGTATCCGCGTTGTCCAGGGCGGTGTCTTCCCCTTCACCGCAGGACTCTTGGTTCGTGACAAGTCGGAAATCAAGCAGGTTTCGGATCTCAAGGGCAAGCGGATGGCCTGGGATTTCGGCGGCCATGCGATCAATCAGACGTGGCAAGATGCCATGTTGGAGACCGGCGGCTTGAAGGGCACGGATGTGGTTCAGGTGCGCGTTTCCAATTTGAACGATGGCGTGCGCGCGGTGGCAGAGGGAAAGGTCGATTCGTCGATCTCGGCGCTCGGTATCGGTCTGGTGGAGGAGGTCAATGCGATGGAGCCGATACGGTTCATTAATCTCCCAAGTACAGACGCGGCCAACAATGTTCTAGCTCGCTATGGCGCCGCGATTGTAAAGTCAGACCCGACCACGGGTGTCAAGGGTGAAACCCATGTAATTGGTTATCCTCTCCAACTCGTCAGCTCCACCAAAGTCAGCGAAAAAACCGTCTATACGATGGTGAAAACATGGTGGGATAATCTCGCGGAACTCCAGACACTACATCCGCTTTTCAAAAAGTGGACGAAAGAACATCAGGCGCTCACTAACTTCACCGTGCCGTACCATCCCGGAGCCATTAAGTTCTACAAGGAAGTCGGCGTATGGACGGCCAAACAAGAAGCGCGTTTAAAAGAAATCTGTAGTTAAAATTCAGGAGCGCGTTTTGCCGGAGCCGGCGCAATGGCTTCGGCTCCGAATTCTTCAAAGGTCGATAAGGTGGAAATCGAGGAAAGTGCCCGTTCTCGAGCAACTGCACGGCCCTCTCGCCTGGGCAGCAAACGGTGCCCTCATCGCGATTCCGGTGGTGGGGATCTTTTTTCTACTCGATGTGCCCCAGAGAATCGGTTGGTTGGCCTTCAATGAACAGTATATGGGGCTGTTCTTGGCGCTGGCACTCTTCGCGACGTTTCTCCTGATACCCGTAAGAGCGGCCGCCGAGCCTGACCGGGTACCGTGGTATGATTTAGTTGCCGCGACCGCAGGTCTTGGAGTGGGACTCTATGTTTTCATTGAATATCCCGCGCTCGTAAACACCTTGGGTGAGATCACCCAGGAAAGAGTCGTTTTAGGTACTGTTACGATCTTGTTGTTGGCCGAGGCCACCCGGCGGCTCGTGGGCTTGCCCCTCGTCATCATTGCTGCTGTTTTCGTTTTCTACGCTTTCTTCGCCTACCTTTTTCCCGGAGATTTTTACGGTCGTGGCTGGTCGGTGAGCCGTCTTGCTACCTACCTGTATCTCGATGCCAATGGAATCTTCGGTCTGCCCCTGCAAGTAGGGTCGAGCATAGTCTTGGTCTTTATCCTCTTCGGCGAGGTTCTGAACGCGATCGGCGGTGCCGCATTCCTGAGCGATTTTGCTCAGGCCGTCATGGGCCGGTTTCGCGGCGGCCCGGCCAAGATCGCCATCGTCTCTTCCAGCTTGTTTGGCAATATCAGCGGCAGTGCAGTGGCCAACGTGGTGGTTGACGGCGCCTTCACTATACCGATGATGAAAAAAGCGGGCTATCCTCCTCCGCAGGCTGCCGCCGTAGAGGCTGTCGCCTCGACGGGCGGACAGATCATGCCGCCGGTTATGGGCGCCGCGGCCTTTTTGATCGCCGAGTATCTCGGCATCCCCTATGCACAAGTGGCGCTGGCAGCACTGGTGCCCGCGATTCTTTACTATGTAACGCTTTTTATTCAGGTCGACTTGTTGGCGGCGCGCAATGGTATTCACGGCCTGCCGCGCGCGGAGTTGCCTCACCTGCTCAAGGTAATGCGGCACTGCGCGGGCTTTGTAGTTCCGTTAATTGTGCTGATCGTTTTGATGTTCTTCCTCAATTGGCGACCGGAAGAAGCGGGACTCACGGCCACCTTGGCCGGCCTCGTCGTAGGTTTACTCACACCGGGAATTCGCGTCGGTCCGCGCGAAATCTTCAAGATCTTAATCAGTATGGGCCGTAGCATGCTGGAGATAGCCGCTATCACCGGCTTGGCCGGTGTCGTCATCGGCATTCTTCAACTGACGGGTCTGGGCTTCAGCCTGACCTTGACCCTTCTCAACCTTGGGCAGAGCAGCGCTCCTCTGCTTCTAATCTTAACGGCTATCGTGAGTATGATTCTCGGCATGGGCATGCCCACCACGGCGGTTTACGTTTTGCTCGCGGTTCTAGTGGCGCCGGGCCTTTCCGAAGTTGGGTATTCTTCCGATCGCAGCACATTTATTCATCTTTTACTTCGGTATGCTGAGCATGATCACGCCGCCGGTTTGTATCGCCAGCTACGCTGCGGCATCCATCGGCAAGACGGATCCGATAAAAACCGGCTGGGAGGGGATGCGGCTTTGCGCCATTGCCTATGTCGTCCCCTTTTTGTTTGTCTTTTCTCCTTCGCTGTTACTGATCGGGCATTGGTACATCGTGTTGCTTTCAGTTACGACCGCCGTCGTCGGCGCCGTCCTGCTCAGTGTTGGCTTGGTGGGCTATCTGTTTCGTCCCGGTGGGTGTCATTAAACGGATTCTTTTTGTCCTTGCCGCAGCCGGTTTGCTGATACCGATGCACAGCGGCGACTTTGCGGCGCTAACCTGGGCCACGAATGGTATCGGACTCGCGTTAGCTATTTTACTTGTGGCGTTGGAGTGGCTGGCCCGCTCCCCTCGCGCTCGAGCGCCAAGAGCGGTCGTAGGCGCGGACAACTGACGGGATGGCGTCGATTTTGGCAATGTCTGACTCCTCGTTGCCGCCACCGGCTGTCACTTCACACGCAGGCTCCCATCGACGCAGGTGACCGCGTAACCGCCGATCTGGATCGACATTCCGTCGATGCGTACGGCGACATGGCCGTCGCGGCCCACTTGCATGCCCTGGCGGGCGACGTATTTGGAACCGAAGTCATTTGATTTCCCAGTATGAAGCAGAAACGCCGCCACGCTTGCATTGCCGCTGCCGCAGACCGGATCTTCCGCCACCCCGAGTGCGGGAGCGAAGGAACGGACATGGAGCGCGAAATGGCCATCATTCGCCCGACCGAAAACCGTCACGCCGGCCGCTTGAGTTTCAGCGCATACATTCAAGAGTGTGTCGAGGACCGGTTTGAGTGTCGCCACGACGCCCGCATCGCCCAGGTTCGCGACCAGCCACACGACGCCAACATCCACTCGCAAAGGGGGATCGCTCGAATCACAAGCCGCACCCAACCCCGAAGTGAGCAGCCGATTGTTGTTATCGGTGAGCGGGTTTATCTTTGCCTCCGGCGCTTGAACTAGAATGCGTTTGCCGATCTCCGTGTCCTCCACCGTTAGTTCGATCAAGCCCGCAGGGCACTCCTGACGAAGTTTCCCCCCTCGTGGCGTGGCAGAACCACATTCCATCACAGCATGGGCGCTGCCTACGGTCGGATGGCCCGCGAACGGCAGCTCTTGCTTCGGCGTAAAAAT
This sequence comes from uncultured delta proteobacterium, assembly GCA_963737905.1. Classification (GTDB taxonomy): domain Bacteria; phylum Desulfobacterota; class Binatia; order UBA9968; family UBA9968; genus DAIRFP01. The sequence continues at coordinate 333,856 of CAVTUQ010000025.1, read as the reverse complement.
GCGCAAGCGATAGTCTGCCCGCTCGGACGACGGCGGGAGCACAAAAGTCGTTTCCGATAGATTGGTCCATGCCGCGATGCGCTGCATTTCTTCCGTTGCCAACCTTTCCGCACCGATAACGACCGCCACCGGATTGCCGAAGAACGGCTTCTGCGTGAAGACATCGACTTGCTTGAACGGAAGGGTTTGCATGCTTATCACCTTTCTCAAGGACGGCGGGTCGGAAAGAGAAGGTCGAGAATTTTCTTAGATTTAAGGCAGAGCCGGAGCTTGTGTTTGCGCGGCTCTATTGGTCATTTTTCTGTTATCTGTTTAAAAAAACCTTCCTTCTCGAGATCTGTTAGAAAGCGCGTGTTGACGAAGTCCTGGGGCTTTTTGCTCTTGACCCCAGGGACGCGCTGCGCCACTTCGTCCATAGCATTGCGGATGCCCTCCAGATTCGGATAGCAGTTTTCATCGGTGACCTGGACAAAGCTCTGATAAGTCGCTTCGAGGATTTCAGGATCGGCGGTCTTTAAGTATTTGGTTATTATCTTCTTTGTTTCTTCTTTATGCGTCGTTGCATAGCGGACACCCTCGATAAACCCTTTCAGGATGGTCTTGGCCATGTGCGGGTTCTCCCGGATGAAACGGTCCGTCATTTCAATCACTTGTTGCGGGTAGGGAATCTTAAGTTCCGCGATGTTCACGAGAATCTGATAGCCCTGTTTTTTCGCGGTTATATCCAATGGCGGCGAGATGATGGTAGCATCGATGGCCCCGGCCGCCAAAGCCTGCACGCGGCTTGGCTGGGTGCCGAGCTGAACGATGATGACATCTTTGACTGGATCGAGCCCAAATTGCTTTAGCACCAAGCGGATCGCCGTGTCCGTTCCCGAACCGAAGCGACTGATGGCGATTTTCTTTCCTTTGAGCTGATCCCACTTGGTTATTCCTTTGGCAGTGACCAGGCTATAGGGGAGCGTATTGACGCAAGCCGCAATGATAATTGTGTCTGCCCCTTGGGTGCGAGAAGCAATGGTGGCGGGTCCCGACGATACGGAAACTTTGACCTCGCCCGAGAGCGCGGCCTGGGCCAAGATAGAGCCGGCGTCAAACACGACGATGCGGGCATCGAGACCATACTTCTGAAAAAGCCCCGCATCTCTAGCCACAAAGGAATACACCATGTTGATTGCCGGTCCGGCAACGCCCACAATCATTGGATCAGCGGAGCGAACGGAAACGGGGCAGACGAGCAGTAACGCAAGTGTGACGAAGCCCCCCAGGAAAGTTATAGTTGCTCTATTCATTCATTCTCCGGTTACATTTAGAAACTCTTCACGTGGCATGTATGAGAAAGGATGGAATGATGCATGGCTCCCCGCCGACCTGTACTCATTACCAATTATAGTCTGAATTTCAATAGTTTGCCCAGACTGCAGAAATTCAAGACAATAAACCGGTCAATTCTTATTGCTTGTGAGTCTCGGTGAGTGGCAGAAGATTTGGAAATTGGAAACTGAATCGCTAGGAGCGACGTGCAACGAGCTTGTCGGCTGCGGACTCGACAATACGTAAGTTGAACGCGCCGCGGGTTGCCTTTTTTGCCGAGCGTATGATCAGCTCACCTTCTTCTTCGGTCCATGATGCATCTGCCGCTTCCGGCCGGTCTTCCGCGCCGGGTAAAAAGAGCTGAGCCGTGCCGTCCGCGCGCAATTCAAAAGCTTCGCGCGGACGGCGCGACAAGGGAAAGTCCCAGGATTGAGGCCGGTAAACTTGAGCCTGGTCGCTATCCTCCTCGAAGGAGTGAATCCAACGATGCCGAAACAACTCCGGGCTTAGTTTTTTCTGAGCCATATTTTACATCGTTGCCCGGATAGCGCGCCTACCATAGCGAGCGTCTCGGGCCATCGAGAGTGGCGCGCATGCGTGCCATCTGTTGCGGCGTAAACATGAACATGGCGGCGTCGTCCACATAGTCCATGTAATTCACAAACATGTCGCCACTGGGACCATTGTTGCAGGAGACTTTGGGAAACGTTGGTTTTCCATAGTTGGGACCGGCACAGTTGGGAGTGTCGGCGACCATGTCGCTCCCGCTGCAATCCTCAGTATCGCCCCAAATGTGGCGCAGGTTGAAGTAGTGCCCGATCTCATGGGTGGCAGTTCGTCCTTTGTTAAACGGCGATTGGGCCGTGCCCACGGTTCCGAATGCGCGATAGTTAATCACGACACCATCGGTTGTCTTTGGCCCGCCGGGAAACTGCGCATAACCCAGTAGCCCGCCTCCCAGCGGGCACACCCAAAGATTGAGGTAGCGGCTCGGATTGAGCGGAGCTATGCCGCCCGTCGAAGCGCGCTTGACATCGTCATCGGCTCCGAAGGACGACTGCGTGGTTTGCGTGCGCGTGACTTTGTAAAGCTCAAATTCGACTTGCGAGTCGGCGACGAGTCCGTTCCATACGGCGGGTGTCTTTTTCTTGTCGGAGTTTTTCGCCCGAAAATCGAGATTGAGCGCTTTGATCTGGCTGTTGATTTGGGCGTCGGAGACGTTTTGTGTCGCGTCGTTGTAGACGACGTTGACGACCACCTTGATCTTGGCGAGCTTGAGCTCCGCTGCCACGAATCCCAGCGCGCGACGGCGGGCGGTTTCGCCTTCCAGTCGCTGTTGTCTTGCGCGGAACGCCGGATACCGTTCGAGCATGAACATGTGTGCGCCCATTGTGCCGCACGTACGGCGCATCAGTTTCGGTTCCTTCGCTGTTGCCATCTGCCCCTCCTTGTTTTAAGGGATCACGATAGGCGTAATCCCGAGACTCTAATTCGGCTTAGAGCACAATAAACGTCTATCGTCATTCCAAGTTCTGGCGCTGTGAAGCTTTGTGTGAAACCTATCGATCAGCATCACCGCTGTCAAGCAAAATGGGGCCAATCGGTCCGGCGATGGCTGTGCCGTTCATTACGTAGGAACCGTAAATGTAAATTCACTCATTTGAATGCTGCTTGCAAAAGCAGGACCGCCATTGTTAATTAATCCTCTGTGCTACTGATAAGGAGCATTTTATGGCTGAAAATTTAAAACCTCGAAGTCGCGTGATCACCGATGGACCCGATCGGGCGCCGTCGCGGGCGATGTTGAAGGCCGTTGGTTTTTCGGACGAAGATTTGTCGCGACCTATCGTCGGCGTGGCGAACACCTGGATCGAAATCGGTCCGTGTAATTTCCATCTCCGCCGCCTAGCGGCCAAAGTCAAGGAGGGCATCCGAGCCGCGGGCGGAACGCCCATGGAATTCAACACGGTATCGATCTCCGATGGAATCAGCATGGGCGCGGAGGGGATGAAGTGCTCGCTCGTCAGTCGCGAAGTGATTGCGGATTCCATCGAGCTGGTGGCTCGGGGCAATCACTTCGACGCGTTGATCTGCCTTTCGGGCTGTGACAAAACGAATCCCGGTGTCGTTATGGCGCTCGCTCGCCTCGATATTCCCGGACTCGCGCTCTACGGCGGTTCCATCGCCCCAGGGCATCTCGGAGACCGTGACCTGACGATTCAAGACGTTTTTGAGGCGGTGGGGGCGTATGGAAGCGGCAGGATCGACGCGGATCAATTCAAAGCCGTCGAAAATACGGCGTGCCCGGGTGCGGGCGCCTGCGGCGGGCAGTTCACGGCCAATACCATGTCTACGGTCATGGAATTTCTGGGTATCTCGCCCGATGGGGAGCAATGGGATTCCGGCGACGGTTGGGGAAAAAGACGAGGCCGCTTTCAATGCAGGGAAGCTCGTCGTTGATCTATTGCGCCGTGACTTGCGGCCGTCTCGGATCATCACGCGCAAATCCATCGAGAATGCTATTGCCTCGGTGGCTGCCACCGGCGGTTCGACGAATGCCGTGCTGCATTTGCTTGCCATCGCGCGTGAGGCCGGCGTCGATTTGACCATTGACGACTTTGATTCCATTAGCAATCGTACTCCCTTGATCGCCGACCTCAAGCCGGGTGGTCGATTTGTCGCCAGCGATCTCTACAAAGCAGGCAGCATCCAACTCGTCGCCAAGCGCTTACTTGATGGCGGTTTGATTCACGGCGATGCGCTGACCGTGGACGGTCGTACCCTCGCCGAAGCATTGCAATCGGTGCGGGAAACTGCCGGGCAAGAAGTCGTGCGCCCACTGTCGAACCCGCTGAAGCCCACCGGAGGCCTAGTGATTCTCAAAGGCAATCTGGCGCCGGAAGGTTGCGTGGTTAAAGTTGCGGGGCATGAAAGAATGATTCACAAAGGTCCGGCGCGTGTCTTCGATCGCGAGGAAGACGCCTTCCAGGCGGTGCAAAAAGGACAAATTAAACCTAACGACGTCGTTGTGATTCGCTATGAAGGTCCGAAAGGCGGGCCTGGAATGCGCGAGATGCTCGGTGTGACCGCTGCTCTTGTGGGCGCCGGTCTGGGTGATTCCGTTGCGCTCCTTACCGATGGCCGGTTCTCCGGAGCGACCCATGGTCTCATGGCCGGTCATGTCGCGCCTGAGGCGGCCCATGGTGGCCCCATCGCACTGGTTCGTGACGGCGATACGATTGTTTTTGATATCGAGGCGAGGCGGCTCGACGTTGTGATCTCCGGAGAGGAGATGAATGCGCGGCTGCGCCAATGGTCACCTCCCGCTCCTCGGTATACCACCGGAGTCATGGCAAAATATGCCAAACTTGTTTCTTCGGCGTCTCAGGGAGCCGTTACGAATTGAATGGAACCATGCAACGACGGAACGAAGGCAGCACACATAAGAAACAGCAGAGTTAAAGGGGACTGAGTTGTCGGATTTCTGTGTCAACAGGGACGAAAGGAGTTCTTACAATGAGCCTCGATTACGTCAGTAACCAAGAGATCATCCAAGCGGCGCGGCGCAATCTGCCACAGGACGTGTGGGATTATCTAACCGGTGGTGCGGAGTCTGAAACCACCATGCGCCGCAACCGTTTCGGTTTTGACAGCCTGGGATTGCGCCCGCGGGTGCTGGTAGATGTTTCAAAGATCGACACTTCGACGACGTTCTTGGGGCAGAAGCTGCGCATTCCCGTTATGATGGCCCCCATCGGTTCATTGCAGACGATCACACCCGAGGGCGGAGTCGCGGTGGCGAAGGCTGCGGCTGAGTTCGGCACGATGAACTTCGTCAGTTCCGTTACCCAGCCGAGCCTGGAAGAGATCGCCGCGAGCACGAACCATCCAAAGATTTTTCAGCTCTACATCCGTGGCGGTTTGGATTGGTGTGAAGAGATCCTCGGGCGCGTGAAGAAAGCCGGATATCATGCCCTCTGCCTGACCGTCGATACGGCCCATTACAGCCGCCGCGAGCGGCCACTGCTCAACCGTTGGCAGCCGCCCAGCAGACGATCCGAGACGGGCCGACACTTTCAAGCGATGCTGACCTGGCAAACGATGGAGGCGATCAAAAAAATCGCCGGCCTGCCTTTCATTCTAAAGGGAGTGGCGACTGCGGAAGATGCCAAATTGGCAGTAGAGCACGGAGTCGACGTAATCTACGTCTCGAATCACGGGGGAAGGCAGTTGGATCACGGCAGAGGCACCATCGACACGCTTCCGGAAATTGCCGAAGCGGCGGGCGGCAAGGTGGACATCGTGCTGGACGGCGGCGTGACCCGCGGTACCGACGTTTTAAAGGCGCTGGCGCTTGGGTGTAAGGCTGTGACCATCGGGAAACTCCAGGGCTGGGGCTTGGGCGCGGGAGGTCAGGCCGGCTTGATGCGCGTCCTCGAGTTGCTCGAGGAGGAGATTACCATCGATATGGCGCTGCTTGGAGTAACTCGCGTCGATCAGATCAAACCGCATCATGTCTGCAAAGCGCCGGCGGTGACTCTTTCCGCACGAGATGAGCGCCTTCGTGCATATGTCCCAGTTGCGCTAGCAAAATGCTTCGTTCAAAGTTCTAGTGCTTGCCCTGAGTTCAAGGTTCAACGTCAGATGACGAATGCTTCGTTCAAAGTTCCAGGTTCAAGGTCAGATGTGGTTCTAACGTTAATCACCCTGCGCACATTCCACTTTGGATCACTGGGCCGCCCCCCTAGATCTCAGCCTTGCGCCAATTTCTTTTCCCAGTTGAAGCAATTCCAGCGGGCCTGAAGGGCGGGTTCCTACGTAAATCTGTCTTGGTGCCGCTAGAGCCTTGCCAATGCGATCTGTCCTCTTGGCCATTGTGCATCCTTTATGGTTCTAAAAGTCGAAAACATCCTCGTCACGTAAAGCCTCGCGCACGGCTACGGAATCAGAATCGTTTACGGCAAGGACTACTACTGTTGTCCGTCCCACCGCGGTCTTTCCCCGAATGAAAACACCGGCCCATTCAAAGTGGTCAGTCCAGAGATCGGTTCGCGGGTGGAATAATCGCGTCAGCTCGCCAGTCTCAGGATCGAGGCCGGCGATATTCGGCCCTTTGTGCAAATTACAAGAGAAACATGCCCATGCGAGATTGGAAGAGACTGTCTGACCGCCATGTTTTTCAGCGATGATGTGATCGACGTGGAACGGAAGTTCTGCTGCGGTTTCCGGAAAGTGACAATATTCACAGCGTCCTTGCGCACGGCGGACGACTTCGAGCTCCAGCGCGCGGTCTGGACGGGGCATGATTAGCCGGTGGATGCGCTTCGCAAGGATCGCCTGGCTCTGGATTTCATCAGCTCCAGCAAACGGCCGATATGCCTGTAATGTTCGATCGTTTCGGCTTGCTCTTGGGTGAGCTCACCTGCTTTCGCCTTGTCTAGCAGCTCAGTCATCTTTTCACGGTCGCTTGGGTCAAACTGGATTTTCAAAATGGCTTCCGCGACAGCATGCGGCCAATCCGCTGCATTGGGTCGAAACACCCGATCAAGAATGGCCGCTTCGCTGCTTTCCAGGGGAGAACTCATGATGATTTTATAACATATGGTGGATAGCCGATCAATTTACGAACCTACGCGGCGATTCATGTATCGCCCCTATCAGTACCGGCCCCGTTCCACCTTTGTCTCGGGCTGCGCCAGCTCTGTTTCAGCCGCGGGGACGATGCGCACGGCGCAGGCTTTGTACTCGGGGATCTTGGCCAACGGGTCTAAGGCGTCGATGGTGAGGAGGTTCGCGGCGGCTTCGGCAAAATGCATGGGAATAAAGACCACCCCTACGGTGGTTCGCTGGGTTAGCCAGGTGCGCAGGACGATGGTGCCGCGGCGCGATGAGACGCGCACGGCTTGGCCGTTTTCGATCTCCAGGCGGGCGCCATCCGCAGGATTGATTTCGATGCGCGCCTCTGGATAGAGGTCGTCGAGTTTTGAATGGCGCGTCAGCGTGCCGCCGTGCCAGTGTTCGAGCAGGCGTCCGGTGGTGAGGATGAACGGATATTCCTCATCGGGCCTCTCCACAGATGGTACGTATTCCAACGTGTGAAATTTGCCTTTGCCGCGCGGGAAACTTTCGGCGAATAGATAGGGAGTGCCGGGATGGCTGTCATCCCACACCGGCGTTTGGAGGCCCTCCCTTTCGAGGCGCTGATACTGTACTCCGGCATATTCGGGAACAACCCGCCCCATCTCTTCAAGCACTTCGGCGGGCGTCCGGTACGCCCAAAAAGCGGTCTGCGGACGGCCAAGCCTATTTTCGATGCGACAGGCAAGGTCACAGACGATCTCCCAATCGGGTCTCGTCTGGCCGCGCGGTTCCAGGGCTTTACGCACGCGCTGAACGCGGCGGTCGGTGTTGGTGAACGTGCCTTCTTTCTCCGCCCAGGAAGCGGCGGGTAAAAACATGTCGGCATAGGCGCCGGATTCGTTGATGAACAGGTCCTGCACCGCCAGGAACTCCAACTGTTCGATCAGGTGGCGTGTGTGGTTCAAGTTAGGCTCGGACATCATGGGATTCTCGCCCATGATGTAAAGCGCGCGCACCCCGCCGGGGCCAACCGCGCTCATGATCTCCGTTGTCGTCAGCCCGAGTCTGCGGTTGAGCCCACCCGGCTCGATATTCCACGCCTGCTCGAATTTGCGCGCGGCCGCTTCGTCATCGACACGCTGATAACCGGGATAATGCCATGGCATGGCGCCGGCATCCGACGCGCCTTGCACGTTGTTTTGCCCGCGCAGCGGATTGAGCCCCGTTCCTTTGCGGCCGATGTGGCCGGTGAGCAGCGCCAGATGGATGAGCGACATCGCGTTGTCGGTGCCGTGCGAATGCTCGGGAATGCCCAGCGCCCAATAAATCGCCGCATTCTTCGCCGTCGCATACATTCGGGCCGCCTGAACGATCAGGCTGCGGTCGACGCCGGAAATCGCCTCCGCATATTCCGGCGTAAATTTTTCCATGGACCTGGAGAAGTCATCGAAGCCCTCGGTGCGCCGATCGATGAAATCTTGGTTGTAGAGCCGTTCCTTGATGATGACATGCGCCATGGCGGAAAAGAGCGGCACGTCGGTGCCGGGTTTCTCGGGCAGCCAGAGCGTGGCCCAGTTGACCATTTCCACGCGCCGCGGATCCACGACGATCAGCTTGGCGCCATGGCTGGCGACCGCGGCTTTCATTTGCAGCGCGATGATCGGATGAGTCTCCGCGGTGTTGGAACCGGTCACCAGAAAAACGTCGCTGTGAATGACCTCGGCGGCGGTGTTGCTCATCGCCGAGGAGCCGAGCGCCATCTGTAGCGCAACCACCGAGCCGGCGTGGCACAGGCGGGTGCAATGATCGACGTTATTCGTGCGGAACAGCGCGCGGAAAAGCTTCTGCAGGAGATAGTTGTCCTCGTTGGTCGCCTTGGCGCAGCAGTATACCGCTATGGCGTCGCTGCCGTCGCGCTTGTAAATCTCGACCAACCGATTGGCAGTGTAATCGAGCGCCTCGTCCCACGAGACCTCCCGCCACTGATCGCGATCGAAGGCCTGTGTGCGCGCGCCGGGCGCCTGCTTGGTTTTGCGGACGAGAGGAGTGGTCACCCGGTCTTTGTTGTAAATGAAGTCATAGCCGAAACGACCTTTGACGCACAGGTTTCCGTGGTTGACCACCGCGTCAAACGGCGACGTCACCTTATAAATGTAGTCGTCCTTGATGTGTAGCTCGAGATTGCATCCGACGCCACAGTACGGGCAGGTGGTCGGAACGACGCGATCGGCGGTGATCATGGCGATTTTCTCCGGCGCTTTTCGCCCCTGGTTGCTTGCATGATTTCATTTAAGTCAAATCCCTGTTCGAGCAGCGCCTCGCGCTTGGGCTTGAGCGCGCCGGTGGGGCAAACACCCACGCACTGGCCGCAAAATACGCAGCTCGTTTCCGGCATGGGCTTGTCAAAGAAGGTGCCGATGGCGGTGTCGAAGCCGCGTCCCTTGAAGTTGATCGCGTAGGTGAACTGCGCGTCGTCGGCGCACACCTGAACGCAGCGCCAGCACAAAATGCACTTGGAATAGTCTCGGATATACATCGCGTTGTCATCGAGCACCGCATACCTCACGCCTTTTGGCTTCCGGAAAGCGCGAGCGGTCGGCGCGATAATCCTCGATGAACTTTTGAATCTCTGGCGCTTGAGACAGATCCACGGCGGAGTCAAGCAATTCGAGAATAGTACGACGGCTGCGCTCGGCGCGCGGGCTCGACGTTGAGACTTTCATGGCTTCGCTTACCCGGCTTAGGCACGCCGGCAGCAGCGGCTTGACCCCGTCGACTTCAACGACGCAGATGCGGCAAAGACCGTTCGCCGTACAGTGCTCGTGATAGCAGATGGTCGGAACCCGCCGGCCGAGCTTCTCTGCGGCTTTAAGAATCGTCGTTCCCGCAGGCACGGTGACGGAAGCGCTGTCAATGGTGAGTGTGATATCAGCCATGAGTCATCCCTCGGGTTAAGCCTTGCCTGAGTCAGGCACAGGGAATAGTGCACCACGAAGGACACGAAGATCACGAAGTTCGGAGTTTGGATTGTCCAAAACCTTCGTGCTCTTCGCGGTGAGTCTTATTTGTTCACACTAAACATTTCCGGCCATAACTTCATCGCGCTCAATACCGCGGTGGCCGCCGTCTGGCCCAGGCCGCAGAGGGATGCGTCGGTCATAGTCTGGCCCACGTCCGATAAGCGTTCGCGGTCGCCGGCGAGAGGATGCCCGGCCGCGCCCCGCTCCAGGATTTCATACTGCCGCTGCGCGCCGAGCTGGCAAGGGTAACATTTGCCGCAGCTCTCGTCGGCAAAGAAGTGCGCCAGCCGCTTCAGCACATCGCGCATGTCCGCGCTATCGTCGAAGACCATGACTGCGGCGGAGCCAAGGGGCAAGCCGGCCGCGCTCAGGCTCTCGAACGACAAAATCACGTCGAGATTTTTCTCAATAGCAAATGCGCCCGCGGCCCCGCCCATGAGCACCGCTTGAAGCCTGCGTCCCTGCTTCAACCCGCCGGCGAGATTGAACAACAAATGGCGCAAGGTGATTCCAAACGGCACCTCGTAAAGTCCAGGCCTCTGCACGTGGCCCGACACGCAGAAGAGTTTCGGGCCGGGCGAGCGTTCCGTACCGATTTTTCGATACTCGGCGGCGCCCCGTTCGACGATCAGCGGGACGTTGCAGAATGTCTCCACGTTGTTGATCACCGTGGGCTTGCCGAATAAGCCGTGGGTGGTGGGGAACGGCGGCTTGATGCGCGGCAGACCTCGCTTGCCTTCGATGGACTCCAACAGCGCGGTTTCCTCACCGCAAATGTAAGCGCCGGCTCCCATCCGCATTTCAATATCGAAGTCCAAGCCGGCGCCGAAAATATTTTTACCGATGATACCGGCTTGGCGGGCTTCGGCCAAGGCTTCGCTCATAACCTTGAAGGCGTACGGATACTCGCCGCGCACGTAAATGTAACCTTGACTCGCGCCCACGGTATAGGCCGCGATGATCATTCCTTCAATGATGCGTTGCGGGTCTTCTTCCATGAGAATGCGGTCCTTGAACGTGCCGGGCTCGGATTCGTCGGCATTGCAGACGATATACTTGGGTTGGCCTGGCGCATTGACGGCTGCCTCCCACTTGACGCCGGTGGGAAATGCCGCGCCACCGCGGCCGACCAGCCCCGCTGCTTTCACTTCGGCGAGCACAGCTCGCGGCGTCATCGTCAAAGCTTTCTTCAGCCCCGCATAACCGCCGCGCGCTTGGTAGTTGGCAAGGGACGTAGGATTCCCTGGTCCGCAATTGCTCGTGAGGATGCGGATATCGCCGCCGACGAAGCTCACCGTCTGCGGCCTGCTCATCGCGCAGATCGCGGCCGCATCTGCGGGATCGGCATGTCCAACAGCGGCTTCGTTCACGAGCAGCGCCGGCGCGCGGTCGCACAAGCCCAGGCAGGGGCTATGCTCGACGGTGAATGCGCCATCCGAGCTGACTGCGCCCGGCTCGATTTGCAAGTGACGGCACAGGGCTTGCGCCACGACCTCGGCCCCGGCAAGGGCGCACACCGGCGCGCTGCATACGCGCACCATGGTCCGGCCGGCCGGTTGTCGTTGGAACATCGCGTAGAAGTCGATGACACCATACAAGTCGGCGAGGGGCACGTGTAATGCGCGACCCACTTCAGCCAAAACCGGTTCGGCGAGCCAGCCGTAGATCTTCTGTGCGGCGTGTAACGCCGGCAGGAGTGCAGGGCGTCCTTGCGGCGCCAACTCTGCGAGGATCGCGCGCAGAGGATCAAATTCACTATCAGTCATCTCGTCTTCCAGACATGGGTGACGTTTTAACTCTGCCTGTTCTTATAGCGACGCGTGGTATTGAACCGTGGCCAATTGAGGTTCGATAGGAATGATGGTGCCCCAGCTGAGAGCAGCCTGCAAGCCGTCGTAATAAGTAAACGGGAAGGCTCGGATATGGTTCGGCAGCGCGCAAGTTCAGATAACCCTAATTGGATTCTGCACGGCGAGGGCTGCAACGTCTACGCCGGGCCTCAGCGGCTCGCAGGCGCATCCAGAAATCAGGGATAGGGATGATCCAGCGCCGCTTGTTTCATTTGGGCATGGAGATCGACCATCGTCAGCGCGCAGTACTCCATCGAATAGCCGGCGCGAAACTCCACCCCGTCTTGGAGAGCGCGCGTCAGCACCGTGCGGTTGAAGGCGCCATGTCCCATGGCCTCTTCACCGCCTTCGCCTAACTGGTGCGTATCCATATCGGCCTCTTCATGGGTGGAAAAATAAATCGCCTGCTGCTTGGTAAAACCGTACTTAGTCGTGAGGGCGGTAAACCACTCGCCGGACCAATGGGACAACGACTCTTCGAACACATGCAGTCCCCAGAGCTCGACGAGCGAGCCATCGATAAAAATCTTATGGCAAAAGTCATTGATGGCGCGAGCCGCCGGGAGATAGGGATCTTCCAAAACTTCTTTGCGGCTCAAACCCATCACCTCGGCGGTTTGTAGAAGCACCAAAACATGTCCCGGCGCTCTGGGTGAGATCAACTCGTCAGCGATCTTGGCGCAGAAGGGACCCAAAAGATCAAAGTTACGAACGAAGAACGGCAGATGCGTGTAGTACGAGACCGCGTTGAGCGCATTCACCTCCATTGAAAAATGTCCCCAGTTCTTGAAAAACTGCCGGATCACCGGCATTGGCAATTCCCCCTCACGGAGTTGGGTCATGAAAGGACCGCCGTGGATCTTCTCATTCCAGGCTTTGTAGAGCGTAGAATAAAGATAGTCCACGTAAGCTTTGGCTTCTTCTGCGCTCAATTTCTCGCCGGCTTTCGGCTCTCTCGGTTTACTCAAGTTCTACCCCCTAGAACACTTATATTTACATAGATAACGCGCGTTTACCATCGCATTATTGGCTTGTCAAGGCGGCGGGGAGAATTGGAATAATATTCTTGCTGCGTTAAGATGAATTGCGATATGGCCACGAAACCGAGCAAACAACTGGAGACTTTTCCCAATCCGCGCCCGCAGCGTGACTTTGAGATCGCGATGGAGTGCCCCGAATTTACCTGCCTCTGTCCGCGTACAGGACAACCTGATTTTGCCACTATCCGCATTCGTTATGTGCCGGGGGAACTATGCGTAGAGCTTAAGTCGCTCAAGCTTTACCTTTGGTCCTATCGCGACGAAGGAGCATTTCACGAAGCGGTCATCAACAGAATTTTGGACGACCTCGTGCAGGCCTGCCGCCCCAAGGCAATGACGGTCGTCGGTGATTTCAATATCCGCGGTGGCATTCACACGACGGTAACCGCCGAGTATAAGGCTTCCTGAAGCCTCGATTACTTGGTGTTAAGACTGCTTTACTGTTAATAGACAGACCTCGTACCCATCCTTCTTCGCGATGTCTGACCCAACTTTTCTGCGCGAGCTCATCATCGTATTGACGGCGACGATTGCGATCGTCTTCGTCTTTCAAAAATTACGCCTGCCGACCATCGTTGGGTTTCTTCTTGCCGGCGTGATCATCGGACCCCATGGATTTCAGTTGATCCAAAGCGTCGGCCAAGTGGAAACATTGGCCGAAATCGGTGTGGTTCTCCTGCTCTTTACCATCGGCTTGGAATTCTCTCTAGAGGCGACCCTCTCGGTGCAGCGACGAGTGGTGTGGGCCGGACTTCTTCAGGTGGTGCTGACGATTCTGGTTGTCCTAGCCGTCGCTCTTTTCCTCGGCGTGTCGGCGGAAGTCGGTATCTTCTACGGATTTCTGCTTTCGTTAAGCAGTACGGCCATTGTGCTCAGGATTTACCATGATCGCGGCGAGATCAATTCGCTGCAGGGTCGTCTGGCCAGCGGCATTCTTCTTTTTCAAGATCTCTGCGTCGTGCCGATGATGCTGCTGCTTCCGGTTTTGGCTGGCTCCGGACAGGACTCGATCGTTTTGATCGGTTGGGCCCTGGCGAAGTCTCTGATCTCCTTGGTGGTGATCGTCTGGACGGCGCGCAAATTACTGCCGCGACTCCTCCATCAGGTCGCCTTGCTTCGAAATCGGGAGATCTTTGTCCTTTTCGTGGTTCTGGTGTGTTTCGGAACTGCCTGGTTAACTTCGGAATCCGGGCTTTCGCTGGCGCTGGGAGCGCTGGTTGCAGGCCTGGTCATCTCTGAATCCGAACTGAGTCACCAGATCGTCGCCGACATTCTGCCCTTGCGCGACTGTTTCAGCGGCATCTTCTTTATTTCTGTCGGGATGTTATTAAACCTCGCTCTTTTGTCCCAAGACTTTGGCATGGCTCTTCTGGATCTTCTGTTGATGATTGGTATCAAAGGTTTGGTGCTCTTTGCCGTTTTTTGGTGGTTCTATCGCTCGATTCGATTGGGAGTTGTGCTGGGCTTAGGGCTGGCTCAAATCGGTGAGTTTTCATTTGTTCTGGCCAAGGCGGGTATCAACTATAAACTTTTGAACCCTGCGGACGAACAGATATTTTTGGCGGCCTCGATCTTGAGCATGATAGCGACGCCGTTTCTCATCCAGTGGGCGCACGGTTTGGCGTTTGGTTTTGAGGGACTCTTTAAGAGTGTCGGGATCGACCGTCCAACAAAGGGAGGAGCAAGCGAAACAAGGGCAGCTGAGGGGCACGTGATTGTGGTTGGTTATGGACTAAACGGGCAGAATTTGGCACGTGTTCTCAAAGAAGTCGGGGTTCCCTATCGGGTCCTCGAAATGGATCCGGATTTGGTAGGTTCGGCGAAAGCGGCGGGAGAGCCGATCTCTTTCGGTGATGGAACCCGGCCGGAAATATTGCAGCAAGTGAGTATCGCAAAGGCCCGCGTTTTGGTCATCGCGATCTCTGATCCCGCCGCCACCGCGCGGCTGGTATCGCAGGCTCGCCGGTTAAGGGCCGACCTGTACATCATCGTTCGGACTCGTTACGTGGCGGAGATCGATCATCTCTACCGCCTCGGGGCGAACCAGGTCATCCCCGAAGAGTTTGAGACGTCCGTGGAGATTTTTGCCCGCGTGTTGCAGGAATATCATGTTCCGCGCAATGTGATCTCGCTACAGGTGGATCTAATCCGCAAGGAACATTACGGCACGTTGCGTGGCATCCAGCTTCAGGGCAAACAATTGGATGCGTTGAGTCAATTTCTCGTGGGAACCACAAGCGACATCTTTTCCATTGTTGAAAGGTCGCCGGCCGCGGGCAAGAGCTTGGAAGAGATCAACCTGCCTTCCCGGAGCGGCGTGTCCGTCATCGCAGTGGTTCGGGAGGGTCAATCCTACCACAACGTTGGCAACGACTTTAAGTTGGCAGTCGGCGACATGCTTATTCTCTTGGGCGGCCACAAGGCTTTGGATGATGCCGCGCAAATTCTGAATCCGCCCGGCGATAATCATCCATTTTGAGCCTCTTTTTAACCAGGCGAAGCTCTTTAAGAAGTCTGATCCATAGATTTTCGGTTGCCGATTGCTTTCCAGCTGCCCGGCGACAAAAATTTCTTTCCGGGTAAAATTTTTCCTTGCTTTTTGTTTTCTTTCGTGTAGCCTTGCTGTTCGGTCCTCCAATCGACGGGGAAGAATGAATTGATTGTGCGCGAGCTTGAACGCTTGCAAATCCCAAACTGAAATTAGATTCATGGCAGCTTTGGACGACAATCTCAGAAAGGTTCCTCCTCAGAATCTCGAGGCGGAGACTTCCGTCTTGGGAGGAATTCTGCTTGAAAACGACGCCATTAATCTCGTTTTGGAATTGGTTCGCCCCGAAGATTTCTATCGCGAATCTCACCGCAAGATTTTCCGCGGCATGATTGAGCTCACGGACCGCGGCGAGCCGGCGGATCTCATCACGCTGAGCGAGTGTCTCAAAAGTCGGGGCGAGCTTGACGCGGTCGGAGGCAGCGCGTACCTGGCTTCTCTGGCTGATTTTGTACCGACAGCGGCCAACATCTCCTACTATGCGCGTATTGTACGGGAAAAGGCGATCTTGCGCAGTCTCATCAGTACGGCAACGGAGATTGCAACGCGAGGTTACGAAGAGCAGGGCAACGTCGATGAGTTTTTGGACACGGCGGAGAAAGTGATCTTTGATATATCGGAAAAGAAGGTCAAAGCATCCTTCGTCGCCGTCGGGGATATGATCAAGGACACGCTCAAAACAGTCGAAAGGCTGTATGAACGCAAGGAGATGGTCACCGGCGTGCCCACGGGTTACGAAGATTTGGACAAACTTACCGCCGGGCTCCAGCCATCCGACCTGGTTATCGTTGCCGGTCGACCCAGCATGGGTAAGACCGCCTTCAGCCTCAATATCGCCACCAACGCGGCATTTACGGGAGTCGGAGTCGCGGTTTTCTCCCTGGAAATGGCCAAGGAGCAGCTCGTTCTCCGCATGCTTTGTTCCGAAGCCCACGTTAACAATTCCAAAGTTCGCTCCGGCTATTTAGCAGAACGAGATTTCCCAAAATTGGCGAACGCCGCTGGTCGGCTCCACGAGGCGCCGATTTATATCGACGATACGCCCGCAATTTCGGTTCTCGAGCTGCGCGCCAAGGCGCGGCGCCTGGTGCGTGACCGGACGAAGAAGGTCGGGCTGATCGTCATTGATTACTTGCAGTTGATGCGCGGCATGGGAGCCGCGTCAAACCGTGAACAGGAGATTTCAGAAATTTCACGTTCCTTAAAGGCTTTGGCCAAAGAATTGACCGTTCCGGTCATCGCCATCTCGCAGCTCAACCGTCGGGTTGAGGATCGCGGCGACCGGCGGCCGATGATGTCCGATCTGCGGGAATCGGGAGCCATCGAACAGGACGCAGACGTCATCATGTTTATCTATCGGGACGAGGTTTACAATCAGAATTCGGAAAAAAAGGGCATCGCCGAAATTATCGTCGCCAAGCAGCGAAACGGCCCCATCGATACCGTCGAACTGACCTTTTTGAACGAGTTTATGCGGTTTGAGAATTTTACGCCGCGTGACGAATTCGACTACGAAGAGGCGGACGAAGCCTAGAATTTAGTTCCTGCTGTTTCCGGAATTACGCCGGGGTCTCTCGGCTCCGCACAAAGTTCACCATCTTTACGCTCATCACGGCTTCGCGTTTTTGGTTCAGTACCTCGACAAAAGAGCGGACAATGCCGCGATCCGGTTTAGATTCGGAGCGGCGGGTTTCCAAAACTGTGATGCGAATCGACAGCTCATCGCCGGGGAAGACCGGGTTATCCCATTTCAGCTCATCAGCGCCAGGGGAGCCGAGGTTCGCTACTTTAGATAAATAGTTATCCGCGTAAAGCCGCATCATGAGCGCAGCGGTATGCCAGCCGCTCGCAATCAAACCGCCGTAGATACTCTTTTTTGCCGCTTCCCTATCGATGTGGTAAGCCAACGGAACGAAGCGCTGTCCAAAGTCGAGGATTTCTTTTTCTTCCACCGAGATCGTACCGAACTCGTGCACCGCTCCGACGACATAATCTTCAAAATAACGGTTGTCCGGGGAGGTGGTAAATGTCGATCGGTTCATGATGTCCGCCTAGCGCTGTGCTCAGCTGCGCGTATTCCGCGTCGGTCTGAAGCAGAGGTTAGGCCTAATAACTCAGAATGTCGCTTTTTTCTCCTCTTACTCAATCTTATCCGCCTTCGAGCGATTGCACTTCTCGCAGAGGAGTTCAACATTCCTCGCTGTGTTGCTGCCTCCCCTCACAAGAGGGACAATGTGGTCGTATTCGAGATTCTCTCGGCTTCCGCACCTTGAACATTGCCCCCCGTCTCTCCGCCATACCTCGATTCTGACGGCTTCTGGCACGCGTGGACGGCCTGGCTGGTTGCTGTCAGAACCGGCTGACCTGTGCTTATGGTGTAGCCGCTCGAAGTGCCTTCTTTCTTTATCGAACTCCTCCACGACCAGGAGTTTCTTTTCCTCGCTGTCGTAGTGGCCCTCTATCGAATAGCGGTTGTTCTTGAAAAGCCAGCATCCCGCAAAGTCAAACTGAACTGGATCGGTCTGCGACCTTTCGAGGGCCTCGTGGATCCTAGAGTGGAGACTCTCTGGCTCGTCGTATTCTGGTCGCCAAGAGTGGAGCAGGGAAGCGTAGTCTACGCCCGTGATTTCGCCGTTGACGATCGAATCGCCCACTTGGGGCAGGGCGCGGAAGGGTAAGAGGAAGGATCTGACATATTGCAGTTGACTCCAGAGGCTCCGTAGTTCATCCCAATATTGGCGGTCTTCGGCGCTCGCCTCCACCTCCCGCGCAACGTTCCAGACGGAGGTGCGCCTTTCATCACCGACGGGTGGTTCAACCAGAGGAAAATCGTGCCACTTTCCTCTGTCAAGCAGGAGGCAGACAACCTCCTTGAGTCGCTTCACGTCGCTCAACTCCTCGTATTTTGGTCGCCAAGATTGGAGAAGGGAAGCGTAGTCTAGGCCCGTGATTTCGCCGTTGGCGATCGAATCGCCCAGGAAGGGTGAGAGGCTGAAATTTTTTAGTTGACTCCAGAGGGTCCGGAGTTCAGCCCAATATTGTCGGTCTTCAGGGCTCGCCTCCGCCTCCCGCGCAACGTTCCAGATGGAGGTGCGCCTTTCATCACCGACGGGGGGTCCAATGAGAGAAAAAGTCCACGTTCCTCTGTCAAGCAGGAGACAGATAAGCTCCTTGGATCGCTTCAACGCGCTCAACTGATCGAGCGAAACGAGAAGTCCATCGCAGAAGCCCAACTTCGTGACCATAACTCTCACCAGTCGCGGTTCCGTTCCTCAGTGATCGTCCGCCCGACGATCAAGGGTGACTGTCAAGGCGTGCGGAAAAAATGAAAAACGCTTCCATCGATAATTACAATTGAGAAATCACTATTGTCCCAACGTTAATTGAACAAAATCAGTTGTTTGCTGTTATCGAGCATTTTTTCCGACTCATCGAACTGCGAAAGTACTTGTATGAGCGGAGTTTTCTCCATGGTTGTCACGCTCAGGATCTGTAGAATCGAGTATAAGCTGTGATCGAGATTCAAGCGCTTTTTGATGATCGCCACCAACACGTAGATCGAGATGGCAATCCAGATCTGTGTCTTCACGGCATTGTCGCTGGTGCCATAGAAGGCTTTGATACGAAGGTGTTGCTTGATCCACTTGAAGAACAATTCCACCTGCCAGCGGCATCGATACAATTGGGCGATGATTAAAGCCGGTAAGGTAAAATTGTTGGTCAGAAAAACCAGAGCTTTGTTGGTTTGCTGATCGAAATAACGGATGCGACGCAGCTTTTCGGGATAATCTTTTTGAGCGTAGAAACCGCAAAGCACCACGGTTTGATCGCAGCGAAGGCCGGTGGCTTTGTTGACTCGGTGAGAGTAAAGGCGTTGGAAGCGAAAGTTCTTCTTGGCTCTGGTGACAAAGAAGGCCGAATCTTGCTGGATGCGGTAAAGCCGAGCGAAGTCCACGTAGCCCCGGTCCATCACGTAGATCGACCCTGGCTCCCAAAAAAGCTCGTCCATGATGTTCACATCGTGGACCGCTCCCGTAGTAACAATCACGGTGGTGGGGATGCTGGCACGTAAATCCAAAAGGGTATGAAGCTT
Source organism: uncultured delta proteobacterium (assembly GCA_963737905.1). GTDB lineage: Bacteria > Desulfobacterota > Binatia > UBA9968 > UBA9968 > DAIRFP01. The sequence continues at coordinate 314,411 of CAVTUQ010000025.1, read as the reverse complement.
CACGGCGGCCTTGCGCTTTCGAAACTTCGCCCAAGGGAATAGCGTCAGACACAGATCGACGACGGTCGAATCTAAGGCATAGGCGGTTTGATCGAGCTGAACTTGGAGAGGATCTCCCACATAAAGTTCTCTGGCGTTTTGAATCAGGGCTTGGGCAAAGTCTTGGTAGATTCTCCAGTCGCGCACCTCGTTGGCGTGAGCTAGGGTGTTGCGAGAGACCTTGCCGCGAATGCCCATGTGATAAAGCTTTTCGCCCGCAGCTCTCAAACAGGTCTCGATGTCTCTGAGACTTTCGCGATAGGTAAGCTGAGCAAAGGCCATCGATAGAAACTGGTCCCAGCATGAAAAGCTTTTCACTTTGTGGTTGCCGTGATAGCGATCCACACAGAGGCGGAATTCGTATGAGGGCACAAAGTCCATCAGTTGAGAGAACACCGTCTTTCCTGAATTCATTAGCCATCTCCTTGCGCGGGGATACGCAAGTGTGGCTTTGGAGCGTTTTTGATTTCAAATCGATAAATTGCATTTTCAACAAAAAGTTAAGTCTTTTTAATAGCTTTTACCGGTTCACGATTTCAACGTTGGGACAGTAGTGTTGAGAAATCATTATGAGTTCACTTCAACTAGCACTAGCGCCGCTGCTCGGCGATGACCCCTAGTGACGGGTTAGGTGTCCCACTTTCTTTCCAAGATGACAAAACCAATACCCTTTTGACTTAGTAGCTCTGAAAATGACTCGATATGGCTGCTACCAAGCACAAACAAGGTGCGCTCTGCTTCTGCTTCGAGTATCTTTTCCAACCAAAATTGTTCACGGAGCGGCCATTGTGTTTTTAACGCCTCGTCTAGTTTCTCTACCTGAGAATCGCTCAAAATTTGTCCGTAGCCCAAGGCCTCCCTAACTTCCTTTTCAAGTTTTATCCCTTTTTTCTTGCGCTCATTTGAGTCTGGGTCACAAAACATGTGTCTTATGGATAGCGTGTCGGCAATGGATCTACATACGTACCGGGTCGCTTCCCATTTCTTCAGAGATTCGATGCTCATCTCTTCTGCGATGCAGTCAGTGTTATACCTTGCGCACGCATCCCTTAAGTAGTCCTCAAACGCATTAATGACGTTCATATCCGAGGTCTTGCTCTCGAACTGTACACCATGGTTGACGCCCAGAAGATATATCATCTCGATCAATAGCTAAGAGGCCTAACGTAACGCTCAGTGGCGCGCCGCCCACGGTGTCCGAAGTCCAACAGGGACGCAATCGGTGCAACGGCTGGGGCAAAAGTTAGGCTCCATGGCACTCATCTGTGTAATCTTCTTGGCTTGAATAACCGATCAACCAAGCTCCGTGTCAACCGATAATCCAATAAACGAGCGAACTGCCGGGAAACAGTCGGTAGCTCCTCCTTGGGAATCAGGAAAACTTCGCACTTATCCAGGTGCAGAATTTCTCCATCGCCAACGAGGCGAACAGCCGCAAGGATGTGATAAAATCTTGGTAAACGACGGCCGCTAAAAGCATGTCCCGCGCTAGTCTTTATCTGTATGGCCCGCATCGCATGCCCGCGGACTGCGATGAGGTCATTGCCAGAATCCTTGAGTGGTGGCGCCGCTTGGACATCAAACTGGAGCAGGCGAAGCTGAACGAGAAGCTCCCCAATTGTACCTGTCGTCAGTTTTCGTGATAGTGGATTCACGTTTGGAGCTTAACGTTCATCGCGGTGTTCAAGGGTTAGAGCGCACCTGCGGCACGCAACCCCTCCCGTACCGCGCCTGCAAACTTGGCCAGTTCATCAATGGGCTTCTTCCGGCCTTCGGCTGTCAATGACTCGAAAAAGGTCTCGCGCAACCCAAAACTCAGCTCGAGTTGAACGCCTGCCCCTTGGCGCCCGCGGTTGCAGACATTGGCGGTAGCCATCCCTTGTAGCTCAGGATTCTCGTGCACCTTGACTTTGTACCCGTGCCTCTCCAACGCTGCACGTAATCGCGCGCCCAGCTTCTTGTCTCTACCCCCCAGAAATATGACTGGTTCTTTGCTTTCTTCGCCGTGGATTGCGACCACACTGTCGGTAGCCTGGATGAGCTCCAGACACCGGGGCTCATCGAAGTTCGTGCTTGTCATGTGAAGGCGAGCGTTGCCCACGGACTTCTTCCCTTCGAATATGGCTAAGGACAAGTCGTCTTCCGCGATCTTCCTCGACACTTCCGAGGTCCCGGGCTCGATACCTCCGCCATGGGGCGCCAAGACGACGGTGGACGAGTGCTTTCTCCGGACGACACAGACGCAGTAATCGACGCCTTCGCGCTCTACCTCCTTTAGCTCAGCAAATTTCCCGTACACGTCCATCTCAAGTGCGCTATAACGTATAGCGTTTTATCCCCAAAGCCTGGAAGCAATCAAGCCTGGGAGAGATCGTCGAAGGAGCGACGGGGAATAAAACGGGTTGGACTAAACCGCGGAGCCAAATGTTACTCTCCGAGTATGGCGATTGTAAATCATAGAGACAGCGCAGGGTGTGAAACCATATTCACAGGGCTTGATGGAGAGCTAGAATCCTTCCGACCTTATCCGCAACATCGCCCGCGCCCAAGAGGTCGCGGATTATGGCTGCGGAATCAGCGCCGGCTTGCCAGACTTCGGCAACGTTCGCTTCGGTAATGCCGCCGATGGCGACGATCCGGTTGCAGCGCAAAAGTTAGCCGGGCTCCTTGAGCTTACCAGTTACAAACTTATGCAAGGTACTGGCGATGAATGTCTGATAGGGAATCCCTTCCATGGCGGCTCGTTTTTGTAGCTTCTCCAGGTCGCGGGAGGAAATGCGAATGTTGATGCGCTTATCCTTTTGGAGAGTTCTTTTGGCGGCTGCTTCCAGACTACGTTTCTCTTTTCGAAAATGCTGAATGCTCTCAAACTCCCCGCGTTCAAAATCACGCAGGACCTGCAATTCCTCTTCGTCCAATTTCAGCGGGTTGCCGCTCATTTTAGATACTCCTTCGTGGCTTTTCGGCTGGGAATGATCGTCTTTAGAAAGCGGACGCCTCCTTCTTTACTTTTGATGTGACGCCCTGATTTGACCTACGACCCGTGTGTAGGGTCGGGGACTGGCGCAGGTTCACGGCCTTGTTAGCCCGCCGTCGCGATCGCTTTCAAGGCCGCTCGGCAGACAGCGAGCGGCGCCGTGGGGCCGAACGCGCAAAATCGATCCCCGTGTTTCCAATGTGGCGGACTTTTATCCCCCTCGGCCAATAGGCCCAAATGAATGTGAAACGACCACGCTTCTGGGTCGGCTTCCAACTTTTCCTCTTCTTCCGTCCACCCATGTTCGATGCAGTTTCCGTGATCTGCCCAATGGCCGCAAGCAAGATGAATGAATCCGTCCGCTGATTGAAAACGGCAAACCCAGGGCTCAAACCGACTCACAACTTTCCAAGCAGCCGTCGGATCTGTGCTGAACGGAAGGGGTGCCCATTCGCACTTATCTCCGTGTTCGTACTCCGGCCAGCATATCCAGTTCTCGCCATTAGACCTAATCGGCTCAAGGTGCGCCCGGTCGTGCGGCGCTGTAGGCATAATTTCGTCCATGACTTTTTCGGCCACGAGCGCATCCAACTCATAACCTGCGGACATCGCATCAATCTGCTCTGTTGTTAGTGGAGTCATCGTTTCGTCCAGGACCTGCTATTGATCCGCCTAGCGTTTTGGGTGAGCCGCGTGCAGTTATCGCGGCGGCTCCATCCGAGTGTTCTCCGATCAAACTCACGCACGCACTGGGGTCAGGCTGAACAGGCGCGATAGGCGCGCTGCACTCTTTAGGTCGCCCCGACGTAGCGCAAAACGGCCATCGTCTAACTTGTAGGTATCCTCCAGCGACAAGTACGGCGACCAACCTTCGTCGGTCTCGATGAGTTCAACATCAACTTCGGCTACGTATTGTCCCTCGTGAACTAGTTTTGTATGGCGCTTTTTTCTCATGCTTTTCTCCTTGTGAAATCTTCAGACCACATATCGGGATCAGGTCTATAGGCGGTCACGACAACCGCCGGCGACGATAAATCCTTCGGAATTCCCCAGACGACGTGGATCGGTTCCTGGTTCAGATCTTTTTGCAGGACAAGCACACATGGTCCCTTGCCATAGCTCGGATAGTCTTCGACGACAATACCGTTGAAAACACCGGCCAAGACATCCCTGGCGAGGATATTTTCGTCAGACATCATCATATCCGTGGTCCGATATCCTCACTTCGGCGCGCTGAACCAGAGCACGACCTTGTCGAAGGTTCTACTCATGCTGATGAGAGTTTACCCTGAGCGCCATCACCCCAGCAAGTGCAACAGTGGAGCGAGATTTTCGTCTTTTGGACGGAGAACCATAGGATGCGAATCGAGGAAGAGGTGTTTACACGGCTTAACGGAGAGCTAGAATTCTTTTGACCTTATCCGCTATATCGTCCGCGCCTAAGATATCGCTGATGATGGCTGCGGAATCGGCGCCGGCTTGCCAGACTTCTACAACGTTCGCTTCGGTGATTCCGCCGATGGCGACTATGGGGAGGGCGATTGCTGCACGAACTCGGCGAAGCATTTCCAGGCCGCGCGCGCTGTAGCCTGTTTCTTTCGTCGTGGATCCGAACATCGGACCGAACCCGATGTAGTCAGCGCCGCCGTCTTCAGCTTCTTTGGCTTGCTCCACTGCATGGGTCGAGATGCCGATCGTGCTGTCGCCCATCAACTTCCGCGCGGCGTATAGGGGTAAATCTTCTTGTCCAAGGTGGACACCGTCGGCGTCACAGGCAAGCGCGATGTCCACGCGGTCGTTGACGATCACTTTACATCCGGAGGACCGCGTCAATCTGCGCGCGACCCGTGCGAGCTGGAGGAAGTCGCCGGCGGTTAGTACCTTGGCGCGCAATTGAAGCAGCTTAATCCCGCCTTCCAAAAGCTCGCGGAGGACGGTCTCGGTGGCGCGGCCCTTGGTTTGCTCGGGATCGAGAATGGCGTAAAGCGGCGGTAGTTGGAGCCTTCGTGAAGGCTGTGGCATGGAGCGGTTAACTGCTTTCTCTTTTGACCTCAATCCGCAGGTCGACGATCTTTTTGCGCAGCGTGTTTCGGTTGATGCCGAGAATCTGCGCCGCGCGGATTTGATTGCCGCGAGTTTTTTTGAGCGTCAGCTCAATCAATGGCCGCTCGATTCTTTCGATGACTAGAGAGTAAAGGTTATCCAAATCCACGTCACCGGTTCGGCGAAAGTAGTCTTCGAGTTTGTGGCGGATAATCTCTTCGAAGGACAATTGATCCACCTCGAGGTTCGCGATCGCCGGTTTGTTCTGTAAAGTAAAATCTTTGGGAAACAAGATAGGGCCGGAGGAGAGCACCGCCGCTCTGATAAGCGTGTTCTCCAGCTCGCGAACGTTGCCGGGCCAAGTGTGTTCTTCCAAAAGCTTCTGGGCTTCCGGAGAAATGCCAGAGATCTGGATGCCCATTTCGCGATTGATCTTGTCGATGAAGTAGCTGATCAAGAGCGGAATGTCGCCCTTGCGCTCGCGCAACGGCGGCAAGTAAATCGGAATCACTTTGAGACGAAAGTAGAGGTCTTCACGGAAGCGCTTCTCTTTGACCGCTCTCTCGAGATCCTGGTTTGTGGCCGCCAGAATCCGAACATCGGCCTTCAAGACGTCCCTGCCGCCGACACGGCTATACTCGCGATCCTGTAAGACTCTAAGAAGTTTCGTTTGCAGCTCCAGCGGGATGTCGCCCACCTCATCGAGGAAAAGCGTCCCGCCTTCGGCCAACTCGAATTTGCCGATGCGCCGATCCAGAGCGCCCGTGAAGGCACCCCTTTCATGACCGAAGAGCTCACTTTCCAACAGGTCACGAGGGATGGCTGCGCAGTTGATCGCGACAAACGGCTGATTCCAGCGCGGCGAATTATAATGAATCGTCTTGGCGACCAGCTCTTTGCCCGTGCCGCTCTCTCCCTGAATCAAAATCGTGGCATGGGTATCGACCACCTGCCCGATGGTCTTGTAGACCTTCTGCATGTTGGAACTCGTGCCGATGATATTGACGCCGGGCTCAAAACGTTTTTTCACTTCTTCTTTGAGTTCCCGGAAATCCCGGGTTAACTTGCGGCTATCGATGGCCCGTTTGACCAGGACCAGGACCTCATCAAGATCAAAGGGCTTGGTAATATAATCGAAGGCCCCGTTCTTCATGGCGCCGATGGCATTGCGCATGGTGTTCTGGGCGGTCATCAGGATCATCGCAGTATCGATGCCTGCTTCTTTGATTTCTTTCAGCAAGCTTAGACCATCCGCGTCGGGCAATTTAATGTCCATGAGTGAGACGTCGAAATGTGTTTCCGTCAGTAACTGGCGCGCCGCATTACCGTTGGCCGTGGTTTGTACCCAATAGCCTTCGTTTTCGAGGGCCTTCTTCAGCACAAAGCGCAGCGATTCTTCGTCTTCCGTAACCAGGATCTTTCCCTGATCCATAGTGCTAATTTGCCTCCATGAGAGAAATCCTGAAGGTGGTTCCTTTCCCTTCGACGCTCTCCACGCGGATGAGACCGCCGTGCTCGTTGACGATTCGATAGCAAACCGCGAGCCCGAGACCGGTACCGCTGTTCTTGGTGGTAAAGAAAGGGGAGAAGATATGGGGAAGGTTTTCCTCTTTGATTCCGACTCCCTGATCCTCGATGTCCACCCAAATTAGCCGACTGCGCTCGGTTCCTTGACCGCGGATGTGAAAGTCGGTTTCCAGCCGTGTCGTGACGGTCAAAGCGCCGCCCCCGTTCATCGCCTGCAGGGCGTTTTTCACGAGATTGAGAAAAACTTGCGTCAATTGGGCTCGGTCTCCGCGGATCGGAGGCAGGCTGGGATCGAAACGTTTTTTAACAACGATGCTCAACTCTTCCGCCGCTTGTGCTTCCAGCAATAAAACGTCATTCAACACCTCGTGGATATTCACCGCCGTGAGTTCAAGTTTTGCCGGGCGAGATAGATCAAGAAGCTGCTCGATGAGTTTGTCCACCCGATCGACTTCGCGAATCATAATGTTGGCAAATTCCAGCAACGATGAATCGCGATCCAAGCAGCGCTTCAACAGCTGAGCGGCGCCTTTGATACCTCCCAAGGGGTTACGAATTTCATGAGCCAGGCCGGCGGCCAAAGTTCCGACCATGGCTAAACGATCCGCTCGTTTCAGATCTTCTTCTAGTTCTTTCCGATGCTTCAGATCCCGTAGGACGAGGATGCTACCTAGAAAATTGTCGTGCCGGTCTTGCAGAGGAGAAACCGTGAGGCTGACGGGCACCTTGTGTCCCCAGCGCGTCACCAACTCGCCTTCGCCCCGCGTGCTTTCCTGTCGTGGCGGTTGACTCTTTTTGACCAGTTCTATGAGCCAATGCTCTCGCTTGAAGAGCTGGATCACGGGTTTTTGGATCGCCTGGGATGCAGAAAGTTCCGTGAGCATCTCAGCGGCTTCGTTGAAATAAGAGACCTTTCCGTCCCGGTCCACCGTGATGACGCCATCTTCCATGGCGGCAAGAATCTGGTCCCAGGAGATTTTGGACGGTGACTGTTTACTGTGAAGGTTTAATACTTTCATGGCATAGACGCGTGTGAATTCGGAAAATCATAGCAAATCTACCCCGGCAAGCAAACGCACCGCGGGCGCGCTCCGGGCCTTGCAATTCCGGTGGGCGCTGTGGTAAAAAAATCTTACACTTTAGGAGTTTACACTCGAAGTGGGCTTTGCCCGCTTTTTTTGTTTTTGGGACTTGGAATTGCGATGGATGCGACCCTCACGCGAGTCTGGCAGCTCGCGGGCCCGCTAGTCGAAGGCGAGAGAATGGAGATTGTGGATATCGAGTTTCGGCACGAGGGAAGCCGCGGCGGACGAGTGCTGCGGCTGTATTTGGACAAAGAGGGGGGGCCGAATGTCGATGATTTGAGCCGGATAAGCCGCCAGCTGAGCGAGCTGCTGGACGCAGAAGATGCGATCGACGGCGCCTACACCCTGGAAGTTTCATCCCCCGGGATCAATCGCCCGCTCAAAAAAGCGGCGCATTTTGCCCGGTTTGTCGGCAAGCGAATTCGCGTTCGCACCCGGGATTTGATCGATGGCCGGAGATCGTTTCTGGGAATTCTGGGCCAGGTGGTGGGAGACAGTGTGATTTTGACGCAGGAAGGAAAACGCTATCAGATTCCACTTTCCATGATTGAAAAGTCGAATTACGAGCACGATTGGAGCGCTTAATATGCAGCAGGATCTCAATCGAGTTATCGAACAAGTAAGCAAAGAAAAAGGCATCGACAAGTCTATCCTCATCAGCGCTTTGGAAAATGCCATGATCTCAGCGGCCAAGAAGACTTTCGGTCATCAACGAAAGATCGAGGCCCAGTTCAATCCAGAGATCGGCGAGGTGGAGCTCTTCGAAGCCAAAACCGTGGTGGAAAACGTGCAAGACCCGGCTGTGGAGGTGACCTTGCAGGAGGCTCGAGAGGCTCTTGATCCGGATGCCGAGATCGGCGACGAGCTTCTGAGCAAACTGGATTCCAGCATATTCGGGCGCATCGCCGCGCAAGCGGCCAAACAAAATATTGTCCAACGTGTTCGAGATGCGGAGCGGGAGATTATCTATAACGAGTTTAAGGGGCGAGAAGGACAGTTGGTCAACGGCATTGTGCAGCGCTTCGAGAAACGTAACATAATTGTGAATCTGGGACGCACCGATGCCATTCTCCCGGAAAAGGAGCAAGTGCCGAGGGAACGATACCGGCAAGGAGATCGGATTCGAGCCTACATTGTGAGCGTGGAGATCACGAGTCGCGGTCCGCAGATTGTCCTGTCGCGCACCCATCCCGGCATGCTCACAAAACTTTTTGAGCAGGAAGTTCCGGAAATCTACGAAGGCATCGTGGAAGTTAAAGGCGCGGCGCGTGAGCCCGGAGGTCGGGCGAAGATCGCCGTTGTCTCCAATGATCCCGATGTCGATCCTGTGGGGGCCTGCGTTGGCATGAAGGGGACGCGGGTTCAGTCGGTGGTTCAGGAGTTGCGCGGCGAGAAAATCGACATCGTTCACTGGATACCCGATCAAGCCGAATACGTGTGCCGGGCTCTGGCGCCGGCAAAAGTTTCTAAAATTATCATCGATGACGACGAGCACAGCATGGAGGTTATTGTTCCCGACGATCAGCTCTCTCTTGCCATCGGCAAGAAGGGCCAAAACGTCCGCCTGGCGTCGCGCCTGACCGGCTGGCGGATCGATGTGCGCAGCGAAGCTGAGGCCGAAGAAGAGACACGCCAGGCGCGGCAGTCGATCGGAGCTATCCCCGGCATCAACGATTTTGCGGCCGAGCTCCTGTACCAGGCTGGATTCAAATCTGCCGAGGAAGTGGCCGACAGCGAATTGGAAGACATCCTCGATGTCGAAGGCGTAAGCAAGGATAAAGCCGAGGCATTGCACAAATCCGCCAAGGAATACATAGCCGAGAAGCGGAAGAAGGAACAAGAGGCACAAGCCGCAGCCGAAGCAGCGGCGGCCATCAGCGAAGTGCAATTAGAAGTGCAATCAGTGGAGGAAAAACAACCTCAGGAATCCTAGGTGTGCCTTTGTCGAAACGAGGCCATCGTCCACGACGGACATGCTTGGGATGTGGCGAGAGAGAGGAGCAGAATAGATTAATTCGCCTGGTCGTCGGCGAACAGGGTGAGCTGAAAATGGACTGGTTGGGTAACGGTCGGGGAGGATATCTCCACCCGGTTCATTCCTGTTGGCAGGCTTTTTTGCGGAGAAAGAGTCTTCATCGGGCATTTCATGTCGAAATCGGCAAGGATGTAAGGGGAAAAATAATTCTAGAATTGAGGGAGCGATACGGAGAGTAAGAGATGGGAAAAACGAGAGTCCATTTATTGGCTAAGGAACTTGGAATCGAGACCAAGGATCTCATTGCCCAGCTTGACAAACTGGGAATTCGCGGCCGTAAGGCTCAGAGTTCCCTGGAAGATGACGAAGTAACTCGTCTCAGGGCGGTGTTAGCAGGACAAGAGAAGCCTCAGGTCCACGTTGGCGAAGAAAAAGTCGTCGCGGACCGTGTCGTGACCGCAGAGGATGAGAACCTCGGAGAAATTCAGGCTCGGGAAACGGTGGTGGAGCGAAGGGTTCGAGCCAATGTCATTCGCCGCCGCACCAGCCGGGTCGAGGTGGCTGCGCAGGTGGTTGAGAGACCCGAGACGGGAGTCGAGCCCGGCCTCGAGAAAACACCCGCCCCGGCCATCGAAGAAACGGCAGCACCGATTGCACCTGCCGAGGAATTGCCGGATCAATCTACGCCTGAAATTGAAATGCCAGATCACCTGGTGGGTGAGATGGATGCGGTTTTTCAGGAAGAACCTCTTGGTACTGAGGAAGTGACAGCAGAAGCGGCGCCTTCGGTGCAGGGGGTGCCAGAAGAACCCGCTCCCAAGCCGGGCGCAGAAGAAAAACCAGCGCCCGTTCAAGAAGAAGCACCCCGCGGTGCGCGGATCCTGGGCCGTATCGATCTTAGGCGAACAACGAGAGTCGAGCCGGCGCCGACACCCGTAGCTCGGCGTCCGGTACCCGGCGCACCGGTGGTAACTCAGAGGCCGGCGGCAGACACTCTCAAACCCGCTCGCGAAGGCGAGGCCCCCAAGCCAGAAGGAGCCGAAGGGGAGAAACCAGCCAAGGCCGGCCGCCACAAGAAGCGCGTCGTCAAGAAACAAGATGTCTTGGAGTTTCGAGAAAAAGAGCTTCGCTCCGGGCGTATCCCGAGAAAGAAGAGAGCGCTCCCCGGAAAAGAGCAAAGAAAAACCGAGATTACTGTTCCCAGGGCCAGCAAGCGCATTATTAAAATCTCCGAAGTCATTACCGTCGGTGACTTGGCGCGTGACATGGGTGTCAAGGCCGGGGAGGTCATTAAGAAATTAATGGGGCTCGGGATGATGGCGACGATTAATCAGGTTTTGGATGCGGATACCGCGACCCTGATTGCTTCGGAGTTCGACCATCAAGTAGAGAATGTCGCATTCGACGCCGACAGCGCTCTTGAAGTCGAGCACCAGGTGGAAGAACAGGAGACGGCACTGATGCCGCGGTCGCCGGTGGTCACCATTATGGGCCACGTCGACCACGGAAAGACCTCGTTGCTCGACGCTATTCGCAGCACCCATGTGACGGATCAAGAGCACGGCGGCATTACCCAACATATCGGCGCGTATCATGTGCAAGTTGACGGCCGCAGTGTAACTTTCTTGGATACTCCCGGTCATGAAGCGTTCACCGCCATGCGGGCGCGCGGTGCGCAGGTGACGGATATCGTCGTGCTGGTGGTGGCGGCGGACGACGGTGTCATGCCGCAGACTGTGGAGGCGATCAACCATGCGCGCGCCGCTGAAGTGCCCATCATCGTCGCGATCAACAAAATCGACAGGCCAGACGCCAACCTTGAGCGGGTGAAAAGGGGGCTTTCGGAATACGGGCTCGTATCGGAGGACTGGGGGGGGGATACGGTTTTTGCGCCGGTATCGGCGAAGACCCAAGAGGGTATTCCTCATCTCCTCGAAATGCTTCTGTTACAGGCGGACATACTCGAGCTCAAGGCCAATCCAAACAAACTTGCCCGCGGGACGATTGTTGAAGCCAAACTCGATCGTGGACGCGGACCGGTGGCAACCGTGCTCGTGCAGGAGGGGACCTTGCACGTCGGTGATGCCTTTGTCTGCGGTGTATTCTATGGCAAGGTGCGGGCGATGGTCGATGATCGGGGACGTAAAGTAGATGCGGCTTCGCCTTCTTTCCCCGTGGAAATTCTTGGCCTGCAGGGTGTTCCGCAGGCTGGAGATTCTTTCGTCGCGGTTGCCGACGAGGCAAAGGCGCGGCAGGTTGCGGAGTATCGCCACAGCAAGCAAAGAGAGACCGAGCTGGTTAAGTCGAGCAAGGTTTCGCTGGAAGAACTTTACGATCAGATCAAAGCGGGCGATGTGAGGGAACTCCGGGTCGTCCTCAAAGCGGATGTCCAGGGCTCCGTAGAAGCTTTAACGGAAGCTCTAGGTCGGCTCTCCAGCGACGAAGTCAAGTTCCGGGTGATCCACGGGTCCGTTGGCGGCATTACCGAGAGTGATATCTTGCTGGCGGCAGCCTCCAATGCCATTGTGATTGGCTTCAATGTTCGGCCGGAAGCCAAAGGAGCTTCGCTGGCGGCTAAAGAAGGGGTGGACGTTCGTTTGTACACGATCATCTATGAAGCGGTAGCCGATGTGAGGGCAGCAATGGAAGGACTGTTGGAACCGACCTACCGCGAGCAAATTATGGGTCGGGTTGAAGTTCGCCAGGTCTTCAATATCTCCGGCGCGGGTACGGTTGCCGGTTGCTATGTCGCTGAAGGAAAAGTCCAGCGCGGAAGTTTGGTACGGTTGCTGAGAGATCAGGTGGTCGTACACGAAGGCAAGCTAGGCAGCCTCAAACGTTTCAAAGACGACGTCCGTGAGGTAGCTGCCGGTTACGAATGTGGTCTTGCCATCGAAGGCTTCCAGGATATCAAGCAGGGAGACGTGGTCGAAGCGTACGAGAAAATCCCCGTGATAAGGCGTATCGCGACCACCGCCGGGGGACGAGAAGCATCGCACGCGAGTAGAGGATAAGCGATAAGCCGACATCATGATCCATCGCCCTCGGCCTCGATGGTCGTGGGGGTTCTCAAGCTCAACCTTGTGCTCCCCGAGAATCACTCTTTGAAGGGAAAGCGAGGGGTGTTAAAACGAATCCAGGCGCAGGTTGGAAATCAATTTAACATCTCCGTCACTGAGTGCGGTGACCAAGATCTCTGGCAAAGCGCAGTCCTGGGCTTCGGCGTCGTCGGCACAAGTCAGCCCGTCCTCGACGCAATGCTCCAGAAGGTCGTGGAGTTTGTGGACGATATGGGGTTGGCCGAGGTGGGCCGCGCCGAAATCGAGTTCTATCATTGCTGATGCAGCTTAGTGACCGCTCATGGATTATCAACGTTCAGACCGGGTCGGTGATTTGCTCGTGGAGTTGATCTCGGAACTGTTGAGAAGAGAAATCCGTGACCCTCGCCTCGGCGCGGTCACGATCACGGCTGCTAAGGTCAGCAAAGATCTTCGCCACGCGCGTGTTTACTTTAATCTTTTTGGTGACCGTGAGAATAGGAAAGACGTGCTGGCGGGGTTGCAAAGCGCCACCGGATTTATTCGCTCAAAGATTGGCAAACAATTGAACCTTCGATTTGTCCCAACCATCGAGTTCTTCTACGACGAGACGCAAGATGAAGCGCAGCGGATCGAAAATCTTCTGAAACAGGTTAGGCAATAGACCTTTCCTTTCATCAATCTATCATCGCTTTACAGTACAAGGGTCGTTAAGCGGAGCGATATCGTGGTGGATAGCGGCCTCCTTTTGATCGACAAGCTAGAAGGTCCCTCCTCCGCACAGGTGGTGCACAGGGTCAAGGTTCTGTTGGGAGCGAAGAAGGTTGGTCATCTGGGTACCTTGGACCCGTTTGCTTCCGGATTGTTGGTTTTAGGAATTAATGAGGGGACGAAGGTTGCCGATCTATTCCTGAGCGCCGCCAAGAGCTATCGCGGCATCATGGTCCTGGGAGTAGAAACCGATTCTCAGGACGCCACCGGAACTATTGTGCAAGTACGAGCCGTGCCGACTCTAGGAAAAGCGGAACTTGAAAAGCTCGAACAGCAATTCTCCGGTGACCTGCGGCAGGTGCCGCCGATGTTCTCGGCGCTCAAGAGGGACGGGGTGCCCCTCTATCGGCTGGCACGCCAGGGTAAAGAAGTGCCGCGCGAACCGCGTTCCATCAGGGTTGAAAGGCTTCAACTGAATCAGTTGGGCAAAGATGAGATCGAAATTGAGTTGACCTGCTCTCGTGGAACTTACGTTCGGACTCTGGCGGCTGACATGGGACAATCTCTCGGTTGCGGCGCGCATCTGAAAAGCCTCCGCCGAATCGCGTGCGGTCATCTGACGGTAGATCGGGCGGTGACTTTGGACGAGCTTGAGCGGGTCGATTCAAAGGCTCTCCTCCTTTCTTTGGAAAAAGCCTTGGACCATCTTCGAGCCGTTACCTGGGAAAACCAACTGCTGGCTCGACTCCGTCTGGGGCAGCAAGAAATCTTGCGGGAGTTAGATAAACCGATCGGGGCCGAGAAGCTGGCGCGCATCCTCGACCCCTGCGGGGGGTTGGTTGCATTAGTAGAGTGGGTTGAAGATATTCCCGGTGGACGTTGGCGTCTGGTCCGGGTGTTCCGAGGATAGCATCCTCGGCCGCTTTTTTGGGACTTTGGTTGCCATTTATTGAGAGCCGATGGGTTAGTTGACATCCCCGTTCTCAATCGGATAGTTTGAAAAGTAGAGAGCCAAGTCTGTAAGGGAGAAAATCGACGCTATGAATAAAGTAACAGGAACGGTACCGTCCAATTCCCATGTCCAGAAATGGGTCAAAGATGTAGCTGCACTATGCCAGCCTGACGAAGTTTTCTGGTGCGACGGTTCCGAGGACGAGCGTGAACGACTAACACAAATCGCCCTTCAGTGCGGGGATCTAATCGAGCTGAATCAAAAGAAATTACCAGGTTGCTATTTGCATCGCAGCGCTCTCAACGATGTCGCGCGCACCGAAAATTTGACCTTCGTCTGCACAGAGCGGCAGGAAGATGCAGGCCCTAACAACAACTGGATGGCCCCCGCGGAATCCTACGACAAGCTGTCGAAAATTTATGCCGGCTCGATGCGAGGACGCACGATGTATGTCATTCCGTTTCTCATGGGCGCGCGGGGCTCGTCGTTCAGCAAGGTCGGAATTCAAGTGACCGACAGCGTCTATGTCGTGCTCAACATGCGTATCATGACGCGCATGGGCCAGATCGCGCTCGATCATCTCGGCGGTTCCGACGATTTTACCCGTTGTCTCCATTCCAAGGCCGACCTCGACATCGAGCGCCGCTTCATCTGTCATTACCCTCAGGACAATACCATCTGGAGCGTTGGTTCGGGCTACGGCGGCAACGCGTTGTTGGCGAAAAAATGCTTGGCTCTGCGTATTGCCAGCAAACTCGGACAGCAAGAAGGCTGGCTCGCCGAGCATATGCTGATCGTCGGGGTGGAAAGCCCAGATGGCGAGATCCACTATGTCTGCGGCGCCTTTCCAAGCGCCTGCGGTAAGACCAATCTCGCGATGCTGGTTCCGCCGCCAAGCATGAAAGGCTGGAAGATCCACACCATCGGCGATGATATTTCTTGGTTGCGCGTCGGCAAGGACGGCAGACTTTGGGCGGTCAATCCGGAAGCCGGCTGCTTCGGTGTTGCGCCGGGGACCGGATCGAATACTAATCGAAACGCCATGAAGACAGTCACGAGAGACACCATTTTTACCAACGTAGCTTTGCGAGCGGACGGAACCGTCTGGTGGGAAGGACACGACGATCCCGTGCCCAACGATGCTCAGGATTGGCGCGGCAAGCCCTGGGACCCCGAAGGCGGCCACCCGGCGGCGCACCCCAACGCCCGCTTCACTGTGTCGATAAAACAATGTCCGAGCTACTCCTCAGAGTGGGAGAAGCCCGAAGGCGTGCCGATCAGCGCGATCCTTTTCGGGGCGCGCCGGCAAAAAATGATCCCGCTCGTCTATCAATCCTTCAATTGGCAGCATGGCACTTTTCTTGGGGCGACACTGGCCTCCGAAACCACCGCGGCGGCCACCGGCGCCGTGGGTGTGGTGCGGCGAGATCCGATGGCGATGCTGCCGTTCTGCGGCTACAACATGGGTGACTATTGGAGCCATTGGCTATCAATGGCCAAGCGGGCCAGCAATCCACCGAAGATCTTCCGCGTCAACTGGTTCCAACGCAACGAGCGTGGCCGGTTTCTCTGGCCCGGCTTTGGCGAAAACTTGCGGGTGTTGCGCTGGATCATCGAGCGCTGCAAGGGCGGGGGCCAGGCCAATGAGACGCCCATCGGCTATGTGCCCAAGGCGTCGAGCCTGAGCGGCGAAGGACTCGAAATTTCCAAGGGCGATCTCGATCAACTGGTGGCCGTCGACTGCGAGGCTTGGAAGAATAATCTCAAGAGCCAGAGCGATTTCTTCGATACCTTCGGCGATCGCCTGCCGGCTGGTATCAAGGAAGAACACAAAGCGCTCGCGAGCAGACTCAATAGTTAGACGGAGTTAATCGTGCCGAGGGGACATCACGATATCGGCGGGTTGCCCGGTGCCGGAAAGATCGATCAGACTGAACACGAACTTTCCGATTGGGAAATCCTCGCAGACGCGGTCAATCAGGCGCTCGGAGCCAACGGGATCAAACGGACCGACGAGATGCGCCGGGCACGAGAGGAGATGGATTCCGCGGCCTACCGCGACATGACTTACTACGAGCGTTGGATTGCGAGCATTGAAACTGTTCTGGTCGAGAAGAATATCCTCACAAAAGAGGAAATCGACCGGAAGCTTGCCGAATTTGAATCTAAATGGGGCGAGCCGTGAATTTGCCGGTGGGTAACTTTAAGCCAGGAGACCGAGTTACAGTAAAATTCGAAGATCGCCCAGGTCACATTCGCACACCGTGGTACATTCGCGGCAAGACCGGCTGGATTGAACGAGTTTATGGCGATTTCCTCAATCCCGAGTCGCTCGCTTTCGGTCGCGACGGATTGCCCAAGCGGACTCTCTATTTGGTTGCCTTCAATCAAGCCGATGTTTCGGGAAAGGCCGTGGGCTCGAAGGACAAAGTTCTGGTCGATATCTACGAACACTGGTTGGATCCCGCCGCATGAGGAGGCTAATTCCATGAGCGAAGATCACGACAACGGCCAGACGCCTCAAGATCATGGTCACGAGCACCCGAAGCATGAGCTGAGCTACTATGCAAAACGGATTTACGCGATCCGTGACCTTTTGCTTGAAAAGGGCGTAATCACCGACAAGGATATTCAGTGCCAAGTCGAATACCAGGAAGCTCGCTCACCGGCCAATGGCGCCAAGCTCGTCGCTCGTGCCTGGGTTGATCCGGCCTTCAAAGCTCGCCTTGTTGGCGATCCCAAGATTGCCTGTGCGGAGATGGGAATTGATGCGGCCAGCATTAACGACTTCGTGGTTTTGGAGAATACTGAAAAGGTGCGCCACATGGTCGTCTGCACTTTGTGCTCGTGTTATCCGCGGCCGATCTTGGGGCGGCCACCCGATTGGTACAAGAGCTTTAACTATCGCCAACGGGCGGTGAGTGATCCTCGCGCCGTGATGCGGGAATTCGGCCTAGTTTTGCCTGACGACGTGGAAGTACGGGTGCACGACAGCACGGCCGATATCCGTTATCTCGTTCTCCCCTTGAGGCCCAAGGGTACGGAAGCATTGAGCGAGGCAGAACTCGCCAAGCTCGTGACCCGTGACAGCATGATCGGCGTCATGGACGCGCTGCCTGCCATGCTGCCATCCTGAACCAACCCGCGTCAAATCACCAGTGTATCTAACTCGCCTCCCCGTCGGGACTCCGAAGCCGACACGGGGTTCGCCGGCTTATTTTTGACAGCCTAGCCTACCCACCCTATAATTAGTAGAATTATCCGTGGCCTCGGGGCGCGGTTTAAACATATCAGGGAGGCCATGGAAGTGCCCGTTGTAAGTTACTCCGAAATCCTTCGTGTCATTGGACAAGATCTGGAAAGCCGAGGCATAAAAGCCTTTGATATACGGAATGAAAGGGAAAGGATTTTGGTCCACTGTGGGTATCAAGTCCCGCCCGCCGAAACCCCGGTAACGCTCTACTACACTCCGATTGATATTGAAGAATTAAAACCCCAGGGCACGGAAAAGAGAGGACAACCTTCAAATCAGGGGGACTTTTTTACGCTTTCTCAGACCTTGAGGGCGATCGGCGGATACGTCGACCAGAAAAAGGGCCGTTGGCTCAGACTTTCCAATAATGATTGCCCGGCGGCCGATGTTGTGTTTCGAGTCGAATACGAGACGCGAGAGGGCGAACGCGTGGTAGACGATCGCTCGGGATCGGCAATCTACGACCTCTGTGTCAACATGTACAAGCGCAGGGGAAAATTAGCAAGGAACATTTGGCGCCCCTAAAAAAAATTGTAAGGAAGTGAGCCGTTGGACGATTCGATCGATTATTATTCTCTCCTAGGCATAGAGTCAAAAGCGACTCCTGACGAAATCAAACGCGCCTATCGGAAATTGGTGTTCCAATATCATCCCGATCGAAATCCCGATAATCGCGAAGCCGCTGAGAAACTGAAAGAAATCATGGCGGCTTACGATGTTCTTTCAAACGAAGAAAGCCGTGCTCACTACGATAAAAACAAAGGGTTCCGGAATGATAAGGGCGCCGATGGAAAGAAAAACTCCGGCAACGGGTCGCAGTTTTCCTATGAATTCAAGCAAAGACTGGAACCGGAACCTCAGTGCCCCACCTGTTCGGCGGTAGGCATGAATCACGTGATCTCGCGTAAATCCGGCAGTGGCATGGCACGGGGAAAGCAGTTTATCACCAGTCCGTTCCAAGTAATCTTCTGCGATCAATGCGGTCATGTCTACGGTGTCGCAGGCCATTCTTCGTCTTAGCGTGCAGCTGAAGTCGAGACCGGAGTAGTGGAATGGCCGAAGTCCTCTTCTGACAATCTGAAATCTAAAACCAGTACTTAGCCATATCGAAGTATCGAAAGGGGCTAGTGCATGATGGCGCCCCCCTCTACGACGAGCAATTGGCCAGTTACGAAATCGCTATCAGCGCTCGCGAGAAAAAGCGCCGTGCCGACGATATCCGCGGGAGTTTCGATGCGCTTGAAAACGCGCTTGTCCACGCCTTCTTCACGCCGCTTGCGCACTTCATCCGTCACTGACTCCTCGCTCATCGTCGAGCCTGGCGTCATGCAGTTGACGTTAATTCCCCATTCACCAAGCTGTCGCGCCATGACCCGGGTGAGCGCCACGACGCCACCCTTCGCCGTCGTGTAGTGGGGCATGTTTCCGGAGCCGCTGAAGAACGTGCCCGAAGCGATGTTGATGATCTTGCCGCCTCTTTGTTTCTTCATAATGGGGATCACGGCTTTGCTACAAAGGAAGACGCCTTTGAGGTTCACTTCCAATACGCGGTCCCACTCCTCCAAGGCCAATTCTTCCACCGGTCCTTTCCAAAGCTTCTGGGTGACGTAGATCGCCGCGTTGTTGAGCAGGACGTCGATGCGCCCATATTTGTCGACGGTCTCGCGCATCAATCCTTCGACATTGGGATAGCTGCGGACGTCGGTGTGACGTGACCAGGCTGAAAACCCGGAATCGATCAGCGCATTGGCGACCGCCTGCCCGCCCTTTTCATCGATATCGGCGATGACGACGTGGGCGCCTTCTTCGGCAAACCGTCGCACGTAGGCTTTGCCGATGCCGTGGGCCGCGCCGGTGATGATCGTCACTTTGTTCTGTAGTCTCATATTTTCTCCTCGCCAGCGGACAGTTGCGTCGCAAATCAGCTTAAGCAAAGCTCGGTGTTTTGCCCTCGAGCAGGCTACCCAGATTATTCGCCGGAAAGCGAAGCCCGACGAAAAAGGTCCCGAAAAGACCATAAACCGCGCTGGCTTCGTCGAAGCGCATTTCGTAGACGAGTTTTTTGAAGACCAACGGGTCGTCGGCGAAAAGATCCACGCCCCATTCCCAATCGTCGAAGCCGATGGAGCCCGATATAATTTGAATGACCCGGCCGGCATAGTGGCGACCGATCATGCCATGCTCGCGCATCATCCTTTGGCGTTCTGTGATCGGCTGGCTGTACCAGTTCTTACTCTCGCCGCGAAGCTTGTTCATCGGGTAAAAGCAAAGGTAGCGCCGTTGCGGAATCTCAGGCCAAAGACGCGGCGCCATCGCCTGACGGTGCTTGGCTAATTCTGCCTCGATCTCTCGGTTCCATTCGGCGCTTCCTGGTTCAAGTCCCTTCGCCATCAGCTCCGTGTAAAGTTTTACCGAGGCTTCGTAGAGCCCCAATTCAACCACAGAGACGTAGGAATTCGTCGGTTCGAGAAATTCGTGCAATCTGGAGTGACCCAGGCGCAGTTGGGCGTGGTTCAGTTCATCCAAGCTGCGCCGAAAATGCACCACCATCAGATCACCTTTATGGCCCAAGAGAGAAAAGAGCGCGCTGGGATCCCCCTGGGTTTTTTCCATGCCTACGAACATGGCTGTGGCCCTGTCGAGGATGTGCTTTTGATCCGATGCACCGAGGGCGCGCCAAGCGGACCAGCGAATCCGAAACATCTGGTGCAGGATATAAGATCCGTCCAATGTCAGCGGGACGGCGGGTGGCCGGTTCCCCTGCGCTTGCTGTTTCTCGTGTTCCATAGTCTTACGAACACTTCAGAATCCGCTTGCCGGCGACCAGCAGGTCCCGCCGCGGTGCTCTAACCGAGCTGCGGTGAACCGGTCGGCGCCGGATGATCCGGTTTGACCCCGCGCAGTCGATCGCGCAGTGCCCGAAATCCGCGCTTCGCCATGCGCAATAACTTCGGCACCAGCCAAACAACGAGCGCGAGGAAACTGACAATGAGAATGAGCATTAGGATCGGGTAATGGAAAATCATCCAAATGCTCCCGAACACCGCCAAGTCTTCGCCGATACTGGCGAACCAATTGCTGAAAGGCTCGGGGCTGACATTGAGGGCGAGCCGCGTGGCCATCTTGGTGCCGTGGGCCGCGAAGGCAATGGTTCCTCCTGCCAAAACAGCGGCCAATTCCAAAGCCGGATTTACATCACCTAACGTGCGCGCCGCCAGGATTGCGCCCGCGGGTACGCGGATGAATGTGTGCAGCACATCCCAGCCGTTGTCCACGTAGGGAACCTTATCGGCGAAAAATTCGATCAGGTACATTACACAGGCCACCGCGATGACCGCTGCATGGGTGAGGACCTGCAAGTCGGGCGGGAGCTGGATCATCTCCGTCCGCCCGGCGATGCCCAACGCTGCCACGGTGGCGTAGAGGTTAATACCGGAGGTCCAGGCCGTCCCCATGGCCAAACTCAGTGCTTGAAGAGTGTCCATATGAGACTCTTTTTTGAGAGCTGTTCAGTTAGCCGCTTGCTCCTAGTTTGACGCAGTTTGGGAAAACATTAATCCGATCACATTTTCCACTTGTTTTCGATCTGATCTTTGAATTCCTTGGTAAAGGCATTGACCGCCGGGAACTGATCCATCCACTTAAAAGGCCGGCAGGCGTCGATCAAGACGCGGTCCGACGTATAGCCGCGGGGCGAGCGTTCCTCAGGCGGTAAAGCAGGTTCACAAACGGAGGCCCAGACCCCTTTCACAACGTCCAAGCCTTCACGCACGTGACAGCGCGTAGCGATCGCCCAGATGACGTCGGCGGGGTTGGCGATATCGATGTCGTCATCCACCACCACTACAAACTTTCCCCCGTAGGCTCCCGCACGCGCGCCCGCGGCAACGAGCAACGCTTGTTTAGAGTGTCCGGCGTAGCGCTGCTTGATAGCGATGACGGTGAAGGGGCCGGGCTGGCCACCGTAAACGAATCCCCAAACGCCTTTCACTTCGGGAATTCCCGCTTTCTCCAACTGTTCCCAGAGTGTGGCGGCGCCGAGAGGGATCGGGAGATAACTCGCTGGGGGTTTCAGCGGCGGCGCGCCCAGCATAATCGGATCATTTCTATAATAGATCCGCTTCACTACCATGACGGGCGTCTCGCCGACGTTTTCCTCTGTGAAATAACCCGGCCACTCGCCAAAGGGTCCTTCCTTGGGCATCTCCTCGTCTTTCATCGGTGGAAGCTCGCCTTCGAGTACGATCTCAGCATTCGCTGGAATCGGCAGACCGGTCACGGCTCCCCGCGCCACGGGCACCGGCGACCCCTGGAGATAACCGGCAAACTCAAACTCGTTCACATCGGGTGGCAATGGCATTTGCGCCGCAAGGAAAACTGCCGGCCCCTGGCCGAGTGTGATCGCGACCGGTAGCGGTTTGCCGGCGTCTCTGGCCCGTTCGAAAGCGAGCCGGCCATGCTTGCCCATATTCATCTTTACCGAGACCTTGTTTTTATCCTGAACCATCACGCGGTAGGTGCCGATGTTGATCTTGCCGGTGTCCGGATCCTTGGTGATCACACCGCAACCGGTTCCTAGATAGGGCCCGCCGTCGCGATCATGCCACTTTGGCGTGGGAAACTTATAGAGATCCACCTCATGCTCAGACATCTGGTTTTCGAAAATCGGGCCGCCTTCGACTTGCTGAACCGGCACCGGTTTATAAGCGGCAAGTTTTTTTCTCCAAGCGTGAAGATAATCTATGCCGCTTAAGTCCGGTGAGATTCCCATCGCCGGACCGGTGCGCTTGCAGGTACGAAAGACGTTAGTGATGACTCTGAATCCGCCTGGGAAGCCCTTGAACTTGCTGAACAGCAGCGCCGAACCTTCTTTTTCCGCTGCCCGCTCGGTCAGCGCTCCAACTTCCAAGTCGAGATCGACGCCCTCAAGTCGACGCAGATCTTTCATCTCTTCCAGGGTTTCGATGTACCCGCGCATGTCCGTGATGTCTGACATTTTTTATCCTCCGTTATCGAAGGTCATAGTATTGTGGAGGGGTAGAGGTGTCAACAAGGATCGTGCGCTAGCAGATCGGCTGGCGTGTAGCTTGTGGCTTATGGCGTCTGGTTCGCATTGCCCAACCGTAGGCCATAAGCTATCAGCCCTATGCGAAGCACGCGTCGCGGATGTTCTCTTGCACTTGGAGCTTCGTTCCTTTACCTTGATTTCACGATGTCTCAGTTTGGTTTTTCTCTCATTTTTATTGTTAGCGCGTTTTTCGCGCTCCCCGGGCCTGCTGGCGCGACGAAAGTTCAGGAATTTGTTCTGGACAACGGTCTTAAAGTACTGCTGCTGGAGGATCACAAGAGCCCGGTTGTAACCTTCCAAGTCTGGTATCGCGTGGGTTCGCGCAACGAAAAGGACGGCAAAAGCGGCTTATCCCATTTTCTCGAGCACATGATGTTCAAAGGCACAAAAAAGACAAAGCCTGAAGAATATTCGCGGATCATCGCGAAAAACGGCGGGCGGTCCAACGCCTTTACCAGCTCTGACGTTACGGTTTATTTCGCGACCATGAGCCGAGACAAGATCGGGATTGAGATCGAATTGGAAGCCGACCGGATGGCCAATGCATTGCTGGGCGAAACCTATTTTGAACCTGAGAAAAAAGTGATCCAGGAGGAGCGTCGGCTGAGAACGGAGGATAATCCGGTCTCAGCGTTGGGGGAAGTCGCCGGTGCAGTGGCGTACATGGTCCATCCCTACCGCCGGCCGGTGATCGGTTGGATGGAAGATATTCAAAATCTGACCCGTCAAGACCTGGTGGATCATTACAAGCTCTACTATGAGCCCAACAACGCCTTCATTGTGATGGCGGGAGATTTTTCCACCGAAGAGATGCTGCCAAAGATCAAGGCCGTCTTCGGAAATATACCTCGCGGATCCGAGCCTCCGAAGGTCCGAGCCGAAGAACTGCCCCAGCAAGGCGAACGCAGAGTCCTATTGAAGAAGGAAGCGGAGCTTCCTTATGTATTGATGTATTATCACACGCCCAATCTAAAAAGTCCGGACAGCTACGCGCTGGATCTGCTGAGCGTGGTTCTCGCGGGGGGGCGGAGTTCGAGGCTGTACCACGATTTGGTTTATCAGAAACGTTTGGCGAGAAGCGTGGACGCAGACTACGACGGCGTATCGATCGATCCATCCGTCTTTTCCGTAACCGCGCAATTGATGCCGGGAAAAGAGCCGGCGGAAATCGAGCGCGAGATCGATCGCCTATTGGAGCAAGTGAAGGCGGAATTGATCAGTGACCGCGAACTGCAGAAAGCGAAGAACCAGATAGAAACCGCTTTTGTCTTTGGTCAGGATTCGATTTTTGGACAGGCGATGAAGATTGGTTACTATGAAGCCGCGGGCGATTGGCGGCTAATGGATCATTACCTGGACGGCATCCGCAAGGTGACTCGCGAGGATGTTCAGCGCGTCGCTCAACAGTACCTGGACCGTGATCGCCGGACCGTTGGCGTGCTGATTCCCACCAAGGAAAACGCCTCATGAAAGCATTCTCCCTAGGCCTCTTTCATATATTCTCGATTTGTTTGCTGGCGGTGCCGGCTACGGCAAACATGGTTCCGCAGCGGTCGGTCCTGGAAAACGGTATGATTCTCCTGACGTCCGAACAAAAGGCGCTGCCGATGGTTTCCATCGAGCTTTTGATCGACTCCGGCTCCCGCCACGACGGCCCGAACCAGGAAGGACTGGCCAATTTGACCGCCAGACTTTTGACCTACGGGACCCAGCGGCGGACCGCATTGCAGATCAGCGACACCTTGGATTTTATTGGCGCCCACCTGTCCGCGGGCTGCAGTGAGGATCTCGCCACTGTGAGCATGACCGTGCTCAAGAAAGATTTGGCTACAGGGCTGGAGCTGTTGGCGGAGGTGCTAACCACTTCGACTTTTCCGCAAGAGGAGATGGATCGCCAGAAGCAATCGGTTATTGCATCCATCAAGGCCAGAGAGGAAAGACCTGGAGACATTGCCGAGAGGAAATTCGCGGCGGCGCTCTATCCTCGGAGCCCGTACGGGCGGCCGGTGGAAGGAAGCGAAGCTTCGGTCAAGGGCCTGCAGCAGCAAAACCTGAGAGCATTCTATGACCGCTATTACCGCCCCAATCGAACAATTTTATCGGTTGTCGGCGATATTTCGCATCAAGAAATTGCCCAGGCACTGAATGATGCCTTCCGCTCCTGGCCCAAAGGTGAACCGGCTACCGCGCCTGTTGCTCCTACGAAAACCGGTGCGGCAGAGACCCTACGGGTCAACAAAGATCTTACCCAGGCGAATATCATCCTCGGCCATGAAGGGGTTGGGCGGGAGAACCCAGACTATTATGCCATTCAAGTTATGAATTATATATTAGGTGGCGGCGGTTTTTCCTCGCGCACTCTGGACTCGATTCGAAACGAGCGGGGGTTGGCGTATTCTGTTTACAGTTACTTTAGCGCTGAAAAGGGCCACGGTACCTTCGAATTGGTCATGCAGACAAGGAATGAAACCGCGCTGGAAGCCATCCGCATCGCCAAAGCAGAAATGCGCCGCATGCGCGAAGAGTCTGTCACCGAAGAAGAACTTTCCGACGCGAAAGATTATCTGACGGGGAGCTTCCCGTTGCGTTTCGACACGAATCGCAAAGTTGCCAACTTTTTGGCACAGGTCGAATATTTTCAATTGGGCCGGGACTATCCGGATCGCTATCCTGATCTTATCCGAAAGGTGACGCGGGAAGATGTTCAGCGCGTGGCCCAGACTTATCTTAAACCCGAGACGCTCATCACGGTGATTGTCGCGAATCAGAAAAAAATTGGCGATTCATGAAAGGTCAGCCTTCGCTCGCTCGTTATTTGACTCTCTTCATGACACCGCAGGGTTGTAGAAACGAGATTCGGCAAGGCCTGCTTGACAGCTAGATAAAGGGTGCGGCATAGTTTGCGCTAAGTATCGAAAGCTGGATTTCCCTCAGCAATGCACGGACTCCGTTTTTGGTCGAGGCAACGGATTTGATGAAGAAAATCCTCATTGTCGAAGATCACGCTGATATGCGCGAGCTTCTGACTTGGCAGATTGAGCTTATGGGATTTCTGCCGATCCCGGCCAAGCACGGCAAAGAAGGTGTGGAGAAAGCCGTCGCCCAGCAGCCTAACCTCATTCTATTGGATATCATGATGCCGGGAATGGATGGTTGGGAAGCTGCACGGACGCTGCGGGCGAATCCGGAAACTAAAAATATCCCGATCTTGGCGGCAACCGCTTTATTCCGCGATTCCGATCTAAAGAGTTGTCTCGATGCCGGCTGTAACGGATATATCGTCAAGCCCTTTACGTTTCAGGAGCTCCAGGGAAAAGTACGGGAGTTCATTTCTTCGAGTAACAACGAACTGCCATCATAGTAGTCTGTCGCCCTGATCTTCTTTTATTGCCGGCCGTTCCCTACTAGGATAACCAGCGAGCAGTTTGTCGATGTCTCAAAAAGACAAGGCCATCTTTATTGTTAAGCGTCTGCGCGACGAAGGTTATGAGAGCTATCTGGCGGGTGGCTGTGTGCGCGATACACTGCTCGGAAAAACGCCGCAGGATTATGATATCACGACGAATGCCAAGCCCGACGACATCGTTAGGATTTTCCCAAAAACTGTGCCTGTGGGCGCGCAGTTTGGCGTTATCGTCGTCATGGTCGAAGGCCAGCCCTTCGAGGTCGCAAGCTTTCGTCACGATGGCCCGTATCTGGACGGCCGGCGGCCGACCCACGTGCGCTACGGTAGTTTGCAAGAAGATATTTTCCGGCGCGACTTTACGATCAATGGTATGGTCTATGATCCGATTGCGGACCAACTTATTGATCTCGTCGGCGGAAGAAAGGATTTAGAGAAGAAGTTGGTCCGCGCCATCGGTAGTCCTCGTTCTCGTTTTGAAGAGGACCGCTTGCGCATGGTACGAGGGGTACGCTTCGCAGCCAGCCTGGAGTTCACGGTTGAAAGTGAAACGTTCGCTGCCATGCGCGATCTTGCCCCGACCATTAAACAAATTTCCTCGGAACGTATCGGCGAGGAGATGACGCGTATTCTAACCGAGGGCGGGGCCCAAACCGGATTTGAGTTGTTGGATCGGACGGGTCTCTTGAAGGTTTTGCTGCCCGAAATCGACGCCATGAAAGGTGTCGAGCAGAGTCCGGACTACCATCCCGAGGGCGATGTTTTCACGCATACGATGCTAACCCTGAGCCACCTGGATTCGCCTACCGAGACGTTGGCCTACGGCTGTCTACTGCACGACGTGGGTAAGCCGGTTTGCATCCGGCGCGATGGGGAGCGCATTACCTTTTACGGCCATACGGAAAAGGGCGCCGAAATGGCTGAAGAGATGTTGAAGCGTTTGAAGCGGAGCCGACCGACCTGGGAACGGGTCGCCTACTTGGTCCGCAATCACTTGCGTCATATGCAGGCGAACCAGATGCGCCTCAGCACGCTCAAACGCTTTCTGGGCGAGGACGGCATTGATGAGCTCTTGGAATTGACGCGTATCGATGCACTCTCCGCCAACGGCGATCTCCAGTACTACCGGTTTTGCAAACAGAAACTTGCGGAACTGAAAGAGGAAGAGATTCATCCTGAACCCCTGCTGCGGGGGCGGGATTTGATTGCCATGGGGTTTTCTCCCGGACCCAGTTTCCAAACCATTCTCAAACAAGTCGAAGAAGCGCAGCTCGGAGGGGAGCTGTCGAGTCGCGAGGAGGCGATGGACTGGGTGATCAAGAATTACGGCAACGAGGTTAAGAGATGAAAAAGGCACGCGCTTACCAAGTCGTCGGCCGGCCGGAAGCTCGACTGGATGGGGAAGATAAAGTTACCGGCAAGGCGGTTTATACCGTCGATGTCGAACTGCCGGGAATGGCCCACGGGAAAATCCTTCGCAGTCCCTACGCCCACGCTCGAATCAAACGAGTCGATGCTCGCAGAGCGGAGGGGCTTCGAGGAGTCTGTGCCGTTATCACTCGCGACGATCAGAGAGGATTAGGAATGTTCGGCGCCGCGTACAAAGATCAGACCATCGTGGCCATCGACAAAGTGCGTTACGTGGGCGATCCCGTGGCCGCGGTGGCGGCTGTCGACGAAGCGACGGCGGAAGAGGCTTTGAATCTGATCGATGTCGAGTACGACGAATTGCCGGCTGTGACTTCGATAGAGGAAGCGCTGGCTCCCGATGCTCCTTTAGTGCATGACAGCTCGTCGAGCGGCGGGGAGATGATGGGACAACACTACGAAGCACCGAAGGAATTCGCCGGCAGCAATCTGTGCTATCGCTTTAGCTACGCCAAGGGCAACGTCGAGGAAGGTTTTAGGAAAGCCGATCACATTTTTGAAGACACGTTTAGATTTCCGCGAGTGCATCACTTTTCCATGGAGCCCCATGCGACGGTCGCCCACATGGACGGGAACCACATCACGCTTTGGGCCGGTACCCAGGAGCCATTTACGTTGCGGGAGCATTTATCCGAGATTTTCCATCTGCCGATGAACAGAGTAAGAATCATCGTGCCGTATCTCGGCGGCGCCTACGGTGGCAAGCTCGCCGTGAAAACGGAGCCGTTGGCCGTGGCCCTGTCATGGAAGGCACGGCGGCCGGTTCGCCTCGTCCACTCCATCGAAGAGAGTTTCAAGACGGTCACGCGCCACCCGGCGCGAGTTCAGATTAAGACAGGAGTAACGAAGGACGGAAAGCTTGTGGCGCGGCAATGTCTCATTCACATGGAAACGGGCGCCTATGCCGACGCCGGGCCGCGTGTGACCCAGAAGGCGGGCTATCGCTGTTTCGGGCCGTACCGAATCCCCCATGTCAAAACCGATGCGCATACGGTCTACAGCAACACCGTTCCTGGAGGCGCTTACCGCGGTTTCGGCACCTTGCAGGTGACCTGGGCTTACGAGTCGCAGATGGACATCATCGCCGAGCAACTCGCGATGGATCCGCTTCAGTTTCGGCTCAAGAATCTATTGAAGAAGGGCGAGCTCTACACTCCGGGGGATACGCCGGTGGATTGCGATCTCAAAGAGGGTTTGCTACGCGCCGCCAAACAAATTGGCTGGAATAAGAAAGACAACAAGCCCAATCGCGGCAAAGGATTGGCCTGTTGCATGAAGGACGGTGGCGGCACCTACAAAGTTGCCTCCGCCGCGGTCAAAATGAATTCTGACGGTAGCATCATTTTATTAACCGGCACCGTCGAGATCGGGCAAGGAGCCCGCACCGCATTGAGCCAGATCGTCGCTGAAGAGTTGGCTGTTCCATTGAGCCGCGTCACGGTGGCCCAGCTCGATACCGACGTGACCCCCTATGACGTCAACACCAACGCCAGTAGCTCCACCGTCGTGATGGGATTATCCGTGCAAAGGGCCGCCCAGGATTTGAAGCGCCAGTTGTTACGGCATGGGGCCAAGGTACTCAAGGTGAAACCCGCTGGATTGTCGCTTAAGCACGGACGAATAGAAGACTCCAAGGGACAAAATATTTCCTTCGAAGGCCTCTTGCACAAAGTCTTTTCATCAAAGGCCGGTGAAATCGTTGGACGCGGAGCCTATCAAGATATCAAGAGTCAAAAGGCGGCTCTGGGCTCTCCCACGACTTTTTGGGAGATCTCTTGGGGTGGAGCGGAAGTTGAGGTCGATCGCGACACCGGCCAAATTAAATTGATTAAATATGTCTCGCTGGCCG
Source organism: uncultured delta proteobacterium (assembly GCA_963737905.1). Lineage (GTDB taxonomy): Bacteria > Desulfobacterota > Binatia > UBA9968 > UBA9968 > DAIRFP01. Next base: position 285,063 of record CAVTUQ010000025.1, on the reverse strand, counting down.
ACGTGGGCAAGGCGATCCATCCGGTGCTGTGCGAGGGGCAGGACGAGGGCGGCGTCATGAACGCCATCGGCCACAGCCTGCTTGAAGAGATGATCTATCGAGATGGCCAGCTCTTAAATCCCAATCTTGTGGACTATCGAGTTCCGACGTTCGCTCATTTACCGGAAGGATTTGAGACGATTCTGATTGAAAATCAAAATGGCCCGGGGCCCTTTGGAGCCAAGCGACTTGCCGATAGGTTTTGAAACCATACTCGTGGAAAATCACAACGGCCCGGGACCTTTTGGCGCCAAGGGAACAGGAGAAGGGGGGTTGCTGCCGGTTGCGCCGGCGATTGGCAACGCCGTCTACCGGGCGACGGGGGTACGGCTTTATCATTTGCCGCTCACGCCGGAAAAAGTCTGGCAGCGCTATCAGAGACAAAAATATCATTGAAGTAAACAGAATGATAGCGCAACGGGAAACGAAGTCCGGAGCGCTCATCCCAGCCATTGAAAGAGTTGCCCCTCCGGGAAGGGGATGCTCAGGCTATACTCGAACAGCCCGTAGAAAAAGCCCCAGGTAATGAGAGTGAGTATAATTGTGATCGGCCATTTTTCTCGACCGGTGAGTTTAAGATATAAAACCATTGTCACCGGTACAGCAAGGGAGAAGCCGAGAAGCCATATCAGTATTAAAACGCCCAAGATCCAGCCGACGATGCTTGCGGTGCGGTTGTAAACCACGTCCTTCGGTAGATCCGCCCCTATGTCGCCCTCGCCGGTTACGGTTCTTTTTGTCCTACCCGTCAACTCTAAACCTAACTGAGCGATGGCCATGGCTAAAACCGGAAAGCCGATCACCCAGGGAAAGAGGCCGGCACGGTACCCAAAATCTTTACTCTGCCACAACGCACCGGCAAGAACGATGATAATAAAGAGGGTAAATATTACGTCCCAAAACCTTACCGTTCCCTTCTCGATCTCGGTTGCCGGAGCCTGGATTGGCACGATGCTCTCCGCGATCTTTTTTTTCTGCCATCTCTGTTTAATCAGAGGATAAAAGATACCGACGAGCGTCAGGGTGAAAAGAATAAGCACACCCGGACGCCAGAGCCAGGCTTTCCCATAGTTGTCGGTGGCAAGAAAAAGCCTGTTTTCCATTAATGGGCCCAATACGAGGCCGAGAAGTAAGGGGGGCCTTTGCCAATCGAGCTTTACCATCGCCCACCCGAGCGCGCCAAAGGCGAGCACAATCAACATATCTTCAGAAGCATTTTTTTCGGCGAAGCCTCCGAGATAGATAAGCAGGAGGATGAACGGAATTATCAGGCTACCCCGGATTTGGGTGATCTTTGCCAGTTGGTTTAGAAACAGAAAACAAATCCCCACAGTGATCAGATTGGAAATAACGATGATCCAAACAAAGGAGAAAGTAAGGTCGAGTTTACCTTTTGGGGGAGGGAGAAGCATGTCCGGTCCAGGCACTATTCCCTGGATGATAAATGCTCCCAGGAGAATCGCCATAACGACACTACCGGGGACACCGAATGCGATGGTAGGGATGAATGCGCCCCCCAGAACGGAGTTGTTAGCTGCTCCCGGTCCCAGGACTCCCTCCACCGCGCCTTTACCGAATCTTTCTTTGTTCGGAGAGCTCTGCACCGCGTGGGCGTAAGCAACCCACTGACCCACGCCTCCGCCCATTCCAGGGATGAGGCCGACATAGGCGCCTAAGGCGCTGCAACGGATAACCAGCCAAAAGTGGCGAAAGGTATCCTTGACGCCTTCCATCACTCCACCCAGTTTGCCTATACTCTCTTTGGCAATGCTTCCGCCCTCTATTGCCAGATCGATGACCTCGGGAATTGCAAAGAGCCCCACGGTTATAGGCACTAGGCCGATTCCGTCCCAAAGAAAAAGCTGGCCGAAGGTGTAGCGCTGGATTCCTGAAATAGGGTCAAGCCCTATCATAGCCAAACAAAAACCTATCCCTCCTGAGACGAGGCCTTTGACCAGGTTTCCGCCGCTCAGCGAGACCACAAAAGTCACTCCCAGCACGCCGATCATAAAGAATTCCGGCGAGCCAAATGTGAGGACCAAAGGACGAACGATGGGGATACAGATAGCCATGGCAACGGCGCCAAAGATCGCACCCACCAGAGAACTCATGAGCGCCGCTCCCAACGCGCGACCCGCTTCTCCCTTCTTAGCCATGGGATGGCCATCAACAATGGTGGCTGCCGTAGTTGGCTCACCCGGGACACCGAAAAGGATAGAGGTAATGTCTCCAGTCGTGTTGGTCACCGCCGACATGCCTAGAAGGAACGCAAAGGCTTCGACCGGGGACATCTTAAAGATGAACGGAAGCATCAGCGCCAATGTTGTTGGTCCTCCTAGGCCGGGCAAAATCCCCACCCAGAAACCCACGACAATGCCTATGCACATCAGACTAAAGGTAGACCAGGTAAAAACCTGGTAGAAGCCGGAGATCAGCGCGTTAAGCATTTCCAGCATGGCGACCTAGATCCTCCCTAGGGCGGCGGGATTCTGTAGGAACAAAATTTACCGTGCGTGATAGATCGACTAGTTATAAAGAATGTCCTTGAGTTTGCCCACTATTGCCGGGTCGAGCTTGAACAGGGCCGAGATGTCCTTCTCGATGACATCGGCGGGTACCGGATCGACATTGAGTTTTGATTTTTTCGCGTCGGCCATGAACTCAGGATCCTTGAGCGTCGACTCGAAGGCTTGGCGTAACAACTGAACCCGATCTTTCGGGGTTCCCGGTGGGAGCGTATAGGCACGAACGATGTCACTGTCACTGTGGATTCCTACTTCGATCATTTTTCTTCCCTCCTCGGTCTTCGCCAGCTTGATTGCCTGGGGAACCTGAGGCAGGTCAGGATGGGTTTTGCGATTGGCCTGCAAAACGACGATGGCATCACCGCTGTCCAGGGCTTTGCGCCAGGTGACACTTACGGAATCCCAGCCCCAACAGCCACCGGCGATCTCACCACTCTCCGCAGCCAACCTAACGTCGGCGGTGCCTTTATAACCGGTAACAAGCTGGATCGGCAGACCCAATGCTACTTTAAAGATCCGCGTCGCGTTATCCGGAGTCGAGGTGCCGGGAGCGATCCCGCCCATCTTTACCGGCGTCTTCGATGCCATCCATTTTTCCACACTCGTTATACCGCTGGCTTTGGTCAGCGCACAGACGACGTGGTCGGTGATGGGCGCGCCAATGAACTCGAATTTGCGGGCGTCGAATTCGATTCCCTTTTGGCCAAGAACCTGCCCGAGGAACAATCCGCCGATGAAGTGACCGATGGTGAGACCATCGGGTTTGGCGACCTTGTATACGTGATTCGCTGCTATCAGACTGCCTGCCCCAGTCATGTTCTCCACGACGATGGCTGGCGCGCCGGGAATGTGTTTTCCCATATGGCGCGCGATCGCGCGAGCATAAGTGTCGAACCCTCCGCCGGCTGAAAAACCGACAACGATCCTTATGGTCTTGTCCTTATAGAAATCATCTGCAAATGCCGCAGTAGCCTGCGCCAAACCGATCAGCAAGGCTAGAGCCAACCGTGAAAATCTTTTGCCCATCGTAGGACCTCTCCTCTTGTGTCGCACAAGCATGTCCAGGCGGTGCCCTGCTTGGCGGCTTAAAGTTGGCAGAGGCTATCTGATTGGATTTGAAAAATCAACGAGATTTCGCATCCGCTGACGGCACAAACGATCTGCTTGAGATCACGTTGAAGATTGTGTTCATCACCGGCCGGCTTTAGAATAAACTGCGGTTCGTTACAAAAAATGAGATGGAATGTCATTGCCGGCGCCCGGCAGGCGCCGAAGGGAGGTTTGACCATGGCGCAGGTCTTCAAGAATTATATCGACGGGGCATGGGTCGACGCCGAGTCGGGGAAGACCTTTGAAAACCGCAATCCGGCGAATCGTCACGATTTGATCGGTCTATTTCCAGCCTCTAACCTGGAGGATGTAAACGCAGCAGTTCAGGCCGCGAAAAAAGCCTTTACGCGCTGGCGCCTCGTGCCGGCGCCAAAAAGGGGAGAGATTCTCTATCGGGTGGGCGAGCTTTTGCACCGCCATAAGGAAGAGATCGCTCGCGGTATGACCCGGGAGATGGGCAAAATCTTGAAAGAAACGCGCGGCGACGTCCAGGAAGGAATTGACACCGCCTTTTACGTTGCCGGCGAGGGGCGACGACTTTTCGGCGAGACCACTCCTTCGGAACTGCCGGACAAATTCGCTATGTCCGTACGCTTGCCTGTCGGGGTTTGCGTCTTGATTACTCCCTGGAACTTCCCCATGGCGATCCCCACGTGGAAATTGTTTCCAGCGCTCCTCTGTGGCAACACGGTGGTGCTCAAGCCCGCGGAAGATACGCCCTACACTGCGGTTAAATTGTTTGAAATTTTGGCGGAAGCGGGTGTGCCGCGGGGAGTGGTTAACTTGGTTCATGGTCGGGGAGAGGAAGTCGGGGCGGCGCTGGTGCGCCATCCGGACGTGAAGCTCGTGTCTTTTACCGGCTCCGCGGTGGTGGGGCGGGAGATCGCATCGGTCTGCGGCCAGCAACTCAAACGGGTCTCTCTGGAGCTGGGCGGTAAAAATGCTCAGATCGTGATGGACGATGCTGATTTAAGCCTCGCCTTGGAGGGAGCGCTGTGGGGAGCCTTCGGCACCTCCGGGCAGCGCTGCACCGCGACCAGCCGTTTGATCCTTCATCGCGATATCAAAAAAGAGCTAACCGACATGCTCGTGGCACGCGCCGAGAAGATCAAGATCGGCGACGGACTCGACGAGAGCGTCGAAATGGGGCCGCTCATTAACCCGGCGGCCCGGGAAAAGGTCCACCGATATGTGCAAATCGGCAGGTCAGAAGACGCCCGGCTACTCATCGGCGGATCGATCTATGAAGAGGGAAAATGGATCGATGGTTATTTCTACCGGCCGACGATCTTTGATCAGGTGGCTCCGTCGATGCGGATTGCGCAGGAAGAAATCTTTGGCCCCGTGCTCTCGATTATCGAGGTGAAGAGCTTCGACGAGGCTATCGAAGTTATCAACGGGACGACCTACGGTCTTTCCAGCTCCATCTACACGCGTGATGTGGAGCGGTCTTTCCGCGCCATGCGGGATATCGAAGCCGGAATCACTTATATCAACGGACCTACGATCGGTGCCGAAGTTCATCTCCCCTTCGGCGGCGTGAAAGATACCGGCAATGGCCACCGTGAGGCCGGCACAACCGTGTACGACATTTTTAGCGAGTGGAAATCGATTTACGTCGACTACTCCGGAAAGCTGCAAAAGGCACAGATCGACAACGTCGAGTGAGTTTCGAGTTTCGGGTTTCAAGTCTCGGGGTTCCGTGTAGAGGCCGATCTAAACCCGGAACGCGAGACTCGAAACAGGAGAGTAAATGAAAGTACCTGACATCAAAATTACACCGCCGGGTCCGAAGGCCAAAGCCATCGTGGAGAAAGATCAGCGTTATACGGCGCCGGCCTACGGGCGTGTCTATCCGCTGGTCGTGAAAGAGGGAAGAGGCATGGTGATCGAGGACGTGGACGGGAATCTATTTCTCGATTTCATGGCGGGAATCGCCGTTGCCAGTACGGGTCACTCGCATCCGCGCGTGGTCAAAGCCATCGAGGAGCAGGCGCGCAAATTTCTGCACATCTGCGGCAGCGATTTTTACTACGAGCCCATGGCCGAGCTGGCCGAGAAACTGAGCCGCATTGCACCGGGCGGGTCGCCAAAAAAGGTGTTTCTCACAAATTCCGGCACGGAGACGATTGAAGCCGCCTTCAAACTGGCGCGCTTCGCGACGAAGCGCCAACATGCCATCGCTTTTCATGGCGCTTTTCACGGCCGTACCTTGGGCGCGCTCTCGCTGACGGCGAGCCGTTCCTCACATCGCGCGCATTTCTCGCCGCTGATTCCCGGCGTCCATCACGTTCCGTACGGCATCGAGGGTTTGAGTTATCTGGAGAACGTTCTCTTCCGCCACGAAGTAACTCCGACAGAAGTGGCGGCAATTTTCGTCGAGCCGATTCAAGGGGAAGGTGGTTATATCGTCCCGTCCCAGGGATTTCTGCCCACGCTAAAAGAGCTGTGCCAACGTCACGGCATTCTCTTGGTCGTGGACGAGATTCAATCGGGATTTGGCCGCACGGGCAAGATGTTTGCCTGCGAGCATTGGGGGGTCGAGCCTGATATTCTTTGTGTTGCCAAGGGCATTGCCAGCGGTATGCCGCTGGGGGCGATGATTGCGCGGCCGGAAATTAGCATGTGGACACGCGGCACTCACGGCTCGACCTTCGGCGGGAATCCGGTGGCCTGCGCCGCGGCGCTGGCCACCATCAGTCTCATGGAAGATGAGTTAATCAAAAACGCCGCCGAGGTCGGAAACTATCTTAAACAGCGCCTAACGAGGTTAAGAAGCTTGCATCCACGCATCAGCGATGTGCGCGGACTAGGGCTCATGATCGGAGTCGAGTTTGCACAGAGCGACGGGAAGCCCGATGCCAAGTTTCGCGATCAGGTCATGCACAAAAGTTTTGACCAGGGCTTGTTGCTACTCAGCTGCGGCGAGAGCACGATTCGTTTCTGCCCACCTTTGATCGTTAAACGGGACGAAGTGGATATCGCCGTCGGAATCTTTGGTGCTGTTTTGGTGGAATTGGCCGGATAGCCGGCGTGAGTGAAGGTCACGTCTGTTGCTTTCATTGCAGCTTGGTTTCCAGTTCCTCGATCGTTTGGGCCAGATCCGCATCATCTGGATTTAACCGCAGGGCACCGCGAAACTCTTCCAGAGCTTTTTGAATCATCCCTTGGGTCAGGTAAACCCGACCCAGATTGATATAGGGAAAGTGGCGCGGTTCGTAACGCCGGGCCTGTTTTGCCTTTTCGAGCCAGGGAATCGCTTCATCTAATTTTTGCTGCTGCATCAGGTAGACACCGATATCGTTGTAGGGATTGCCAAACTCCGGGTCGATCCGAATCGCGATCTCGCACTGTGCGATGGCCTCGTCGGTTCTGCCCTGAAAACTATAGGCCCAACCCAAATAGGTGTGAGCGTCCGCGGTTGGACAAAGAGCGATGGATTCCTTATACAGCCGAATCGAGTCCTCCAGCTCTCCAGCCATCTGATGGTCCATGGCTCGCTTAACCAATTCCATGGCCTTGTGGTAATCTTGCTGGGTCGCCATTCTTTGTTACACTCCCCAAGCGCCGCTGAGCTGGATATTCGCGCCGTTGACGTAGCGAGCTTCGTCGGATAACAAGAAACGAACCGCCGATGCGGCGTCGTCTACGCTTCCCACATAACCCGCTGGGATCCGTTTAGCCGCTGCCTCCAGCTCTTCCTTGGGGGCGCTGCCCGAAGCGATAAAGCCGGGTGAAATGGCATTGACCGTGATGCCGTGGGGCGCCGCCAGGCGAGCCAGGGAGCGGGTCAGCACCAACAAGCCAACCTTGGTGATGTAGTGTGCCGTAAGCTGGGGTTGCGCAATCACCTGTTCGGCGTTGGCCATGCTGAAGCAGACAATCCGTCCCCACTTTTGCTCCTTCATTATCGGAATCACCGCTTTGCTCAGATAAAAAACCGGGTGGAGATTGTTGTCAAACATCGAGTGCCAACCTTCTTCGGTCTCGTCCAATAAGGACACCCGATGATAGGGACCGGCGCCGTTGATCAGCGCATCGATGCGCCCGATTTCCTTGTTCACTCGCTGGACCCATTCGACTGCGGCTTTGGGATCGGAGACATCGCACCGCAGCGCCGAACCCCGGACGCCGTGCGCCTTGACGGCGTCGATAACTTCGGTCGCCTCCTTGGCGCTGGTGCGATAGCAAATCGCGACGGACCAGCCTCGGGCGGCAAGATCCAACGCCACGGCACGACCGATCCCCCGCGCGCCACCGGTAATCAAAGCGACTTTGGTTGTCATAGCTCTTTCGTGCCATCCCCTACAGTAATAGCGGTTCGTTGTCTAGTTCGCCCTTTGGCCTGGGACAATTCTCAAATTCGATCCACGGCTTGAACTTTTCGTACAGCTCTTTCAACTTGCCTCTGTAATGTTCGATGTTTTCATCCGGATCCTGCGGATTCCACTGGCTCGTGAGCTTGCAGTTTTCGCTGATCTTGACCTTCGCTTTGGCTCCGGTCACGTAGTAGGAAATTTGATCCCCCGGCTGATACCGCCGCTGTGATTTTAAGGCCAGTTCGTAAGGTGCCGCGGCGTTCCGTTTTTTTGTTTTCACCTTTGTCTGATAGCTTTCCAAGGAATCTTGCAGCGCTTCGGTTTTCGCCAGCCAGGCAATGTCCCTACGATGGCTTGTGAGATCGTCGAGATAGCGCTGATAGAGCTCCGGAACTTTTTCTCTTTCCCCGTTGAGAAGCAAAGTCAGCATCTCTTCCAGCCAATCGCGCTGAAACAATTCCAAGCCGCGCGAGCGCAAGCCCGAACCTTTGATAAGGAGCCGCCCTTTCTCGTCCAACAGAGCGTAATTCTTGATCTTATAGCTAAACATCGCCGGGTAGCGCCCGTCCAGCTCCAACTCAATGCCTTGAGGTAGGGTCTCCTTTAGACTTGCGATGAGTTTTTCTTCTTCGGCAGCGGTGCTAACGGTTAGCGGCGGGATGAAGTAAATCCCGTCGGTATCGACTTCTATAATCTGCGCCCCCTTTTCCGTGAGCCAGGCGACCGCGGATTGGATCAACTCTCGACCCTTGGCCGTCACCTGATTGGCGGCTTCGAAATCGTTGAAATGGCCCATCTGGAAACCGAGGTAGCCGTAGAAGGAGTTAATCAGGATTTTGAAAGTCGATTGTAGGGCGTTGAAATAGAGCTTGCTTTCCTCGTCCTGTAGGTCGCGCGCCAGTTCTTTGGCTTTGAGCCGAAACCTGCGCAGATCGCGCAACAGGCCGGCAAATATGCCCAGCTCATCTTTCTGCGGCAGGTAGTCATAGACCAGCATAATGGAGGGATACAGCGATGTGACATCGCAGTGGAGAACGCGCCGTGCCGTTCCTTGGTACTGCATATGCGTATAGCCGCCGATAACTTCGCGGCCTTCGTCGGGACGGGGTACCGAACGGCCTTGGTGGAGATACTCGCGGAGGAAAAGCGCATCGATTTTCGTCGCGTTCCCGCGCAGGGGAATATTCTGAAAGCTGTAAGGAAAGATCTGCGCTTGAACGAAGTGGCTGGTTGAAAGAAGCTCGGAAAGGGCGCGGGTTTCGCGGACGTCGTCAAGGGCATCGCGAAACAAGATATCGGGGTCGTGGTCGAAATACCAACCAGCCTTCTCCGCCGGGATGGTGGTCCGATGGTTGCTGGCGATGCCGAAATGGCGGGCAATTTCGTTTAAACCGACATTCTCCAGCTCACGAGTCGCGACGTCGTAGTGCTGGGCAAGGATCCAGGTATCAATGACGTGCCGGCCAAAGATTTCGTATTTACGATAAGTGATCGTCCGCTCCGCGACCTGCATGCGAGATGCGTGGCTCCTCACAGGAGAACCGTTCCGACCGAATTTTAGTTCGACTTTATGCCTCTTGGCGCGTGCTTCGATGTATTCCAGATCGAAACGAAAAAGGTTGTGCCCTTCGATGATATCCGGATCGCGCCGCTGGATCTCCTTCACCAGCTCTCGAATCATCTCGGCTTCGTCGAATTCTTTGCCGGAAATCAACCGCTCCCAACCGGTTGAATCCGAGAGGGCGATGGCCGTGATACGGTCCGACTGGCGGGCTGAATTGGGAAACTCAAATCCCGTCTGGCAATAGGTTTTGATGCCCAGCTGCAGCCGATTTAGATCTCGGAATGCCATGCCCAAAAAGTGCGTCTTTCCGGAGAGCAACAGAAATTGCTGGAGCGGATCACTGAAATGCCAATACGGAAGGTCGGAGGCGGAAGAGGCTCTGCCGGTTTTTTTCTGTAGGTGAAATTTCGCCTGCTCCAATTGATTCAAGTCGGGAAATAGGGCGATATGGTCAAAGGCTCCTTTGCCGTCCAGCTTTTGGAGCGCCACCTCTCCCTTCCAGTCTTTCAAAGCACTATCGCCTGCCAAAAGCATGAAAGGACGGAAGGGAACGATATCGGATTCGGTCTTGCCGTCTTGACGGCGGAAGAGCCTGACCTTGTCCACCCCTTCGATTTCGAACGCGATTATGCCAGGCGTGCTGTCACGGCCGAACAAGACCTCGTTTTGCTGAAAAATAGGAGTCCGATGTTCGCGTGCTTGAACCATAAAGGCAGAGTCAAATATAGCAAACCGGCCCCGGAAGTTATACAAGGCGCAACGTAACCCTCTGCCCCGACACCTCGGGTCGCTCTGATAAAAGCGCTGGAGCGAGCGGGTGAAGTTGTGATAGATTGGTTGCATGGTAACCAGCGAGCCGCTTACCTTTGAAAGCCGTCCATCGCTCCGAAGCCCGGTGCTGCTCCTCGCCTTTTCCGGCTGGAGCGATGCCGGCGCATCCGCCACCACGGCGGTCCGCTATCTGGTGGATCAGCTGCTGGCCAAGAAATTTGCCAGCATCGACCCGGAAGATTTCTATGACTTTTCCGTGCAACGGCCCGTCGTCCGATTGACGGAAAGCAAGCTCCGCGAAATCCACTGGCCCTCCTATGATTTTTATTACGGTTCGGGGATGGGCGTCGAAAAGGATTTTGTCCTTGGTATCGGCGCCGAGCCGCAGCTGCGCTGGCGAACTTTCACTGAAACAATGCTCCGATTCGTCAGTGAATGTCACGTCGAGATGATCGTCACATTGGGTGCCTACCTTGACGAGGTGCTCTACACGCGCCCTGTGCCTTTGACAGGTTTCTCGACGGATTCGAAATTGATGGAACAATTAGATTTAATGCCTTCCAGGTATCAAGGACCTACGGGCATTATCGGCGTGCTGGCGGACGCTTCCCGCAAAGCTGCAGTTCCCCACGCCAGTTTGTGGGCGTCCCTGCCCCACTATCTTGCGGTTTCACCTAATCCGAGAGGAACGTTGGCGCTGTTGCTCCGGCTCACACAGTGGCTGAGCCTCCGAGTCGATACCAGTCCGCTGGAGAGAGCGGCAGCTGATTTCCAGGCGAAGATCAACGAAGCCGTCAACGCCGACCCCAAACTCTCCGCCTTCATACGCGAACTCAAGAAACGCGAATTCGAGCAGTGAAGCTCTCGGTTCTGGTCCCGGTTTTCAACGAGGAGCGCACCCTGGAGGAGGTCGTGCGCCGCGTGTGCGACTTCCAGATTCCCAAGGAAATAATTCTGGTCGACGACGGCTCCGGGGACCAAAGCCGGACAATTCTTACTCGATTACAGGAAGAAAAAGCTCGCGCTCAGGATCCGCTGAATCAGATCAGAGTTTTTTTTCAGCCGGTGAATCAGGGTAAGGGAGCGGCGCTCAAGACCGCGCTCAGCCATGTCACCGGAGATATCGTGATCGTTCAGGATGCCGACTTGGAATACGACCCAAAGGATTATCCGAGCTTGCTCGCGCCGATCCAGGCGGGACAGGCGGATGTCGTTTACGGGACGCGTTTTGCCGGCGGCGGAGCCCACCGTGTCCATTTTTTTTGGCACTCGATGGGCAATCGAATGCTGACCCTGCTCTCCAATATGCTCACCAATCTCAACCTCTCTGACATGGAAGTGGGCTACAAAGTCTTCCGCGCTGAAGTTTTAAAAGGCATCGATCTTAAGTCAAAACGCTTCGGCTTCGAGCCGGAGATCACCGTGAAATTGGCGAAAAGAGGCTGCCGCTTTTACGAAGTGCCGATTTCCTATCACGGCCGCACCTACGAGGAAGGCAAGAAGATCACTTGGAAGGACGGTATGGCGGCGCTGTATTATATGATTCGGTTTCGGTTGGCGGATTGAAAGCCTAGCTCCTCTGTTCTTCCCACAACTCTTCCATGTAATTCCGCAGGGCCTCTTTCAGCGGAAACCGCGGTGTGTAGCCGAGCTCTGCTTTGGATATACTGAGATCGAGTGGGGCGCTTTTGTCGCTTGGAGCGCCGCTTGCACCCGTTAGCTTGACTTCCGTCTGCGGCGCCAATTCTCGAACAGTTTGTGCCAGCGCCTCAGGGGCGGTGACCACACCGCTGCCAGCGTTGTAAATTCTCTGCTTGGGATTTTGCGCCTGGCAAGCTAGGAAGAGGGCGAGACCTACGTCTTTACCGTACACATATTCGTTTGGACCGTAGGTTTTGGCGTCAATCGTAAACGGCTCCCCTTTGATCGTGTTCAGGGCAAGGTCGCGCATGACCTTGCCGACCGTTGAGCCCCCGACGTAGTGTCCCCGACCGAAGACTCCGCTGGGCCGGATAATGATCGTGTCGAGCTTGTATTGCTCCGCATAAGAACGGACCAGATGTTCTGAGCAAATCTTGGTAACGGTGTAGAGGTTGTGCCCGCCGATGGGGTGGGTTTCACGAATGGCACTGTCATTGATTTTTCCGCGGTCGTAGACGCCAAAGGTACTCACATAGACGACACGTCTCAGACGGCGCAGCCGGCTGGCCTCCAAGACATTGATTGTGCCCAAAATATTATTCGTTGCGCCGGTGTAGGAATTTTGCGCCACCCGGGAACCGATCAGGCCCGCCGTATGCACCACGGTGTCAACGTTGTAGCGCTCCATGGCGCTGATGAGCGCCGGCAAATCCCGCATGTCCGCAGCGACCACATCAGCACGGTCCTTGCCGACGACTTTCTGGAGATAATCGTGGTTGGGTGAAACATCGAAGAGAACGACTTTATTGCCGGCATCGATGGCGTGCCGTGCGCAGTTTGAGCCGATGAGTCCCGCCCCGGTAATTAAAATGTTCATGTTAGCTGGCCCCCTAGTCCAATCGCCGCTTAAATTAAGTCATCCGATAGACAGATGTCAATTGACCGAAAAGATCTTGTCTTTGTTTACTTGAAGGGATAAGTAGCTTTTAACTCGGCAACGACGCGTGCCGCGGGATCGGGCAAAGGAGGAAATCGATGCCAACCTTTCGTATCGGTCTGATATCAAACTGGGTAAAGGGAATGGCCACAGCCGCCATGGCTATGATTATTTTGTCAGGGACTCAGCCGGTTGCCGCTCAGTTAACCAAGGTCAAGGTGGGAAGGACGATCGGCGGAAGCGGATTTCATATTCCCTCTTACGTGGCGATGGACAAGGGATTTTTCAAAGGAGAGGGCCTAGATGCCGAATTCATTACGACGACCGCGAGCGTCTTGGTTAGAGCGGCGATCGCCAAAGAGATAGAGTTTGTTCCGATCCCGGGTGGAGGTGCTGAGGCGATGCTCAAGGGGGCGCCGCTGGCCTTTATCGTGGGCGAGTCTCTGATCTCCCAGTGGACGATCACTACTACGCCGGAAATAAAACAGGTGGAGGATCTGAAAGGAAAAACCGTTGGTCTTGAGAGGCCGGGAGCGGCTGCTTATACCGAGGCGGTAGTCGTGCTCGGAAAATTCTTCAAGATGGAGCCGGGTAAGGACTACAAGGTCATCACCTTTAATGCGGAAACGGACAGGGTAGCCGCACTTATCAACAAATCCATTCAGGCTGCGATCTTATCGTTTCCCCATGCTGCAAGAGCGGAAAAGGCCGGAATGAAGATCCTGGTGAAAACAGGAGATTACATCCCGAGGCTCGGAGGCACGTTCATCACCCACCGGGACGTTATCAAAGAGAAGCGCGATGTGACGAAGAGGTTTATCCGGGCGATGGCCAAAGCCAACGATTATGTCAAGAACAACAAGCAGGGCACCCTCGAGGTGATTCAAAAGTATTTTGAAATCCAAGATGCCGCTTTGGCGGAAGGGATATACAAGCAAGTCTCGAATGCGTTTGGACCGGAAATCCCCCATGACTTGCTAATGGATCTATTTCAGTCGAGGACTACACCAGAACTGGGCTGGCCAGCGGGCAAGCCGTTGCCGGACATAGAGCAATTCGTCGCCCGCGACCTCTTGAATGAAGCGCTCAAGGAGATGGGAAGGAAGGTGACGAAGTAAGAAGTAGAAGGGGAAGAGCACCAGGAAGAACGTGTGCCTCCTGAGTCTACCATCCTAGAAGGTCTTTGCTTGCTCGGGTCGCCAGCGGGCGAGGTTGGATTCAATTTTTTTTACTGCCATGGTCAGGATCAGAGAGAGTCCCATAAATATCGCTACTCCGACGAACACCACATCCACTTTGTAGTTTGTGGCGGCCGTGGCAATCATGAAGCCGAGACCTTTGCTGGCCCCAAAAAATTCGCCAACGACCACGCCGAGGACCGCCCGACCAATCGCGAGGCGGAGTCCGGCGACAATATACGGAACCGAATTGGGCAGAACTACTATCTTCATCGTCTGCCACTCGTTGGCTCCGAACGATCTTACGACGTTGACCAGAACTCGATCGACATTCTTCACGCCCTCATAGGTATTGATGAGGAGCGGGAATACGGCGCCGACGAAGACAATCATGATCTTCGACCACATCCCGATCCCGAACCAGAGGATGAAAAGAGGCAGGAAGATGATCCTGGGGGTGGCGTTGAAGACGGTCACGAAAGGATCGACCATGGCATCCAGGACGCGGGATCTACCTGTGATCAGTCCCACCGGTAACCCCACGGCGATGGCCAGTCCCAGCCCGAGAAGGAACTCAATGGAGCTCACATATAAGTGTTCCTGGATTTTGTTCTCGACGATTAACTGGTAGCCCGCCTCGATGACCCTCAAGGGCGTGGTAAAGAAGAGAGACATTCCCTTCGATAGCGTTAACAGATGGGGGATCAATTCCCATAGGACGATCAAAAGCAGAATGAACCCTGCGCCCAGGATGTGGGCCTCTTTTTCGGAATAGAAGCTCGCCAGACGGTTCATCGCGTCTCCTGTCTCGTCCTCCAGGGGGCCAGCACGGCTTCGAGTTTCCTCATGCCTTCGGTCAGAACCACGGCTGCGATCATCAACACGAATATCCCCGCGAACATTTCGGGCAGCCGGTAGGTATCACCAAAGCGGGAAATGGCGAAGCCGATTCCCTCGGAAGCCGCGTAGAATTCTCCGACAATGATCCCAACCAGTCCTCTGCCGAGCGCGATTCTGGCGCCGGCGATGATGTAGGGAAGCGTAGCCGGGAAGATGACCTTAAAGTAAAGATCTTTTTCTCCGCCGCCAAATGATCTGACCACGTTGATAAGCAGCGGATCGGTTGAGCGCACGCCGGCAAAGGTGTTGAATATGAAGGGAAAAACAGAGAGCGCAAAGACCAAAACTGATTTGGCCAAAAGTCCTACGCCGAAGACGACAATAAGGAGAGGGGCGAGGGCAACGAGGGGGCTTGCGTAGAGCGCGGTGAAAAAGGGATCGAGCGTGTAACCGGCCCTCCGTCGCCAACCCATAAACGCCCCTAAGGGTATGCCCAGTAGAACGGCGAAGCCAAAGCCCCACAAAAAAGCCCTGCTGCTGACTGCCAGATCGCCCCAGAGGGCGCCATAGATGACTTGCTCCTTGAATGCAACCGCAATCAAGGAAGGTTTGGTGAAGAAAAATGGATTTAGTGGAATCAGGAAGGTTAACACAATCTCCCAAACCAAGATAAAACTCAAAACGGAAGCCGATCCCAGAATCAGCCTATAATATTCTTGATAGATCCCTTTAAGCCCCATCGCCGCTCCTCCTGATCAGCTCGTCCTTGAGCGTGCTCCAGATATCGGCCTTGATATCGTTGAACTCCGCGCACAGTCTCATTTCATAGTCCCTTGGCCGAGGCAGGTCGATTTTCAAGACACTCTTGGTCCGGCCCGGCCTTGCGGTCATAACGATCACGCGGTCGGAAAGGTAAGCCGCCTCCTCGATACTGTGGGTTACAAAGAGGACGGTCTTTTGGGTCCGCTCCCAGATCTGCAGCAGTTCCGCCTGCATTAGGTCCCGTGTCTGCGCATCCAGCGCGGCGAATGGCTCATCCATCAGCAACACCTCAGGTTCTGTCGCCAAGGCACGAGCGAGTCCCACACGCTGTTTCATACCTCCCGATAGCTCGTGGGGATAGTGTCGTTCAAAGCCCGCCAGTCCCACAAGTTTTATCAACTCCGTGGCGCGATCAGCTCTTTGCGCGGCGGGAACGCCTTTGAGTTCGAGCCCTAATTCGACATTAGCCGCCACCGTTCTCCAAGGCAACAGGCCGAACTCTTGGAACACCATGGCCCGCTCTTGGCCCGGTCCTGTGACTGGGGTGTCATTCAGCCGTATCTCCCCGGTGTCAGGTTTAATGAGACCTAAGACGATGTTCAGAAAAGTGCTCTTGCCGCAGCCTGATGGTCCGACGATGCTGACGAACTCGCCTTTGGAAACTTCGATCGTGAAGTTCTTGAGCGCGGTTACCGGTTCGCGGTTTTTGGGCCTGAACGAAAGACTGACGTTACGGGCTTGAATGAATGAAACCATCGGCGCTCAATCTTTAGATAGCCACATCAGGGATGTCAAGCTCATTGCTCCCTGAGAAAATTGGTGCGGTCGTGCTCCTCCACTTGACGATCCAAGCCGCGTACAATATATCTTTGGTTCGTTCAGACCGAGAGTAAAATTCGCGTCAACCGATTTTTTGTGAACTCTGAGAGAGCAACCACGTCAAACTAAAAATATTGCAAAGCGAGGAAATCATGGGCAGACCAAAACCGATAGAATGGCCGGAAAAAGCCAAAATCTGCGTGACCTTCATCGTGCCGTGGGAAGTATGGCCGGACAATTTTGCCACCCACGAATCGCTGCAGCGCCACGGCGGTGCCACCCTGCCGCCGCCGAAAGCGGTTTTTAAGCAGAACATGGCATTGGTCACCGAGCGAGAATACGGCGACCGCGTTGGAATCTGGAGAATAACAGATCTTTTTGACCGTCATAACCTCAAGGTGACGTTTCTGATGAACGGACTGAAAGTGGAGCAATTCGCCGATGAATGCCGAGAATTCAAGGCCAGGGGCCATGAATTCTCGTCCGAAAGCTATGAGCATGAATATTCCTTCATGTACACCAAAGAGCAGGAGCGCGAAACTATCCAAAAGACGGTAGCGGCCTTTGAAAAAGTCCTGGGGCAAAAGCCCACAGGGTACCTCTCCCCTGGCCACGCTTCTACACCCAACACGCTGGAACTGGTAGCCGAAGCAGGTTTTGTTTGGTGGGCGGACCCTCTGAACAGTGACAATCCTTATATACTCGAAGCGCGGGGACGAAAAGTCGTCGTTGTTCCCTATAACGTCCCCGGGTGTAACGATTACTCCACCTATGGGACGGGAAGAACGCCGAGAGATCTACTGCAGATCATGAAGGACCAGTTTGACTATCTCTACTGGGAAGGGGAACAGGGGGCACCGAAATACTTTGCCTTCAATCTTCACCCTTTTGTATCCGGTGTTCCGTTCCGGACCAAGATTATCGATGAGTTCATCAAATACGCCAAGGGCTTTTCCAAAGTGTGGTTCGCCAAGCGGATCGAAATTGCCGAGTGGTGGTTGCAAAGGGGCTATCCGTGAGCGACGCGCTCGTCTGCTGGACATTCCCCAGATTTTCCTGAATGGCGAGATTCGTCAAAGACTCAGGGACTTCGGGGAATGTCCTTTTGGCCGTCCGCCAGTCTTCGAGCGCAAGTAAGAAACCCCGTGTGAGCCACCATGCGGTGCTGAGGCCGGGCGCTCATCCCTTTGATGTGCCAGAAGCGCATGAGTGTCTCCATTGTTTCGATGCAACCAAATCGTTGGTCGTCTCGAAGCGCGTCAACCAGGCTTTTTATTTGGAGCACGGTCGGCAGATAGCAGAGCAAAATACCGCCCGGCCTGAGAGCCTTCCAGGCTGATTCGATCACTTGCCAGGGCTCTGGTAGATCCAAGATGATTCGATCTATGTTACTCTCGTGCAACTCCGTCGATATGTCCCCGATCTTCAGGGTCCAGTTCGGTGCCGCGCCGAAATATTTTGCGACGTTTTTTTCTGCCATTGCGGCAAAGTCTTGGCGAATCTCGTAGGAGTAAAGATGCCCTTCGCCGGCGATGGCGCGCAGCAGCGCCATGCTGAGCGCTCCGGCGCCCACGCCCGCCTCCACGACGCGCGACCCGGGAAAGAGATCGGCCCAAATCAAGATGGGTCCAAGGTCTTTGGGATAAATGACCTGGGCGTTACGCGGCAAATGGGGAATAAGCTGTGAAAGACTCGGGCGGAAAACTAAGAAAGGTTCGTTCACCGAGGAACGGACCACACTGCCTTCCTCATGACCGATGATATCTTCGATGAAAATTTTTCCGCCGCGGATGGCGATAGGTCGGCTTCGATCGAGCCGTGCCAGGTATTCTCTGTCTTTGCGGTCCAAGAAAACCACCGGCTCGTTTTCCAGAAACGGCCCGCGTAAAGCTTTTGGATTCACAATGGATAGCGAAACTTTTTATGGCGGCGGTTACTTGATGGTATAAGCGCCGTAGCCTTTCTTCTTCAGCTGATTCACTAACTCACGTACCTCTTGTGACCGCTTGAGGTCGCCGACCAGCAAGGCATCGGGTGTGTCCACGACCACGGTGTCCTCGACGCCCAGGAGCACCACCAAGCGGTCCTGAGCGTGGATTAGAGAATTTTTGGCTCCCAGAGTGAGCCATTTGCCGTTTCCGGCATTGCCGTCCTCATCGTGCGGCAGCATGCGGTGGACTGCGGCCCAACTTCCTACATCGCTCCAGCCGAAGTCGGTTTCTAAGGTGATGACTTTGCCTTCCGCGCCGGCCTTCTCCAAAACGGCGTAGTCAATGGAGATGTTGGGCATCTTTTTATATTCCCGCGAGATGATGTTGCGGAGCCGCTGGGATGGAGCACCGAGCGACTTTCCGCGCGCAGCTTTTTTGATTTGCTCCAATCCCCGTGCAATCACGGGTTGATAACGTTGCATCAGTTCCAAGAGGAGGGAGGCTTTCCAGACGAAAATGCCGCTATTCCAGAGAGAACCTTGCCGAATCAGTCGTCGCGCCATTGACACTGAGGGTTTCTCCGTGAATCGCTTCACTTGATATACGATTCCGGGTTGTCGGCGAAACGATTTTCCCTTCATAATATATCCGTAGCCGGTTTCAGGATAGTCCGGTCGAATGCCAACGGTTACCAAATGATCGTGACGCGTTGCAATTTCGACGGCCGACCTGATTTTATTTCGGAACCCGTTGATATCCGTAACCCAGTGATCGGCCGGGAGGATGACCATCACGGCGTCGGGATCCCGTGCGGCAACTTCCAAAGCCGCTAGCCCGATGCAAGGGGCGGTGTTATTGCCCTGGGGTTCCGCCAGAAAATTCTTTCGGGGAAGATTGTGCAGCTCTTTGCGGAGTGCGTTTAGCTGTTCCGCCACCGTGACGACGAGAGTTTGTTTTCGCCCGCTGATGGATAACACCCGATCGGCTGTTTCACTGATCAGGCTTCGTCGACTCAAAATCTTCAGCAGTTGTTTGGGCCGTAGGGAGCGGCTAAGCGGCCAAAAACGTGTGCCTTTGCCGCCCGCGATGATCACGCTGTAGCATTGTGGTTTCATCTCTGTGTTCCGGTTCGGATAATTCCAACGTATAGTACGGTAGGAACTATGTCGGAGCAAGCGTTACCTTCGATCACCCGATCATGGATCGTTCCCAATGACTCGGAGGAAATACGCCTCGACGCCTTCGTGCGTCGTTGTTTGCCTCATCTCTCTCGTCGAGAAGTGGAGAATGCGATCCGTGACAGGCTTTTCCGGATCAATAAAAGGCTGGGAGAAAAAGGAGACAAACTCTTGCCTGGGGATCGGGTCACATTTAAGGGGTTGCAGCATTGGCTGCTAACCACTCCGGTTTCCCAGTTCCACCTTCAGGTAAAGATCGTTTACGAAGACGCATCCGTTCTGGTGGTAGACAAACCGGGGGGAATGGCGACGCACGGTTTCTCTGGACGAGACCATGATACGCTGGCAAATTTTCTCGCCGCAGAGCGTCCCGATCTGCTGGTGATCGGCATGAGCCGGTGGGAGCCGGGTTTGGTCCATCGTCTCGATCGTGAGACGTCGGGCTTGGTGTTGGTTGCCAAAACGCAGGTCGCTTTTGACGATCTGCGGCTGCAATTTCGCCGGCGGCAAGTTAAGAAAAAGTATTGGGCGCTGGTGTGGGGTATAACCAAGGCTCAAGGCGCGGTCACTTACCCCATTGCCCACGATTTTCGCGACAGGAGACGGATGCGGGCGATAACCGATAGTTCGCTCCGCTCTACGAGACAAAAGAGTTGGGAAGCCTTAACTCGTTTTCGAAAGCTGCAGGACGTTGACGGGTTGAGTCTATTGGAAATCGAGATGGACACCGGCGTGACCCATCAGATCCGAGTTCACCTGGCGGCCATCGGTCATCCCATCGTTGGGGATGCCTTTTATGGCGAGAATAACCCGGAAAAGCTTGGCTTGAAACGCCATTTTTTGCACGCCTGTTTTCTTGAATTTTCCCACCCTGAGAGCCGCCGGATTGTCAAGACTGAGTCGAAATTGCCGGTCGAACTCGAGGAGGTACTCAACCGTTTAAAGGGGACGCCCTAAGCGGCGCTGCTGCGGATGCCTTTGACTTTGGCGCAGGTTCCGCAAAAGCTATTTTGGGTTTCTGCTTCCTCGACCCAGCCTTCGTCGAGATTGTGGCAGATTTTTTTGCATTCGAAGCAGATGAAATAAACTCCATCGATGCTCTTGTTGATTTTCTCGCGGTTGAGGATCCGACCCCGGAGTTTCTCGATGCGAATGCCCAACAGCTCTTCGTAGTTCTTCTTAATCTTGCGTCTGCCCGCTTCGTCGCTTGGTAGATCTTCGTCTTCCGCTTCGTCGTGGCCGGCGTCGTCGAAATAGTTATCAGATCGGTTCTTCGCAGGTCGTCCTACGCTCTTCTTTTTTGTTCTTGGCATGTTTTTTCAATTCCACTCTTGAGAGATTTGTCGAAGCCCGAAGAAGGCCCCATTCGAACCCCGCGCGGCCGCCCAATGGGCCTTATTTTCTTAATGAACAGCCGGGTTGTTGTCAATAGTCGAAACAGCGACTCCTTACAGGCCTGAGGAAAATTCGCTGGCTTTCGATAACCAGCCGAAGAATGAGAGGTAAGGTGTTCTTTAACCGATTGATTTAACGCCGGATCTGTGCTGCTCGTCTCTGGAGGTAAGCATTACGAACCGCGCCGTAGAGGTCCACCGTTGACTCCGCGACGCGCTCAAAACGGTCGAGATTCAGCGAGCGCTCGTTGACCATGTTAGTGGCTGTGCTCCCTATACTGGCATACCATGGGATGAAATAGATATACGGGGTCATCGCTACGTCCACCGCGTATCCAATCCCGTCGCGCACTGTCAAAGGCGGTAGAAACGGCAGGACTAAAAAGGGCCCTGGACCGATTCCCCAAACACCAAACGTCAGCCCCATATCCTGGTCGCTTTGCTCTATACCGAATCCTTCTTTTGCCACGTCAAAAAACCCCACAACTCCAATCGTGCTATTGATCGTGAATCGAGCGGCCTCCTTTGCCGCGCCGGCAAATTTCAATTGCAGAGCATTGTTTACCACCCGCCGCACCACTGCAAGATTATCAAATACGTTGTGAACTCCCTTCTGAACCGGGGTAGGAAGAACAAAGTCCCACGCCGTTGCCACGGGTTTGAGCACAAAGCGGTCCAGAACCTCGCGGTTGAACCAAAACATTTTCTCGTTGAACGGTTCCCAAGGGTCGAATTCAAAATCACCTCCCGCTGCCGAGCCTTCGGCCATTGACGTGGTATCCGTTTGGGCCGCCTGTTTATCAACGGGTGCCTGAGCGACTACCGTACCCGCGACATCCTTGCTCCCGACAGTCCTATCTGTCTCCTCCTGGGAATGGGCCACAGTCATCGTAAATAACGTTAGCCCCAACCCGATCGTGAACAGTACAAGCAGCCTGGCGCACAATAATCGAAACCTATAGCCAATTTTCATTTTCGTCTCCTAGGCTTACATGAACTTGGAATCTTGGTCAAGTGTCAATAACGCGTGAATCGGGCGCGGAAATTAGTGTTTTTGAGCGATATCCTAACGCAGCCAAAATCATGCCAAGAGTTGAAAATAACCACGATAAAGGCATGTTAGCACTCTAAGGAACTTCTTGGATCTAGTGCCGGGCCAACCCTGTTCATTATCCGCGAGAAATGACAAAAAGTGCCAATGAAGTCACTTAACGTCGCCCTGGGTCCTTGGCTACGACAGTGTCCCGAGGTGATAAAGGTTTGCAAGCACCCGACCAATTGGCTATTTTAGGCCGTGGTCGTTAACCAAGAAAAACCCGCGTTGGTGCTTGGCGTGACCGGCGGGATTGCGTGTTATAAGGCCGTCGAGCTCGTCCGATTGCTGGTTAAAGAGGGTTTCATCGTTCAGGTCATCATGACAAGGGGCGCGATGGAGTTCGTGACGCCGCTGACTTTTCAAACCCTTTCCGGCATGCCGGTTGGCACTGAAACATTCAATCTAACCCAGGAATCTGAAATCGGTCACATCAATCTGGCGGATGGGGCCGATCTTTTTGTCATTGCGCCTGCAACCGCGAATGTGATCGGCAAGATCGCTGCCGGTATTGCTGACGACCTCTTGACAACTGTGCTTATGGCGACCCAGGCGCCGGTTTTAGTCGCACCTGCCATGAATATTCACATGTACGCAAATCCGATCCTCCAGGAAAATATCCGGAAGTTGCGGCGGCTCGGCTACCATTTCATGGAACCTGCCGAAGGCTATCTCGCATGCGGCTATGAGGGCAAAGGGCGCTTACCGGAACCAGAGAAGGTCGTGGATGAAATCCGCCGCTTGCTCAAAAAGAAGGATTTGGTTGGCGAGAAGCTATTGATTACCGCGGGTCCAAATCGGGAACCGTTGGATCCAGTACGCTATCTATCGAATCGGTCGTCCGGAAAAATGGGATATGCGCTCGCGCGCGCGGGACTTCGAAGAGGAGCGGAGGTACTTCTCGTCAGCGGTCCGACCGAGCTTCAGACTCCTACGGGGGTTCGTCTTATAGCGGTGACGACGGCTGCCGAGATGCGGCATGCCGTTCTGGAGGAGTTTCCCCAGTGTACGGCTGTGATCATGGCAGCAGCCGTCACGGATTATCGTCCGGTTGGTTTCGTTAACAAGAAGATGAAACGGGGTGAAGGTCCGATCGAACTTCGTCTCGAACCCAATCCTGACATTCTCAAGGAGATCGGCGCTAGGAAGAACGGAAAGATGTTGGTGGGATTTGCCGCCGAGACAGAAGAGCTGGTAGCCAATGCTGAAAAAAAGCTTAGAGAGAAAAACCTCGACATGATCGTCGCCAATAACGTCAGCGAAGAAGGAGCCGGCTTCGACGTTGATACCAATCTCGCGACGATTCTTGATCGTGCCGGTGCCGTCCGTTCATTGCCGCTCATGAGCAAAGATGACCTCGCTGAGCAAATTCTTGATCATCTGCTTACCCTAAAAAGTCAGCGTTGAGATGGGAATCCCCAGAGATCCCAAACCGGCAAAGTACTTTGTTGGCTTGCTCTCGTCCGAGGTTGATCTCCTGAATTCCGTTGAAGCCGATCTGACCGCTATCTTCGGGGCCATCGACGCCCGCAGTCAAACCTTGCCCTGGAACCTTTCCACGTTCTATGAAAACGAGATGGGGGCCAGCTTGCTCCGGCGCTTCGTCGCTTTTTCTCAATTGAATTCGCCGGGAAACCTGGCGGGCATCAAACTCCAAACCCGAGAGGTGGAGCGACACTATAGATCCGGCGGGCCGCAGGGGACGGGGCGAAGGGTGAATATCGACCCCGGCTATCTTGAGGCCGGCAAGGCGGTTCTTGCCTCGACCAAAAATGCCGGACATCGTATCTATCTCAAGTCCGGGATCTACGGCGAGACGACTTTGCTTTACTATGATGGCGCATTTCAAGCCTGCCCGCATACCTATCCAGATTACCTATGGATTGAGACGCTGGCTTTCTTAACTTCTGTCCGATCGATTTATCTCGAGCAACTACGGAAGGCCGGCTGAGTCGGACCGCGAAAAACAACCAGCGACTCGATATTGCGACGCCTCGACAGATGGTGCTAAGATCCTTCGACAGTCATAGGATGCTTCAATCGTGTCGACAGGCAGTGACAGGCAAGAATTGGCGACGTTGGTGATGTCCTTTCGCCGTCATATACAACGGCAAGAACGCGTTGGCATCCGATTTCTTTCGAGGGACGAGGTTCCTCAAGCGAATTCTATTACCGTAACCAACGAAAACTTGCTGAGCGGGACGGAAGGGGATCTCTTTTCCGACTCATCAGAAACGGACACAACCAAGACTCTGGAAGAGCTCCGGGCGACCATCGGTGATTGCCGGCGCTGCAAGCTATGGTCAGGTCGTACACATCTCGTCTTCGGAGTGGGCAATCCCAAGGCCAGGTTGATGTTCATTGGCGAAGGACCGGGTCGTGACGAAGATCTGCAAGGGGAGCCTTTTGTGGGACGGGCGGGGCAACTGCTCACCGATATCATTACGAAAGGGATGGGGCTCAAGCGCGAGGATGTCTATATCGCCAATGTGGTGAAGTGTCGGCCGCCGGAAAATCGCAATCCTGAGCCCGATGAGGTTGCATCCTGCGAGCCGTTCCTCAAGAAGCAGATCGATCTCGTTCGGCCCGAAATTATTATCGCTCTGGGTAAATTTGCGGTTCAGACGTTGCTGCAGAGCAAAGTTCCAATTACAAAACTGCGGGGCAATTGGCATAGCTATCATGGAATCAAACTGATGCCGACGTTTCACCCCGCTTATTTATTGCGTAACCCCGGAGACAAGAAGCTTGTTTGGGAAGACATCAAGAAAGTTATCAAAGAGATGAACGGTGAGAACGCTTAGAATCGCGCTCTTCATGATTTTCGTGGCGGCGGGCTTCTCGGCGCTGGCGCAGCCCAAGGATGCGTCAGCGCCGCACGTCGACCTCATAGTCATTGACGGCAGCATCAATCCGGCCGTAGACGACTTTATCCGAGAGAGCATCGCGCGCGCCAAGTCAAACGGAGCACGAGCCCTGGTCATTCAACTCGATACTCCAGGCGGGCTGCTCAGTTCGACACGCACGATCGTCAAAGAAATTTTCGCCGCGCCGGTTCCGGTGATCGTCTACGTCGCCCCCAGCGGTGCCGGTGCGGGCTCCGCCGGCGTATTCATCACGATGTCGGCGCACGTCGCGGCCATGGCACCTGGCACTAATATCGGCGCCGCCCATCCGGTGGGGGGAGGTGGACAGGAAGTCAAAGGCGTGATGGGGGAGAAGATTGAAAACTTCACCGCATCGTTCAGCGAAACCATCGCGCGGCAGCGGGGCCGAAATGCGGAGTGGGCGATTCAAGCGGTACGTAAGAGCGTTTCGATCACCGAAAAAGAAGCCCTGAAGCTGAACGTCGTCGATATCGTGGCCAAGGACATCGACGACCTACTGAAACAATCGGACGGGCGCAAAGTGGATCTCGATGGCCGGCCCCATACACTCGCGCTAAAAGATGTCAAAGTCAGTCGGCATGAGATGAACCTCAAGGATCGAGTGATCAATATCATCGCTGACCCGAACATCGCTTATCTTCTGCTCATGGCCGGGATTCTCGGGCTCTACATGGAGTTCTCTCATCCTGGAGTGATTTTCCCCGGCGTCGCCGGCGCCATATGTTTGATTTTGGCTTTAATCTCCTTGCAGGTTCTTTCTTTTAGTTATGCGGGGCTTTTCTTGATATTTCTCGGGGTCGCGCTTTTGATCGGCGAGGCTTTTGTCCCAAGCTTCGGGGTGCTTGGCATCGGCGGCGTGATTTCCCTTGCGCTGGGTTCTTTTCTACTTTTCGACACCCAGGATTCAGGCGTGGGGGTTGATCGTTCGATTATCTTTACCGCCGTTGCCACACTGGCATCCTTTGTCCTAGCCATCAGCTATTTGGTCTATCGCTCGCAGAAATCGAAACCAACGTTAGGACTCGACGGGATGCTGGGAGAGATCGGTGATGTCAGAGCAAAACTGAATCCGGCAGGAAAAGTCTTCGTTCGTGGAGAGTTGTGGAACGCTGAAGCCGACGGCGAGATCGACACGGGTGAAAAGGTTGAAATTGTCGGAGGTCAAGGGCTGAGTCTCAAAGTGCGGCGATTGTCCGGTCGATCATCGTAAGCAGAGGGGGAGGCGAATATGTTTGGTCTGGGAGTACCGCTTACATTCATTATACTTGTTCTTGTTGCGATCATCAGCGGCGTCAAGATCCTCAAAGAATATGAACGGGCCGTCGTTTTCCGTCTTGGCCGTATGGTTGGCTCCCGGGGACCCGGGTTGGTTTACGTCATTCCAGGTATCGAGAAAATGGTGAAGATGGACCTGCGGACCGTCACGATGGATATCCCGCCCCAAGATGTTATCACGCGGGACAACGTTTCAGTGAAAGTCAATGCCGTGCTTTATTTTCGCGTCTTGGAGCCGAATAAGGCCGTGCGTGAGGTGGAGAACTATTTGTTTGCCACTTCTCAGCTTGCGCAAGTCACTCTGCGGAGTGTCTGCGGGCAAGCGGAATTGGATGAATTGCTGGCTGAAAGAGAGCGGATTAATAGCCGTATTCAAGAGATTCTCGATGCGCAGACGGATCCGTGGGGAATCAAGGTTGTGCTGGTTGAATTGAAGCACATTGACCTACCCCAGGAAATGCAACGGGCTATGGCGAAACAAGCAGAAGCGGAGCGCGAAAGACGCGCAAAGGTGATCCATGCGGATGGTGAATTTCAAGCCTCGCAAAAGCTCGCCGACGCTGCCGAAGTCATCGGCAGGCAGCCCATGGCACTACAGCTTCGTTTCTTACAGAGCCTCGTCGAGGTAGCGTCGGAAAAAAACTCAACGACGATATTTCCCGTGCCCATCGATTTACTCACGCCGTTCCTGAAGAAAAGCGACTCAACATAGCGATTTTTTCTGCTAGCGAATCTCCTACCCTTTGGCGCTTGCCCCGACCCTTTGGAGGCGGCGCTACCGGCGGATCTGGCCCTGCGTTTCAGACGAAGGCCAGACTTGTATGAACCTCAAAGAGTTCAAATACGAACTTCCAGATTCCCTGATCGCGGCGTATCCGAGCCACGATCGACAAGCCTCACGCCTGTTGGTCGTCAAACGAAACACGGGTGAACTGATTCACGGCGTCTTTTCAGAACTGGGGAGTTTTTTAGATCCCGGAGACCTCCTTGTGCTCAACGATGCGAAGGTGTTTCCTGCGCGACTTCACGGTGCCAAGGAAAGCGGTGGCAAGGTAGAAGTTTTGTTATTAGAGCGTTTTCCCGAGGGGCGCAGCCTGTGGATCACTATTGTCAATGGGCGGAAAAAACCGGCAGTAGGCAGCCGAATTCGGTTCAATGAAAATATGACGGCCCAGGTTATCGGCGACCTCGGAGGCGGTCGCTTTGGGTTGGAGTTCCGTCATTCGGGCGAATTCAATGAACAACTCGAGGCGATTGGAGAACTGCCGCTGCCACATTACATTACTCGGACTCGGCACACGGCGGAGTTGGACTGGGAACGATATCAAACCGTCTATGCCGCCAGTCCAGGGGCTGTCGCGGCGCCTACCGCGG
Source organism: uncultured delta proteobacterium (assembly GCA_963737905.1). GTDB lineage: Bacteria > Desulfobacterota > Binatia > UBA9968 > UBA9968 > DAIRFP01. Next base: position 257,425 of record CAVTUQ010000025.1, on the reverse strand, counting down.
GATTTCATTTTACTCCGGAGCTGTTCGAGGCGTTACGGGCGAGGGGAATCGACAGAACCCTATTGACGCTTCATGTAGGGCCAGGTACCTTTCAGCCGGTACGGGAAGAGCTTCTCGAAAACCACCGGATGGAAGGGGAGCGTTACACCCTGCCGTTTGAGACGGCGGCGCGGATCAATCGGACGAAACGGGATGGTCATCGTGTGGTCGCTGTCGGGTCCACCAGTACGCGAACACTCGAATGGGTTGTGCGACGAACGGGAGAGGTGAAAGCGGACCACGGGATTGCTCGTCTTTTCATCCGTCCCGGTGATCCTTTCCGGGTCATCGACGCATTGATTACCAATTTTCATTTACCGGCTTCGACGCCCCTGATTCTAGTGGTTGCGTTTGCCGGACGTGAACTGGTGCGGCGCGCCTACGCCGAAGCGATCAAAATGCGGTATCGGTTTTACAGTTACGGCGATGCGATGCTCATACTTTAACAGTTGGGATTTTTAGATTGTCGTTTTCAGATTAAGCGCTGATCCTAAAATCCAAACAAGCGAAAATTGGACATGGTTTCACACTTTGCAATCATCAAAAAGGACCCGGCGGGTGCACGTCTCGGCCGACTGGTCACCGCGCATGGCGTTGTGGAAACCCCCGCCTTTATGCCCGTCGGCACTCAGGGAACAGTAAAGGCTGTGCTGCCCAGAGATTTAAAAGAGATGGGTTGTCAGATTTTGCTTGGGAATACTTATCATCTCTATCTCCGCCCAGGCGCCGAGCTGATTCGCGAACTGGGCGGGCTCCATCGTTTCATGGGCTGGGACGGGCCGATTTTGACAGACAGCGGAGGCTACCAAGTCTTTAGCCTCGGCGCGATGCGAAAACTCTCTGAAGAAGGGGTTCGCTTTCAGTCGCATCTGGATGGGTCCTATCATCTCCTTACCCCAGAGGGTGTGATTCAGATTCAAGAGGATCTTGGCAGCGACATCGCGATGGTTCTGGACGAATGTATCCCCCATGACGCGAACCGAGAGTATGTTCGAGATTCCACGGCGAGAACGATTCGCTGGGCTGAACGTTGTCTGAGAACCCGAAGCAAAGTAGATCAATTGATGTTCGGTATTATTCAAGGCGGGATGTATAAAGATCTTCGGGAGCAGTGTGTCCGGGAGATGGCTCCCATGCCCTTCGACGGCTTTGCCGTGGGCGGCCTGGGCGTAGGGGAAGGGGAGGCGTTACTTCATTCCATCGCGGCATCCACGGTGGGATGGCTGCCCGAAGCTCGGCCACGCTATCTCATGGGGGTAGGCAGGCCCGAAGACCTCCTGAACGCCGTCCGCGCCGGTTTTGATCTGTTCGATTGTGTCCTGCCGACGCGCAACGCTCGAAACGGCACGCTCTTTACAGCGCGAGGTAAACTCAGTATCAAGCGCGCCGAATTTGCCAGCGATCCGCGCCCGCTGGATGAGACCTGCGATTGCTACTGCTGTCGCAACTTCTCTCGGGCCTACTTGCGCCATCTGTACGTGGCCGGAGAAATTCTTTCATCCCAGCTCAATAGCTTGCACAATCTTTACTTTTACCATCGGCTTATGGAAAGGTGTCGTGAGGCTATGCGGCGAGGGCGTACAGATTTCTGGAGCCGAGAGACCGCCGATATTTTGCAAGCCGTCTAGAATTTAACAGGAGGAAGCATGTGGGACATCGCCTATGCCCAAACGGCACCGGGACTGACAGGGCCCAGCCCGGTGATGACGATACTACCGTTCATTTTGATCTTCGTCATTATGTATTTTTTGGTCATCCGACCGCAGCAAAAGAAGGGGAAAGAGCATCAGGAGATGCTTAACAAGCTCAAAAAAAACGACGAGGTGATGACCTCGGGAGGAATTTACGGTAAGGTAGTGGCTCTGGCGGATAACGTGGTGACTTTGGAAGTGGCTCCAAACGTGCGGATCCGTGTTCACCGGCCTCAAATCTCAGCCGTCGTCACCGGCGAGAAAAGTTCCAAAGAAGTAAAGGAGTAAGAGAATGCGACGGGGTGTGGCGGTTCGACTGGCGTTGTTTATGGTCGCGACTCTGGCTTCGTTAGTGTATCTAACGCCCACATTAGTGCGCAATCTGCCGTCTTGGTGGAGTAGCTTTTTGCCGACGGACCGGATTCACTTGGGATTGGATCTTCAAGGCGGTAGCCATCTGGTTCTCGAGGTGAAGGTGGACAAAGCAATCGAGAACAATGTCGAGCGGATCAAAACCGATCTCACTAACGTGCTACGTGAGCGAGGGATCTCAGGCGTATCGGTGGAGAGGGTAGAGGGTACCCAGCTTCAAGTTAAAGCCCCGGCAGCCAGCGTCGAGCGCGTGCGGGGATTGTTAAAGAGCGATTTCCCAAACCTCACCCTGGTCAATACTCAAACCAGCGGCGGGACCTCGGACTTTTTCTTGACCCTCAGTAAAGAGGAAATCCGTTCCCTGCGGGACTATGCCGTAGACCAGTCGTTGGAGACTATTCGAAATCGTATCGACCAATTCGGGGTCAGCGAGCCGATCATCCAGCGTCAGGGGCAGCAAGATATCCTGATCCAGCTCCCCGGCATTCAGGATTCCGAAAGAGCGAAGGAGATCATCGGCAAGACCGCCTTGCTCGAATTCAAACTGGTGGATGACACCGCTAACCTTGAAGACGCGCTAAAAAACGGGCCGCCGCCCGGTCGCCAAATTTTATACGGCTACGCCGGCAAGGGAGAAGGCGGTGTGGGGGGAGAGAAGACTCCCTACGTGGTGGAATCCCGCACGTTGATGACCGGTGAATATATTACTGATGCCCGCGTGCGACCGAGTTCTCAATTGCAAGGACCCTATGTAGAGCTGATCCTGAATTCTACCGGCGCCCGGCTTTTCGAGCAGATCACTGCGGCCAATGTCAAGCGGCGTCTAGCGATCGTGCTCGACAATCGAGTTTATTCAGCACCGGTCATCCAGGAACGGATCGGTGGCGGCAGAGCGTCCATTACCGGTAGCTTTGACATCAAGGAGGCGCGGGATCTGGCGATTGTTTTACGCGCGGGTGCTCTACCGGCGCCGGTGGAGATCGTTGAGGAGCGAACCGTCGGACCTTCCCTCGGGCAGGACTCCATCCGTCAAGGGATCACATCCTTTGTCGTTGGTGGCGCCTTGGTTTTCGTCTTTATGTTCGCCTATTACAAGGGCGCCGGATTGGTGGCCGTTGTCGCGGTGATTTTTAACATATTTTACATGCTGGCGATCTTGGCGGGATTCCAAGCGGTTTTGACCCTTCCCGGCATCGCGGGGATCGTGCTCACCATCGGCATGGCCGTTGATGCCAACGTGTTGATCAACGAACGCATCCGCGAAGAACTGAGGACAGGGCGAGCTCCTCGCTCCGCCATCGAGGCGGGCTATCAAAACGCGCTGCCGGCGATCCTGGACTCGAACGTGACGACGTTTCTGTCGGGCGTCATCTTGTTTCAGTTTGGTACGGGGCCGATCAAAGGCTTTGCCGTTACCCTCTGCGTCGGCATTATCACGACGGTGTTAACGGCGGTCTATTTGACCCGGATCTACTATGACGCTCGGATCGCCGGGCGAAGGCTCGACCGAATCAGCGTCTGAGAGGAAAACGATGGAGGTTATCAAGCCTGGAACCCGCATCCCGTTCACGAGTTATCGCAGGATCGCCGTTATCCTCTCCACCGTCGTCAACCTAGCCGTCCTGATCATGTTGTTTACAAAGGGACCTAATCTGGGGGTTGATTTCGCGGGCGGCACGATGGTGCAGTTGAAGTTTCAGCAGAAGGTTGCCATACCCGATATCCGTCGAGCGTTTGAGAGCATCAACCTGGGTGGTAGCGTGATCCAGGATTTCGGCCAGCAAGGAGCCAATGAATACCTTGTTCGCTTAGACAAGACGTCTGTGGAGCTGGGTGCCCTGGGGGAACAGATCAAGAAGGCTCTTGCCGATCAATTCGGCGCTGAAAAGTTTGAAATCCGCCGTATTGAATCCGTCGGGCCCAAGATCGGCGAAGACTTGCGTTACCGGGGGGTCATGTCGGTCATCGTCGCCACGATTATGATGGGCATCTACATCTGGTTTCGATTCGAGCTCAGGTTCGGCATCGGGGCCGTGATCTCATTGATTCACGATGTCCTGATCACGGTCGGGGCATTAATGCTGGCCAGTTACGAGTTTGATCTCACGATCGTCGCCGCTTTGCTTACCATTGTGGGCTTTTCCGTAAACGACACCGTCGTGGTGTGCGACCGTATCCGGGAGAATATGCGCAAGATCAAACGGGACAGCCTGGAAAATATTATCAACACGAGTATTAACGAAACCTTGAGCCGGACGATTCTGACGACCGGTACAGCGCTGATGGTACTTTTCGCACTTTACTTCCTCGGGGGAGCCGTTATCCGGCCTTTTGCGTTCGCGCTGCTTATTGGCTTTTTTTCCGGTGTCTACTCGACGATTTTTATCGCGAGCCCGGTCATCCTTTTCTGGGAAAAGGGCGCCAGGAAGCGAACGCCGGTTGCAGAAAGTAGAGTGCAAAAGGCAGAAGTCAGAGCGAAGAACACCCCGGCGAAATAACAACGAACGTTTACCAGAGAACCTCCCTCTAACGTCTGACTTCCGATCTCTCACCCCGGCTTTAATTCGATGCCAAGCGATCTTTCCAAACGTTGGATCCTCAAAAGAGCCGATGAAGGAATCGTCGCGCGCCAATCCGAACAGCTTAAATTGTCTCCTCTATTGGCACGCCTGTTGGTTTTGCGGGGGCTCGCTGACCCAGACTCCGCCAAGCGCTATCTCACTTCGAGCCTTCGCTCCGATCTGCCGTCTCCCTTTACCATGACCGATATGGAACCGGCGGTGGAACGTATCGTCCATGCAATCAAGCAGCAACAACTCATCGGGATTTGGGGGGACTACGACGTCGATGGCACGACCGGAGCCTCAGTGTTGGTCTCGTTCTTGAGAGAGATCGGAGCGGAGCCTATTTATCACGTTCCCCATCGGATCGAGGAAGGCTATGGTTTAAATATCGAAGGGCTGAGACGTCTCAGACAGCGTGGAGCTAGTTTGGTCGTGACGGTTGATTGCGGTATTTCAAATGCCGATGAAATCGATGCGGCGCGAGGCTTTGGGCTCGACGTCGTAGTGGTGGATCACCACCAGCCGCCAGACGAGCTTCCTCCTGCGGTGGCCGTCATCAATCCGCACCGGCGGGATTGCCAGTTTCCGGATAAGGGGCTTTGTGCGGCGGGATTGGCGTTTTATCTTGTCATCGGCCTGCGCGCAAAATTGCGTGAAATAGGTTGGTTCACGGGTTCCGGGGATCCCGACATCCGTCGCTACCTTGACATCGTTACCTTGGGAACCATAGCGGACATGGTGCCGCTGCAAGGCGTCAATCGAACCTTGATCCGGCGTGGCCTTTGGGAACTGGGCGGTTCCACGCGTCCCGGCGTCGTGGCGCTCAAACAAGTGGCCAACATCGCGCCGGGCGAAGTGACTGCGGGACAGGTTGGATTTCAGCTGGGCCCGCGCATCAATGCTGCGGGACGAGTGGATTATGGGATTAAAGTCGTGGAATTGTTAACGACCCATTCCAGTGAAATCGCTCAGCGCATCGCCCATGAGTTGGACGCGCACAATCGTGAGCGACGCGCCATCGAAGCGGAGGTGTTGGAGCAGGTCTTGACGCAGGCGCAGGCCCGGTTTGATGACAGGGCGCCTCATTCCCTCGTGTTAGGCGGCGAGGGGTGGCACCCCGGTGTCTTGGGTATCGTTGCGTCGCGGATCGTGGAGAGATTTTATCGGCCCACCGTGGTCATTGGATTTGACTCTGGACAGGGGAAAGGCTCGGCCCGAAGCATCCGCGGTTTCCATATGGTCGAGGGTTTTCGTCGTTGCGCAGACCATTTGGACAAATTTGGCGGGCATGAGCACGCCGGCGGGCTATCGATCAAAGAAACAAACTTCGGGCTCTTTGCTGAAGCTTTCGAAAGTGTCGCCCGGGAATTCTTACAGCCGGAGGATCTGTTACGGTTGGTTGAAGTCGACGCACTTCTCAATTTTTCCGAAATCGGGTTTCCATTGTTACGCGAGCTGGAATGTCTGAAGCCCTTTGGAGTCGGCAATCCTGAGCCTTTATTTATGACGGAAAGGGTCGAGGTTTGCGACCGCAAACCCTTCTCCGCGGGCGTACGGTTCCGTTTTCGCCATGGCGGGCGCGTGATCGGAGGAGTGGCGTTCGGAGCCGGCGACGATTTTCTCGCGGCATCGGGCGTGACGGTGGATCTGGCTTATCGACTGAGCGAAAACGAATGGAACGGCACGACTACCGTCGATCTCAAAATCGTCGATGCGCGGCCCGCGGCCGTGAGCTAACGAGTTTGCTTCGAACACGATAGAGAATGTAATGAAGCGTGGCTCATTCAATGATCGATCGATTCCTCGGCATCGAGGAGGCGCATCGGCTGATTGAGGAATCCGCCCAGACCAGCGAAGAAGGTTTGAGTTGCCATTCCGGATGGCTACATTGTTGTGAACGCCTAATTACAGATCATGAGGTGGCAATCGCGGGGTAGCCTTTTCATGAGCCCCTTCACCACGTGTCCCCGCAGCATGTGATAAAAAGCCGAACGGCGTGTGACGCCGATAATTACGGCGTCGACATCGAGCTCCTTCGCCGCATGGGCGATGGCTTCGGCTGCGTTGTGCGATACCGTCCAGATCGGGATTATTTCGATCTGTCTTTCCCGCACGGCTTGAAGGACCGCTTTTAGCGTCTCGACGCCTTCTTCGTTCGGCGCGTGGGGCGTCGTTCCGGCGAACAGTCCGGGCCACTCCTCGACATAGATACAATACAGCGCGGACTCTCCCTTGCCTTTCGCCCGGATAATCCCTTCCTGAATCAGCCGCGGACTCTCATCGCGCAGTGCTAACAGCGTCGAAGAGGAATAAAGGGGTTTAACCTCCACGGCTTCGGCGAGGGTCATGAGTCCCTTGAGTTCATCTTCCACCAGATTTTCGGATGCGCGATAGGCCCGGGCCTGAAGCCGCTGGATAAACGGAATCCGGGCGAGCATATCGACGAACCATGCCCGGCGCACTCCAATAGCGGTGAGCATGCCGATGAGTGTGACCGCACCACCGAAATAGGTTGCGAGTTGTTTTTCGACTAGATTAATGCCCCACGCCACCATAACCATGAGCGTAGTCAGCACTCCGATCCAAAAGCCCAAATCCCGCCGCCCCAATCTCCAGCGAATGAGATCCAAACTGAGCGACGAGAAGAAAAACGCGCCCAGCAGACCGAAAGCATACATGTCTCCAAGAAGGAGTAACTGCCCCTTCGTCAGTAGAATGAGCAGCGCCGGGACGGAGGTAGCGATCAAAACCGCAATGTGGGGAGTATTGAAGGCGCGATTGCGCAGCTCCAGGATTTTCGGCAGAAAACCTTGCCGCGAGAGCGCCAGAAAAACATGATACGAACCGATGATTGCCGTGTTCGATGCGAACAAGAGGAGGCTCGATGCCGTCAGTACCACAGCTATTTTCAGCCCGAGGCCGCCGATGATCCATCCTAGCTCGGAGATGAAGCGCTCGCTTTGGGTTGCCTTGACCTGATCCGGCAGTAGTCCAACGGACAACGCAGTGAGGACCGGCGAGGTGATGAGAATCGTGATGATAACGGCGGTCATAGCGAAGCGCGTCGTACGACGCAACGGCAAACGCATGGCCGGGCTCAATTGGCTGATACTTTCCAGCCCTGAGAAGGCTAGCCATGCGGCACCGAAGCCGACGACAAGTTCGTAGGACGAAACTTCTCTTCCTATGCTGAGGTTGTTCAGGACGGCCTGCCATTGTTCGGCGTTCATGGTGAAGAAGGCGGCGCCGATGACTATGAGATTGGCCACAAACGCCGTCGATGCCATAATCAGGGCAGCGGTGGCGCTTTCCCGGATGCCAATGATGTTCAGCGCGGCTAGAATGCCGACTCCGATACAGGAGAGGATGACGATGTAGTTGTCGAGACTGGGAAAGGCGCTGCCGATATATTGAAAGCCTGAAACTGCGGAGATCGCCGTGGTAAGAAAATAATCTACCGTAATGAGCATCCCGCCCAAGCAGCCCCACATCGGGCCGCATGCTTTCGTGGTGATGGTCACCACCCCGCCCCCTTCCGGATTGCGCCATGAGATTTCGATGTATTTGAGGGCGAGGAGAACGAACCCACCGGTGGTCAGCAGGACAAAAAACGGAGTTGCATTTTTGACATGACCGTAGAGGATCCCGGGGACGTAATAGACGGAAGTCCCGATGTCGCAGAAAACGACGGCCCACGCTAGGAGCCAAGTAAGCTGGCGAGTGTCTCTCGTTGGGCGCATCTAGTCGGGGATTGTTGGGATGACCTAGGGCTTAAGGCACGTTAACATGATGTCGTCTCAGACTCTTGCATTCGCCTAAAGGTTCGACTTATCATGTTACAACGCGTCAAGTCCAATATGTCGCTCCTCCCACAATACTTTCAGAAGCTCGTCGAGAGTTGTCCGGACATCATCATTGCCGTTGATCGGCAGGGAACCATTACTTTCTACAACGACGGCGCTAGACAGAACCTGGGTTTTTCAGCGGAAGAGGTTTTAGGAAAGAACGTCCTCGAGGTGTATCCTGATATTGACGAAGCGCGCAGGGTGATGGCGGAGATGCGGGCCGATGAAGGCGAGGGCAAAGGACGTGTCAGAAATTTTGAAACTATTTTCAAAACCAAAAAGGGCGAGAAAATTCCTGTTGCGATCTCCGCATCCATTATTTACGACGATGATGGAAAAGAGTCGGGTTCCATCGGCTTTGCGAAAGACATACGCGAACTCAGGCGGCGAGACCAACTAGCGACACTCTGCGAATTCGCGATTGGGTTGTCCCACGAGATCAACAATTCGTTGGAGGTCCTGGTTAACCAGCTGGAGATGCTCCAGAAATATGTTGGACGGGTCGCCACCGACGAAGACTATGTCGTCGAAGCGGAGCGTCTTGAGTGCGTTGCGTCTCAGATAAAGAAGATCCAGGACATCACGGGCCGAATCGGGCAAATGGCTGAGGAGGGAGAGTACGACACTAAGGAATACCTCAACGGCAAAATGATGACTGATCTTAATATGGATGGCGCCAAGAGATGCTTGGAGCGCTCGAAGCAGGATAGCCGCTATCCGTTGAGCGGGCTAAGAATTCTGGTGGTCGATGACGACGCCGGAATCTGTCAGTCCCTCAAGGATCTTTTGGAAGAGGAAGGATGCAATATTGAGACTGCTGCATCCGGGGTTGTCGCCATGGAATGGCTGGGCCGGCAGGACTTCGATGTTGTGCTAAGTGACGTGGTGATGCCGGACATGGACGGCTACGAATTATATCAAGCGTCAAAAAAGAAGATGCCCAATCTTCCGGTGGTCCTGATGACCGCGTTCAATTACGACAGAGACCATATTATCAAGAGAAGCTGTTTGGAGGGACTGCAGGGCGTCATCTTCAAAAAGCCCGTCAATCCCGTGATGCTGAAAAAACTTCTGCTCCAACAATGTCGGCCCGAGCAAGCCAATCCACAGCCTTCGATTGCCCCCCAAAGCGCCATCGCCCCCACGGGAAATCCGAAACCCAATTAGTAAAAGCTGTGAACAAGGAAGATCACTACAACGAAGGGATGGAGCTTTTTACCCAGGATAGGCTCGACGAGGCTATCGCAGCCTATCAGCGAGCTCTCCAAGAGGACCCCAACTATGTGGATGCCCTTCACGCTTTGGCGATGACCTATGCGCACCAGGAGAAACTGGACGAGGCGATTGAAGTGGGAAAGAAACTCATTGAGATCGCTCCCGACGATGAGTTGGCTTACACGAGTTTGTCGATTTTCTACCAGCAAAAGGGAATGATCGCCGAGGCCGAACATATCGGTGCCCAGGCGAGAACGCTGGGTTGGAAGCGCCAGCTGAACGAGAAGAAGAGCTAACTCTGGCAGCGACTAGATAGAGGCTCGAAGGGTAGCTCACGCAATTTCCCGACCTAGACGCAACATAGCCGCTTTCAGGCTGGAGCGCATGCGCTCCAGCGAACGGGCCAGGTCGCCAATCTCGTCGCGCGATCTTACACATTTTTCACTGACCGACGTTTCGAGGTCACCCATGGTCACCTTGCCCGCGATTTCTGTTAAGCCAACGATGGGTCGAACAATCCAATGCGCCAAAAAAAACGAGACCAACGCGCCGATCAAGGGCACGATGGCCATGATTCCGACCAGCGGCCGCAGGGTGCGTTGGATCTCTTTTTCTACAGTATCTCCCCAGAATCCCACATGCACAGTTCCTAACTGTCCCTCAAGAATAGGCATACCGACTGCGACCACGGTTCTTCCTGCCAATGATAGTTCTCGGCGGTAGATCTGCCGTTGTTCCGTGATCGGAAGCCGTTGCTGGAGTTCCGGAGGAAAATCTCCCAAGGTATGGACGATGACCTCGCCTTTGCTGTTTTCGATAAAAGCGAACGCTACGCCGTCGAGAAGCGTGTACTTTCTTGCGAGAGCATGAAGCGCTAAAAGATTTCCTCCCGCGATGTGTCCCGCGGCGGCAGCGCTGAAAGTGTTGGCCATGAGCAGCACTCGCTGATCGAGTTGGTCCTGCAGCGCGCTTTTTGTGGTCTGATAGACTGCGACCATCACGAAAAGTCCCAGGAGTAACATCACGCCTGCAAAGGTGCCACCGATTTTCCACTTAAGACTGACACGTCGTGATTCTTGATCCATTGTTTCTCCTCGTCAGCCATGCAGAGGCTGGAGTGCGTCCATCTCTTGGAGCATCATGTCCTGAAAACGATCTCTCATCGTTTCATTCAAAATCTCCCGGCTAACCAAGTCGATGAGTTGTCGGAGCTTCATTTGCGGAAAAGCATCCCGCGATTCGCCAAGCGCGGCAATTTGATCACGGAGAACCAGATGGGCCATGGGTCCCATGGCTGCGGTGGCTATACGAGCCATATAATCGAAAAATTGCGCGCAGACGGTGGTGCTTTTCGCCTCCCTCTGAGATACCGATACCTGGTCGGCGGTGCGAAGATAAACGACGGGTCTTTGAAGGGTATCGTCTGTGTGGATTGTGGTTCCATTGGCTTCCGTCCTTTTCTGATGGATCCTTGTCGGAGTTTTGACTCTGGGAACGCCAACGTCCGGCCCTCCGAGCTTGGAGGCTTCGTGCCCCCGCTCCAAAAGGAGAGCGCTGGCGGCCTTCATGACCATGTAGGCAGAGACCTTCTTTTTGAAACTCTGACAGGTCATCGCAAGCGCACTATCGCAGACGATATTGATTAACCGCGGCGTTCCCGCGGAATAATACCAAACGGCTTCGATCGCTTCTCTATTGAAAATCTCTGGGCCTTCGTAACCCACTATCCGAAGGCGGTGACGAATATAATCTTCTACCTCCCCGATCGTTTGCAGCGAGTAGAGTCGGTGGTGAATAGCAATCCGTTGCTTGATTCGCCGAAAGGAGGATTTACTCAATCGGGTCGCTAATTCCGGTTGTCCTACTAGGACGATCTGGAGCAGTTTTTCCTCTTCGGTTTCTAAATTCGAGAGACTGCACAGCCCTTGGAGTGCATCATCGCTTAAGTTTTGGCCTTCGTCGATCAGCAAGGCCACCGTTTGACCTTTTTTGAGTTGCTGCAGCAGGTGATCATTGAGTTCGTGAATCATTTCTGTCCTATTTTTTTCCCTGTTAGCCAGGCCAAGGTCTTGGATCATGAGTTCGACCAACCCGTAAGAAGTAATATGACTACTGGAGATGAAGACGAATTGGACGGTTGTTTCGAGCTGACGCATCAGCTTACGCAGGAGGATCGTCTTACCTGTTCCCACTTCACCCGTGAGCATCATCAGCCCCTTCTTGGCTTTGATTCCGTAAACCAGCGCCGCCAATCCTTCCAGATAGAGTGGATGGCTGTAGAAGAAGCGGGGGTCCGGCGTCACACCAAATGGCGTTTCGCGAAACCCAAAATAACTTTCAAACGTTCCTTCATCTTCTTGCGATCTAAGAAGTTCGATCATTTGTCTGTCCTCCTTATTGGAACGACTATTGGCCGTACGCTTTTTGTGAACGCCTCTCTGAATTCCGCGACAGCGGTAAATTTTTTGTTGTCGTACGAGCTGAAAATTGTTTCCCCAGCAGGGGGCGCAAGGAGCATTTCATAGTCATGACCTCTTGGATTGTCAAGAAAAAAATCGTGCGGATGAAGAAAATTTTCGCTCTGAAAACTCTGTATTTGTTCATAAGTCTGTGGAGTCTTTCAGGTAAGAACTTGATGTTTATTATTAAACTGGACTTATGCACAGCTGTGGATAATTTTCATATCGTCATGCTCTTCCCGGCACCGTTTTTCCGAGGACGGGAAGATTTAGCGAACCGATTGGCTGGCAGTGGGTTGCGTGTTAAAAGCAACTTCACCATGGCCGCTTGCAGTTTGGATTTGGACTGGGTAGAAACAAGTCTTGTCTGGGTCTAGGGAACCGCACACTATGGAGTCGAGTGATTATCGGGAGGATAGAATAGTGTCCGCGTCGACAGCGGTCGAAAGGCTAGCAAAATTATTGGCAGATGAAACCAGGATCGAGGAAAAAATCCGCGATACCAAGGCGGCATTGTCGATCGTCCAAAAAAGAGTGTCAGAGTCGCTCGCGAAGCACTATATCGCGATGAAGGAGCCAAGAATACAAATGCCGGAGGATCTCATGAGAGAGGAAGAATCATTCGAACGGTTGCTGCAAGCGCTACAGGACATGAAGAACGAGATTGCCAAGCAAATACGGCCTGTGGAGGAGCAGATCATACAGGCGAATGTCGATCATCTGCGGCAGATATTCACCCAAGAAAGCCGGAGATTGTGCAAATGTCTGGAGGAAATCGACGAAAATATTTTAGCATGTCGGCAGTACCTCGAAGACTACGAGCGGGTTCGTTCTAGTCTTCATGGCCTGAATGAGAAGCTCTCGCAACTTGGAGCAGAATCGCTTCCGCTCCCGGATGGTTTACCCACCTTGGACTTGGGAGAAATTGTGAGAGAGCGAATCGAGTATCTGAGGTCTCAGGGAAAAATCTAGCGCCTGTGTTCAAGCCTCGCTAATTGCCCTAACGATTGTGCGAGAGAAAACCTGCCGCCTTATCTTCCTAAAAGGCTTCATAGGAACCTGCTCGGCGACTTCCCATCGAACAGTGAAGGCGTCTTTGATTCCGTTCAAATCAGGACAGCTTTCCGACCTTGAAGTCAACCTACCTAAAAAAGCATATTTGATCCCCCGTACCCAAATTCGCAAACCGTTACACTGCTGCTAATACCTTGAGGTCGTGTTCCAGGGGTCGGTTCATTGTTTCTCTTCATGAGAAGGATTAAGGTTCACCCGTGGCCGTATGGGAATAGTTTTTTACTCTAAGACGTTTCCAGGGGGTGTCGCGTGAGAACTTCAGTGAAAACAAGTTTGTTAACAGCGCTGTTCCTTAACGGTGCTCTTGCCGCTGCCGTCCACGGCGATTGGAAACAGGACTGGGAAAAGACCGTAGCCGCCGCTGAAAAGGAAGGCGAAGTTACTATCTACGGGCAATCGCGCGCCGGAGTCGGCAAAGCCATTCTTGCTTTCAAAGACGCCTATCCGAAGATCAAAATCAATTTTGTCGGCGGATCGGGAAGCGACCTGGCCAAGAAGGTCATGGCGGAGAAAAGAGCGGGCAAACACCTCGTCGACCTTAGCCTTGGCGGCGGTGGAACCATGGTGTTGGTCTATCACAAGGCGGGACTTTTGCAGCCGATTCCGCCGCTATTGATTCTTCCCGAAGTCGTGGATCAGACGAAATGGTGGTCCAAGAAGCACCTTTATTCCGATCCCGAAGGGCAGCACGTTTTTATGGCTCAGGGAGACGCCGGGTCGGGTATCGGGGCGATCAATACGAATTTCATCAAGCCTGGCGAAATTCAGTCCTGGTGGGACCTGCTTGCGGCCAAGTATAGAGGCAAGATCGTCATGACGGACCCGGACTCCGCCGGCAACATCGGCAACTGGCGATTCATCTATTACAGTCCTGATCTCGGCCCGAAGTTCATTAGACGGCTTCTGACCGAGACACAAGTCACTTTCGCAGAGAACGAGCACCAAATGATGGACTGGGTCGGCTCGGGCAAATATCACATGCACGTGCTGGCGAAACTGGAGAACACGGAAAACGCACGCAAACAGGGCTTGCCGGTGGTACAGATTTTCAGTGAAAAAGAAGGCGACACGATCAGCACGGGCTCCGGGCACATCATCGCTTTCAAAAACGCTCCCCATCCCAACGCTACCCAGGTCTACTTGAACTGGTTCTTGTCGCGTGACGGCCAAATGATATGGCAGAAATTAACTGGCAGAAACTCCTTTCGGACGGATATCCCTAAGGATATTATTCCCTACAAGGATGAGCAGGTCCCGAAAGAAGGGGGCAAGTATCTTCTCTCGAGCCTACCCCAATACGAAGACGTAAAGCCTTTACGGAAGCTCGTCGACGAAGTATTGGCGCAGGGTAAACCGAAATAGAACAAGATAGTCAAAAAAATCTAGGGTTGGCGTTGTACCCGTCTATACGATCTTCATATCCCAGCCGAGCACCTTCTCATCGGGTCTCATCTTCCACGCCAGATTCTTCGCCGCGCCGTAGATGGACGCGAGGTTGTATAGCGGCACAAACGGCGCGTCCTCCATGAGAATCTTCCCGGCCTGGTGTAGCAAGACAATGCGCTTTTTGATGTCGGGGATTTTCTGTTCTTCATCGATGATTTTGTCTAACTCCGGGTTGCTGTAATTGCAGCGCTTGGTGGTGCCCGTGCGAAAATACTGGTCGTAAAACGTATCCGCATCCGTCAACGAGCCGCGGTTGTTGTAGTAAAAAGGCAGCTTGCCGCCATTGACGCCTTCCGGCCCCCAGAACAGAACCCATTCCTGGGAGATGAGCTCCACTCTAAACCCGCCTTTGACCATCTGGGCGGCCACTGCCTGACACACTTCGCGGTCTTTCGGATACCGACCGGCTGAATAATAGAACTGCACATCGCAGCCTTGGGGATAGCCCGCCTGCGCCAAGAGTTCCTTGGCCTTCGTGGGATCGTAAGGATAGCGTTTCAGTTTCGGATCGGCGCCGATGACGCGGGGTCCGACCGGACCCTCGATCGTATAACCGATGCCATCAAAAATATTTCTGACTATGGCCGGCGCATCGACGGAGTAGTTCACCGCCTGGCGCACCAGCTTGTTGTCGAAGGGCTTATGGGCGACATTCATCATCAAAAAATACATCTCTAATCCTTCAATCTGATCGATTCTGACGCGCGGGTGACGCTGCAACCGCGCCACCTCATGAACGGGAATGGCATTGATGAAATCGGCCTGGCCTGACTCCAATGCCGCGAGGCGCGCGGCGTCCTCGGTGACTTTGCGAAACACAACTTCTTTGATCGCTGCTTTGCCGCCCCAATAGTCGTCGTTGCGGGTGAAGACCAGGTTGCCGCCGCGCTGGAAGCTGACAAACTTATAGGGGCCGGTGCCGACTAGATTTTGATACAACTGATCGCCGTACTTGTCGCCGGCGACCTTGCTGAGGATGAAACGGTTTCTCAATCGATCCAAGAAAATCGCCAAGGGTTGCTTGGTGACGAAGATAACCGTCTGATCATCCGGAGTTTGTATTTCCGTGACGTCGCTGAAGTTCGACGCCTGCAGGCTGCCGCCCTTTTCATCGCGCATCTTTTCGACCGAGAACACGACGTCCTTTGAGGTCAACGGCGCGCCGTTATGAAACTTGATGCCTTTTTTGAGTTTGAACACCCATCGCTTTCCCTGAAATTCCCACGACTCGGCAAGGACGCCAACCCAAGCCTTTTTTGCATAGTCCAGCTCGATGAGAGGTTCTATGACATGCTGCCAATTGCCGTAAATAGAACCGGAGCTTTGATTGTAGGGATTAATCGAGTCAGCGCCGGTGTTTTGATAGATGGTGACGCGGTCATTGGAAGCCGCGGAGGCGTTGCGGTAAAGGTAAGATCCCATCGCAACGCCGGCGCCAAGCGCGGCGCTTCGCTTCAAAAAATCTCTGCGGCTGACTTCGGCTTTTTTCTGAACCATCCGATACTCCTTAGAGATTGAAAGATTTCTCCAGCAAAGGCGCAAAGGTCGCCAGGGAATACAATACCAAACTCTCAGTCTACACGCCGGCGATCGCCGGACGTCGCGTGTGCCACTCCGTCGCGCTCTGGTACGCCAACGCAGTGTTCAAGACCGTCTGATCAGCGAACCAACCGGCGACTAATTGCAGCCCCATCGGCAGACCTTCGGGATTGATCCCGCAAGGCAGCGAGCAGCCCGGCAACCCGAGCATACTGGGGAAGCGCAAGAGATTCGAATGATTGTAACTCGCGTGGCGGGTGTCGTCCCCATTGCCCTTGAGCCCTTCCGACAGAAGCGGCGCAACTCTGCTGGTCGTTGGCGAGGCGATAACATCCACCTTTTCATACGTTGCGCGTAGCGCCTCGCGGATACGGTGTCGCGCGCGCTGGACCGTTAGATATTCAGAGGCGGTGATGGTCATGCCCACTGCCAAGCCCCGGCTCACGTGAGGAACGAAATCATGATAGTGCTCCCGGAACCAGCGGCGGTTGATCCCAGCGCTCTCGGCGGAGCTAGTCATCATCGAAGTCATCGCCGCATAGCGGATCTCGGGAATCTCCAAGTCGACGATCTCGCATCCTGCGCTGGCAAGGACTTTGAGCGCAGCATCAAGTGCTTGTCTCACTGCGGGATTCGCTCCCTCGAGAAAACGCCGGAGCACGCCGATTCTCAGCCCTTTCACGTTTGCGTCGAGCCGTGACGCGTAACTCGGATTGTCTTGGTGCACACTCGCCGGATCCCGCGCGTCGTAGCCGGCCACCGGGTCCAACCCCAGCGCGATATCCTTCACTGAACGGGCAAATAGCCCGACGTGATCCTGGCTCCAGGCTCCCCGGAACGAGCCATGCCGGCTGATGATGCCGAAGGTTGGTTTAAAGCCGGTGATCCCACAATAGGATGCCGGGCGGCGTACTGATGAGCCAGTCTCGGTACCGTAGGAGAGGGGCCCTATGCCCGACGCAACCGCAGCCGCTGAGCCACCGCTTGATCCGCCCGCGATACGCTCGATGTCCCATGGGTTGTGGACCGGGCCAAAATGGGAGAGTGTCGACGTGCCGCCATGACCGAATTCATCCAGGTTCGTCTTTCCTAGAATGATCGCTCCGGCAGCTCGGAGACGCTCCACTAATGCCGAGTCCGTCTCGGGAACCCACTCCGCCAAAATCTTTGAACCCCCTGTGGTAAGCACGCCGGCCGTCTCAAACATGTCTTTGATCGTAATAGGAATCCCGTGAAGAGCGCCGCGATAGTTTCCGCACGCGATTTCTTCATCCGCCTTCTTTGCTTCTGCGAGCGCTTGCTCGCGAAGAACGGTGATGAAGGCATTGAGTTTGCTTTCCAGCAGCTCCAAACGTGCCAGAGCCGTCCTCGTTGCCTCCGACGATGATAGCTCCCGCGCGGCAATGAGCCGCGAAAGGTCGGTCAAATTCAATTCGAGAATGTCAGCGGACGCCATAGATCGATCAAGCCTTTTTGCCTGGTGGCTGCGCTTGCAAAGAAATCCACGGGGTGTCTTGACCGAACTCTTCCAGCTCGCTTACCACCCTTTTAAGATCCTCGATCTCGGCGGCAATGAATTCGAGATCAGCTTTCGAAAGATTTACTTCTTCAAGCAGCGCCAATCGTTGGGAGATCTTATCCGTATCGTTCATTCTCGTCTCCTTGAATGCCAACGTACTCGAAAAGCTGAGCATCGCCTTTTGTCCGCTTCACGCTAGTCCAACCAGTCTTTGTCTTTGAGCTTTTTGGGAAGGTAGGTCTTGGTCAGATACTGAAAATCTTTGTTGGCGAGGGCGTCGAGCTCGAACTTCAGACCGGTGGAGAGCATCCCTTTGATTTCATTTTGCCACTCTTTTTTCTGAAACCACTTATACTTCATGAGTTCCTTTGCCCGGTTGATGTCTTTGTCGTTGAGTTTGATGCCGACGTTGCGCGGGAGTCCGTAGCGATCGGGATCGGCGCTAGAGAACCCGATGAACTTGGCCTTAGGAATGGCCATGCGCTCGCTTTCAAAAGCCAAATTGATCGATCCCTGCTTGATGACCGAGTAGATGTAGTAGCCCCAGGGATCATTGTCGACGAGGACATAAACGGGAAGATTGTACTCTTCGTGCAGCCTGCGCGCCAAGCGCCGGACACCGCGGGGCGGCTGGCCGTTGCCCGTGAGCAGGATACAGTTGTACCGGCGCCAGAATTTGTCTTCCGAAAGACGGTTCCACTGGGTTCCTTTCTCGACCAGGAGGACAAAATCCGCCGTACATTTGCTGATCTGAATGTATTCCGGCTCGACAATGGAGGGGACGGAATAACCGCCTTTGCCCAGCCGGGTGCAGTCCACCCGATCACCGTCATCCACGAGCACCAACGGCCCAACGACGGTGCCGGAGTTCTCGGCGCGCACGTGGAGTTCCTCGCGCAGGGCCTCCAAGGTAACTTCGAGGTCTTCGATGAGCGGATCGGATTCGTTCTGGCCGTCGAAAGTGTTTTCGTGTGAATTCTTGATCGTGTGCTTCGTACGGTAGTAGATCTCCCGGAGCGAGGTCGTCAGATTCGCTCGCTGCAACTCGGCGAGGGCATCGGCCACAAGTACGGTCTGCATGAACTTCTTGGCCATACCGACGTTGAAAAATGTGCGCGCCTGCTTTCTGCGGCCCATTTCGATGATGCCCCGCTTCTCGTTGAAATTGACGTTGGCGAGGCTGCGCACGGGAATCGAAAGCGCGGGGTCTTTGCTTCGCTGCGCCGCGGTGATGACGACATCGGCCACACCCACGAGCTTTTTTTCCACTGCGCCGTTATTTTTTTGCTTTTTTTGCGCCATGTCTCTTTCCTATCTTTTGGCTACGTTTCGCGCTTGTTCCAGCGGTTTCAAAGCCCAGAGTCATTTGCTTCGCGCTGGTTGGTTCAACTTTCGCCGGATTCTTCTTGCCCGTAGCCTTGGTAGGCTTCCTAGCCTTCGTAGATTTTGCTTTTACTTTGGGCCGTCCAGTCGCGGCGGATTCGCTCACGTCTAGCGGGAGTTCTTCCGAAGGTGCACTATCACTCTCCTTATCACCGTTCAGAACCGGTGCATCTCCTTCGGTTCCTTCGGCGGTAACAATGATCGAATGGGGGAGACCTTCCGGGCCGCCGCCATCGTGTCCCAGTACCTCATCCGTCTTCTCGCCGCCGGTCCGTTTCGCGGCGATCTTCTGCAGCTGGTCTTTGAGTTTTTCCTTGGCGAGCTTTCCGCCCTTGAGACGACCGCACGCCTCGACGACTTCTTCGATGTAGAGCTCGAAAATATTCCGCCGGCGAAATTCGCTCTTGGCGCGTTCGCGCCGTCTCAGAAAGACGCCAAGCCGGCGTCCACACTCTTGCAGGGCGAGTTTGATTTCTTTGCGGATCTCATCGTAATCAGCGATCGCTTCCTTGGACTCACTGGTGAACGGCACCCAGACCGAGGCCACGTGAACGAAAATCACCATAGGACCGGCTGGAAGAGCACCTCGGGATTGGGGCACTCCGTAATTCCGCCAAGTGGTGTCGAGCACCGCCTTGAACGTCGCGCAGGCAGACTGCTGATAGAGCAAGGGAACTCGATTCGCATAACGAAGGACTCTGGCTAGCTCATTGTCATCGTCTTGCTGCTCGCCTTCAGCGAGCGGAATCTTTGGATCTTCGGGTTTGTCCGCCGTGTGTTCAGGCCCCTTGCCGTAAGCCAGCCCCGCCTCGATGATGAAGGGATTACCGCGGTAGACCGCCGGCGGCCGGGTCACCGCAGTATAAAAATCTCCTTTGATTTGCTTATACAAGCCATGGAGGATCGCCTTTTCTCCGATGGGCGAAATACAGTTGCTCGGCGGCGCCATGATCTTGGTGGACTGGATCGTTTTATAGAGCGTTTCGCCAGCGGTGCCGTGAACGTTTCGGGGTCGCGTGTCCGGCGAAATCTTCGCGGCCTTGCAGATCTCCTGTGCGAGGTTTGAGGAAACCCGGCTGAAGTCACTGGACAAAAACCCCGCCAGCGAATGGCTCTTGGTATCGTGGAGCATTTTTAACAACATACCGAACTCGATACCGTAGGGGTGCGGCTTGATTTCACGCGGCTGAGGCGGCAGCTCTTGGATCGTCCGGGGATATTCCTTGGTTTCTCCCTCCGGGGTGTGGTAGACGAGCTTGACGTGCGGATTGGCAATGGCAACCTGCTCTAGATACTCGTCCACAGAGGCCCGCCCCTTCTGGTAGCGGCCTTCGATTTCGAGGGTCACCTGGGTACCGCGATGGTTCTCCCAATCGATCTGTTTTCGTTCGAGAATCCGCGGCTCGTTCTTCTTGGTATCGATCTGGACTTCGAAATAGTGAGCGGGTGCCCGCGCACTGGTGCGCGAGGTGATCTGTACCGGTTTGCCGGTTGTGAGTTGCGCATACATGCCGGCGGCCGATATGCCGATGCCCTGCTGTCCGCGACTCATGCGCAGCCGGTGGAATTTGGATCCGTAGAGAAGCTTGGCGAATATCGGCGGAATCTGTTGACGGACAATGCCCGGGCCGTAGTCGATCACTGTTATCCGAAACCGGTTCGCCTGGCTCGGGGGCGGCGGCGCCTCACCGTTCGAAGCCACTTCTAGTTTGACCACGACTTCAGGCAGAATCCCCGCTTCTTCACAAGCGTCGAGAGCATTGTCGACAGCTTCCTTGACACAGGTGAGGAGTGCCTTTCGCGGATTATCGAAACCCAGTAAGTGACGGTTCTTGGTAAAGAACTCGGAAACGGAAATCTCCCGCTGCCGAGCCCCCATCTCGGCGGCGGACATGGCCACCTTCGGTTCGGGGGGCTGGGTCTCGGCTGTCGCGCCGTTGGACTTGAGCATAGGTTTAGACATGTCTTTTTTGGCTCCGTATGGTCAGGTTGCGACTTTTGCTCATAAAACGGATGAGCTCAATGGCTGGCTGCAAGAAAATTCCCGGCTATGAACGAGTTCGCACTCAGTCTAAGGGTTTGGAAAGTTGATAACCGCCAGCTATTATATCAGAGACCACGATGTTTTGTATCTTGAATGCGAGATCACGGCACCATTTGTTATTGCGAACAGGAATGTCAGGAACAGATAATGAATTTTAAAGCGGGATTATCGGTCTTGGCTTTGTTTTTTTTGTTTGCGTGTACCGGCGTGTCGGAACTGCCGTTTAAGCAACTAAACTCCCTCGACGACGAGCTCACCACGCGTATCTTTTTTCGTAGCGCCGGCGGTAATGTGGAGGCGTACGTCGCCCGGCCGCGGGGTGAGGGCCCTTTCCCATTGGTCATTCTACTTCATGGTCACAGTCTCATCGGCAGGGGCGCCGAACAGGTTTTGTCCACGGCCGAAGCGCTTGCGCGGGAGACTTGCTTCGCTGGCTTGGCTATTTCATTGCCGGGTTATGGTTCAACTGAAATTCCCCGAGGCTCGATTGAGGGAACGACCCGGCAGGTCGTCAAGGACGGCCTCGCGATGGCCAGGCAGCTCAGATGGGTGGATAGCAGCCATGTAATGTTTTATGGAGTTTCCCGGGGCGCTGTGGTTGCGGCAGCGATGCTCAATGAAGTGGAAGGAGTGAGCGGAGCGGTGCTTTACTCGGGCGCTTATGATCTCGATATGCTCTACCGTGAAACGTCGAGTGTTTGGGTGCGAAAGTTGATCAACCCCAACGGCGATACCAATCCAAAACTGTTGAACCTTCTTGGCGAAGCCTCGCGATGGCGAGCGCCGACGCTGATCCTGCACGGCGGCCAGGATACACTCATCCCCGTGAACCAAGCGCTGTTGCTGCGGGATCGACTCAAAGCGGTAGGGACTCCTTATCGACTTGTCATCTATCCGGAAAACGGCCATTTCCTCCCGAGGCAGAGCGTTAGAGAACAAACTCTAAATTTCCTCAAAGAGACCGCCCCTCCGGCCTGTCCTTCAGACAGCAGTTCTTGATTGATTTTAGGGAAATGTTTCCAGACGTAACATCGTTGACAAACCAGCCCGATACCGGA
The DNA here is from genome assembly GCA_963737905.1 of uncultured delta proteobacterium. GTDB lineage: Bacteria > Desulfobacterota > Binatia > UBA9968 > UBA9968 > DAIRFP01. The sequence goes on along the minus strand of CAVTUQ010000025.1, from coordinate 235,177 downwards.
TATTCCCAAACAAAGCGATGGACAGCAATCCATTGCCCGGCTAATATTTCTGAGAGGAGGATTCAATCATGGTAATGCTAGGCACGGATATGAAGGTCGCCCAAACTCCGAAGGATGGGCTTAAAGATTACACGAAAGCCGATCCCTACGCACAATGGCTTGAGCAGGAAGGTGTGAAGGTGCATGAGGAGTTCTACTTCCCGAGTTTAGCGAAAGTCGAGCTGGGCCCCTGGGAGCGTAAGGGTGGCAGTGGTGCCGTCGTCCACATCGCCAATCGCCATATGCCCAACGACTGCCACGTCGTCGAGATCAAGCCGGGGGGCAAGTCCGAACCGGAGCATCACATGTACGAGGCCACGATCTATGTGGTTTCCGGCCGTGGCGCAACGACGATCTGGCAAGATGAGAAGCAGAAAAAAAGTTTTGAATGGCAAGCCGGCAGTCTGTTTTCGATTCCTCTCAATGCGTGGTACCAAAACTTCAACGGCAGCGGCAATGAGCCCACCCGTTATATTGCAGTGACCAACGCGCCGCCGATGATGCGCTTGTTCCGCGACAGCAGATTTATTTTCAATTGTGATTTCCGTTTTGACGGGCGTTATGCCGGTGAAGAAAATTATTTCAGCGGTAACGGCAAGCTCTACAACCGGCGGATATGGGAGTCCAACTTTATCGCTAACGCGCCGGACATGCTGCTCTATGGATGGAAGGAGCGGGGCGCGGGCGGTATCAATGCGATGCTGGAGATGGCCGACAACAACACCAAGAGTCACATCTCCGAGTTTCCTATTGGTACTTACAAAAAGGCGCACCGCCATGGCCCGGGAGCGCATTTGGTACTGCTAAGCGGCACCGGCGGTTACTCTTTGATCTGGACCAAGGAAGACCGCTCCGACATGATCAAGTGCGACTGGCAGCTCGGCTCGATGGTTACCGTCCCAAGCGACAACTGCATCCATCAGCACTTCAACTCCGGAACCACTCGCGCGCGCTACCTGGCTCTTCGCCCGGGCGATATGGGTGTCAACTCACCTCGTGGCGGCGGCGGAGAATATGCGGACCGAAGTATGAAGGAGGGCGGCTGGCAGGTCGAATACGAGGACGAAGACCGCGAGATCCACAAGATCTTCGAGCAGGAGCTCGCAGCCAACGGGGCAACGTGCAAAATGAAGGCGTTTGTCCCTTGGTGCACCGGGGAGGTTGGACCGACGAGCGAGCGAGACACCTAGCTCGCGTTAAGTAGTAAATCCGAGGAGTAAGCCTCTCCGGTCGCGGGCAATGGGCCTCTACCTTGAGGAGGCCCCCACATCTGGGTGCTGAAGCATACTTTGACTAAGGAAACGCGAGCTTTTAGCCCAAGGACCAGTTGAGTCAGCACGGCTTTACGCTCCTGTGCCCGCTCGCTTCGAGGCTCAGTCCTCGGTCTACACTCTGCCCCGTGCTTCCCCCCGCAAGGTGAATAATCCGGTTATTCTAGTAAAAACCGGAGTGCTCTCATCTCAGGACGTGAAAAAGGCCAGAGCGCGCACTTCGATGCTCTGCCGCGGTGAAGCATTTGGCGGGGACGTGGGGTCCTCGAAAGATGTGTGAGGCGTGAACCGGGCCCGGCCGTCCTTTTCGGAGTCGTATACTTTGAATACTAGAGCTTCGTCGCGTCGCATCTCAGGAAAGTAAAACCAGCGGTGTTTGGTATTGTACTTTAGCCGATATGTTTGCCCCACCCGGTGCGGGTAGCGGCGCTCGGCCACGATGAGGTCCTCCATACCTATACTCTTGCCATCGGCAATGGCGAGGGGATTTGCCTGAATCGGCTGATTGATCGCCCGCCATACTTGAATGATCGCGAAGCGGCGCGCCAGCAATGCTTCGGCTTCGTCGGGAAGAATCTCACGGACACGATTGGGGCCGGACCATTCCGTATAGTCGTTGTGCGCCGAGAGCACCGGCTCCCGGATGAGCTTTTTTTCCCGCTCCGCTTCGTCGCCCGAGCGCAAGGTGTGATCGAAGATTACCACCCGCGCAGCCCCCGACGCGTCTTTGATCAACTGCTCGACCTCCGGATAATAGACCGACTCCAGCTGCGCGCGGTCAAAGAAGTCCGTCACTTTGGTGTTGTGCTCGACGAATATGAAACCCTGCTCGTCCAAGGAAAGCTGGTCGGCGAGCAGCCGGCCATTACGGACCTCAACCTGCTTGAGTTCGTGGGCTCCTGTCTTGCGCCGGCGAATATTGTTCGGGCCGAACGTCTCGTTGATGAGCTTCTCGCCGGTGTCGACAGTATAGGGTATATCCACTGTCACAGTTTTATCCATAAGTCCCCCGTTCCTTCGACGACCCTATCACCAGGCGTGGTATCAGGGCAATGCGGTCTCTCTGTCGATGCAAATCCGTTTTGCGCTATCTTAAAATCCCGGCTCTTTCATATGAATAGACAACCGACCTCACCAGTCTCACCGGTCATGCACAAGCTGAGCGCCTACATTGCGGCGGCGCTCCGCCGGCCGCTTCCTCCCGTAGTCGTCGAAAAGACCAAACATCACATCCTCGACACGATCGCCGCCATGATTTCGGGGTCGCGCCTGGCGCCCGGGAAAAAAGCGATCGGCTACGCGAAAACCCTCGGCGGCGTCAAAGAGGCCTGTGTGATCGGGAGCAATATCATTACCACCGCTGTGAATGCTGCTCTGGCCAACGGCATGCTGGCCCACGCCGATGAAACCGATGACTCGCACGCGCCGTCGCTGACGCATCCGGGCTGCGGCATTGTGCCCGGGGCCCTGGCCATGGCCGAGCGGGAACGGCGCAACGGCACGATGTTTCTCCGAGCTATCGCCCTGGGTTACGACGTTGGCTGCCGGCTGACTCAATCCCTCGACGCCTACGAGTTTCGCAACGATGGCCATTCGACCCACAGCTTCGGGCCCATGTTCGGAGCCGCGGCAGCGGCGGGGGCGCTGGCGGGCCTGGGGGAGATCCAGGCGCGCCATCTGCTGTCATTCACTGCGCAGCAAGCGTCGGGCATCTCGTGCTGGATGCGCGACGGTGAGCATGTTGAAAAGGCATTCGACTTCGGCGGTATGCCGGCTCGGAATGGCGTCGCGGCGGCCACCATGGTCGCCTATGGTTTCACGGGGGTCGATGATGTGTTCGCGGGCGAGCGGAACTTCTTCGTGGCCTACGGCCGCAAGCCGGATCCCGCCGCGCTGAACCGCGGCCTCGGCGATATCTACGAAATCATGAATACCAACATCAAGCGCTGGTCGGTGGGCTCGCCGATCCAGGCGCCCCTCGATTCGCTGCTCGATCTCATCCACGAGCACCAAATCAAAGCGGAAGCCATCGACAGCCTCGTGGTGCGGGTGGCACACCAGGGGGCGAATACCGTGGATAACCGCGCCATGCCGGATATCTGCCTCCAGCACATGTGCGCTATCATGCTGATCGACGGCAAGGTCACCTTCGCCTCGTCTCATGACCAGCAGCGCATGCGCGACCGGAAAGTATTGGCGCTGCGCAGCCGCATCGAGCTTCGCGGCGATGACGCGCTGTCAGCGGCGATGCCGAGCCGGCAAGGAATCGTCGAGGTGAGCCTCAGCGACGGGCGTAAGCTCAGGCATCATACCAAGGCCGTCCGGGGCACCGCGGAGAACCCGATGACGCGAGTCGAGGTCGACGAAAAGAGCTATGACCTGATGGCGCCGGTCCTCGGCAAGGCTCGGGCGCGCAAGCTGTGCGATGCTATCTGGATGCTGGAGAAGGTTCGTGATCTTCGCGTCCTGCGCCCATTGCTTCGCGCCTGATACGGAGAAAAGCGCACCCTCTTAATCAACCACCTCGGAAATATAGTAGTCGACATAGCGGCGGTTGGCGTTCGGCCGATCATGAAATTTGACCATTTGCTCGCATTCTTCTTGGGAGTGGGTTTTCACCGGTCCTAGCGAGGCTGCCATGATTTGAATTCGGGCTGTACGCACGAGATCGAGTCCTAACCGCAGCAACGTGTCGAGGTCATTGGCGACTACCGTCCCGCCGTGCCCGCGCAAAAGTACCGCGTTTCGATCTCCAAGGGTTGCGGCGACCTTGTCTCCCAGCTGGTCGGTGCGGATCAGTACCGGGGAGTCGTAGATTGGCGTGCCGCGGTAAAAATGCACGCCGCAATTGGCGACAACCTTAATGCCTTGTCCGGCAATGCTCACCGCCACGACCTCGTCCGGGTGGAAGTGCAGGACGCATTGTACGTCGGGCCGCGCCCGGTAAATCGAAGTGTGCATGGCGGTTTCGCCATTGGGTTCGCCGAAGCCTTCGAGCTTCTTCCCGCTCATATCGAGGATAATCAGGTCCCTTAACGCGACCTTGCCCGGCGGCATGTGCGGCGTGCTGAGGATGCGCTCGCCGGATAGGCGCGCGGAAACATGTCCGTAGACGTCCACCACGCCCTGGTTTTGGAGCACCTTGCAGACCAGCAGCATTTTTTCTTTGAGAGCTTCGACAACATCCATGATTTTTTTCTCCTCGAGTGTGCGGAAAAATAGAACGATCCGTTTTTTAGAGGGAATCCCCGCGCCGTGTAACGGCGCGGGGATTGAGTCCATTCTCAGCCGTGGTTGCGGCGGTCACAGATGGAGTCGATGAGGGCGGGCTTACCTTGCTTGACTTGCTCGATCGCGCGGTTCAGCGCGGGCTGGAGGTCGTCGGCGTTTTCGATTGGACCTTCGGCGTACCAGCCCATGGATCGCGCGAGACCGGCGAAATCCGGATCGGGGCCGAAGAGATCCATGCCGATGTGCGCGCGGTTGGGATCGGTGCCACGGGTTCGAGCGAGGACCAGCTGATGGTTCCAGTCATTGTAGTAGGCGCGATTGTTGAACATCACGACGAGCATTGGGATTTGGTACTTGGCTGCTATCCAGAGCGCCCCGGCATCGAACATGAGATCGCCGTCCGGCTGCAAATCGACGACCAGCCGTCCGGTTCCTTTGTTGGCCAAGGCAACCCCCAATGACAACCCGATTTGGGTGCCGGTGCCGAGCTCACGGCCGGCATGGCAATAGGGGCGATCGAAGTTCCAAAGTTTCTTTCCCCAGCTGCCCAAGTCCCCCGTGGTGAGAACCCAGTCTTCTCCTTTGATCGCGTCCCACACTTCCAGGGCGAGGCGCGGTACGGTCATCGGCTTTGAATCCCAATGCTCTTCGGCCTGCTTGCGCCACCTGGCGCGGGTTTCCGCATGGCGCTTGCCGATCTCTTCAGTGCGCTTGGCGATCTTCTCTGCAAGCCCCGGAGTGTTGGCGATCCGGCCTCTCAGGAGCTTCGTCAATTGCGGCACGGTGGTGACCGGATCGGCGGTCATGCGCTGCTGCGCATAGAATGGCCGGGCATAGTCCATCGACCATTTGCTGATCTCAATGTCGGTGAAACCGATGTCGATCCAGGTCGCATTGGCCGGGACCTTGCTGACCACGGTGCGGGTGGCGATGTCGCGCACGTGGGTCGGTTTTTCGAAGTCGGCAATGTCCAGGGTCAGCACGACGTCGACGTCTTTGTAGCAGCCCTCGGGATCCGAAGTCAGGTTGAGCGGATGATCGCTGGGAAAGTTGAGCCGGGAACCCACGTCCCACACTGAAGCACCCAAAGTCTCTGCCAGCTCCACCACATGATTCCAGCCGTGCGGCGGCCGGGCGGCGAAATCGGCGATGATCGCCACTCGATTGGCGGCGGCCAGAGTGTTGGCCGCTTTTTCCAACGCGGCGGGATCCGCGGACGGAGCCGCCGGAACGTCTATCGCGCCGGGGGGCGGCATTTCGACGTCATGATCCAACTGGGCCTCCTGCAGGCCGGCGTCGTAACACATATAGACCGGTCCCTGGCGTGCACTCATCATGACGGAGTAAGCCCGCGCAAAAGCGCCGGGCACACCATCGACGGTAGTCGGCTGGTAATCCCACTTGACGAAATTACGGATCACTTCACCTTGGCCATTGGCCGTGTGGATCCAGTCGATAAACGGACGGCGTTTAGGCTCGGCCATGGGCCCGGTGGCGCCGACGATAAAGACCGGTGCGCGGTCGAGATAGGCGTAGTAAATGCCCATCGGCGCGTGCAGCAGACCGACCAGATTGTGCACGATAGCGATCATCGGCTTCCCTGTTGCGCGAGCATAGCCATGGGCGATCTGGACCGCGATCTTTTCGTGTTGGCAAAGCAACATCGGCGGGTCGTTTTCGCCGTAGTTGACCAGCGAGTCGTGCAACCCGCGGTAGCTCGCCCCCGGGTTAAGCGCGATATACTCGAAGCCGTAACGCTTGATCATGTCGACGATGATATCCGATTGCCATCGCCGATCGGATTTCTTGACGGTCTCTACTTTTGGGGCTGGCTTTGCCATATAACTTTCCTCCTTTAGTTCGTTCAATGTATCGGTTGCATCACAAGCGCACGAAGTAGGGGCGGGTTTGAAACCCGCCCCCACGTTTTTTCTTTTACGCGTTTTCACCGCGCCGCCATACCACAGTGTCCACCAGCGCCGGCTTGCCGGCCTTGATCTGTTCGATGGCGCGTCGCAATGCCGGTCCGACTTGGGCCGGGTCTTCAATGGGACCTTCGGCATGCCACCCCAGCCCCTTCGCGATATGGGCGAAGTCCGGTGGGGGCGCTTCGAGGTCCATCCCGATGTAGGCTCGGGCCGGATCGGTGCCGCGCTGGTGCGCCATGTGGATCTGATGGGCCCAGTCGTTGTAGTAGGCGCGATTGTTATACATTACCACCAGCAGCGGGATATCGTACTTGACCGGCATCCAGAGCGCGCCCAGGTCGAACATCAGATCGCCGTCGGGCTGGAGATCAACCACGAGTTTACCGGTTCCCTTGTGCGCCAGGGCAACACCGATGGACATGCCGATCTGGGTACCGGTGCCGAGCTCGCGTCCCACATGACGGTAGGGCCTATCGAAGTCCCATAGCTTGTGGACCCATTCTTTCAATGTGTTGGCGGTGAGCACCCAGTCCTCATTCTTGATGACTTGCCAGACTTCATGCGCGAGACGCGATTCGGTCATGGGTCGCTCGTTCCATTGTTCTTTGACTTGGTCTTGCCATTTTTGCCACTGGCGCGTATGCCTTTCGCCGATGTTTTTCTTCCGTTCCTCGATGCGCGAGAGCAGGGTTTTATTGCCATCGATCCGCTTGCGGCAAGCGGCAGTGAGCGCCGGGAGCGTCAGCGCGCTATCGCCCAGCACCCGAAGGTTCCAGTTATGGTGCTTGTTGTAATCGGTGGCCCATTTGCTGATCTCGATGTCGGCAAAGCCGACGTCGATCCATTTGCAGTCCGGCGCGGTAACTACGGTGATCTCGCGCGTTTGAGTGTTCAGTTTATGGGACCCGCGCGTCCAATCGACCACGTCCAGGGCCGCGATCAGATCGACGCCTTTGAACGCGTCCGGGTGAAAGCTCACGCTCAGTGGGTGGCGATTGGGAAACCCGAGCCGCTTGTTGATATCGTAAACCGACGCGCCCATGGTCTCGGCCAGTTCCACCGTGGATTCGAACCCGACGGGCATGCGTGCGGCATATTCAGTAAGCAAGAGTGGGTTATCGGCGGCGACCAGCAGGTCGGCGGCTTGTTCAATGGCCGCGGGTTCGGCCGCAATCCGGGATGGCACTTTAACCGCATAATTGGGCAGAGCCATCTCGTCTTTTAGCGGGCCTTCTTGCATCGCCGAGTCGTAGCACATATAGACCGGCCCTTGGGGCTCGCTCATCATGATCGAGTAGGCGCGGGCGAAGGAATCGGGCACGCCATGGATGCTGCCCGGCTGGTAGTCCCATTTGGTGAAATTGCGCACCACGTCGCCTTGGGCGAAGGCGGTGTGAATCCAGTCGATAAACGGACGGCGGTACTTCTCATCCATGGGACCGGTGGCTCCGACGATAAAGACCGGGCAACGGTCGATATAAGCGTAGTAGATGCCCATGGGGGCATGTAACAGTCCGACGACGTCATGGACAATGGCCATCATCGGTTTGCCACTGGCCTTGGCATAGCCATGGGCGATCTGCACCGCGATTTTCTCGTGGTTGCAGAGCAGCATCGGCGGCTGGTTCTCACCGTAATTGACCAGCGAATCGTGGAGCCCGCGAAAGCTCGCTCCCGGATTCAGCGCGATATACGGAAACCCATACTGCTTGATCAAATCAACGACCACGTCGGATTGCCATCGCTGCGTCGATTTCTTAATATTGATATTGCCTTGCTTTGTTGTCTCGCTCATTCGGACTGCCTCCTTGGGTCAAATACTCGTCTTCGATGCGTCTCAGTGAGCCTCTTAGTTATCCGGAAAATCATGAGCCCGTCAAGGCCAGTGGGCTTGCGGCAAAGTAGTTGAGCTGACGGCGGATCTCTTAGCTCAAGGCACTTGCGACAACCTTGACCCTTTCCGGGGCTAGGTTATAGTGGTGTCGGCATAGCAAAAGGGTAGGATCTAAGGCTCGCAGTTTTATTTGATGAGAAGTTCACGATGGGAATTCCATTACGTCAAAGCCTGGCGGTTCTAGGTTATATTCTGAGGCAACGGATACGGGGGGTTGAGCGCTACCCATTGGTGCTGATGCTCGAGCCTTTGTTTCGCTGCAATTTGGCCTGCGCAGGTTGCGGGAAGATCGATTATCCGGCAGAGATCTTGGATCGTCGCCTGAGCCCGGAGGAATGTATGGCCGCCATCGACGAGTGCGGTGCACCATTGGTGTCGATTGCCGGCGGGGAACCTTTGATCCACCAAGAGATGCCAGAGATCGTACGTGGCTTTATTCAACGCAAGAAATTCGTCTACCTGTGCACGAACGCCTTGCTCCTTTCTCGCCGCATGGATGATTATACGCCTTCACCCTATTTGACATTTTCAGTTCATCTGGATGGCGGTCGCGATCGGCATGATACCTCCGTCTGCCGGACGGGGGTATTTGACCAGGCCGTAGAGGCGATTCAAGAGGCGATTCAAAAGTGTTTCCGGGTGACGATCAACTGCACCTTATTCCAAGGGGAATCAGCTGAAGAAGTGGCAAAGTTTCTCGATGATGTCATGGCTCTTGGAGTGGAGGGGGTGACAATTTCGCCGGGATTCAGCTATGACCATGCTCCTCGCCAAGATGTCTTCATGCAACGCAAGGCGAGCAAGCAACTCTTCAGGAGTGTTTTCAGGCTCGGCCAAAAGCGCAGATGGAGGCTTAATCACTCTAGCCTGTTTTTGGATTTTCTCGCCGGTAACGAGACCTACCATTGTACACCCTGGGGTAACCCTACACGTAACGTTCTCGGTTGGCAAAGGCCTTGTTATCTGCTTGTGGACGAGGGCTACGCGCCGACGTTCAAAGCTCTAATTGAAGAAACCGACTGGGATCGTTATGGCACGGGCAACAACCCAAAATGCGCCAATTGCATGGCACACTGCGGTTATGAAACCACGGCGGTCAATGACACGCTCAAGCACCCGCTCAAGGCATTACGTGTTTTCCTGCGAGGTCCAAGGACCGATGGAGCCTTGGCACCTGAGTTGCCGAACACGTATTCGATGGATGGATCAGGAAGCAGCCGGTGACTCCGAGCAAGATGCCTCCAGGGGCGAATCACGCCGGACTCTGTCACGCAGAATATTTCTTGATTTTCTTTCGTTCAACATAGCCGTGCTTGTAAAACCATTCGATCTCGTCGCTTAGAGCCTCGACTGCGGGCCTTGGAGCATACCCAAGCTCGCGGCGCGCTTTCTCACTCGAGAAGTACATGAGCTTGCGCGCCATTCGAACACTGTCTACCGTGAGCATGGGGTCGCCATGACCTCTGAGGCGCGTTACTCCTTCCCAGATATGAGCCAAGGGAACTACGAACCAGTAAGGCAGCTGAACTTGCGGCGGCCGACGCCCAGAGAGTTCGGCCACGGTTTCCAGAATCCATCGAAGAGGCCGATTCTCGCCGCCGAGAATATAACTTTCACCAACGGCTCCCTTTTCATAAGCCAACAAGTGACCGGTCGCAACATCGTCCACGTGGACTACATTGAGCCCGGTATTGACATAGGCAGGCATCCGGCCTGAGGCGGCTTCGACAACCATTCGCCCGGTCGGGGTCGGCTTGACATCACCGGGCCCGAAAGGTGCCGTGGGTTTCACAATGACTACCGGGACTCCCGCGTCGTTCAGTAAGCGTTTTACCTCCTGTTCGGCTAGGAACTTCGACTGCTTGTAGACGCCGATCATGTCGGAAAACTCAGCATGCGATTCTTCATCCGCGGGAAAACCATCATCTCTTAGGCGGAGCGTTGCGACGCTCGATGTGTAGACGATACGCGACACGCCTGCTGCTGCCGCAGCCTGGATCAGGTCGACCGTGCCTTGGACGTTGACCCGGTTCATTTGCTGTCGGTCAGGAACCCAAAGGCGATAGTCTGCGGCAACGTGAAACACAGCCTGGCAACCCCGCACGGCACGTTTAAGCGACTCCGGCTCGGTGAGATCGCCCGTAATATTCTCGCAGTCAACACCGGACAAATTACGACGATCGCTGTTTGGCCGGACCAGCGCGCGGACATTGTGACCGGCTGCTACTAGACAACGGAGCACGGCCGCGCCTACAAAGCCTGTCGCACCGGTCAATAGCATTGTCAACTTTTTTGTTCCTTTGGCTTCGGCTCTTGGGTTCGATATTCTTTCTTATATTAAATTTGATAGAAGTTAAAAACGATTGCTGACGTCGCTGATACGATGGTTTTGCAATGGAAGCCTTTTGCATAGTTCTTGCGGCACTCTCGACTCTGTCGTGGGTTGTATTTGCATTACTGCCCTGGCGCCCTTGGTCTAATCAGGAAGTCCTTGATGCGATGGAGGGTGCCAATGGGGACACAGCTCTCGACGAAATTACTGTATTGATCCCTGCGCGCAATGAAGCCGAAGTTATTCAGCACACTTTGCTATCGGTCATCGAACAGGGGCCAGGCCTAAAGATTATCTTGATCGATGACAACTCTGAGGATGCTACAGTGGAAAAGGCCCGTAAACTGTGCATTTCAGATCTTCGCGTTATTCGGAGTGCGCCGCTTCCGTCCGGCTGGAGCGGCAAGCTTTGGGCCCTCGAACAAGCCCGCCAGCACGTCACGACACCGTATGCGTTACTCCTCGATGCCGACATTGAGCTGGCCCGGGGGATCGTTAAGACTCTTAGAGAGAAGATGGATCGGGAAGGTGTTCCATTCGTTTCTCTCATGGCCATGCCTTCGATGTCCGGTACCTGGGAGAAATTGCTGATGCCCGCCTTTGTACACTTCTTCAAGATCCTCTATCCGTTTCGCCGGGTGAACTCTCATCATGCTAAGGTGGCGGCGGCGGCCGGCGGCTGCATCCTTGTGGAGACTAGGCTGCTGAATCAAATCGGTGGGTTTACGTCAATCAAGTCGGCCGTCATCGACGATTGTGCCCTAGCCGGGCGAGTGAAGTCACAAGGATTTAAGATCTGGTTGGGGCTGACGCATTCGGTTAAAAGTGTCCGGACCTATCAGCAGCTGCGCGAAATATGGGACATGGTAGCTCGCACGGCGTTTGCCCAGCTCCACTACTCGGTGGGACTGTTGGCTCTATGCACCCTGTTGATGGTGCTGGTCTATGGGGTCCCTGTCGTTGTGGGTGCTTCGTCAAATATAATACTTCGCTATCCTTCACTGGGTTCGTTGGTGATTATGTTCCTAACTTACGTGCCCATACTTCAATTTTATCACCGATCATGGGCGTGGGCGCTCGCTCTGCCTTTGATCGCCGCACTTTTTCTCGCGATGACCTGGACGTCTGCAATCCGGTACTGGTGGGGCGAACGAAGCCGTTGGAAAGGAAGGGTCTACCGACGTCGGGCTGCTGTGATCGGCTCTTGTGAAAATAGGCACTATAAGTCAAAACCGTGAAGAACCAAGTACAAGCGCTCGCGTCTTGCTTAGCGTTCTTTGCGCAGCGTTAAACTGGATACAGAGTTGCACAACTTTGATCCAATCTGCTGGCGTGAGATAGGCTCGAGTGAGAAGTCCCCAGACGCCAATATTGCCTTGGGGATCGAGTGCTTTTAGGAGGTTTTCAGGAATATCGGTCGATACCGTATCGACAATTGCCCGGATTGCCACAAAGGGAAGCCGGTGCTCATTGGCAAGCCTTGCTTGTGCTGCACTCTCCATATCGGTCGCCGCAGCTTGCGTCTGTTTGGCAAGTGCCCGCTTTTCAGCCGAAGTTTTTATAACGGCATCACTTTCAACCAGAGCCTCTGTGCGAACGGGATGTTTGGATGACAGGGTTTGATGTAGTTGTCGATGCCACGCGGCGCTTACCGAGTGAATTTCACCGTTTGCCCCAATGATGCGTTCGGGAAGGATCAGGCATCCAGCGTGTAGGCGATCGTCGAGTGCGGCCGCAAACCCCCAACTTAGCAGGGCTGTTGCTCCTTGCGAAACCAAAACCGATCCGGCTTTGTGCGCGCGCTCCGCTCCGATTCCCGACAGAGCAACTAGTGTGTCATCCGAGATCGCTCTCCATGTGCCCACCGGGATCGTTTGACGGGTTAGGCTTTTTAGTTCCCGAGAAAGCGAAACAACAATTCCAAGCATCATCTTTCCCCAGCCGTTAAGTTCCGATAGCGCGCCAGCGCTAGCAAGGGAAAGTACTTATCATAGCCGTGATACTTTAAATAAAAGACCCGTGGAAAGCCGGGTGCATTGAAATCGGGATCGCTCCAAACGCCGTTGGGCAACTGCGTGCGGAGGAGAAAATCGATGCCGCGGCCCACCGAATCCGAGTGAACCTCGCCGCTGCTCATCAACCCCAGTAAAGCCCAAGCGGTGTGGAAAGAGGTGCTACGCTCTCCACGGCCCCGTTTGGACGGATCAAAATAGGTGTCGCATCCTTCTCCCCATCCACCATCGGCACGCTGGGTGTTTTTAAGCCAAGCGGCGGCGCGCTTTACCGCTTGATGTTCTGCGCCTATTCCTGCTTCTTCCAAACCCATAAGAACGGACCAGGTGCCATAGATGTAGTTTGTCCCCCACCTTCCGTACCATGAGCCGTCCGGCTCCTGAGAACGAAAGAGGTAGTCGAGACATTTTTTTTTAGCGGATTGGCATTCTGAAGTCCCCAATTGCGAAAGCAACATTACACAGCGCCCACTCACATCCTCTGTGGGCGGATCCAGTAGCGCACCGTGATCCGCAAAGGGTATTTCGTTGAGGTAGGTGTGATCGTTGTCGGCATCAAATGAAGCAAAGCCCCCGTTTCTCGACTGCATGCCACAAATCCATTCGGCTGCGCGCCGCACCGTGCTACCCAAACTCTCGTCGCCGCTCTTATCCATCGCATAGGCGACCGCCGCCGTGTCGTCGAGATCGGGATAATGGGAATTTTTGAATTGAAAGGGCCAACCACCGCTCCTGACTTGAGGACGATTGAACCTCCAGTCCTGGGGCTCTTCTAGGAGTTGCTTTCGAGCCAGCCACTTGAAGGCTCTTTTGACAGCGGCGTTGCCCCGCTCGTCACCGACCTTTTGCAACGCGATACAGGCCCACGCGGTATCCCATACGGGCGACACACAGGGCTGGCAATAGGCGCTTTGATCCTGCACCACCAGGAGATCGTCGATCGCTCGTCGTTGTATCGCGCGCAGCGGATGGTCAACCGGATAACCGAGTAACCCCAGTGCTTCATAGGCATTGACCATGGCCGGAAATATGGCGCCTAGACCGCCCTCGCCATTGAGCCGCTCCAATATCCAGCCTTCGGCCTTTCTGATGGCGCGGCGGCGCAGTCCTTGAGGAATCCACGGGTAGAGTCTTAGTCCCAGTCGATCCAACATGAGGAAGGCGCGATTTAGAGTTGAATGAGTTGGGAAATAGTCTGTTTCCTGCCAAGGGTCAGTGATAAAGAGCTCCCTGATCGAGACCCGCTTAGGATTTCGTGCGCGCGCCTTAAACGTGTAGAGGATGAATAGAGGGACCATCACCGTCCGTGACCAATAAGAGACTTTGGACAGATGAAAAGGAAACCAGCGGGGTAGCAGGATGCATTCCACCGGCAAAAACGGTACGGCGCGCCAAGGAACTTGCTCGAAGATTGCAAGCATAATTCGGGTGAATACGTTGGCCCGAGAGGCTCCGCCGAGGCGTAGGATCGTTTCTCGGGCTTTGCCCATATGGGGTAGGTCAGGGTTGTCGCCGGCAAGCTTCAGCGCATAGTAGGCTTTCACGGAGCAACTGATCTCAGCGCCACCGCCGTGGTAAAGAGGCCAACCACCGTCCTCCCCTTGGCGGCCGCGTAGGTAAGAAGCAAGCTTTTTCTGGAGCGATTCGTCCAACTCGTCCATGTAGTGCATCATCAGGATATACTCAGCCGGGATGGTACAATCGGCTTCTAGCTCGAAACACCAGGAGCCGTCCGGATGTTGCAGCCCAAGTAGAGCGCCCGTGGCATTTTGAACCGCGCGCGCCAGCTGAGGCTGGTGCGGACGGTCCGGAGTCTCGATTTTTCTTTTTGGAATTGATTGGTGATCGGTGCTGAGTACGGTGCCGCGCCCCATGAAGTCAGGCCGTCCAGTGAACTCAAAGTGCCCGATTCGCTCTATCGGTTCTTACACCCTGTGATGGCGAGCCGGTTGGGTGAAAATCCAATGGCAACGGCCATGCAGCAAAATAGAAGATAAGCTTCAGGAAAGTCTCGTTTTGTCGCGTCAGCTGGGTTGCTAAGATGGTTCCCTTGACGCTCAGCCGCGATATCTTCACCTGGCTTCCGTCCGTGTACTCGAGGTGATTGTTGATCTTGCGCAAGGTTAATACGGCCAAGCCGATCGCCCAGAGGCAGAAGTTACGGATGCCAGTTTCCTGTTTCGGAATCAGTAAAGTATAAGCCAACGCGTTTCTTAAGTGTCGATGCGCGATGCCGACTAGACGCTGAACGCCACGCTCGAACCCTTGCCGGTTTCGGGTTTTCGTTAAATCACTGAGATCGAAGCCTTCTTCGGCGAAGATCTTTCGGGGCAACCAACAGGCGCCGTGCTGATAATCCTCCCAGACGTCTTTGAGAATGTTGGTCATCTGCAGGCCCTGGCCGAAGGAGACCCCCAAAGCCATCAGGGCATCGCGCTGCTTGGCGACTTCCGGTGAGTGAAGACAAAACAGGCGGGTTAACATCTCGCCCACAACGCCTGCGACGTAGTAGCAGTATTGATCGAGGTCTTCCAAGCTGTGCAATCCATGTTTTTCGCCCCGAAGCTGGAATCGGCCCATTCCCTTGGCCATGGTACGGACACACTGCAGCAGCGCTTCACGCTGTGGTTCAGAGAAGCCGCGCGTGATCCGAATGACACGAGGAACGTTGCGAATCAGTTCGTGTTCGGCGGTGGGTGTTTGGCTGGAGAGGGCTGCTCCCAGTTGCCGAGAAAACGGCTCAGCGTTTCGGCCCACGTTTAGGGTCTTCACAAACTGTTGGCAAAAGGAGTCTTTTTGCACGCCACTCAAAGACGGCTCGTCTTCGATCGTGTCGACTATGCGGCAAAGGAGATAGGCATTGGAGACGACTCGACAAAGCTCCGCCGGAAGCTGTGGGATGGTCAAGGCAAATGTGCGGGAAACCCCCTTTAACATCTCCGACTGAAAATCATCATCGCTGAGCCATAGTTTTCGCCGCGCACGATCGATACGATCTGACCTAGAAGGCGAGGTCAGTTTGGACATGGCGCGTTCGTTGCTAAAAGGCAGCATGTTTCATCCTCCCTTTCATAGGGCTAAGGCTGGCAACCTCGCGGTTTAACTCCTTAGTGTTGTTGATCCGATCTATTCCCCTTTACGTCGATTCGGAGCCCATGTCTAGCTCCTTGTCCTTTTTTCTGCCCTCCGATTTCACGAATCGATCAGATTACGCTTCCCCGTCTTACGCTGTTCTTTGGGCCACGTAGCGGGCAATTTCTCGCAAAGGTTCCGCTGCACTGCCGTAAGGCTGCATTTCTCTCAAGCAGGCTGTCAAAAGGCTTTTAACACGTTCATTCGCTCTGCCGGGTCCCGTTACGGATACATAATTGGCTATCCCTTTGTGATTCGAGTTGTCGCGGGAAACTTCGTGGGCGTCCAAAATGTCATCTGTGATCTGAAACGCCAAACCCAAAGATTGTGCGTATCGAGTAACCCTGTTGAGATCTCTGCGTGATGCGCCGCCGATCATCGCTCCGACACGGGCCGCTGTGGTGATCAACGCGCCGGTCTTCAAACGGTCCAGGCCTTCTAGAACAGCGGGCGTGACCTTACGCTTGACTAATTCGAGCTCGGTACTCTGTCCGCCAATCATTCCTCTAATGCTGGCGGCGTCAGAGACCTCTCGAATAAGCTTTGAGATCAGGGGAGCGCCTAACAGCCGTGCCACCCGGGGATCCGACATCACGAAGAAGGCTTCCGTGAGTAGTGCATCTCCGGCCAAAAGGGCGATCGCTTCGCCAAACCGTTTGTGGCACGACAGTTTTCCCCGACGCAAATCGTCATTATCCAGCGCCGGCAGGTCGTCGTGGATCAGTGAATAGCAATGAATTAGTTCAATGGCGCAAGCAAAAGACAACAAAATTCTCCGTTTGGCACCAAACAATTCCCCCACGGCCAATGTCAATGTCGGACGGAACCGTTTGCCTCCGTCTAAGACACTGTAACAAACGGCTTGACGAAGAAGAGACATTTTGTGGTTTGGTTTAAGGTAACGGTCCAATGCACGGTCAACGAGCAATTTACTCTCGAGCAGATATCCTTGCACGTCGAAGGCGTTCCGAGCCATGGGCTTAGATACCAAATTTTTTATTTTATTAGAAGGCTTTCTAAGCGAATTCTTTACCCCTGTATAAAACGGGATCTGGGATGTGAAATCCCAAAGCAGTTGCCTCACGCATCCGGTTTCCTCGTCAGAACTCAGCTCGCGGAGGACTTATCGCGAGAGATCAAGCTCCCTCTATGCGCCGGGCATTACGCAAGCCCGATCGTCGCGCTGCAGTGCCGAGGCCGCCGGTTCCGTCAGATGGGCCCGCGAGCCTTGATGGCAGACAAGAGCCATGAGTCAGGCGAGACATAAAAAGCGAAAATATTTGGACTGTTGGGTGGGTGCGCTATCGCGTGGATAGTAATCTTATGGTTTTAGTCTCACGGCATGCCAACCCCTCCACTAAGAAAACCAACTGGGCGAAACAGGCTGTTTTATTGCTTGGATTTGTTGCGTTAACTATTGGCTCTCGCCAGCCACTAGTCTTTCCCAGAACGCATCATTCATCAGTACTTTGGTGATAAAGGCCTCCTCCTCTTCCTCGGGTGAGGCCATTTTCGGTCGCACGGGAAAGGTCAGGGTGAAAGTGACACCCTGACCCTCTTGGTTTTGGACGTCGATTCTCCCGCCGTGATGATAGATGATGAAGTAACAGGCCATAAGATTAATACCGAATTCATGGTGGTCCCCTATGGGAAGAGAAAAGGGATCGAATACCGAACGTAGCGCCTCTCTAGGTAGCCCCGGACCGTCATCCCGCAGCTCAAATTCCACTTCTTCCTCTGCCCCGGAGCCCAAGCGTGCGGTGAGGAAGATGTGACTTCCGGGGGGCAAGCTGATGATCTCATCCTTCAGCAGCAGGTCGAAGAGACGTTGAAATTTTTCATGCTCCACCAATAAGAGCGGGAGCCCGGCGGGAATTTGATTCATGACCGTGATACCATTTTGTAACAAACTGTCTTTTAACTTTTCAACGCTACCTGCAACGGTTTCATCCAGTTGCAATTCCTGGAGGCTCGGGGAGTCGCTTCTTTCAGTCGCAATGACGAGGTCGGTTAATAAACCTGTAATGCGTCGGATTTGAACCTGGGCTTGCTCGTAGAACTCCTTCCAAAAGTTTGGATTTCGCATGCGTTCCGCATCGACCTTTTCCTCGAGGAGCTTCTCCGGAGCGAGATCCAAAAAGGTTCGAACAGCGACGAGTGAATTGCGCATATAGTGGCCCAGTCGGGCGGCCAGAATTCCCAAACTGAGGACCCGGTCGGTGATCAACATCCTCTGCAGCGCTGAAAGCTTTTCTTTGAGAAGTAGATCTCTCTCCCGCTGGACAATAAAAAATTCCAAGGCCCGCCGAAGAGTCACCTCCAGCTGAGGAATGTCCCAGGGCTTGGTGACATATTTATAAATGGCCCCCGAGTTGACCGCCTCGATGGCGACATCGAGATCGGAGTACGCCGTGGTCAGAATACGAATCGCCCGCGGATGCAATTGGCGCGCTCGCTCTAAAAATTGCACTCCTTTTTCACCCGGCATCCGCTGGTCCGTCATCAGAAGCCCGATCTCATGTCGATGTTGTTCCAGGAGCCGGTAACCGTCAGAGGCGTTGGCCGCGCTGAAAACCCGGAATTTACTTCCAAAGGCTCGGGTAAAATATTTGAGCGACATTTCTTCGTCGTCTACATAAAGAATTGCGCAGTTCTGATAGTCGTAAAAAATCTCCATAATTTCTCCTCAAGCGGGCATTGAGTTTATTGGTTTCTGTGGAAAGTGTAATGTGAATACGGAATAGGTACCGGGTTCGCTCTGCACCTGGATGCGCCCGCCGTGCTGCTTCATGATACGGTAACAGATACTAAGCCCAAGTCCCATGCCCTCACCCACATCTTTGGTAGTAAAAAACGGATCGAAAATTTTCGGAAGATTTTCAGAAGTAATCCCTTCGCCATTATCCCGGAGGATAATGAGGCTCTCGCCGTTTTCCTCGAGGCCGCGAATCCAGATGGTGGCTCCAGTTTCAGAGCAATGCTTCTTTGCCAGCGCATGCAGGGCATTTTGCAGCAGGTTCACCAGAACTTGGGTGATCTGGTTGCGATTGGCCCAGATGGTCTGGTTTTCCGGGATTTCCTTTTCAACTCTCACTTTGTTCTCCCACTCGTTACTCAGGAGGCGCAAGGCCGAATTGACCACTTCCATAGCGGAAACTGTCTCGGGTTGGGTTAAATGGGGTTGCGTGAAAGTGCGGAGATCCGATACGATGCCGCTGATGCGATTGATACCCTCGCCCATATCTTCGAGAACCTCTCGAAATTCTTTTTTCTCATTTCCGCCCAATGACTCAGTCATAATGCGCAGCACATACAGTGCGGTTTTCGCGAAATTGAGCGGATTGTTGATTTCATGAATAATGCCGGCGCTCATGCGTCCTAGTGATGCCAGTTTTTCTGAGTGCACCAATTGGACTTCGGTCTCTTTCAGCTGCTCGATTGTGGCCTCGAGAATTTGGTTCTGGCGGGCAAGTTCCTGCTGCAGGTTGTGAGTATCAAAAAGATTTTTCAGCCGGACGCTCAACTCGGTCATGGAAAACGGTTTGGTAATGAAGTCGTTTGCGCCTGCGGATAGCGCGGCGAGCTTGGTTTCTTCATCCGCCCGGGCGGTAAGCAAGAGGATAGGGATGGAACGGGTCGATGTCCGTTCTCTGAGTTCACGGCAAACCTCAAGTCCGTTCTTTTCGGGCATCATCATGTCGCACACAATCACGTCGGGCAAAAATTGGCTAGCTTTTTCGGCAGCCTGCTGACCATCCACCGCCTCGATCACCTGAAAGTCAACGCTCAACTGGGATTTCAGATACTTGAGCATGTCCGGCTCGTCATCGGCAATGAGAAGGCGAGGTTGCCCGCTGTGAATGGAGGTCTCCACGGGCCGAATCGTTTCTCTGAGCGAGGTCATGGAGGGATAAAATACCGCCTGCCTGTCGAGATTTCTCGGCCAGGGGTCGGGTCTCCCATCTGTCCCGGCTGAAACTAGGGGTGATGGAAGCGCAGTGAGACGTTCAGCCTCTTCCGCCATCTGTGAAAACTGGCAACCCAACTCCTCGTAAGGCAAGCGAACTGTAAACTGTGTGCCCTTGCCGATCGCGCTGGTGACTGCGACTTTCCCGCCCTGGATCTCTACCAACTCCTTCACCAGTGCCAATCCAATTCCCACACCGCGGTACTTTCTTTGGGATGAGGTGTCCGCCTGCCAAAAGCGGTCGAAGATAAACGGGAGCTGTTCCTCGCTGATGCCCGTGCCCGTGTCGGAAACTTGCAGCACCAGTTCGCCGTTCTCGTGCCTTGCCTCAAGTTCAACCTTTCCACCGGCAGGAGTAAACTTAAGGGCGTTGAACAATAGGTTGAGTAAAATTCGTTCTAACTTGTCGCTGTCGGTAAGCACGGTGCTGATGGCCGGATCGGAGGTCACTTCGAGGCGCAGACCTCGGTCTTCGGCGCTTTTTTTCACGGCATTGGCCAGACCGTGTAAGAATGGCTCCAGGGCGATGGGATCTCGCTTCACCTCCATCTTGCCGGATTCCAGCCGAACCAAGTCTAACAAGTCATTGATGAGTTTGAGAAGTCGCATGCCGTTGCTTTGCATAATGAGAAGCAGCTGGCGCTTTTCAGGGTCCAAGGTTAAGCCACGCTCTTGGAGGAGGGTTTGCAAGGGAGCCAATAGAAGGGTGAGAGGCGTGCGCAACTCGTGGCTGATGTTGGCGAAAAAACGGCTTTTAACTTGATCCAGCTCGAGGAGTTTTCGGTTGCTTTCCTCCAGCATCAGCCGACTTCTGTCCAACTGAAAACGAACCTCGAATTCTCGAAAGAGCAGTCGAGTATAGAGATAATTTCCGGCAACAACGATAATGCCAGTCAAGACAAGAAAATAAAGATTGTTGATGAAATTCCTAATGTCAAAGTTTGCTGCGTTTAGATAGGACGCGCCGAAATACATGAGTATAACACTGGTGACAGAGATCATTGTGTCACGAAAACTCCAGTGTCCCACAGCACTAACGGCGAGGAGTATTAAATTTAGCCCAGCGTAATAAGGAGAACTAGCGCCGTGGGTAACGAAAATCATGAAGGCAATAAAAAAGGCTGGCAGCATCACGATCGGAAGTCCGAGTAGCCGGTAATGGTTTCTCGCCCAGCGCGTTCGGTGAACCAGCCAGATAATGCCAACTAAAACAGAACAGAGAAGCCTCAACTTGAAGAAATACCCAACTTTATCGGGGTAGACTGCATAATCGAGCAAGACCCCGAAGGGCATTAAGACGACGACCAGTGCACAAGCAAGTTTGCCTGTGTTGATCCGCACTTGCCTTTCGTGGTCGAGGAACGCCTGCTGAAATTCAGGATCGTTCCAGATGGCTTGTTTCACTGGGCTTTCTTACCTCGATAAAGATGTTAACGCCCGTCACTTCCTGGTTTTCGCTAAAGCTTCCCTCGGGCGCGAGATCAGGTTTGAGGTGCTCCAATTGCGCGTGGTTTCGATGAACAAGGTGCCACTCCAGAAAAAAATCCATGCTATTACGGTTGGGATTGGACGCATGAACATTGGTTGCCAAGAGAAGACCATAGGGGGCGAGCATATCGTACAGGATATTCATGAGTCTCTTGCAAACACGATCCGAGAGATAATCGAAAAGGCCAGCGCAATAAATAAGATCATACTTCTGATCTACCGGTTGTTTGCCTGCTTCCTTGAGGATCTGATGGACCGATTTCTTGACCATCTCGATCTCGGTGCTGCGATGGTGCTGTTGTTTGGCTTCGTCGAGCACCTTGGCCGTATGCTGGAGCGTTTCATCGTTGAAGTCTAACAACGTGAAGCGGGCCTTGTTAGACAGCTCTTCTTGAATCAGGAAATTCTTTACCTCTCCGGCCGGTCCGCATCCGATACTAAAAATTTGGGCGATCGAGCCTTGCTGAGCGATGCGATGTGTTTCTTTGACGAGTTGCGCGGTGAGATACTTGATCCGATTTCGATGCGCCTCCGCTGAAGGTTGTTTCAGTAACCACGTGTTTATTGTCTTGGCAAACATCGAGCTCCCTTCCAGGGGCTCTCGCAGAATCATGTTCACTGTTTCGTAATCACCGGCGTACCCAAGCGGCTTATGGTACGTGCGGTATGCGAAGGGCGAGCAGAGGACCTGCGGATGGAGCTGCCGTTTGGCGTAGGTCCTATGGAACGGCAGGAGTTCGTCGGGTACTTTGTCGGCGATCTCTTCGAACCTTGTAAAGAGGGTATCGATGGAAGGTAGGATAGTCGGCGCCAACGTTTGGATGACCTCGAGCTCCATTTTTCGCCGATCGAGGGAGGATGAGGAGCGGATTCCTAACTCTACCTGCTCCAGCCAACGGTTGAGATCGATAAAATAGTTCTGTATATCGGCCAAGACTACCTTGTACTCAGGCAAAATGATGTTGATCCTCTCCCACTCCTTGAGAAAATCGATGAAATCAGCCCGTAATCTTTTCGGCTGAGTGACCAGGGCGAAAAGATCCACCTCGAGCCAGCCCTCGTCTAGTGTGGCCTCGCAGACCAGCATGATGCCTATGTTCAGAAGATTGCTGACCGTTGCACGTCCCGAATAAATCAACTTTTCATTAACGATGATTCTGAATTCTTGTAGAACCTCGGAGAGCTGGAGGATGCTATATGGATTATAGACCTCAAAAGCGACCACATCGCGTGTGATGCGAAGCGGGGTTGCCCGGACGCTGTAGCCCTGGCTGGTTTGACAGACGATGATACTGTCCCTTTCTGCTGTCTGTAGCGCGGGTGATTTCGAGTTAGTTTTCATGGAAGGGATGGGCACGATCGCGGTGCTCGTCTTTATTTATCACGCTTTATCTCACAATTGAGAATAAATTCTTTGCAGTTTCAAAACCTGTTGCGGTCGCACCTTTGCCGCTAAGCCTCTTTAAAAACACTCAGCACATTTACGTCAGCTTGCGTGTAACAGCAAGCGTTGGTGAACGGTGCGGCACTCGGCTAGGAGGATCAAGCGGTACTACGTTGAGTAGATCACGAATGAAGGTCACGCCGCTAAGCGGATCTTTATCGACACTGTACCCAGCGAACGAAAAAGTCGAGACAAAAAGCCGCAAGCTCTACCGAATGCTTCTTGGCGGGGCTTCGTAGCACCCAATGTGGTGGTCCCAACGGGATTCGAACCCGTGTTACCGACGTGAGAGGCCGGTGTCCTAACCACTAGACGATGGGACCTTGGCTGAGGAGGTAGGACTCGAACCTACAATCGCCTGATCCAGAGTCAGGTGGCTTACCAATTAGCCGACTCCTCAAATTTGACAGCGAAGTTAAACTAAAAGAATTGTCCGGGAGAGTCAAGTTAGAGGAACGGCGGGCACTACGATTGAAGCCGCTGTAGCGCCGATCGTAGACGCCCAAGTGTGCGGTCTTTGCCGAGCACCGCAATGACTTCGTGAATGCCGGGGCTGACAGCAGAGCCGGTGAGTGCGACGCGCACGGGTTGAGCGAGCATGCCCATGGATAGCCCCAGTTCTTTTAGTACCGCTGAAAAAACGCGTTCAATATTGGCCTCGGTGAAGTCATCCAGAGCTGTCAGGGTTTCGACTAGTTTAATCATAGGCGCCTGGACTTCTGGGGTTAGGAATTTCGCCGCGGCTTTTTCATCGATGGAGATATCGTCCGTTAGGTAAAAGCCCGCCGAGTCAACGAGTTCCACCAGGGTCTTGGAGCGCTCCCGTAATGTTTTGACCATCCTTTCGAGCCACGATTTGTCCTGAGGAACGAGATAACCCTTGGCTGCGATGTAAGGGATGACGTCCCCTGCCAGTTGGGATAATGGACGTTCCTTCAAGTAATGAGAGTTAACCCAGAGGAACTTTTCCGGGTTGAATACACCGGCTGATTTTCCCACGGCTTCCAGGGAGAACTTTTCAATCAGCTCGTCTCGGGAGAAAATTTCCTGGTCGCCATGGGACCAGCCGAGCCGGACCAGGTAATTCAGCACGGCTTCGGGGAAGTAGCCCATCTCTCGGTAAGCCATCACGGAGGTGGCGCCGTGTCGTTTGCTGAGGCGAGCTTTGTCCGTTCCGAGAATCAACGGCACGTGCGCAAACTGCGGCGGGAGGCGGCCCAGAGCGTGATAAAGGAGTATCTGTCTGGGCGTATTGGCAAGGTGATCATCTCCCCGAATGATGTGCGTGATGTTCATCTCAATATCGTCCACGACCACACAAAAGTTGTAGGTAGGAGTTCCGTCGGACCGTACAAGGATAAGGTCATCCAGCTCACGGTTGTCAAAAATAACCCGGCCTTTGACCACATCTTCTACAATCGTCGAACCATCGCGCGGAGAACGAAACCTTACGGTATATGGCTTCTCCTTTGGTAACGACCGAACCACGCCTTCCGGTGGTCGACAGGTGCCATCATACATGGGCTTTCGTTTTTCTTTTTGAGCCTGCCGCCGCTTGGCATCCAGTTCGTCGGACGTGCAGACACAAGGATACGCTTTACCCTCCGCCAGCAGCTGCTGGATCTTTTCCTTGTAGAGCGGAGCGCGCTCCGTCTGGTAAAATGGCCCTTCGTCCCAATCGAGACCGAGCCAATTCATTGCGTCCAGGATAGCCTTGATGGCTTCCGGTGTTGATCGTTCACGGTCGGTGTCTTCGATTCGGAGAATGAACTTGCCGCTGTTGTGACCCGCAAAAAGAAAGTTAAACAGAGCCGTTCGTGCGCCGCCGATATGCAAATAGCCAGTTGGACTCGGAGCAAAACGAGTGCGAACCTGTGCCATTTCTGCAAAGTAACAAGGACTCGAAGTGGGGTCAACGACACGAACTCTGAAGGACTCTTCTTACGCAGCGGTTTCATAATGACAAATGGCGTCGCACCTGTTAATCTCTAGAATTGTAGGGAATACCGTGGACGAGAATTTAAATAGACGCAGTGAAAGGTCTGTAGCGGCACCGATAGAGGAAACGCCGTCTCATTTTATTCGAAACATAGTTATCGAGGACCTCCAGCAAAACAAGAATGGAGGCCGAGTTCACACGCGGTTTCCGCCAGAGCCGAACGGCTATCTGCATATCGGTCACGCGAAATCCATCTGTCTCAATTTTGGTCTCGCCGCCGAGTTCAATGGGCTCTGCAATCTTCGGTTTGATGATACCAATCCGAGCAAGGAAAATGTTGAGTATGTGGAATCCATCAAAGCGGACGTGCGCTGGCTGGGATTCGGTTGGGGTGATCGGGAGTACTACGCTTCGGACTACTTCGCGCAGCTCTACCAATACGCGATTCAACTGATCGAGGCAGGCAAGGCGTTTGTTTGTGATTTGAATGCAGACGACATCCGTGAATACCGTGGCACTTTAACCGAACCTGGAAAGAATAGTCCCTACCGGGAACGATCCGTGGAAGAGAATCTCGACTTGCTCGACCGCATGAAGGCGGGCGAGTTTCCCGACGGGGCCCGAACTCTTAGGGCGAAAATCGACATGGCATCGCCTAACCTGAATATGCGAGATCCGGTGATGTATCGTATCCTCCACGCGACCCATCACCGCACCAGCGACCGATGGTGCGTTTATCCGACTTACGACTTTGCCCATGGCCAGTCGGATTCGATAGAAGGGATCACCCATTCCATCTGCACGCTCGAGTTTGAAGACCATCGTCCTTTGTACGATTGGTTTTTAGCACAGCTGGGCATCCACCACCCGCAACAGATAGAATTCGCGCGCCTCAACTTGACGTACACAGCTCTGAGTAAGCGAAAGCTATTGCAACTGGTCCAGCAAGGCCACGTGACTGCCTGGGACGATCCGCGAATGCCTACACTGGCGGGCTTTCGGCGTCGCGGGTACACGCCCGAAGCCATTCGAACTTTTTGTGAGCGCATCGGCGTTGCTAAGCGAAATAGCACGGTGGATATCGCCATGCTAGAGCACTCGTTAAGGGAAGATTTGAACAAACGCGCGCCCAGGGTCATGGCTGTTCTGCGACCGCTTAAGGTTGTGATCGATAACTATCCAGCGGGCCAAGTTGAGGAACTCGATGCGGTGAACAATCCGGAAGATCCAAGCATGGGTACGCGGAAAGTTTCCTTCTCCAGAGAGATCTATATTGAGCAGGACGATTTTCGCGAAGAACCGCCCAAAGGATATTTTCGATTGTCACCCGGTCGCGAAGTGCGCCTGCGGTATGCTTATATCGTTAAATGCGTCGGCGTGGTGAAGGACCCCCAGACAGGAGAAATAAAAGAAATTCACTGCACCTATGACCCGGAAACGAAGAGCGGATCATCTCGAAGCAGTCGCAAGGTGAAAGCGACGATTCATTGGGTGTCGGCGAGTCATGCCTTGGAAGCCGAGGTTCGACTTTACGATCATCTCTTCACAAAAGAAGACCCGGATGACGTTTCGGATGGCTCCGATTGGATGACGAACATCAATCCTAAATCTTTGGAACGATTGACCGGCTGTAAGGTTGAGCCTGTTCTGGCGAATGCAAAAGGAGGAGAACGGTATCAGTTTGAAAGACTCGGCTATTTTTGCGTGGACAACGTCGATTCCTCGCCCGGACACCTGGTTTTTAACCGAACCGTAACATTAAGGGATACGTGGGCAAGGATGGAGAGGGCATGGAAGAGCGATAAGAGTCCATGATTTTTCCACTTTCTGCACAAGCGAAAGTACTAGAACGAACAAATAAACTCAATTTAAGCTTTGGCAAGGGAGATCAGGCATTTTCTCAAAAATCGGTCGAGCATCCATATAGAATTTCACAATTCCCAGTCTGTTCATTAGTCTAATAATTTGAAAGGCTACGTCGATTTGGCCGGGCAAGAAACGAACTTGGCTGGGAGGGATGAAGTTACGTGATCACAGAACAATTCTATTGGCTGGTCCGATAAGAGAGGGCAAGCCACCAACAAAGCAGCACGCAATGGAATCTAGAAACGGTATCCCAACGTGAGAGACACCAGGTTTCCGAAGTTTTGGTATTTATCTTTTCCTGGCGCGCCTAGAAATGGTATGCCTGTAAGTCCTTCTAGCTCGGAGTTAGTTATTCGACGTGTTTGGTAAAACACCGCAGTATAGCCGAGATCGACAGTCATACTATGCCATTTGTAGCCCACTCCAGTATTAAGGGTAAAAAGGTCGGCGCCTGGAATGGCAGGGCTGAGCGTTCGGTTTGGAATTGGTGTTTCTTCTAAACCTATTCCTCCTCGTATTTCCCATCTATCGTCGAACCGGTAAAAACTGCCAAATCGTAAGGTGCTAGTATTTTTCCATTCCTGAGGTGAACTGAAACCAGATACTGGTACGCCGAGTGGTAGAAATAAAGGTATTGGGGAAAAACTTGCGCTGAGACTCTTAACTTCGCTCCATCGCGTGTACTCATAGACAAACTCGGCGCCCCATGAAGGAGTAATTTGCCAAAAGAGTCCGGCGTTAATAACTGGAGGAAGCGGCAATGGTCTGACATTGCTCTTCACCGTTGGGATCGAGAACGAGCCTCCGAACTTTGCATCGGCGTTATCGAATCGCAGGTCGACCCGTGATCTGTAGCTAAATCCGAACTTGAGATTCTCCGTAGGTTTAACAAGGAAGCCAAGGTTATAAGCGAACGCATCTGCTGTGTCAGTAATTCGAACTTTTCCTTCGAGACCTAAAGGCTGCGTACAACCGGAAATGGGATCGAAGCACAATGCTCTAGAAACAACTTCCGAAGAATGAACAAAACTCAGCCCGGCACCGAAAGAAAAATAATTTGATGGTTTCCAAGACAAAGCAGGCGTGACATAAATGGTTTTTAGCTCCGTATCGATTGCAGCAAAACGAGTGAAAGTATCATTTCCATATTCTGTCGCGAGTCCGAACGGGGTATAGGTGCCTATCCCGAGGGTGAAATCAGTGCCTGGGATGTGATAGTTCGCAAAAAAAGTTGCGAGGAAGTTGTTGTCATGTTTGTTTGTAACTTTTCTCCCGCTGTTTTCGACGCTGTTTTGGGCATTTATATAAGTCCCGTTGATCAAAAGTTGATTTCCAGTTACCTCCCCCAAACCGGCAGGGTTATAAAATACGGCTGACGGATCATCAATGCCAGCGGTGAGCGCGTTTGACAAGGCAAGGCCTCTTGCGGTCTGGTAAGGCAGCATGAATCCACCCGGAAAGGCCACTCTGGGGGTGATTGTAGCAAGTACTAAAGCGAAAATTCGAAACCAATTGTATAGGTTCATCCAGACTTTCTCCAATTTTGCTATAAGGCTGCTAATTGTTGCTAAATGATGTCATAACAACCGCATCGGTGCAAGAAAATTTTGCTAAACTACCACACGTTCGAAAACCCAAAACTTGAAGAAATTAACGACTTACTGGTCGGACAAGAACGAGAACCTGGAAGTAGCAGGACGAACCAGAATTAAAGCCAGTTAAAACGGGCAGCCGCATCCTCCGTCTTGAAGCTCAGTTCGACAAGAGCTCCAGTAGACTTATGACGGTGTCGGATTTGGCCTATGAGCGACCGCAACGTCCAAATTCTGTGAAAGCTTTTTGAGAATAAGAACCGCGTTCGTGCCTCCGAAGCCAAAGGAGTTGGACATGGCTATATCAAGTGACTCCGCCCTAGCAACATTTGGTACGTAGTCGAGGTCACATTCGGGGTCACGAACGTAGTAGTTTATAGTGGGCGGGATAAGATCATGTTGGAGCGATAGGCAGCAAACTATGAATTCTATTGCGCCGGCACCACCCATAGCATGTCCGATCATCGACTTTGTAGAGCTTATAGGAACAGAGTATGCTCGCTTCTCGAACACCTTTTTGATTGCTGCTGTCTCGGCCAAATCATTTATTTTTGTACCCGTACCGTGTGCGTTTATATAATCTATATCGTTCGGAGCGAGTCCGGCATCTTTCATGGCATTTTTTATCGCTTCGGCCTCTCCGTCCACGTCCGGATGCGTGATATGATATGCATCGTTACTCGAACCATAGCCAATAACCTCTGCATGTATAGGTGAGAATCGATTCATAGCATGTTGTAATTCCTCTAGAACCACAATGCCTGCGCCTTCGGCTAAGACCATGCCATCTCTATCCTGGCTAAATGGCCTGCAAGCAGTTGTGGGATCGCTGTTTCTCGTTGAGAGAATTCTCAAAGCACACCACGCGCTGAAAATTCCAAAACTTAATGGTGCGTCTGCGCCCCCAGCAATCATAGTATGAGTATAGCCGTGTTTAATTAGTCTGTAAGCCTCTCCGATGGCTTGTGTGCCTGACGCGCACGCAGTTGTAATGGTGTACCCTGGCCCTTTGAAGCCGAAACGGCTAGAAATATGGCTCGCCGCAGCATTGTACATAATCATCGGAATGGCTGTGGGTTGAACGAACCTTGCTCCCTTTGCGTGCAGTAATGCATGTTGCACATCATCGGTTGTTATTCCGCCAAGCCCTGTTCCGATTATAACACCAGTGTCGCAGCTGTTCTTACATAGTCCACTTTCTCTGACGGCTAAGGATCCAGCCGCTACAGCAAATTGGGAAACTCGATCCATCCTGCGAAAATCGTCCGGATCCAGAAAAAAAAAAGCCGGATCAAAGTCGTGGCAGGCCCCAGCGATTTGGCACTTCAACTGAGACGAGTCAAATTGACGAATCTTAGAAATTCCTGAACATCCTGATCTAATTGCGTCCCAAAATTTTCTCCGGCCAATACCAAAGGGAGTAATTAATCCGGTTCCAGTGACAACTACTCGTCTTTCCTTCATGTCGAGTCTGACTTCATCTCTAGATGCTTTTCTATTGAATGAACCAGTGATTCAAAGGATGATATTTTTGTTGCTTCTTCGTCTGGAATTGAAATCTCAAATTGAATTTCGACTGTAGCTAGGAGCTCTAACAACGCTAAGGAGTCTCGCCCTAATTCCTTAACTTTGGAGTGACGAGATATTCTGGACCGGTCCACCCCGAACTCCTGAGCGATCAATTCCTTAAGGTTTTCCTCGACAGATTTTGATTTATCCGGGGTCACTGTGGGTAGTTTGACTCAATTTGCTATCTGTTATATATGGCTATCAAAAGAAAGCAAACAGTGCAAAGATTATGACAGAAACTGTCATAAAGGGCATGATTATGCAAGAGAAACTCCTGACAATCGACCAAGTTGCCCAATATTTAAGGGTAGACAAGTTCACCGTTTATCGATTAGTCACCCAAAAAAAAATACCCGCCTTTAAAGTAGGGAGTCAATGGCGTTTCAAGCAGAATTTGATCGACGATTGGTTGAGAAAGAACTCGAACATTGAATCCTGACGGCAGCAACGGTACGGTTATGAAAATCCCTAGTCCTAATTCTCAGACTATTAGAGTAAAACGACTCGCGCGAAAATTTAACAGCCGATTCTTTATTACGTTAGCCATTCCCTGGTTTAAGAACTATTAGGAGCAACGTGTGACGTTACCTAATCGTCGTAGGGTTGTGATCACTGGCTTGGGTATTCTGTCCTCAGTGGGAATCGGGAAGGCGCAGTTTTGGGACGCATTGAAACACGGCCGCTCAGGAATCCGCCCTATCACGAGTTTCGATGCTGAGACATATCCCGTAAGGATTGCAGGACAGATGGAGGATTTCGACCCTCACGCCTTTCATCCCTATGAGCTAACCCGTCGCCTGAGTAGGTTTTCTCTTCTAGGCTTGGCTGCTGGAAAACTTGCCTGGGAGGATGCAGATCTAACGAGACAGTTTGATTCTTGCGATCGAGAAAGAACCTGTGTTGTCCTTGGGACTTCCTTGGGTGCGTTTTCTCAGGCAGAGGAAATTCACTCGCTTTTCGTTACGAAAGGCTTGAGACGAATCCCTCCTTTTTTTAATCACAGTGCTCTCCCAAGCTCGTGCCCAGCCCAAATTGGCAAGGCGTTGGGGATACATGGGTCAGTCTCAACAATTACAAGCGCATGTGCGTCTGGAACTAGCGCTATTGGAGAAGCTTTTCGCTCCATCAGGGATGGCAGTTTTGATATTGCTATTGCCGGAGCTTCTGAGGCTCCGATCACACCTTTGGCTATAGCTACCTTTTCTTCCGCGGGGATCCTATCGACTGAGAATGATCAACCGACCAAGGCGTGCCGTCCGTTCAGCAAGGATCGAAACGGCACCGTACTGGCAGAAGGGGCAGCCTTGGTAATCTTAGAGGAACTTGAGCACGCGCAGCGACGCCTAGCAAAAATATACGGCGAGATCTTAGGCTATGCTGCTACCTTTGATAGTTACCACGAGCTGCAGCCGCTACCGTCGGCTGAATTTGGAGCCAAAGCAATGCTAAAGGCTTTAGCAGATGCTGGTGTAATGCCAAAGGAGATTGACTATGTGAACGCTCATGGTAGTGGCACAGTTCTTAATGACAAGATCGAGACACTTGCAATCAAAAGAGCCTTCGGTGGCCACGCCTACGGCTTAGTAGTAAATTCAACCAAATCAATCGTCGGTCATACCATGGGTGCTTGTGGCGCTTTGGAATTTGTAGCGTGCGCTTTAACCCTGGAGAATCAATACGTCCATCCTACTATCAATTTAGCGTCAAAGGATCCGGAATGCGACCTGGATTACGTTCCGAATGTCGGGAGACCTTTGCGCATCTCAACGATACTTTCCAATTCAAGCGGCTTTGGGGGACACAACGCCGCGTGCGTCATCCGGAAGTTTGACGCATAAACATGACCTGGTACGAAGTAAACTTTCTTCTGGGAACTTTTCTTAGCCTATTTGCAGGGCTATTTGTCCTGTACCGTGGGCAATCAAAACCTATCGTTCGTCGAACTTGGTTTCTACTGTGCTTGTCAATTAGTGTTTGGCACGCAGGCCGTTTTCTGATTGCCATTGCTGAAACGAGGTATGTTGCAGAGCAAACTGTGTATCTGATCTATTTTTCCGCAATATTCGTCCCTCCTGTTTATCTTCATTTTTGCGTTTCTCTTTTGGGAGAGGAGGATGAAAGCCGGGCGGTGCTGCTGGCAGGGTACGTCGCAGCGATCGTAGATTTTCTTTTGTTAATTAATGGGGCTCTTACACGAGGAGTACGCGCCGATCCCTCGCTTGGCTTCTACGAAATTCCTACCAAAGCCTATATTTTGCATTTCGTTCTTTATGTCTCAATCCCTTCTTACGGACTGTATCGGTTGATTGATGGGTATAAACGGAGCGATCTGCCAGTTCGAAAGAATCAACTGAGGTATGCTATCTACGCTAGTCTCATAGGCTTTCTGGGCGCAGGGACGTCGTTCTTACCAATAATTCAGGCTGGAATTCAGCCGTTCGGAGCGCCGTTAGCGTATCTTTATACAGCTCCGATCACATATGCCATCGCTCGGTACAGACTCCTCGATATTGAGGTCGTAATCAGGAAGAGTCTTATTTATGCACTTCTATTGGCGGCACTTTTAGTTCCTTGTTTCCTCGTGGTTGTTTGGGGGCAAAAGCTTGCTTTCGACAGTATCAATTACACGTTCTCCATGGTTACCCTCATGCTTTTTATTATGGTGGGATTTCTTTTTCCGAAGGTTCGATTCAAGACTGAAGACGCATTGGAAAGAGTTCTCTTCCAGAAACGCGTCAATTACCGGGAAACGCTTCTTCGTTCCAGCAAGGAAATGGTATCTATCGTCGATTTAGAAAATTTATCCAATAGTCTGGTGAAGACGGTTAGCCGGGCTCTGGGGACTGAAACCGCATCTTTTTATTTGTTGGATGAGACCAAGGGAGTTTATAATCTCAAAGCAAACATCGGTCAGGAGAGAAACGGATACCTTCAAGCCTTGCTTTCGAAGAGTGATCCACTGATTCAGCGGCTGACGGGTAGCCAGGAGGGAGTCGTTAAGGAAGAACTAGAAATGGCTCAGGATAGGGTCTCTGGACTCGAGGTTGCGGAAAAAATGGGAGAACTCGGTGCAGAAATTAGCGTGCCAATCATTTCCAAAGAGAAACTTATCGGGATCCTCAATTTGGGTCACAAGCGGGAGAAGGAAATCTATTCTAGCGAAGATTTGGAACTCTTGTCCACTTTAGCCAATCAGGCCGCTATTGCTTTAGAAAATGCTCGACTCTATGAAAACCTTAAGCAGTCCCAGGATACGCTCCGCCGGGCGGACCGGCTTTCTTCTTTGGGACTACTTACCGCCGGACTCGCCCACGAAATTCGCAATCCCTTAGTCGCCATCCGGACTTTCACCCAGCTTTTGCCGGAGCGTTACAATGACGCTGAATTTCGTGAGGGATTTCAGGGCATTGCACTGAAGGAGGTGGATCGCATTTGCGGCTTGATCAACGATCTCTTGAGTTTTGCACGGCCGTCGCGCCCCAATGTCGCGGAAGAAAATATGAATGATGTTGTGGACGGGATTGCGCGTATCTTGGAGAGCGAGGCCAAGGAGAAAGGTGTTGAGATTACAAGGGATTTTGGCCCGGGGTTGCCTAGAGTCTGGATTGACAGGGAGCAGATGAAGCAGGTATTTATGAACCTTATACTTAATGCCATCCAGGCAATGAGAGAGGGTGGGTCAATCTTCGTATCCACACGACTCATTTCCAGAGACGAAGCAGGACACTCGGGCCAATTTGTTCAAGTTGAGGTCCGCGATACAGGGATAGGGATTCCAGCCGAGAACTTGGACCATATCTTCGATCCATTTTTTACCAGCAAAGACGAGGGTAGCGGCCTGGGGCTTTCGATTTCCCATCAAATTGTCCAGGAACATGGGGGATTTGTCACGGTTGAGAGTAAAGTCGGTGTTGGAACAACATTTTTTATAAATTTGCCAACGGGTAAGCCGATTCGTCAATTAAGCAACGGGCGCGCTCATGCAAACGAAGCGAATCTTAGTCATTGAGGAGTCTGAGGTCGTGCGGGAGACCCTGGCCCTTATCTTGGGGCGGGAGTTTGTCGTCGCAAAGAGGCCTTTTGGAAAAGGCGCCTTTTCGTTTGCTGAAACTGACCGCGATGTGGACCTACTAATTCTCGGCGTCACACCAGCTATCGGGAAGGAGCCCTCTAGTCTCTTGAGATTTGCGGACAAAGCGCCCTTCGCGGTTTTGTTTCTGGTGGATTCGAAATCAGCTGCAAGGGCGATCGATGACCGAGAAAGGGTTGGCTGTTTAGCCAAGCCCTTTAGCCCCTATGAATTAAAAGAGAAGGTGGGGCAACTCTTAGCCCGCAGAAACATTCTATCCGAGGCTCTTTACCATCCTGGAGTCGAGCCTCGAGGAGAGTTTACCCGGTACCTTGAATTCCCTTATCTTGCTCGAGCCGCGGCCAGCCTGGTTCATCGGTTTGCAGTCACCGGCTTGCCAATTTTGATCTCGGGGGAGATTGGTTGCGGTCAGGAACGCGTGGCCCGTGGGATTCATTTTTTAGGGGCTCGTTTCGGTAGCTGGGTTTCATTGAATGCGGCCGAGATCAACAATGCCTATTTGGATCAAAAGAGCCTTCAACTGTCATGGTGTCGTAGCAGCGAAGCGCCGCCGGTTACATTGATCATTGAGAATGTCGATTGGCTTTCGTTAGCCTGCCAGGCGGAACTCTTGAATTTCTTAGAAGAAGAGGAAGCCAAATTCGGCAAGTGCCGTCTTATCACAACGGCGCGGGTCGATATCTTGGAGAAAGTTTATCGGGATGAGTTATTGGAGTCTCTTTATTATAAGCTCGCCACCTTGAAATTGTCGCTTCGGCCGCTAAGGGAGCGACGGGAGGATATACCGGCAATCGCCAGTTGGTTTTGCCAGTTTTATGCCAGCTATCTCGGCTTGGGAGAAGTGAGTCTTTCCGCAGGTGCTAACGAGCGTCTCAGCAACTACCTTTGGTTTGGAAACTTAAACGAAATGGAGACAGTCATCGCCCGGACGCTGGCCTTGCAACGGAAGAGCTGGGTCGAAGCAGCCGATCTGATTTTCGATTTTTCGGCGCCGGGAGAATTGCCAGAGATCCCCGCGTTTGAAGCCTTGGTCCATTCAGAAGTTCAAGAAAAAAGCGATCTCGATAGGGCCGAAAGTCTGACGCAACCCCTTAACGGCGTCTACGCGGAGGCTAGCACAGAGAATAGTCATGCCCAAAGAGAGGACCTAAGCGTTTTGATCCATGAGCTAGCCCATGAATTAAAGAACCCGATGGTCACCATCAAAACCTTTGCACAGCTGCTAACGGACAGGTACCAGGACGAGAATTTCCGGGCCCGTTTCCAAGATGTCGTGGGCGGCGATATCGAACGGATGGATGACCTGCTTGAGCTGATGATCGAGTTTGCCGACTTCGCGCAGCCCCGTTGGAGCAAGGTGGCGTTGCAGGAAAAACTTCGCTCAGCGTTAAATGAACTCAGCAACGAATGTGCCCGGAGGCAGGCCCAAATCACTTGGAAAGGGAATGGCTATAGCCGTGAAATTAAAGCCGACGAAACTCAGGTCAAGTACATTCTGAAGAACGTGCTGTTGGCGGTACTGTCGCAGGCAAAAATGGGAAGCGAAATTGAGATCAACGTCGAGAAACAAGGATGCGTTGCAATCTCATATTTTCGTGAAGTGGGGCGTGTCGCGTCGATCACGCATTATTTCGATAAATCGTCGTCGAGCCCGAGCGAAACCGTACTCTCCTTACGCATCCTGCTCGCAAAACAACTGGTCGAGCGCAACGGCGGCCATATGACCCTCGACTATTCGGACACCGAAAAAGACCTTTTGAAAATGGAGTTCCTAATTGCTTGAATTAGAAAAGAAGCGAGAAATGAGCCAACCCTTATTGCTAGTCGTCGATGACGAGGCTGGAGTGAGACAATCGCTGCAGCTTGTTTTTAACAAGCTTTATCGTGTCTTAGAAGCCACATCGGCCGACGAGGCGATTCAGAAGCTTGCGGATGAAAAACCCGACGTAGTTTTGTTGGATATTGTCATGCCGGGTGCCGATGGTCTGGCCGTCCTCAAACAAATGAGGTCGATCCATACCGATTGTCAGGTCATCATGTTGACTGCTCTCAACACCGCGCGAACGGCCTTTACAGCCAAAGGCACAGGGGCTTTCGATTACGTGACCAAGCCCTTCGATGTGGAGGAGTTGCGCCTGCGAGTCGAGCATGCTTTCGAGAAAGTCCATTTATTCAGGGAACTGGAGCGGTTGAAGGAGGAAGTCGGCCGCAAGTACGGGGTTGAGCACGTCATCGGGCGATCCAAACAGATCATCGATGTGTTTAAGGCGGTCAGCATGGTTGCGGCCAAAAAAAGCACGGTGCTGATTACCGGCGAAAGTGGAACGGGGAAGGAGCTGATCGCACGGGCGATTCACTACAATAGTGATCGGCGCTCCAAGCCGTTCGTTGTGGTGAACTGCGCGGCTCTCCCCGACACTTTGATCGAGAGTGAATTGTTTGGCTACGAGAAAGGCGCCTTTACAAACGCCTCGCAGAAGAAGGTAGGTCGCTTCGAACTCGCCCATGCGGGGACGCTTTTTCTCGATGAAATCGGTGAACTCAATCTCGGGACTCAGGCGAAGTTCCTACGCGCTATAGAGCAGGAAACGTTTACCCGTCTCGGTGGCACGGATGAAATCAAAGTTGATGTCCGAGTTATCGCTGCCAGTAATCGCGATTTGGAAACGATGGCCAAGGCTGGGGAGTTCCGTCCTGATCTTTTCTACCGGCTCAATGTCGTTTCGCTTTACCTCCCTCCCCTGAGGGAAAGGCCCGAAGACATAGCGCTGCTTTTGGATCATTTCTTAAGACTCAAGGCGCAAGAGCATTCTATGGCGCCCAAAAGCCTGTCTCCGGAGGTGGTGGATTTTTTCACATCGTACTACTGGCCTGGAAATATTCGGGAACTGGAGAACCTGATCGAAAGGCTGACGATCCTTACGCCACACGAAACGATCATGTTGCGGGATCTGCCGGCGGGGATGCGTTCCACGGATCAGACCGCGACGCTCAAAGAGGATGTACTGAGTGGTTCGAAACCGTTAAGCGAAGCTGTAGACGAATTTGAACGCGAACTCATCGTTAAGGCTCTCCAACGAACCGGCTTCAATCAGACCAAAGCCGCTTCACTTCTCGGAACCAGCCGTCGTATTCTTAAGTACCGGATCGAGAAACTAAAAATCCACGAACCTAATGACGGGGGTGAGGAAGTCAAATTATCGACCTAATTGGACAAAATTGTTCCCTTAACTCTCTCTATTCCTTTCCTTGGCTTAAAATTACGCTTGTAAATTCGTCATTTGGGCTTTTCCTATTCATTGGCATGCTCCTTGCTGTAAGCCGCGGGCATGGATACAAGCAAGCCTCACATTCTTGTTGTCGACGACGAAATGGGTCCCAGGGAATCATTAAAGATGATTCTCAACCCCTATTATAACGTACACGTTGCGGAGCGCGGTGGACAGGCAGTTGAAATGCTCGGCAAGTTTCCGGTCGATCTCGTGACGTTGGACCTCAAAATGCCCGGGGTCTCAGGAATCCATGTGCTCGAAAAGCTGAAGGAGTACGATCCGGATATCGAAGCAATAATCATCACCGGGTATGGGTCCTTGGATACGGCGATCGAGGGGTTGCGCCTGGGCGCATTTGACTATATTTCCAAACCTTTTGATGTAAATCACATCCTATCTCTGGTTCGCCGCGGGCTTGAGCGCCGGAATGCGAAGAGCAAGTTAAGACAGGTCAAATCGGATTTTCTCTCTAATATTTCACATGAGCTGAGAACTCCCCTGAGTGTGGTGGTGGGTTTTGTTTACCTGCTCCTGAACCAGGTGATTGGCAAACTGAGCGAGGAGCAACAAAAGGTTTTGGAAACCGTCTACCGTAACTCCGAGGAATTATTGGAACTCATCGATAATGTGCTCTGGATGACTTCTCTCAACGCCGGCGATGCGACAGCAACCATCGAAAAATTCGACGCCCGTGAAGTCGTGCGTGAAGCGGTCAAGCGATACGAGCGGATCCTGGCCGAGAAGGGACTCGCGCTCTCGATTGAAATGGCTGATACCGGAATTTCAATTGTCAGTGATCGCTCTAAGGTCGAAAGGATCTTTCAGAACGTTTTTAACAACGCAATCAAATTCACAGCTCAGGGGGAAATTAGAGTCAAGGCTCGTCCCACGGCTGACCATTCGAGTAT
The DNA here is from genome assembly GCA_963737905.1 of uncultured delta proteobacterium. Taxonomy (GTDB): domain Bacteria; phylum Desulfobacterota; class Binatia; order UBA9968; family UBA9968; genus DAIRFP01. The sequence continues at coordinate 197,203 of CAVTUQ010000025.1, read as the reverse complement.
TGAGTTCGAAGTTACAGACACAGGGATCGGTATAGAAAAAAATAAGATGGACTCGATCTTTGAGCCATTTCACCAGGTCGATACATCGTCTCACCGCTCCTTCGCCGGGTTGGGTTTAGGGCTCACGGTCGCGCGCCGGATGGCTGAGCTCATCGGTGGAATGCTAGAAATCAACAGTGAAGCGGGCAGAGGCACTCGCGTCCTGATGAAATTTCCTTCCCAGGCGAGCGTCGCGGCTCCCCTGCTCACGGAGCAGCGCAAGTATGGGTAGCGAAAAGTTTATCCATTGCTGTGTCTGTGACGCTATCCATCACGTTTCTCCGTTTGATAAAGCTCCGGCTTTTGTTTTTGTAGGTGATGCAGTCGAAGCACAGGAAACCGATGATTGGCGGTTGTTTATGACACAACACGCTGGCCATCGCTTAGAACCTCTAAGGGCTAGCGGCGAGAAACTCTTCCCTGGTGGCTCGCCACTGGATCCCATGAGTGTCGGTTATATCGAGGTGACCAACGGTCACGACCGCTATATTCTGCGCCGTTCGCGAAAGAGCATTCAGGAACCCATGAGCTATGAATTCGTTCGCGGTCGCCTGACAGAGACGGACCTAACGGTCGAGATTCAAGAAAACGAAATTAAGAAAGAAATGAAAAATCACTTTTCTTGGGCGCCCGCAACTTGCCCCGATGATGACAAGATCAACTTGTTCATCGGATTGATCAAGGAAGTGGTGAAAACCCTCGATCCACGTCGCATTCAAATAAGCGAAATCTCATACACGGACGACTCGATTTCTTACGGGACCGTTGATAGCAGTGTTCTCGATGCCCTCACAGAGAGGTGTACGCTATACTTCTTGCCTGTGGAACTCGCTTCGCTTCGTCGGTTTATCGAGACACACTGTAAGGGCTGCGACGTCATGGCCTTAGTTCTGAGACGTCGAATGACTCTCGAACGGGTAGCCTGATAGTTGACGGTTTTTCGCTCTGTCAGTTCCAGATCGCCATTGATCTTTTCGATTTTCACTTCTACTTGAAACAGTTTCCTGGAAAGATGGAATTGGCGTTATCTGGTGACTACGACTTCGTCTTTGCCATCTACTTCCCTCAGTTTCAATCGAACCTCGCCCTTCCCTGGTAAGTTGATCTTCTTGCCGATGAAACTGGCGGCGATGGGAAATTCACGTCCGCCGCGATCAATCAGCACCGCAAGATGAATAGCTTTGGGGCGGCCTAGATCGATGAGATGGTCTACCGCCGCGCGTACCGTCCGGCCTGTGTGTAATACGTCGTCAAATAAGATGATCGTCTTGTTATTAATATCGAAGGGAATTTGCGTGTGATCCACCTTGCCGTGGGGCAGAAGAGCGTTGAGATCATCTCGGTATAGCGTGATGTCCATTTCTCCGAGGGGCACTTCTTTGCCATTTGACTTTTCTATAATCTCACACAGCCGTTTGGCGAGGAAAAGGCCGCGGGTCCGGATGCCGATAAATCCGAGCGAGTCCAACGCTTTGTTTTGACGAAGGATTGAATGGGCCATACGCTCTAGATTTGTCTTAATGTCCGGAGCGTTCAGGATTCGTACGGTTTTAGGTCGTTTCATTGGCTACTCGAATTATGGAATCCAATAGCAGTTGCGCACCCAAGCAGATGTCCTCTGGCTCGGACCATTCCAACGGACTATGACTGATGCCGCGCCGACTGGGAATGAACAGCATTCCGGCGGGCGTAACCTTGGCCATCTGCATGGCATCATGCCCAGCTCCCGAAGGCATAATTTCATACGCGATATTTCTCGACTCGCAGCACTCTTTTAGCAGACGAATGAGTCTTTTATCCAGGGGAACGGGGTCTTCTTCGCGCAAGGGCAAGATCTCGACTTGGATCTTTCTGCGCCGCGCGATTTGGCGGATTCGAGCGTGAACCAACCGGACCACTCGTCTTTTGGCATCTGCGGTGATGCTACGGATGTCGACTGAAAGTTCGGCTCTCCCTGGGATCGCGTTAATCACTCCGGGCTCGATCTTTATCGCGCCGACGGTGCCGACCACCCGGCCTTTCTCCATCCGCGAGTATTGACGACAAATTTTTTCCAGGGCGACGATGAACTCGGAGGCTCCCGCAAGAGCATCTTTGCGCATCTCCATTGGAGTCGTGCCGGAGTGATCGGCTTGACCGGCGAACACAACTCTAAATCGGGTCGGTGCCGCGATGGAGGTGACGACACCAATGGACTTTCTTTTTGCTTCCAGAATGGGTCCTTGTTCAATGTGCAGCTCCAGATAAGCCTTGATGGTAGATGGGTCGCGACGCATGGATCTTAGGTTGTTTCGGTAGATGCCCATGCTCGCCAAGATATCCGACAGTTTGGTTCCCTGGGCATCCGCGGCATAGGCAAGGTCCTTGGCGTGAACTTCTCCCGCGACTAAGCTGCTCCCAAGAGTCGAATAGCCGAAGCGGCTTGACTCCTCGCCGACAAAACAAACAACTTCTACGGGCGATGCTAAGGCAAAGTGCTTTTCCTTGAGCGTTCGTACCGCCTCGAGCGCTGCAATAACACCCATGGTACCGTCGAACTTTCCCCCATGGAGAACCGTGTCCAGATGCGAACCGACGAGGAGAGCGGGCGTTTTCGCATTGTGGCCATCCAGCCTCCCAAAAATATTGCCGACCCGGTCGATGTGGATCTGCAGGCCGATTTGACGCATTTGGTGAATGAGAAATTGGCGACTACGCAACTCCTTAATTGAAAAAACCAGCCTTGTAACCGAACCATGATCGCCGATGCCAATACGTGACACCGCATTAAGATCGCGGAGCAGACGGCGCTTGTTGATAGCCATATTGTTTGAAAGTGGTGATGCCGGGACGTCTTGGCGCAATTTCACAAATTCTATTCTACCAGCTTAGATCCCGTGATAAAAACCGCGCTCGTTAGGTGATCCTAATGTTGGAAACGGGAAAGGGCTATGTTATAGCCTGCGTATTCCAGAGACGCGAAGGGTAGTTTTCTATGAGCGACGTTGCCCAAAGAATTGCAGAGATGCTGCTTCGGACGGAAGCCATCCAAGTCTACAAGGACAAACCTTTTGTCTTTGTCTCGGGTCGAATCTCGCCGGTCTACATCGATTGCCGTAAAATTCTTTCGTTCCCCGAAGAGCGCGAGTACATCGTAACTGAGCTTGCCGAAAAGGCGGAAACCGCCATTGGCTTGGCTAATATCGATATCGTTGCGGGAGGAGAGACGGCGGGTATTCCTTACGCCTCGTTTGTTTCTCATCTGATCAAGAAGCCGATGATCTATATCCGCAAGCAACCCAAAGGTTATGGTGGCTCAAAACAGATCGAAGGGATTCTGGAAGCCGGGAAGAGAGTCTTGTTGGTTGAAGATCTTATCACGGACGGATTGAGCAAGCTTCGCTTCAACATCGGTATTCGCGCGGCGGGAGCGAAGATGACTCATTGTCTGTGCGTCTTCGACTACGCCTCAGACCGATTGAATCAGCACGAGGGGAGAGACAACCTCGCGAAAAATGACATCAACCTGCACGTGCTCGCTAACTGGGACGATGTGCTCGACACGGGTCTCAGCAAGAGCTACTTCGCTGAAAACGCCAGCAAGCAGATAGTCGATTTTCTCAAAGACCCCGAGAATTGGGGCCGCAAGATGGGCTTTGTGTGATCTCAATCCATTGTCCACGGCTTCGGGTTTCGTGTTCCTGGTTTCGAGTTAACTAAAAACGGGAGACGAGGAACCCAACGACTCTTCTCCCTGCCCTTTAGAATTGTTTTTCGCAGCTTTATTTCTCCGCCTGGTTTCACTGGGTCTAACTCGAGGTGTGCCATGAAAATATTGATTCGTAACGCTCTCATTGTGACGATGAACGCGCAGAGCGAAGTCATCGAAAAAGGCTCTGTCGCTATCGATGGCAACAAGCTAGTTTATGTTGGACCCGCCGAATGGACGCCATCCGGTCCCTTCGACATCACCATCGAAGGCGATCGGCGAATCGCCATGCCGGGCATGGTCAATGCTCACTGCCACTCGCCGGCCAATCTCGTACGCGGCATGATGCCGAGCAAGCCCCTGGAGATTTGGCGCGCCTACTACCGCGCGTCGCTGCGTGACATGCGCGAAGAGGATTTTTACGCAAGTGCCCTGCTTGGGGGGATGGAAATGCTCAAGAACGGCGCGACTACAGTTCTCGATCACTTCTTTGGCAATCAAATGTGCCGCTTCATGGGCGCGGGTGCGGCGATTCAAGCCATGCGCGATCTTGGGTTGCGCCATGTCATTTCGCTCACGCTTTCCGACAAGAACTATGAAGAAACGATCCCATTAAGCAAAACCGGGTCAAACCTGACTGAAGAGATCAAACTCATGAGTGCGAGCGAAGCGAAGACGACACAAGCCTGGCTCGACGAATGCGAGGAGTTCATCGATACGTTTCATGACCCGGATAGGTTAACGACTTGTTGTCCGGGACCGTCGGCAGTCCAGCGTTGCTCGGATGAGCTTCTACGTGGGGCCGCGGACATCGCCTACAAAAGAAAGCTGCCGATCCACATCCATCTCGCCGAAACGAAAGCCCAGGCAGTGATGGGCAAACGGCTGTACGGAACTTCGTTGCTTCAGCACCTGGATTCGTTGGGTATCCTCGGTCCCAATCTTTCAACGGCGCATTCAATCTGGATCGAGACTGCGGACATTGAACTTTTCGCCAAAAGCGGCGCGACGCCAGTGCACAATCCTGCGAGCAATTTGCGCCTCGGCAGTGGACTCGCGCCGGTTCGTGATTTTCTTTCGAAAGGGGTGCAGGTAGCCCTGGGCTCGGACGGAGCGGCGTCTAATGATGGACAGAATATGTTCGACGCCCTCCGACTGGTGGCGTTGATTCACAACCAAGCCGGCACCGACTTCAACCATTGGGTGATGCCAACCCAGGTGCTGGCTATGGCCACGCGCAACGGTGCGCGCGCATTCGCCCTCGATGCCGGAGTTTTGGCGCCGGGCAAACTAGCCGATTTGGTTCTCCTCCGGCTGGATACGCCTTCTTTCACGCCGCTGAACGACGTGATGAGTCAGCTGGCTTTCTGTGAAAACGGCAGCTCCGTAGATACCGTGATTGTTAATGGAGAAGTAGTCGTACAAGGCGGACATTTAGCGAAGCTCGATGAGACGGAAGTTCTCGCTCTGGCTACCAAAGCCCGCGAGCGGCTCAATCCTGCGATTGAGCGAGAAATGGCGGCTGCGAAAACCATGGAGCCAGCGTTGGCGGAAATGTATTTCCAGATTTTCAACGATACTTAACTAGAATGGCAATTTCAAATTTCTATGGGTGCTGCTCATAGTTTCGGTCTGTGCCTATGCCACTCTGTTCCCTGCTCGTATGCGTAGGCGACCCGAAACGCGGTACTTTCCCTAAAGGGCTGTGCAACGATCTGCAGGCCGACTGGCAGGTTGTCCTTGGTAAAGCCGCAGGGGAGGGAAATGGCCGGCAGTCCCGTCAGATTAAAAGGGATTGGTAAAGCTCGGGCGCAGGTTCTGTTCATTTGGGTCTATGGCTTCAAAGGCCTCAGGTGGACGCGGCGCAGTCGGCGTGGCGAAAACATCCACCCGGGAGAAGTTTGCACGAATTTGCTCATTCAAGGCGGTTCGGGCTCGCAGAGCGCTTATGTAATCCGCCGCACTCAGAAAGGCGCCTTCGAGCATTCGTCTTCGAACGGAACTGCCGAATTTCTGCGGCGCTTCTTGAAATCGCTTTTCGTGATAGGCATAGGCTTCCGCGACAAGAATTGTCTGGTTCGCTTTACGGGCCAATGAAAAGGGTCGTCCGTCAATTTCAACGACAGTGACACCAAGGCTTTCCAATGTCTTCAAGGCGTCGTCGAAAAGCCTTTCAGTTTCTGGTTCAGTCCCCCTGTTTTCATCGAAGCTTCTATTATATCAAGATAAGACAGCTCGGTTGGTATCATGGGTCAACTACCTGTTTTCAATTTGCCAAGCGACAAAAGCGGCTGCCGGCTCGGTGCGATCCGTGATGAGTCTGCGAAGTTCCCGTGTCTGATGGTAGGTATGATTGACCCCTGGAAGCAGCCTTTCTAGTTCTTGGTCGGCCAATGGCAATTCCGACCGCTGTGCCATCGCCTTCAATTCCGCCAGCGTAATTTCTTGTGCCATGTTCTCTCCCAACATCCAGAATGATCGCACTTAGGACAGGCCCATCTTTAGCCAAGTGTCACGCTGATTGTCAATGCAATAACGCAACAAGATGGCTGATAAAACATTTTAGCCTGCGGGATTCATAAGGGCGGATGCAGCACAGAAATGAACATAGCAAGCAAGCCGGACGTACATTTTTTGTATCCGGTCCGAACAAGTCTTGCCAGGGATGCTCGGCAGTTTCTTCTGGCATCCCATCGCTCAGCCAGTTTCCCCGGTTACCGCTAGTCTCTCGTGTTTCTTTCGAGTTTGAAAACCTTTTGCTCCATCGAGGCTAAAAATTGGCACATTCATTGCTCAAAAATCCGATCTTGACGTGTTCCTTCAAAATGCCCTAGCGATCCAGCGCAGCAGCAAGCACCGCCCGGTCTAGGTTGGTTTACACGTGTTTCTGGTTTACTCCATAACGATCTTCGTCAACGCGGCTCTCCTGTTTTTGATTCAGCCGATGATCGCCAAGATGATCTTGCCCTTCTTGGGCGGATCACCGGCGGTGTGGAACATGAGCCTTTTTTTCTTTCAGGCATTGTTGCTGGCGGGTTATCTCTATGCCCATTTGGGAAGTACCTGGCTTGGAACCAAGCGACACGCGATTGTGCATCTAACAATGGTGCTCTTTGCCGTCTCGTTCCTGCCCGTCTTCATTCCCCATCAGTGGTTTTCCGTTTCCGTCGATCAACCGGCGAAGCTGGTTCTATCCGTGTTGTTCGCGGCAGTGGGTTTCCCATTTTTTGTGCTTTCTGCGGGCTCGCCCCTGCTCCAAAAGTGGTTTGCGAGCACGGCCCATCCCGTGGCGCGCGATCCTTACTTTCTCTACGCCGCCAGCAACCTCGGGAGCATGGTTGGCTTACTTGCATACCCTGCGGTCTTAGAACCCTATTTTAGCCTCGCCGAACAAAGCCGCAGTTGGTTTTATGGCTACCTTGCTCTCGTAGCGTTCATATCGACTTGTGTTTTGGTCTTGTGGCGATCTTTCTTCGCCCCCGCGGATGAAGATTTGCCAAATCATACTGCAGAGACGAATGGTGGGGAGTCACTGCGGATGAACTCCAGCGATTTGACCTTTGAGCGGCGAATGCGCTGGGTCGTGCTCGCTTTGGTACCATCGAGTTTGCTCTTGGGCGTGACAACCTATGTGACCACTGACGTTGCATCGGCTCCATTGTTTTGGATTATTCCCCTCGCTCTGTATCTGTTGTCTTTTGTTCTGACTTTTTCTCGGCGGAATTGGATCTCTCATTCTTTTATCGTTCGTAGGCAAGGCTTTTTGTTGCTGGCTGCTGCGCTCACGGTTTTCGTCCAAGCCACGACTCCCGTTTGGATTCTCGTGCCGCTGCACCTGATCGCCTTCTTCGCGACGGCGCTGGTCTGTCACGGCGAATTGGCGAAGGATCGACCTCCGGCGCGCCATTTGACGGAGTTCTATCTTTGGATTTCCATCGGTGGAGTTTGCGGTGGCTTTTTCAATGCTTTGCTGGCGCCTCTGATCTTCAAAGGAGTCGAAGAGTATCCGTTGGCCATGATTGGCGCCGCGATCGCTCGACCCTACATCGGCCAGAACCCGAAAACTCAGTCCGACCGCTGGCTGGATGTCGCGCTGCCCGCGGGACTTGGGCTGGTGGTTGCGGCTATTATTTTATGGTCAAGAGACAATTCCCTCTTGGCGCCGCGAACCGCCCATCTTCTGGCATTCGGAGGTTCCGGTGTAATGTGCTTGAGTTTCGCCTGTCGACCTTTACGGTTCGGACTCGGTATGGTCGCGCTGTTTTTGGTTTCGACCATTTATACTCGACCTTATGGGGAGCTTCTGTATGCCGATCGCAGCTTCTTCGGGGTTTATCGGGCAATGGTCGACAAGGAGGAGAGGTTCCATCTGTTGTTTCAAGGCACGACGATTCATGGAACCCAAAGAACGGATCCGAAAAGACGGCTTGAGCCGAGCGGCTATTATTACCCAACTGGACCGGTGGGGCAGGTATTCTCGGTGTTTTCCAAGACTTACCGAAGCGGCAGCGTCGCCATCGTGGGGCTTGGGACCGGCGCTCTCGCATGTGAGGGAACGCGGAGCCAGAAATTTACGTTTTACGAAATCGATCCCCTGGTGGAGCGAATCGCTCGCGATGCGAATCTGTTTACCTTCCTACGAGACTGTCCGCCGCAGATCAACGTGGTTATAGGCGACGCGAGAATCTCGTTGGCCCTGGCGTCCGATCGCCAATATCGGCTGTTCGTGTTGGACGCGTTCAGCTCGGATGTGATACCCGTTCACCTCTTGACGCGCGAGGCTCTCCAGCTTTATCTGTCCAAACTCGATGAAGACGGCATTCTCTTTTTTCATATCTCAAACCGTTACATGAACCTGGTGCCGGTTTTGGATCGCTTGGCTTCGAACCTCAGTTTGCTGGCCTTGGTGCGCCACGACGATCAGCCCACACAGGCGGAGCGCGAAGATGGCAAGTTCCCATCCCGTTGGGTTGTCATGGCACGCCGCCAAGCGATTCTCACGGAGTTCCTCTCTGATCCTCGCTGGAAGCCTCTCACCGGCCGCTCCACCGGTGACTTGTGGACCGATGACTACTCCAATATACTTCGAGTCATTAACTGGAAATAATGAAACCCCTAAAGCTTAGCGCAAATTGCCGGTATGACCGAGCGAATACCGGCCGGGTTGTGGCCAAACCGTAAGGCCGTGGGGCTCTTTCTTTACCGGGATGCTTTTCACTCCTCCTGTGGTCGTATCAATGACGTAAACCGCGTCGTCGTAGCGACCCGATAGCCAAAGCAGTTTTCCATCGACACTGATATTGCCCATATCCGGACTGCCGCCACCGGGGATGGGCCAGTTGGTGACGACCTTGCGGGTTGCGAAGTCGATGACGGAAACGCTTCCTTTGCCCTTGGGCGGCCCATACACGCGAGCGACCCCTCGGTTGGCCACATAGAGATGCGTGCCATCCCGGCTCGGGTAGAGTCCGTGGGCACCGGGACCGGTTTTGATGTGGCCGATCTCCACGAATTTGTCACCGTCGACCACGAATACCCCTTCGGCTTTCATGTCGGCTACGTAGAAAACTTTGCCGTCGGGTGAGATGCGAACATCCTGGGGCATGCCGCCTTTTGAGAGTTTCAAATAGCCGACTACTTTCTTCTCGACCATGTCAATCTTGGCGACACTTCCCCCGTACTCGCAGGTGAAAATGGCATAGCGCCCATCGATGGAAAAATCGGCGTGATTGATGCCGGAGCAATTCGGAGTATCGACGGTATACTTCATCGCCATCGTATGCGGGTCGCGGAAATCGAGCCGCTTGCGCGCTTCGGCCACGATGATGGCCGCGTTGCCGTCGGGGGTAAAGTACATGTTGTAGGGATCGTCGACGGTAATAGATTTACCCGGCTTACCGGTCAATGGATCAATCGGTGTCACACTGCCGTCGTTGCGCCCTTCCGCGTTGTTATTGACCCAAAGTGTTCTTAGATCCCATGAAGGCACCACATGCTGGGGATGAACGCCCACACGGAATTTGTCGATGACTTTGAATGTAGCCGGGTCGATCACCCAAACGTCATTGGAGCTACGATTAGGCACGTAGACACGCGGGAGGTGTTTCGCGACAATAGAGCTGAGCTTATCTGACCGGATTTCGCTGTAGAGATTGTTGGGGTCCACCACTGGAGGCATACCGGGGAGAGGTTGGACGGTTCGTGACGCCGAGCTACCCGCTTGTTCGGCTGCCAGCGCAAGGGGGCTCGATGTGGCAAAAGCCGCAATGGCGATAGCCACAGCCAGGTTGAGATAGAACCTTTGATAACGCTTAGTCACCGGTGACCTCCGCCAGACGTAGTTTTACTGACCGACGCCCACGTCTCTTTTCAGTATCTTGAATTTTAAACGAAAACGGCGAGATATTCGAATGTAGCTATTAGGCGGCGTCTTTTTTCTTCTTGTTCTGGATGGCCCAGTAGACATTTTCCGGCTTGAGCGGCAAATCGTAGACCCTGACCCCTAGCGCGTCGGCGACTGCATTGCCTATCGCCGCCGGGGTGGGCGCCAAGCCAGGCTCGCCTAATCCTTTAGCGCCGTACGGACCTTCGGGCTCTGGACACTCGACGATGATGGGAATCATCTTCGGCACATCCAAGGATGTAACGAGGTGATAGTCAAGAAAAGACGGATTTCGCACCTTGCCGGTTTTGTCGACGACCATTTCTTCGTGCAGCGCGGAGCCGATACCCATGGCCACCCCGCCTTCGATCTGCGCGACGCAATTGAGCGGGTTGATCGCCTTGCCCACGTCGTGGGCGGCCGACATGCGCAACAAACGGACCCTGCCGCTTTCCTCATCGACGGCTACTTCCGCAGCCTGGGTCGCATACATGTAGAAGGCGGAGGCGTGATCGCTGTGGCCGGTTTCCAGGTCGAGGTCTTTGCCGATTTCGTAGGTATAGGAACCGTCGCCGCGCACAATTCCATTGATGCCGAGCTTGCGCTTGACGACCTCGCCAATGGGCAACGCCATCTGTGGCTGGTCTTTGAGAAAAACTTTGCCGTCGACACAGTCGAGATCCCGGACGTTGGCTTCGAGCATAGGGCCGGCCGCCTCGATGATCTGCTCGCGCGCATGAATCGCGGCTCGCCGGACCGCGTTGCCCATGTGATAAGTACTCCGGCTCGACGTTGTGGAGGCGTCGTACGGAATGATGTCGGTATCCAGTGAGTGCATGAACACTTTCTCCATGGGAACTTTGAGTTCTTCGGCGGCGACTTGCGATAGGATCGTGCTGCAACCCTGGCCGATCTCTACGGTGCCCGCAAGCACCGTTACCTCGCCTTTTGCGTTCACCAGCACTCCCGCGTTGGAAGTCGTCGGCGAGCGGGTCGGCTTTTGTATGCAGGCGAAGCCCTTGCCGATCTTTATACCGGGCTTCGGCGGCTCCGTTGCCTCCCCCCAGTCAATGGCCCCGGTGGCTTTGATGAGGGTTTCTTTGAGGCCCACCGCATGAAGTCGCTCGCCCCAGTACGAGACGTCGCCTTCGACGAAGATGTTCTTCAGGCGAATCTTGACGGGATCCATGCCTAAGCGCTTGGCGATTTCGTCCATCTGCTGCTCGCAAGCCCAGGCGCCTTGAGGAATGCCATAACCGCGATACGAGCCAGCGACCGGTTTGTTGGTGTACACGGCGTAGCCGTCAACTTTAACGTGAGGGATGCGATAGGGGCCGGGGGCAGGCAGACTGCCGCGTATGCACACCGTCGGGCTCTTCTCTGCGTAGGCGCCGGCGCCCCAGTAGATCGTCATCTCGCGCGCCATAAGGGTGCCGTCTTGCTTCACGCCGCTCTTGCAATAAACCACCGCCTCGTGACGCGTCAAGGTCGAGATGAAGGTCTCTTCGCGGTTGAACTTCACGCGCACGGGACGGCCGTTGGTGTGGAAAGCAAGTGCCACTGCGATGGGTTCGACTTTGAGGCCGCCTTTGGACCCGAATCCGCCTCCCTGGAGCGGGTTGATGAAGCGGATCTTCTCTTTGGGCATGTTGAGCGCTTCCGTGATCTCATGAAGCGCGCGGAACGGAGCGTCATTGGCGACCCAGATGGTCAGCCGGCCGCTTTCCTTATCGAATTGCGCGTGGGCAGAATGGGGCTCCATCGCGGCGTGTTGAATAATGGGAACGAAATACCTCTCTTCGACGACTAGGTCAGATTGCTTGAATCCAATCTCAACATCGCCGGTTCGCAATTTGAAATGTTCGGCGACGTTCGGCAGATGAGAGCCGACGATGAAATCGACTTTGCGATATTTGGCGAAATCCTCGTGAATCGCTACGCAGCCAGGTTTGCAAGCTTCTTCAGGCTCGGTATAAACCGGCAGCTCTTCATACTCGACTTCAATTAACTTCACCGCGGCCTGGGCGATGTCTTCATCTTCCGCGGCGACAGCGGCGACCGGCTCGCCGATGTAGCGAACCTTGCCTTGGGCCAAGAATGGCTTGTCCTTGATGGACTCGCCGTGACTCCACGGCGCATCCTCGCCGGTCACCACCGTCACGACGCCGGGCAATTTCTTGGCTTTCTCCGTGTTGATTCTCTTGATTTTGGCGTGGGCTTTGGGGCTGAACAGCGTCTTGCCATAGAGCATGTTGGGCAGGACGAGATCGTAGCCGTAGATCGCTTCGCCCGTCACCTTCTCGTTAACATCGACACGAGTCACAGGTTTGCCGATGACCGTAAGTTCCGCCATCCTTTTCTCCTAAAACGTGTTCAAGTCGTTCAAGTAGTTCAAAACGTTCAAGCCGTTGTCCGGATTACGCGCGTTTGGCGCGAATCTCGGCGGCGGCGTCTTGCACCGCCTGGACGATTTTCGCATAGCCGGTGCAACGACAGAGGTTACCTGAAAGCGCGTAACGGATTTCTTCTTCCGTCGGATTCGGATTCTCATCCAGCAACGCTTTTGACATCATCAGCATACCCGGCGTGCAGTAGCCGCACTGGGCGCCGCCGTCTTGGATGAAAGCCTTTTGGATCGGATGCAGCTCCGGGCCGATCTTGAGTCCCTCGATGGTAACGATATCGGCGCCGTTCAGTTCGCCGGATAGCACCAGGCAGGAGTTCACCGGTTTGCCGTTCAAGTAAACGGTACAGGCGCCGCAATCGCCGGTACCGCAACCCTCTTTAGTTCCGGTGAGGCCGATCTCGTCGCGCAGCAAATCCAGCAAGAGACGATGATTGGGCGTTTCAAGGGTCATGCTCTGTCCATTCAGAGTAATTTGGATCTTGGTCTTCATGACTACCTCAGATAAAAAGTTGGAGTGTTGGTGTCGGAGTAATGGTCGGAGTGCCATACCCATACTCCATCACTCCACTCCTCCACTCAATATCTCCTGTCTCGTCTGTCACACCAGGAGACTTTTCCCGTACGCGGCACCGCGGCGTTCAGCAGAGCGCGCTTGGTCATCGCTCCAACCATCGCGCGACGATAGTCGGCAGACGACCGGACATCACTGATCGGTCTACTTTCCTGGGCCGCCTCAGCGCCTACTTTCGCGGCCAATTCTTCAGTGAGAGGCTGGCTTTCGAGCAATGCTTCGGCATTGCGCGCGCGAAACGGCGTCGGTGCGACGGCTCCGAGAACGATCCCGACACCCCTGCAGCGCTTGTGAGAGTCGATAGTATAAGCAACGGCAACCCCGACGTAAGCCAGATCCATCATGTCGCGGGGGGAGAATTTGATATACTCACCGACGAGTTGCGGGCTCGTTTTCGGGATGGTGATCTCCGCTAATATCTCATCGGTGTTCATGACGGATTGACCGGGACCGCGAAAAAACTCTTCGAGCGGCACGATTCTCGCGTCCGCGCCGCTCACAATTTTTGCCGTTGCGTTGAGCGCAATCAGACTCGGCGCTACATCGGCCGACGGTGTGGCGTTGGCCATGTTTCCACCGACGGTTGCCCGGTTTCTGATTTGAATAGAACCCACCTCGGCTGCGCTCTGGCAGAGAAACGGATATTTATTGTTGAGAAGGGGATCCGTCTCGATCTCGCGCATCGTTGTCAGCGCGCCGATGGTGATACTCCCGTCGCCATTTTCCTGAATTCCTGAAAGACCCGGGACCTTTTTGAGGTCCACCAGGTACTTCGGGACCAACCCTTTTTCCTTGATGGCGATCACCAGATCGGTGCCGCCGGCAAGAAACCGGCCGCCCGCACCTTTGTCCCTCAACAGGCGACTCGCTTCCAGCAGCGAGCTCGGTTGATACATCTCTAATGGTTCGGGACGCTTCATGAATCTAAGTACATGCGACTCAACTTACCACTACAGGAGCGGTTTCACCATTCGACCTATAGGTTTGCCGCAAGGCTCACCGTCGCGCATCTGCACATGGCCGCGCACGACGGTGCAAACCGGCATCCCTTTGACCTTCCAACCATGCCACGGGGAAGGTTTGTTCTTGCTATGGAGTTTGTTGACGTCGATGGTTCCTTCTTTGTCCATGTCGATGATCGTGATATCGCCGTCGGATCCCAGGCGAATCGCGCCCTTTTTCGGATAGAACTGCCAAACCTTCGCCGGATTTTCACAGGCGACTTTGACGTATTGATTCAGCGTTAATCTACCTTTATTAACTTCGGTCAGAATCAGCGGAACCCCGGTCTCCACCCCGCAAAAACCGGAGATGCAGTCCCAGATTGCCGGCTTCGTCAGTTTGCCGTAGATATCCGAACCTTTTTCATCCAGCGTGTGCGGAGAGTGATCGGTGGCCAGCGTATCGACGAAACCCTCGCGGAGACCTTGCCACAGCACCTCCGCGTGATCCTTGGTGCGAACCGGTGGGTTCATTTTTAACAAAGAGCCGACTTGATCCATATCGTTGGGCTCGCGCAGGAGATAGTGCGGTCCGGTTTCCGCGGTGACTCTTAGTCCGCGTGCCTTCGCATCGCGGACCATGTAAGCCGCCTGCTTGGAGCTCATATGGAAGACGTGAAGCTTGGTTCCGAAAGTTTCGGCAAAGAATAGAGCGTGGTGGACGGACTCGGCTTCGCAAATATCGGGACGGGAAGCTTCCCAATAGCGCGATTCATTCTTACCCTCAGTCTTTAGCTTGTTGGTGCAATAGGCCATGATCTGGCGGTTCTCGGCGTGGATGCCTAAAGGCAATTTGGATTGAGCGATATAGTCGAACGCCTCCATGCACATCCCGTCGTCGGGGAAGGGCAGATTGCCGATCGTTTCTCCGAAGAAGATTTTGAAGCCGATGGCGCCGGCCGCGGCCATGGGCAAAATATCTTTCGTGTTGGTCTGCACAACAACGCCGGTAACGCCGAAATCGACGAGCGATTTTGCCTCTCCCAGTTGCTGTTTGACCTTTACTTGCTCGGCATCTGCGGTCGGGGGTACGGTATTGGGCATGTCAACGACGCTGGTAATGCCGCCGCAGACCGCAGCGGTGGAACCCGTTGTGAAATCTTCTTTGTGGGTCATACCGGGCTCTCTGAAGTGAACGTGCCCATCGATGATGCCCGGAAGAATGTGCTTGCCTTTAGCGTCGATTTCCTCTTTGCCCTGAGGCAATTGATCGTTTGAACCGATGGCCACGATCTTTTCATTGCTGATCGCGACGCCGCCCTGAAAGATTTCTGTGGGTGTCACCACCCAGCCGTTTTTAATAATCAGGTCTGCTGCCATTTTTTTTCCTTTCTCTCTTGTTTGTGTTTTCCAACTAGCTCACGGTTCCGGTGTAACGAAATTCACGAATCTCCTGTCTTTGCTTAAGATCGGAGAGAACGTTCTCTTTGCCCGCTCGAATATGCGCGCGAACGATTTTCACGGCGTCTTGAGTATTGCGCTTCTTCATGGCTTGCAAGAGCCTGAGGTGTTCCTGATGGGCCGTGATGCCGCGGGCGGGATCATAGAGGCCGTCTGTTCTTCGCTTCAAAATGATCCGCTCGATAACCTGCGCGAGCGTCTTGGTGAGCATCTCGTTGCCGGAAAGGCGGGCAATCTCGAGATGAACTTCTTGATCGTAGACCAACCGGTCGCGAGTAAATCGCTTTTGGACATCTTTACCGTAAAGATTGATCTTCGCCGACAGCTCGGTGAAGGCCGCCTCGGTCAGATTCTCTATCGCCTTTTCTACGGCGAAGGCTTCCAAGGCTTCGCGCAGTTGATAGAGCTCATCCGCCTCTTGCAATCTAATTTCTTTACAGGTAAAACCCCGATTCGGCAGGAGGGAGACGTAGCCTTCCTGAACCAAACGGGTCAACGCTTCACGCACGGGAGTTCTACTCACACCGAGGCGCTCACTTAGTTCTTGGTGGTGAAGTTTTTGACCCGGCAAAATTTCATTGCAAAGAATTAGGGTTTTGATTTGACTGTAAACTTGTCCAGAGAGATTCTCGGTTCGCTTCGCTCTAGGCTTAGATTTTTCTAACAGGGAGGCCATGAACATCGAATTGCATGAAAAAGTTTATGCAAAGTTTGTCGCGAACCTATCCGATCCATTCTTGGTTGTCAATAAATCCTCAAGCGAGCTTGAAAAAAGACAGGAAAATGATAATCCGTAGTGCGTTCTCTAGTAGCGGACGATCGATGAAGCAGCCCGTCTTGCGTGAAATGACGCAACCCAAAACCAATTCTTAAGGAGGCAATGTGGCACAGACCAAGTTACAGGCGACAGGATTACGGCATGAGTACTATCAACCACGAACTGGCGGCAGGCTCTTAGCCCTGGATAATATCAACCTGCAAGTTGAAGACGGGGAATTCGTCACCATCGTTGGTCCCAGCGGTTGCGGCAAAACCACTTTTATCAACCTCTGCGACGGGTTACTCAAACCTACCGCGGGGCAAATAGCGATCGATGGTAAAGCGGTGACCGGACCCGGCACAGACCGGGGGATGGTCTTTCAGGATTCCTGTCTGATGCCTTGGCGGACCGTTTTCAAGAACGTGATCTTCGGGCTGGAGTGCCAAGGATTAGACAACGGGGATGGGCACTCGCGCGCGCGCAAGTTTATTAAGCTGGTGGGCCTCGAAGGGTTCGAAGATCATTACCCCCACGAGCTATCTGGCGGTATGCAGCAGCGCTGTAACCTAGCGCGGGCACTGACCGTGGATCCGCAGATTCTGATCATGGATGAGCCATTCGCCGCTCTGGACGCTCAAACCCGCGAAATCATGCAGTTAGAGTTGCTGCGTATCTGGCGCGAAGCAGGCAAAACAGTGTTGTTTATTACCCACCAAATTAACGAAGCAATCTACCTGGCAGACCGCGTCATCGTCTTCGGCGCGCGGCCTGGGAAGGTGAAGGAAACGATAAAGATCGATATCCAGCGCCCGCGAGTCCTTGCGGTCAAGCGAGAGAAAAAGTTTCTCGAGTATGAGGATCACCTCTGGACCCTCATTGAGGAAGAAGTGAAGAAGACCATGGTCGCGGATCAGGTTGTGCATAATATTAACAACTAACGATCTCCGGGAGGAACAAGTGGGTGCGGAGGTTTAACTCCCAGACCCTCATTCTCATAGGGGCGACGCTTTTTGTTCTTTATCTGGCAGGCGTGCCGCTCCTCATGCTCCTCTACGGTAGCATCCGGAGCGCGCCGATCGGGGAGCCCGGAGCAACCTTTACTATACAGAACTACGTCAAGGCCTACTTCGATAAGGAGTTTTACTTACTTTTTCTGAACTCCATCTACTATGGCTTGGGCACCTGCATCGTCACTTCTTTGATCGGAACGTTTCTAGCTTGGGTTAGCGAACGAACTAACACACCATTCAAAAAACTCTTCGTGGTGATGGCGCTGATCCCGTTCATCATTCCTGGAATTCTCAGCACGATCTCCTGGATCCTTTTGCTCAGCCCGAAAATCGGGTTGATTAACCTCGTCATTAAAGGATTGTTAGGCCTGGAGTCTGCACCCTTCAACATCTATTCCATGTGGGGGATGATCTGGGCTGAGTCTATTCATCTCTATCCGCTGGTTTTTCTTCTCATGTCTGCCGCTTTCCGTAACATGGATACCTCCTTGGAAGAGGCGGCTCTGACCGCAGGTTCGAGCACGTTTACGACCTTCAGAAAGGTTACCCTGCCGCTCATGCGACCCGCTATGTTCAGTGTGCTTTTGGTCATCTTCATCCGTGGCATCGAAGCTTTCGAAGTCCCGGCCTTGGTCGGCGTGCCGGCCAAGATCTCGGTGTTTACCACCAAGATTTTTCTCGCCATTCACCAATTCCCGTCGGATTTCGGTTTGGCAGGTGCTTATGCGGTGACGCTGCTGCTGATTAGCACCACCGGCGTGCTGATTTACGGAAGAATCACGCGTAGGGAGGATCGCTACGCCACAGTGACCGGCAAAGGCTATCGGCCGCGAGTCATAGACCTGGGTGGATGGAAATACCTGACTTGCGGGATTTCTTTCCTGATATTTTTCCTCGCAGTGATTTTTCCGGTCTTTGTTCTTTTGTGGTCTTCGTTCATTCCCTATTACGGCGTACCGTCTCGCGAGCTCATGGGAAAAATGACCTGGGCAAACTTTCACTATATTTTGAACTATCCGCTGGCGTTAACCGCGTTTAAGAATAGCTTTTATCTATCCGTGGGCTCGGCCACCGTGGTGATGCTGCTGACCTCGGTCATCGCCTGGATCACGGTCAAAACAAAATTACCGGGGCGGGCACTGCTGGATAACATGACATTTATCCCAATCGCCATGCCGGGAATCGTCCTGGGGGTGAGTCTCATCTGGGTCTATTTGACCTTGCCGATTCCGATCTACGGAACTATTTGGGTTTTGCTTTTGGCCTACATCACCAAGTTCATGCCCTACGGTATTCGGGCCGCATCGGCTTCGATGATCCAAATTAACAAGGAACTCGAGGAGGCTTCACTGACTGCGGGCGGCACCTGGTTTCAAACTTTCAGAAAAGTCATTCTGCCGCTTTTGATGCCAGGTTTCACCGCGGGCTGGATCTATATCAGCATCATTGCACTGCGGGAACTTTCAACCTCGATCTTACTTTACTCGTACAACAGCACGGTGCTTTCTATCATGGCATTTGACTTATGGGAGGGCGGTCAATACACCTATGTGTGTGCGTTAGGAGTGTTGATGGTCTTATTGCTCCTCGTGATGGCATTTACCGCGCGTAGGCTAGGCGCCAAAATAGGGATCGCGGAATAGAGAATCATTCAAAACGTGATGGTTTGGCGGCTCATGACAGTTGACGAATTCGGGAGGCGCAATGGCAGAGAAAAGAGATATGGTGCAGATCGATTCCTTGGAAAAATACTTTGGCGAAGACAAGGAGCGAGTGCATGTCCTCAAGGGTGTTTCGCTTAACATTCCCGAGGGTTCTCTCTATACGTTCTTGGGTCCGAGCGGATGCGGCAAGACCACAACTCTTCGTTGTGTTGCGGGTTTGGAACGACCGGACGGGGGTAAGATAAACATAGGAAGTCAAACCGTTTTCGCCTCTGGTGAGCGGGTTTACGTTCCCACGAACAAGAGACCCATTGGCATGGTTTTCCAATCCTATGCGATCTGGCCGCATATGACCGTGGCCGAGAACGTTGCTTATCCCTTGACGATTCAACGCCGGCCAAAGGCCGAGATCAAAAAGAGGGTGATTGATGTGCTAAAGATTGTCGGTCTCGACGGGCTGGAAGATCGGCCTGCTCCGAAGCTCTCCGGTGGTCAGCAGCAGCGGGTCGCCTTTGCCCGAGCCCTGGTAAACGAGCCCAAGGTCATGTTGTTGGATGAACCGTTGAGTAACCTCGATGCGAAGTTGCGTGTCCAGATGAGGTCTGAAATTAAGGCATTGCAACGAAGAACCAGCATTACGACGATCTTCGTGACCCACGATCAGGCAGAAGCCTTGGCCATTTCGGACCAGATCGCCGTCATGCACGGCGGGAAACTCATTGAAATAGGCTCGCCGCATCAGCTTTACAGTCGTCCGAAGCGAAGGTTTACGGCGACCTTTTTGGGGCTTACGAACTTGATCGCAGGCAAAGTGCTGGAGGTGGACGGGGATTCCATGCCCGGCAAAATGGAGACAAAAAAAGGCGTCCTAAGCTTCATCCCGGCACCGGGCCTGAAAAAGGACCAAGCTGCGGTCATTTCGATCCGGCCGGAAAATATCCCGGTGCATAAAGAAAAGCCGCACTCGCTAGAAAACGTGGTCGAAGGAACGGTCAAAGAGGCGATTTTCATGGGCGACGCTTATCATTGCAAGATCGCTGTAGGGGATGACGTTTTGGCTGTCCATACCCATCCCTTTCACAGCATCAGCCCGGGAGAGAAGGTCTATCTCCACTTGGATCCCAAGAGTTGCAATGGTCTACCTGCGGATGATACGGAAGGTATTGATGAAAGTATATTGGGCGACTAAAATACACGATCGGTTTTCGTGAAAGGAGATTCAAATCTATGACTGCATTGGAAGCGCGAAAGCTCGCCGAAGAAGATATAAGAGCCGGAAAAACTCCGAGCTACACAGACCTGCGCGAGTGGCTGGAAATAGTCGATAGCTTTGGTGAGCTCAAAAAGGTTGATGGTGTCGATTGGAATCTGGAGATGGGGACGTTGTCGGAGCTGATTGCCCGCGAAAGCAAAGGGCCGGTTGCAGCGGTTTTGTTCGATAACATCAAGGGTTATCCCAAAGGTTACCGGACTCTTTTCGCTCAGAACGCTTCGTTTAAGCGGATGGCTTTGAATCTGGGTTTGCCGATGGATCTTGCCAACTTGGATTTAGTTCGGGCGCTGCGCCAGAAGCTGGTAACTCACCAGCCAATTCCGGCCAAGACCGTCACGAAGGGCCCGATCCTGGAGAACGTGATGTCGGGTGACGACGTCAACCTTCTCAAATTCCCGGTTCCACTAATTCACGAACTGGATGGCGGACGCTTTATCGGCACGGCTTGTCTTGTTATTACCCGCGATCCGGAAGAGGGCTGGGTCAACTTCGGCGCCTACCGCGGGATGGTGCAAGACGAAAAGAGCATGAGCTGCTACATATCCCCCGGTAAACATGGCACCATCCAGCGGTCGAAATACTTCGAGAAGGGTAAACCGTGCCCGGTTATCATCTCGGTCGGTCAAGACCCGGTCCTTTTTATGGTCTCAGGTAACGAGATTGACTACGGCGTTTCGGAATTCGACTACGCCGGTGGGTTGAAGGGATCGCCTATCGAGGTGATCGAAGGCAAAGCCACCGGGCTACCCTTCCCGGCCCATGCCGAAATCGTCATCGAAGGATTCATGGACCCTAGTGATCGCAAGACCGAGGGTCCGTTTGGTGAATGGACGGGATACTACGCGAGCTCCAGCCGGCCGGAGCCTGTGGTTCGTGTGCAAAACATCTATTATCGCAACGATCCAATCCTCACGTGTGCTCGACCCGGCCGCCCGCCATCGGATTATTCCATTGCCAAATGCATGGTGAAATCGGCGCTCATCTGGGAGCAGGTTGAGAAATGCGGCGTGCCCGATGTTAAGGGCGTATGGTGCCACGAGGCGGGCGGGGGCCGCTTGTTCAACATCATCTCCATCAAACAGCGATATCCAGGCCATGCGCGACAGGCGATGCTCGCTGCTTCACAGGTCCACGCGGGTGCCTATTTGGGCCGCTATGTCATCGTCGTTGACGAGGATATTGATCCGACCAATACGTTCGACGTTATTTGGGCGTTGGCCAGCCGCTCGGATCCCGTTGAGTCCATCGAGATCTTGCGCCGCTGCTGGAGCGGCCCGCTGGATCCGCGAATTCAACCGGGCAAGAAGGGCTTCAACTCCCGCGCTGTCATCGATGCCTGCCGTCCGTTTGAATGGATGAAGGATTTCCCGCCGGTCGCGGAATCCACTCCGGAACTGAAGGAGAAGATTCGCGCGAAGTGGAAGAAAGTGATCGAAGGCTAAGGCGCTTCGTAGTTTGCTAGTTGAAAAGGGTAGCTGCTCAGCAGCTACCCTTTTCTTTTTCACGCGGTAAGATGAGTTGTAAGGGCGATGCGAAGCAGGAAGCCGACTTAAACAGTTTGAACCGTTTGAACGATCCCAGGGGGGCAATCGCCCTATCGAGATCAAGAGAACATGCACTCATGAAGCCGACGCCGCAGACTTCAGCCATCGATCTAAAGACTGGCGATGATCCATACCTGTGGTTGGAGGATATTACCAGTGAGCGATCGTTGGCTTGGGTCAGGGAACAAAACGCCGCAACTGTGCGGCAGCTGGGAGTGTCGAGTGATTTCGAAACCCTGCGCCGACGTCTGGTGGCGATCTTTGATTCGAAAGAGCGTATTCCCCATGTCGACAAACACGGCGCTCGCTACTACAATTTCTGGCGGGACGCCGCCCATGTGCGGGGATTGTGGCGGCGAACGACACTCGAGGAGTACAGGAAGGCCGATCCGGCATGGGAGACCGTGCTTGACCTCGACCAGCTGGGGAAGGCCGAAGACGAGAACTGGGTTTGGAAGGGCTCTGATGTACTGCGACCGACTTACGATCGTGCGCTTATTTTTCTTTCCCGCGGCGGAGCGGACGCGGCTGTCGTGCGGGAATTTGACCTGAACACAAAAGAATTTATCTCCGACGGATTCCTTTTACCGGAAGCCAAGACCGGCGCGACGCTGGCGAAACCGTGACGCGCTTTACGTGGGAACCGACTTCGGTCCGGGGTCACTCACTCGCTCCGGATATCCGCGCATCGTCAAGGAATGGAAGCGCTCAGTCTGAATTAAAAGACGCGATAACCATTTTGGAAGGACAACCTGAAGACGTCAGCGTGAGCGCAGTGGTGGCGCACGACCACGGCCGCATCTATGAATTCGTTTGGCGCCGGATAACGTTTTTTACGAATAAAGTGTATATCCGCCTCGGCGATGAATGGGCAAAGATCGATAAGCCGGATGACGCACAGCTCGACACCTTCGGTGACCAGATACTTCTACGTCTACGCTCTGATTGGTCGATCGGCGAAAGGATGTACCCGGCGGGTGCTCTGCTCGCTGCCGATTTCGAGGCCTATCTGAAAGGCGACCGCTGTTTTGCCGTGCTGTTTGAACCCACCGAGCGCAAGTTTCTGGCGAGCCTGGGCGCAACAAAGAGTTATTTGATTTTAAATGAACTGGAAAACGTCCGGAACAAATTGTTTGTGATGAAGCACGATGCCGGGCAATGGATACGGGAATCGCTGCAAGCCCCGGGTTTCGGCTCAATCGGCATGCACGGTATCGATCCCGACGAATCCGATGACTACTTTCTGACCGTGACAGATTTCCTCACGCCGTCGAGTCTTTATTTTGGCATGATCGGCCGGCCACGGCAGGAAAAGCTAAAAAGCCTTCCAGCTTTTTTTGCTGTGGATAGTTTGCAGGTAAGCCAGCACGAGGCGGTATCGAAAGACGGAACCAAAATCCCTTATTTTGAAGTCAGCCGAAAGAGCCTGCGTCTAGATGGAAAAAATCCTGCGTTGCTGTACGGCTATGGGGGCTTTGGAGTTTCGTTGCTTCCGAATTATACTCCGTCAGTCGGCGCCGCTTGGTTGGAGCCCGGCGGCATTTACGTTGTGGCCAATATACGCGGTGGTCATGAGTTTGGACCGAACTGGCACTACGCGGCTCGGAAAGAGAATCGCCAACGCGCGTACGACGACTTCATCGCGGTGGCCGAGGATTTGATCGCCCGCAAAGTGACCTCGCCACGGCATTTGGCTATTCAAGGCGGCTCGAACGGCGGGTTGCTGATGGGAGTCATGCTCACGCAACGTCCCGACCTTTTCAAAGCGGTGGTTTGCCAGATGCCGCTCCTTGACATGAAACGTTTTCACAAACTGTTGGCGGGAGCGAGTTGGGTGGATGAATACGGCGATCCGGAAAAGGCGGAAGATTGGTCTTACATCAGCCAGTATTCCCCATATCAAAAGGTTGGGAAGGATCGGAAATATCCCCGCGTTCTTTTTATGACCTCGACCCGAGACGACCGGGTCCACCCTGGACATGCCAGAAAGATGTTCGCGAAAATGAAGGAGCAGGGCCACGATGTTCTTTATTTCGAGAACATCGAAGGCGGGCACAGCGGCGCAGCCGACAACCAGCAGGCCGCCACCATGTCTGCGTTAGGCTATACCTTCTTAATCCAAGAGCTATGGGGCGAGTAGGGGCGGCAAATTGTCTGCTAGAAGTGATAAAACCGTTGCGGATTGGCACAAAGAATTTTTCTATCGTTTGGTCGCTCAAATCGCCGCGAGCTTTCAGGCCATTGGCGAGCTGGTCCTGGGGGAAAGCATCGCCGTGCGAGAAGTCCGTGGCCGTAACCACCCAATCGTTGCCGGCTTTGTTGATAACATAACGCCTACCTTTACTTGATAGGTCCTAGTATAAAAGCTTGCAAGACAGACCTCACAAGATTCAGTGTGACACTGTTTAAAGCAGGAACTGCGCTAGAAGGAGACTGCCGTGCATAAGATCGATCTATCGCGATTTTCCCTGGAAGGTCGGACGGCCATTATTACCGGTGGCAGTGGTGGCATAGGAAGGGCTTGCGCCCGCGCGTTTGCAAAAGCCGGCGCCAACATTGTCATCGCATCTCTTCCCCCCGACTCGGTGCCTCCCGTGGTGCAGGAAGCGGAAGCGATGGGGGTCGAAGGCTTCGGGTTGTCGATCGACGTTTCAAATGCCGGGCAGGTAAGGTCCATGGTTGACCAAACTCTTTCAAAGTTTGGCCGTGTAGATGTTCTAGTTAATGTAGCCGGAGGCTCTTATAGCCGAAACCCGTACATGCCCTCATTCAAACGCGCTCCTTTGCTCGAACTGTCTCCTGAAGATTTTGTGATGGCTTATGAAGTCAACACCAAGAGCGCTTTTCTTTGTGCCAAGGCCGTTGTGCCCGCTATGAAAGCTTCCGGAAAAGGGAGCGTCATCAATATTGGATCGATCTCCGGGCGCGGAACCAAAAAGGAAAGAGCGGACATGGCTGCCTATGGTTGTGCCAAGGCTGCTGTAATGAACTTGACCGTTCACATGGCTCACCAATGGGGGCCGGAAGTACGCGTCAACTGCATTGCTCCAGGCATTATCGACACGCCTCGACCGCAGGGTACTAATCGACAGGAACTGGCAGCCGAAGCGGTAAAAAAGATTGCACTCGGACGGGCCGGCAATGCTGATGAAGTAGCCAGCGTGGCTCTATTTCTGGCGTCGGACGCCGCCAGCTTTGTTAATGGAGCCATTATTGACGTGAACGGAGGCGAGTAAGGCGAACGATGCTGGCTTGAGATACCTATTTCCACACGTGGCGGTTAGAGTCTAACTGGAAGACGTTCGGTAAGAACAATTTCTTTGGGTGTCACGTGCGCGCGGTACGGCAATACCTCCACTCCGGCCTTGACCGCTCTGCGTAACCAGCGGCCATACTCCTCGTCAATTTCGTCGGCGGGCCTGAACACGCTGCAATCATTGCGCTGGATTACAAACACTACCGCAGCACGATGGCCTTTGCGCCGAAGCCACATAAGTTCCTTCAGGTGTTTTTTCCCGCGCTCGCTGACCGCATCGGGAAACGCTGCCGCCCCGTCGACCGTAAGGGTGACGTTCTTTACTTCCACGAAACAGAGACCGTTACTTCCTTCCAGGCAAAGATCCAGCCGTGTCCCTTGACGGGTGACGACTTCACGGCGGATAGCGTCGTAGCCTTTTAGCTCCCGAATCTCGCCGCTTGCGACGGCTTCTGCCACAAGCCGATTCGGATGCATCGTGTTGATGCCCACCCAAGTTCGGCCGACTCCGATGATTTCCCAGGTGTAAAGGAGCCGCCGGCTTTCTTTGTCGCTCCGTGAGATATACACCACGCTGCCGGGCTCCTTGCAGCCCGTCATACTACCTGTATTGGTGCAATGAGCCGTGACAATCTCGCCGCTGGCCAGGCGAACGTCAGCTAGAAAACGTTGGTAGCGTTGGATCAAGGTTCCGCGGATCAAACGGGACGGGAAGCGCATGATCGGAAAATATAGATCAAACGCGAGAAAAATCCTACCGGGAGGTAGGTTTTGTTGCACTGGCAATAGCGCTTTGTTAGTTTCGATGGGTGATGGCTTAAATTTGGAGTGTTGATGTCAACGCGACGATTGAAGTACGTAGGTCACAGCGTCCCGCGGGTCGACGGAATTGAAAAGGTTACGGGCCAAGCGAAGTTCCTCGGGGACTTGATCGTTCCGGGTATGCTTCATGGCAAGATTCTGCGGAGCGTCTATCCCCATGCGCGGATTCTTTCCATTGACACCTCGAAGGCAGAGGCTTTACCCGGGGTCGCAGCGGTGCTCACGGCCGTCGATCTTGGTGACGTTGTTCCCGCTTACAATGGTCGGCCGGTCATTGGTGTGAATAAAGTGCGTTACGTCGGCGAGCCAGTGGCGGCGGTGGCGGCAGCCGATTTGGCAACGGCTGACGAGGCGATATCGCTCATCGACGTGAAATACGAAGAGCTGCCCCCGGTCATCGGGATCGACCTCGCCCGCGCCAGCGGCGCACCGCTGATACATGAAGATCACAGTGACAACATCTGTAGCCATGAACGGGTCGAACGAGGCAACATACAGGAAGGGTTCGCTCAGTCCGATCTGGTCGTCGAGGATCAATTTACGTTCCCCATGGTCTATCACTACGCCATGGAGCCTCACTCTGTGATCGCCCATTGGAACGATGAGGGTGTGACGGTCTGGTCTTCGGCGCAACATCCGTTCCAGGTACGTAACGACATTGCCAAACTATTTCACATTGCGCCATCTCGAGTTCGGATGGTGATTTCCTATTTAGGAGGCGGCTACGGCAGCAAGTCCTACACGAAATTTGAACCGCTGGTGGTGGCGCTCGCGCGCAAGGCTCGCGCGCCGGTACGCGTGTGCAATTCCGTTTCTGATTCGATGCTGACGGTGCGGCGCCACTCGGCCAGGGTCAGGGTTAAAACTGGTTTCAAACAAGACGGTACCCTCATGGCACGGGAGGCCGAGATTTATCTGGATACGGGTGCCTACGACGACAATGGGCCACAGGTGACGATTCGCGCGGCGACGCGCATTTTGGGCCCTTATCGGATTCCCAATATCCTGACCAACGCCTACTCCGTTTACACCAATTCCGGCTCCGCAGGATCTTTTCGCGCTATCGGGGCACCTCAGGTGATCTTCGCCGGCGAATCTCAGATCGACATCGCGGCGGCTGGTTTGGGAATGGACCCGGCGGAGCTCCGACTCAAGAATTTATTAAAAACGGGTCAAGAGCTGCGTCCGGGATTGAAAGGCATCGATGCCAATTTGGCTTCAGGAATAAAAAAGCTCATCAACGCGAGCCAGTGGAAAAGGTCGGCGAAGAAAAAACGCGCTCCCGTGGGCCTCGCCTGCGCTGTGACGAATGCGGGTGCAACGCCGGTCTCAGTTGCGATGGCCCGCATGCAATCAGACGGAGTCGTGAATATCCTGGCCGGCAGCACCGAAATGGGTCAAGGCGTGCGAACGGTTCTTTCGCAGATCGCGGCTGAAGAGCTTACGGTCCCTTTGGATCAGATTCGCATCCTAGGCACGGATACAAAAGTCACCCCCTATGATAGCTCCACCGGTTCCAGCCGTTCGACGACTTGTATGGGCAACGCGGTGCAGGCCGCGACACGGGATCTGAAGAAGCAGCTCATCAAAATCGCCGCCGAGGCATTTCGCGCGCCCCAAGGCCAAGTGAAGCTACAGGATGGCGCGCTGGTTTGCGGCGAAGCCCGCTTGGATTTCAAGGAGGTGTTGGAGCGGCGCTTCGGTAAGGGGGGGGGAGGCGAGCTCATCGGGACGGGAGAGACGGGCCCCGATATCACGGACAACAAGTTACCCGTGTTTTGGGAAGTAGGTATGGGAATGGTGGAGTTGGACGTTGACGAGGAGACCGGAGAAGTACGGATCAAGCGGCTTGTCTCGGTGGCCGATGTCGGAAGGGCCATTCACCCCGAAGGTTGCGTAGGCCAGGAAGAGGGTGCGGTGATGATGGGGATTGGCCACACGTTTTTTGAGCAGATGGTGTACGATCAGAACGGGCAGTTACTTAATCCGAATCTTGTGGACTATCGAGTGCCCAGCTTCAGCGATATACCGGAAGAATTTCACACGGTCCTCGTGGAAAACCACGACGGGCCTGGTCCCTACGGCGTCCGAGGTATGGGTGAGGGAGGACTTCTTTCGGTAGCCCCGTCGGTGACGAACGCCTTTGCCCGAGCCACGGGTGTCCGCATAAGGGATCTCCCGCTCACTCCGGAGCGGGTGTGGCGGGCATTGAAGCAACAGAAATCATCAACCTGATCAACGACCCACGTCGAACATAGGGGAAAGCCAATGATGATTGTGACGGATACTCCAGGATTCCAAATCAAATCGGCGGCCGAATCTGATGTTCCAGTCATTCTTTCTTTTATCAAAAAGCTTGCCCGCTACGAGCGGCTGTCGCATGAAGTCGTCGCCACAGAAGAGCTGCTTCGGGGAACTCTGTTCGGTGAACAGCGAACAGCGGAAGTCGCCATTGGATACTTCGAAACGAAGCCTGTGGGGTTTGTTCTATTCTTCCACAACTATTCCACGTTCTTAGGGAAACCGGGCCTCTACATCGAGGATCTCTTCGTGGATGAAGACTACCGCAGGCGCGGCTACGGTCGCGCGTTATTGCTGCATGTAGCGCGACTGGCGAAGGAACGGGATTGCGGCCGGCTCGAATGGGCGGTGCTCGACTGGAATCAGCCGGCCATCGACTTTTACACGAAGGTAGGCGCTTTGCCGATGAGCGAGTGGACGGTCTTTCGAATCACAGGTAAGAGCCTGGATGAACTGGCCGCTCAGTAACCGGAGATGCGGTCCTGGTAGGTGCAATCACTTCGTGTTGGTCCGGCCACGGAGAGGCACTTCAATGGAGAGACAAGTCCCTTTGCCTGGGGCCGTTTCAATGGCAAGATGACCGTCGACCTTCTCGATTCTTTCTCTCATTCCCTTAAGACCAAAACCGCCCCCTCCTGCGACCGAGCTTTTATCGAATCCAACTCCATTGTCCCTCAGGGCGACAGAACAAGTGCTCTGGTTCTGCGTCAGGGACAAATTCAATTCGGTTGCGCGGGAGTGGCGTATGGCATTGATGATTCCCTCTCGTAACGCAAAGTACAGCTCTTGCTCCACTGCATAGGGAAGACTATGCGCGTCAATGGTGCATTCGAACTTGAGCTTCAATCCGGTCCGTGCACGGAAGATCTCCATTTCATCTTTGAGTCTTCGCTCCAGAGTGCCGGCAGTCAAATGGACGACCTGTTTCTCCAGCAAAAGGCTCCGAATCTCCGTCGCGGCTTTGTAGGAGGCTTCCGCGATCGTTTTAAGCTCCCGCTCAAGCTGCTCGGGTTTGCCTATCAGTTCGTTCAGGCAAATCTCGGAGCGCAACTGAATGGTGGTCAGCAGCTGGAGTACACGGTCGTGCAGCTCCCGGGAGATGCGCCGCCGCTCCTCCTGAACGGCTGCCGCGGCAACTGCGCTTTGAAGGCTGGCCCTGCTATTCCGTCTGTTCTTCAAGGGTTTCCAATACTACGGTTACAGAGTCGGTCAACCGAATTTCTCGACCCCCATGCCCCGAGACCGCTCAGAGTGAGAGAGATTGCTCACCGAAAAGGTCGTTGCCCACGCCTGGTCATGGGTAATATCAAGCTGTAGCTGTCAAGGCGGATTTCTCCGTCGATCAGGCCCCTGTGCGACCTGTCACCAACCGGACGCTAACCCTTAACTCCAGAGCTAGCAGCCGTGTACCGCAGCCGTCTCGACCTGTCAAGTTGCTTTTTAACGTCAAGCTAAGTCATCCAAAAGAGAAAAAATGCCGCTCAAAGTCGTGATTCGTGGCGAAAGACTCGAATCGCTTTCGCCGTTACGTTGGACCAACACTCCCTTCAGGCCGGCCTTGTTGGCGCCGTGAAGATCCTTATCTTCACTATCGCCGACGTGGAGCGCGTCACTGGCTTTCAAACTGTGCCATTTCAGCGCTGTGTGAAAAATTTCTTGATCGGGTTTCGCATAGCCAACCCGGCTCGAGACAAAAATATGCTCGAACCGAGGCGCTGTACCGAGGCCTTCGAGGATGCCGATCAGACGCGAGTCAAAGTTGGAGATTACACTGAGGATCATGCCGCGTCTTTCTAAGGCCGACAGGGTTTCTGCGACCTCCGGATAGAGAAGCCAGGCTTGGGGTTGGGCGAAGTAAGCAAAAAGCTCGGCAAAATAGTCGTCAAATCGCTGAAACCCGTTCCAAGGTTCAAAGACGCGGCGCACCAGCTGTTTCCACCAGGCGCGCTCTAGATCTTCGATACGTGCTGCGGCGACACCGGGAAAGGCCAGGGGAGGCGCGGAATGAAAGCAAACACGAAATCTCTCCGCGATTTCCCCGGCCGAAACATCGATGCCGTATTTTCGCGCAAAGACGGCGTAGCTTTCCCCAACCCTTCGAGCGGGTCTGATAAGTGTCCCAGCGGCATCAAAGAAGATTGCCTTGATGGCCATGTCTTTCACGATTGCAACCAAAGTATCATTCTCTATAATGGAAATCGATGCCAAGCAAAGACGCGTTGATTGTGGTCGATGTCCAAAACGATTTTTGCCCGGGGGGGGCACTGGCGGTGAAGGACGGCGACCAGGTTGTCCCTGTGCTTAACCGCTACATGGATCAATTCGCTAAAGCCGGCTTGCCGATCTTTGCCACTCGCGACTGGCATCCGGAGAAGACGACTCATTTCAACACGTATGGCGGTCCTTGGCCGCCGCACTGTATCCAAGGGAGCAAGGGAGCCCAATTTCATCCGGACTTGCAACTACCGCCAGACACGGTGATCGTATCAGCCGGAATGGGCGCGGATGAAGACGGCTATTCAGGCTTTCTCGGAATCAATGACAGCGGAACAAAACTAGTTGATCTGTTGCGACAGCGAGGTATCGAGCGCATTTTTGTCGGCGGATTGGCAACGGACTATTGCGTTAAACATACCGTGCTCGACGGTCTCAGAGAAAAATTCAAGGTTGTCTTGCTCACGGACTCTGTTCGCGGCGTGAATCTGCAGCCTGGAGATTCGGAGCGCGCCATCGGACAAATGCTTCATGCGGGCGCAGAGATTGCGGCGGACTTACCAGAAGTTGTCGAAAAGCCTACGTAGACTCATGAGCATCCCGACCAACTTTTACCTTTACCCGTTTCGCCTCTTGCTCAACCTTCGGTCAGGCTGGCTGTCGAAATAGCACAATCCGGCATCCATTTGATCCCATCGGTCTGATACGCGAAGATAAGGATCCCTATGATGTCCCAATACGATGAAGAACTAAACACCGCCGAACGAGCAGCTCGGGAAGCGGGATTGATCATTAGCAAGCTCTTTAAGGGAAAGTTTGACGTCCACGAGAAAAGCAAAAACAACCCCGTGACCACGGCAGATCTCGAAGCCAACCGAAGGATCCGTGAAATTATTCAGGGGCGGTTCCCTGAGGATGGCTGGCTTTCTGAAGAGGACAGCGACGATGCTAGCAGATTGACTGCATCACGGGTTTGGATCATCGACCCCATCGACGGTACCAAAGAGTTTATTGAAGGAGTGCCCCAGTTTGCCGTCTCGATTGGCTTCGTTGTGGAGGGACGACCGAAAGTGGCGGTGATCTATAATCCGATTGAGGACCGGCTGTACCGAGCCGCCGCGGGACAAGGGGTGGAGCTCAATGAAGAACGCATACGCGTGACTCCCCGACGAGAAATACACGGGGCGTTGTTGCTGGTGAGCCGTTCGGAGCCGCTGCGGAAATTTCAAGTTTTCGTGGACCTTTGTCAAATCCAATCGGTTGGCAGCATTGCCTTTCGACTGGCGAAAGTCGCCGGTGGAGAGGGCGACGGCACGTTAACGTTCCGGTCGATTCACGAGTGGGACGTCTGCGCCGGTGCGCTGATGGTGGAGGAGGCGGGGGGCAAGGTGGTCGATGGTAATGGAAAGACACTCTTGTTCAATCGGCGGGAGACCCGGCACCATGGCATCGTCGCCGCGAACGAAAAGCTGACTGACGAAATACAGGGTTTGGTGGCCAAGGTGCTGGTCCAGAAATAGAGAAACGTTGTTGCCCGGGGAATGTTACGATGTCACGCTGTGCTTATTGTGGTGCTCGGGCTGCGTTTTGGGCCCGCATGTGTGGCGACTGTAAGAAGTTAATGGCGTGTGTTCAAGAACTACGGGGCCGAGTCGGTTATGGACAGTTCCTCGATGGTTTAGAGCGCACGGGGGTTGCCAAAGAAAAGATCATGGCGTTTCTCAAGGCTGATCCCGACGGAAGCGGCAGTATTCAGGATCAGGTCACCGCTGAGATGACCACCGAGCTGATGAAAGTCATGGGAATCGCCGGCCAGCAAACGACAGAGGGAGTGAAGCGGATTCGGGATACGGTGACAAAGGATTCTAAGTAGAGACCGGAATCTGGTCAAAAATGACGATCACGATTTATCTTTCCATTTTTTTTCTTGTCGCCTATCTCGTCGGGCTGGCGATTCATTGGAGCCTTTTTTTACGCGACAAACGGCGCATGGAGCAGGAGAGCCGTGCCGGGGGTAGGATCGTCGGCCACGTAGCCGACGTGGAGCCGGGCGCAGTAAAGAAATTCTGGATCATTTGTCAGAAATACCGCGTGGCCGGCCTCCTGGTGAATGATGGCGGATGCTTTCATGCCTATGTGAATCGCTGTCGGCATATGGCGACGCCCTTGGATTTTATACGGGATCAGTTTGTCAGCGAGGACGGGCAGTATCTCATGTGCTACACGCACGGGGCGCTCTACGAGCGTGAAACCGGGCGCTGTATCTCTGGCCCGTGTAAAGGCGAGTCTCTTTATCGGCTGCCGGTTTGCGTAGACCAAGGCGACATCTTGGTGAGCTGCCCGGAAGGAAATATCTCACACCTGGCTGATTAATGGAAAATAGGAACCGAGCCAAAGCACAAGTCAGAGGCAAGCTCGTCGGCAAAGTCGGCGAGCTTGCGCCCGGCATGAGCAAGAAGTTTATTTTGGGCAACGGGAAACATACCGTCGAAGGCATGCTCCTCAATTACCAAGGGTCTCTGTACGCCTATCTGAACCGGTGTCCCCATATTGGCATTTCGTTGGATTGGGTGGACAACCAGTTTTTTACTCTCGATGGCCGTTACCTTATGTGCGCCAACCACGGTGCGACCTTCGAGCCGGCAACGGGGGAATGTATCTGGGGGCCGTGCGTAGGCGCCTCGCTCCAGAGCGTGCCCCTCGAGATGGAGGGTGAAAAGATTTTTGTCCACTACCCCTCATTGGAATGACCCGAATTGAAAGCCTAAAGTGCGTCGAGGGAGATGATTCGATGAGTGATTGTGCTTTTTTGCGGCATTGTTGAAGGCCGAGTTAAGGGCGATGTCGTTTACCGAGACGAATCCGTGGTCGCCTTCAGAGATATCCGTCCCCAAGCGCCGGTTCATATCTTGATCGTGCCGCGCAAGCATGTCGCCACGATTTTGGATCTGGAAGCGAATGACCAAGCCGTTGTTGGTCAGATTTTTCTTGTTATCGCGAAACTGGCGCGCGATCAGGGTATTGCCGATAGCGGTTTTCGGGTGGTTGTCAATTCAGGCGCTGACGCGGGCCAGACCGTTTTTCATCTGCATTTTCATCTGTTGGGCGGACGTCACTTTCGTTGGCCGCCGGGGTAAAGACGGAGCATAGATTCGCAGTCCAGATAGAAATCGGAGGTTTGATGGCAACCGTTGAATGGCGAAGCCCGACGAGCGAGATGGCGGTCCAGCAGTTCGATATCGCTGCAGCGAAGCTCGCTCTTGACCCCAACGTGGCGGCCAGGTTGCGGAGGCCGGAGCGGGCCTTAGTTGTCAGCGTGCCAACTCGGATGGATGACGGCAGAGTCCACGTATTTACCGGTTATCGGGTGCAGCACAACGACGTATTGGGTCCGTTTAAGGGGGGGGTTCGTTATCATCCCGCAGTTAATCTCGGAGAAGTGTCCGCACTGGCGATGTGGATGACGTGGAAATGCTCGCTTGTAGGCTTGCCGTTGGGTGGGGGGAAGGGGGGTGTTTCGTGTGATCCTGCCGAACTCTCACGTCACGAACTCCAGTCCATGACGCGGCGCTATACAGCGGAAATTCTGAATTTCATCGGTCCGGAAGTGGATGTGCCTGCACCGGATATGGGCACCAACGAGCAGGTGATGGCCTGGATCATGGATACCTACTCTCAGCACAAGGGGCACGCCGTTCCCGAGGTTGTCACCGGAAAGCCGGTGGCCATTGGCGGCACGCTAGGGAGGCGCGAAGCAACCGGTCGGGGTGTCGTCTACACGATCATCGAAGCGGCAAAACACTTGGGCATCGATCTGATCCAGTGCACCGCGGTAGTCCAGGGGTTTGGCAATGTCGGCTCCGTAGTGGTCAAAGAACTTGCCAACATCGGAGTGAAAGTGATCGGAGTATCCGATCGAACGGGCGGCTTTTTCGACCCGAAGGGATTGCCGGTCGCAAAGTTGCTCGAGGTGGCCGACAAAAATCACAGTTTGGAGGGCTGTCCCTACGGCGAAAAAATCAGCAACGCTGCGCTCCTGGAGCTCGGGTGCGACATCCTAGTACCCGCTGCTATGGAAATGCAGATCACGAAGGAAAATGTGGGACGGCTGCAGTGTCGAATTCTCGCTGAGGGGGCTAATGGCCCAACAACCTTGGAGGCCGATGCCGTTCTCAAGGAGAAGAGGGTTTTCCTCATTCCCGATATTTTGGCCAATGCGGGTGGTGTAGTGGTGTCCTATTTTGAATGGGTCCAGGACCTACAGAATTTTTTCTGGACTGAGGAAGAAGTGAATCAGAAACTGCGAGACATCCTAGTTCGGGCCTTCCACGAGGTGCTTCATATGAGCCAGCGAGAAAAGGTCGATATGCGATTAGCTGCATTGATGATCGGTATCGATCGCGTCGCGCGGGCTATGCTTTGGCGCGGTCTTTACGCCTGAAGTGAGAACGCGCGAATGTCAATGGAAGCGCGTTGAAGCAGCTGGGATAAACTGTTAACAACAAGGGTGGAGATTGGTAAGGAAAGAATCTAGATGTTGATCCAGGCGACACAGCTCAGGCCGGGCATGATTATTATTCATGAAGGTCAACTCTATCGGGTGTTTGCCGTTCACCATTTGACCCCCGGCAACAAGCGCGGCTTCATGCAGACGAAGATGAAGAATCTCAAGTCCGGGGTTGGGACCGAGTATAAGTTCCGTTCGGAGGATCGCGTCGAACAAGCTACGCTAGAGACCCGAAAGATGCAGTATCTCTACGCCGAAGGCGATCTTCACACGTTTATGGACACGGAGGACTACGAGCAGATTACCTTGACGGCGGAAGATATAGGTAAGTTATTGTCTTTTCTCTTGCCCAACGAAGTGGTCGAAGTGGAATTGTACGACAGCAAGCCCATCGGCGTCAGCCCACCCTCGACGGTTGACCTTCAGGTGGTCGATACGGAACCCTCGATGAAAGGGGCGACGGCGAGCGCGTCTTATAAACCGGCGAAGTTAGAGACGGGAGTGACGATTCAAGTCCCGCCATTTGTCCAGGTGGGGGATAAGGTGAGAGTGGATCCTTCCGAAGGGACGTATCTGGAGCGGGTCAAGTAGCCTGAATCTTTTGCAACACCGCGCGGGCCTGATGTTCGAGTTCTTCCAGGTTGCCGTTGTTCTCGATGATATAGTCGGCTAGCTTGCGTTTTTCCTCCAAGCTCATCTGCGCATCGAGGTGCTGTTGAGCTTGGCGCTCCGTCAAATGATCTCTTTCGAGCAGCCTTTTCTTTTGCGTCTCAATGTCACAGGCGACCAAGATCACGGGGCGAAGC
This sequence comes from uncultured delta proteobacterium, assembly GCA_963737905.1. Lineage (GTDB taxonomy): Bacteria > Desulfobacterota > Binatia > UBA9968 > UBA9968 > DAIRFP01. The sequence goes on along the minus strand of CAVTUQ010000025.1, from coordinate 161,557 downwards.
CAAAGATGGATTTGAGCTTCGAAAAGAAGCGGGACTTCGTAGACAACAATGGAACTGCCGGCCGCCGCTAGCTCGCTGATTCTTCTCTCCGCCAGAGCACGGACTCGCGGATGGATGATCGCTTCGAGTTTCTTTCGCGCTGCGGAATTCTCGAAGACAAGCTGTCTTAGTTTTCTTCGGTCTAGCGTCTTGTCTTCTTGCAGAATGTTAGGACCAAACGCTGCGACGATTTCCTTCCATGCGTCTTGTTCCGGTTGTACGACCTCGCGGGATAATTCATCGGCGTTGATAATCGCCGCGCCAAGGCGGCGCAAGATCGCGGCGACCGTACTCTTGCCGGATGCGATTCCGCCGGTCAAGCCCATCAATTTCACCATCCACTAATGGCAAAAAAGGACTTTTGTTTCAAGAAAGATTTAAAGCCAATGGCAAAGATATCCGATTATTAGATTAACAAGGCTTCAACGGGAATGCCCAGAGTCGTTATCTATACGACAAATTATTGTCCTTACTGTTTTCGCGCCAAGGCCCTACTGCGTTCAAAGACCGTTGAGTTCGAAGAAATCGACGTCACCGATGATCCAGAACGCAGAGCCGAAATGGAGCGCTTGTCCGGCCGGAGAACCGTGCCGCAGATCTTTATCAATGACCAGTCTATTGGCGGCTACGACGAAAGCCCAGCGACTTGACTCCACCGGGGAACTGGATCGCTTGCTCGAAATTAGCTGAGATTGGAAGGGCCAAGTGTTCCTTGGCAAGTTTGGAGGCGGCGAGCGGATTCGAACCGCTGCATCGAGGTTTTGCAGACCTCTCCCTTAACCACTTGGGTACGCCGCCCTGAATGGATAGGTAACATGAACTTTCCGAGAGTTGCAACAACGGCCGAAATCATTGACAACCCAGAACCAAACAAGTAATTAATTCTTAAAGGGAGTTTTCTTTCATGGCGACAATGATTACTGGCGAGTGCATCAACTGCGGGGCATGTGAGCCCGAATGCCCCAATAACGCCATTAGCCAAGGAGACCCCGTCTTTGTCATCGATCCGCTCTTATGCACGGAATGTGTCGGGTTTCACGATTACGAGGCCTGTGCGGCGGTCTGCCCAGTGGACTGCTGCGTGACTGATCCCAACAACGTTGAGACAGAAGAGGCTCTGATCGCCCGTGCTCGCGCGCTCCATCAGGATGTCAATTTCGGAGAGGATTTTCAGACGCGATTTCGTAAGGCCGATGCTGAACAGAAGCCTGCTGGCGCAACGCAGCAACAACCGGTGTCCCCCGCCAGTCCCACACCGGCGCTAGCGCAACAAATGGCAGCACCCCAAAAACCGGTTGCAAGTCCAGCTGCGGCCAAGCCGGTGACGCCGCCGCCCGTCGCTCCAAAGCCTGCACCCCAGGTTAAGAAGGAGATTAGGCCAAAAAAGACCTTCCCGAGTGAAGTGTCAGAGAGCTTCGAAGAGCTCTCGAACCAATACAAAAGTAGCGGCTTTTTAAGCAAGGGGCCGGGCAAGGCTCTGGTTATCTTAGCGCAGCCAGTGCTGGGTGCTTTGCCGCATGACACCAAAAAACAGATCGAAGCCGCGGTTCAAAGTCCTTGGTTTACAGCGGCCGGCAGCACCGGACTCAATATCGTGCATAACGCGGTTATTTACCCGGTCGTCTGTATGGTCGTGGCCGTTATTCTGCATGGACCCTCAGTTCTCTTCAGCCAAGAAATTAACAATTATATTCTCGTAGGGCTTTGTTTGGCGGTGGCCGAGGGAGTCTATCGTCTGAAGGATGGCATATTGCATGTTAAGCCAGCAGGGGAGATGGTGTTTCCGGCCTCTGTTTATGGAGTCCCCCTCGGAGTGGTTTTGCAGCCCATCTTAGCAAAGCATACCGGTATCATTAGAGAGATACCGATTCCGGTTGATGGGTTTTATTCCAAGGGATTTGTTGAAAAACTCGAGCGCGAACGTCGCTACGGAAACGTTTATACGGTCGAGGATCGGGGGAACGCGCTTTTCCTGCGATTGGAGTTTCCGAGGCGCTTACCTGACATCGGCCTGCCTAATCGGCAGCAGTTGCCTGATGAAATGCCAGAATACGACTACGATCTTGCGCTCAAAGACAGTCAGTTCATTATCAAAGGAAGATGCACGGACGAGAGGGTGCGCAAAATATCCTCCAGCATCGGCGCTTTCCCACCCGAGTTTACAACGGTGATCCCGCTAAAGGAGAGAGTTGTGGGTTTTGCCCATCGCTTTGAGAATAAGCTTTTAGAAGTCTTGCTGCTAAAAGGCGAGAAGAACTACTGGGAGACGAGCTATCGCTAGCAAAACCAATTGCGGAATAGTCTCCACGGCCGAGCCACAGGAATCTAGAACGTCCTGTGGTTTTTTTGTTTCCGGACTTAGGGTGTCATTCAGGTCGATGGTCCCAGCCGATCTGGACGAGGTCATGGCCATTGAAAGGACTTCCTTCCGTCATCCGTGGAGTTCGAATTTTTTTCTGGAAGAGCTTCAAGTCGCCTGTGCCCGATCGATCCTGGCACAGGTTAACGACAAAATCGTCGGCTATGTTCTTTTTTGGCTCCTGCCCGAGGAAGTTGATATCCACAACATAGCCGTGCATACCGGGTTCCGTCGTCAACACATTGGGCAAACCCTTCTGGAGCAGGTGGTGGCGGTGGCGCGCGGCCGCGACTCATGTCGAGTAACACTTGAAGTAAGGGTTTCAAACATCGCCGCGCAAAAACTGTACGAATCCGTTGGATTCGCGAACAAGGGCCTGCGAAAGGGTTATTACTCAGACGACGGAGAAGATGCCGTAATCATGGTGCTTGAACTGGCTCCTCGGTGACCCCTTATTGTCACATAGCCGGTAGCAACTGAAGTATATAAGCATTAGATATTTCATACCTAAACTATTGAAAATATACTTGTTTTTGTTTCCGCTCGCTGCTCTTGGGCCTCTTGACGTAACAAATTGCCCTGTTGTATAGTGATTTTATCCTCTGGCGGTCTGAAATACTTGGCCGCTGATTTTTTTTGGACCCCATGCCAGTGGAACGGAACAAGGAATGTCCAATAGACTCTGTACCCGGCTCCAGCTCAGTTCTCGGATATTCTTCCCATCGACCTTAAGAGATCAACTCCACACTTTTGTTAGCCAGTTGCCAGTTCAATATCGGCCGCAGTTCGACAAGCAACGCGAAAGCGATCCGCCGCTAGGAGGTTACCATGTTCAAGGTTGGTGAAAAAGTCGTCTATCCCGCCCATGGCGTGGGTGAAATCGAGGCCATCAGGAGCCACGTCATCTCCGGGACCGAGAGAAAGTTCTATATGTTGAGGATTCTCGAAACCGATATGAAGATCATGATTCCTATTGATAACGTGGAATCCGTGGGTTTGCGTAAGGTTATTGACCGCGCGATGGTTTCGAAAGTTTACAAAGTTTTACGTCAAAAGAAGGTCGAAACGGATCAGCAAACCTGGAATCGGCGCTATAGAGAATATACGGAGAAAATCAAAACGGGCTCGATACTGGAGATCGCCAAGGTGCTGCGCGACCTTTTTGTGTTGAAGGGCGATAAAGAACTCTCTTTCGGCGAGAGAAAGATGTTGGATACGGCCCGAAATCTGCTGGTCAAGGAACTTTCCATCGCGCGCTCCCACTCCGAAGAGAAAATCATGGAAGAGCTGCGCCATATTTTCACCCATTGAGTTATTGATCCAATTACAAGTCAGTTGATCGATCGGAGCCGAGAGCCACCTCTCGGCTCTTTCGTTTTCTCGCACACCAACATGCATGTAACCACCATCATAGTCGCTGCAGGGGAAGGGAAACGGATCGGAGGACCGATTTCCAAAAGCTTTCTCCCGATCGCGGGTCGTCCGTTGGTCTTGCGCACCCTCGACCGATTCTTCTCGACTGGAAGTATAGAAAAAGTGATTCTAGTGGTTGCCGGCAAAGAACTTGGACAGACCCAAACGTTGATTCAAAGCGACCCTAATCTCCGGCATCGACCATGGATTCTGCAAGCCGGGGGAGCCAGCCGACAAGAATCGGTTAGGTTCGGGCTCGAGAAGCTGGATTCGAATTGCGAAATCGTGGTGATTCATGACGGGGCTCGGCCCTTTGTCTCTTCCTCGCTCATCGACCGCTGTGTCGGTGAAGCGTATCGAACAGGCGCCGTGGTCGTCGGTGTGCCGGTAAAAGACACAATCAAAGTCGTTTCGGACCAACATTGGGTTCAAGCAACGCCGGCCAGAAATACTTTGTGGGAAATACAAACGCCCCAGGTTTTCCGCAAAGAAGTCATCATGGAAGCTCACGATTGGGGGATGCGTCAAGCGATCGAAGCAACCGATGACGCGATGCTGGTGGAGGGCATCGGGAAGCCGGTGTTTCTCCTCGAAGGAGAGAGAACAAACATTAAGATTACCGTGGCCGAGGATGTTTTATTGGCCGAAACACTACTGGGGAAAGGTCGGTTGTCCTAACCCGGTGTTTTGTGCAAGGTCTCGTTCATACTCCCGGTCCGATAACCCTGCAAATCGAGACTTACATAGTGAAACCCAATCTGTTTGAATTTTTGCACCACGGCGTCTCGCGTAGTTTTTTCGAACCACCGGTGGAATTCCTCCTGGGCTACTTCGATCCGGGCCAGATCGCCGTGGTAGCGGACACGAAACTCCCGAAAGCCGAGTTCCTTCATCAATAGCTCGCAAGCAGCGATTTTTTTTAGCCGTTCGAGGTTGATCTCGGTTCCGAAGGGAAAACGGGAGGAGAGACAGGGGCTGGACGGCTTGTCCCAGGTCGGAAGATTGAGATCCCGACTGTAACCGCGAATATCTTCCTTGGTCATATCGGCTTCCACCAAGGGATGACGAACACCCCATTCTTTGGCGGCCTTGAGACCCGGACGGTGATCCCGCAAATCATCCAGGTTGGTGCCGTCTATGATGGTCGCGATTCCCAATTGATCAGCCTGTTCTCGACAAATCTTGTAGAGCTCGTCTTTGCAGAAAAAACATCGGTTAGCGGGATTCTGGGTAAATGACGGGTTGGCAAGTTCGTGAGAGTCCAAGACAATATGCCGGACGCCGAGGCTCGCGGCGAACTCTTGTGCCGCTGTCAGTTCTCCAGGCGGTATCGTGGCGGACGATGCCGTTAGGGCGACGGCGCGGTCACCCAAAACCATATGCGCAATCTTGAGTAGGAATGTGGAATCTACGCCGGCGGAGAAAGCCACCATGACTCCCTCGGTTTTTCGCAGCCCTTCCTCCAGGCGTTCTAGCTTTGCGTCCATCGTTTTTCGCTGAATAGGTCGGTGCTCAAATAATGCTCTCCCTTGTCGGCGAAGACGGTCACGACGACATGCCCCTTGCCTAAAGCCTTTGCAACTCTTAGGGCAGCAGAGCAAGCGGCCCCGGACGAAATGCCTACGAGAAGGCCTTCCTGCGCCGCGAGGCGTCTTGCACACAGGGTCGCGTCCTCATCACTGACCGCAATGACTTCATCCAGAATGTCTCGATTGAGAACCGCCGGAATAAAGCCGGCACCAATACCCTGAATTTTGTGATAGCCCGGTTCACCGCCGGAAATGACCGGGGAAGCAGCCGGTTCCACGGCGCAGACACGAACATTTTTCATCTTATCTTTAAGAACTTCTCCGACACCGGTAATCGTGCCACCGGTACCGACACCTGCTACGAAAGCATCAATTCGCTTGAACTGTTTTAGTAACTCAACGGCAGTCGTCTTTCGGTGCATGTCCGGATTGGCAGGATTGTTGAATTGCTGCGGCATGAAATACTCGCTATGTTCTTGCAACAACTCCTCGGCCTTGTGAATCGCACCGCCCATGCCCTTGGTGTCGGGAGTAAGGATTAAGTGAGCGCCGTACGCCGACAGGAGGCTGCGTCGCTCTTCGCTCATGGTATCCGGCATGGTCAGAATGAGCCTGTAACCCTTTACTGCGGCGATCAACGCCAGGCCTATCCCGGTATTGCCGCTAGTGGGTTCAACGATTGTGGCTCCGGGCTTAAGTTTCCCCTCGTTTTCGGCGACTGCGATCATGTTTAGACAGATACGGTCCTTCACCGAGCCGCCGGGGTTGAAAGATTCCATCTTAGCCCATATTTCCGCGTCGTCTTTTCCGGGAAGTGTTCTCAGTTTCACGACGGGAGTGGAGCCGATGAGATCCAGAATGGATCGGGCGCCATTTATGCTTGCCACAAATATGCTCAGGTATCTGATTTGAAATGCGGTCTGAACCGGTTCAAGATAGATGCTATATTTTTGACATTTCAAAGTCAACGAAACTGACTTTTCGATAATGCCGATGGCACAGCGAGCGCTTGTTATTTTTCCTGGAGCTCTGGGGGATTTCCTTTGCTTTCTGCCTGCGTTGCGGGTTTTGAGCCGAGATAGGGAAGTCGATCTCTTGGCGCGTAGTGAGTTTGCCGACTTGGTTCCCCCGACCGTCCAGGTTGGTTCTCTGGAGCGCTATGAGATCCGTAGACTTTTCATTCCTGAGTCTTCCCAGGAAGAACGACTGCGTGACTTTTTTAGTTCCTACTCGTCTATCTTTTCGTGGATGGGCGCCGGGGAAGGGACGTTTGTCCAAGAGCTCAATGGGCTGTCTTCAGGGCGGGCACGGGTTTTTCCGTTTCATCCGGCTGAAATGCGGCTGCATCAGTCTGATTATTATCTTGGATGTCTTGGGTATCCTTCCCTCGAGACTGACAAACCGGAAATCCCTTTGCAGTCGGAGGCGGTGGCATGGGGCGAGGGGTATTGGCGGCAGCGCGGTCTCGATGGCAAGCTCGTTTTGACACTTGCCCCAGGCAGTGGTGCCCGGGAGAAAAGCTGGCCGGGTGCTTTTTTCCGAGCGGTCGCTCGTTGGTGGCGCCGGCAAACCGGTGGCGCGGTAGTCGTCGTTCTTGGGCCTGTCGAAGAAGAAAAAGGAGACTACACGGCTTTGTGTCGGCAGGCTGTAGTTGCTCGTAACTTGAATTTGGGAAAGCTGGCGGCGCTACTAGCACGCAGTGACTTGTACCTTGGGAATGATAGTGGTGTGAGTCATTTAGCTGCGGCGCTGGGTGTTGTAACCGCGGTGTTGTTTGGTCCTTCGAATGTTCTACGATGGGCACCCCGCGGCAAGAATGTCACCGTACTGACCCAGAACATCGAATGTGCACCATGCACGGTCTCGACGATGAAAACTTGTCCGCATCGGAAATGCCTAACCACGCTAGAGCCTGAATATGTAATCCAAAGATTGGCCGGTTTGGCGGAGAAGCTCACCTTGACAAGGGGGGGGGTAGGGATTACAGTGAATGCTGAAATTATTAAGTAAATTGAGAGATAACAGCTGTTTACCGAGACGGGATGGGCGTGTCGTTTACGCTGTAACAAGCGTGGAATAGCAATTAGCATAAATCTTCAAACGAGTGCCTGGAGAGACCCGCTGGCAAGATGGCGGAAGTCGTTTCCAGGCTTTTTTTCTCTCTAAAGGAGGGTGGATATGGCTGGAGAGGAAGAAAAGCAAGAAGGCAAAGGATTCACGGTTCAAGATCGGCGCCGATTTTCACCGGAGACCGGCGAAGCTCGTGAAGCTTCTGAAGAATCCAAAGGGTTTACCATGCCTGGTGGAAGTGAAAGCGTTGGCGAATCGCAAAACAAAACCGAGCCGGTTCATGAATCCCTCCCCGAAATCAACTTTTCGACTTTTATCATCAGTCTCAGCACCCAGGCGCTTATGCACTTGGGTGAGATCGCGAACCCCCTGAGCGGCAAAAACGAAGCCGATATTCCAGTGGCTAAACAGATGATCGATATTCTCGGCATGTTGCAAGAAAAGAGCCGCGGCAATTTAGATGCGGGTGAAGAAAGACTTATCGAGGATATTCTGTTCGACTTGAGAATGAAATATGTGGAGGCGGTGAAGAAGAAATAGGAGCGTGCGATGAACTTGAAAAGCATCTGGAGCGGAAACGTAGGGTTTAAAGGGGTCATGCTAGTCGCTTTGGTTTCGCTGGTGGTCGGTCTCGGAATCAGCGGCAGCCTCGATTGGCTATCGCCCAGCCGCGCCGTAAACATGATGAGTGAAAGTGGAAAACCCGAACCGCGGTCGCCCGGTCAATTGCCGGACTTTGTCGATCTGGCCAAGAAGATGAGACCCGTGGTCGTTAATATTTCTACGACTCAGGTCAGTGAAGGACGGGGCCAACAAGAGTTCGGCAATCCGTTTGGCGAAGACGACCCGTTCAATGATTTTTGGAAGCGGTTCTTCGGCGGACCCGTGCCCCGAGGTCCGCAACGGCAAAGAAGTCTGGGCTCTGGGTTTATCATCGATGGCGATGGATCGATTCTGACGAACAACCATGTGGTCGAGAATGCGCAGAAGATCGTCGTGAAACTCTCGGACGAACAAGAATATGAGGCCAAGGTCGTGGGACGGGATCCAAAGACCGATATCGCCGTGATCAAGATCGATATTAAAGGCGGCATGACCGCCGCGAGCCTGGGAGATTCGGACAACCTCGAGGTCGGAGAATGGGTCATGGCTATTGGCAATCCCTTCGGCTTGGACAGCACCGTGACCTCGGGGATTGTGAGTGCCAAAGGTCGTCATATCGGCCAGGGCCCCTATGACAATTTTATCCAGACCGATGCCTCGATTAATCCCGGAAACTCTGGCGGTCCCCTGATCAATCTGAGCGGCGAAGTGATCGGCATCAACACCGCCATCTTCAGCCGTTCGGGCGGCAATATCGGAATCGGCTTTGCTATCCCGATCAATCTTGTCAAAGAACTTCTCCCGCAGCTCAGAGGCAAGGGCAAAGTTACGCGCGGTTACTTGGGGGTGCTGATTCAGAAGGTTACCCCGGAAATCGCTGAGAGCTTGGGTATGGATAAAGGCCATGGCGCTCTGGTCGCCAATGTCTCAAAAGATGGGCCGGCGGAGAAAGCAGGCGTCAAAGTCGGCGACGTTATCATCGAATTCGACGGTAAGGAGATTAGAGACTCCGGAGACCTGCCCATCATTGTTGCGCGGACTCCTGTGGATCGCAGGGTGCGCATGAAGGTGTTGCGCGACAAGAAAGAACTGCAACTGACGGTGAGTGTTGGTGAACTGAAGGACGAAGAAGTGGTCGCCTCTGCTCCCGAAAAGGGCGAATTAGGGATGACGGTGCAGAAGCTGACGCCCCAGATCGCGGAAAGTTTGGGACTGGACAAGGCAGACGGTGTCGTTGTGTCAGCCGTAGATCCGGGGAGCGCGGCCGATGAGGCGGGAATTCGACGGGGAGACGTAATCCTTGAAGTCGATAGAAAGCCCATACGTAGTATCGACGAATACAAGAAATCCCTCGCCGGGATTCGTAAAGGGAAAGGGGTTCTTCTATTGGTGCGCCGCGGTGAGAGCACGCTTTTCCTGGCACTCAAGCCGCAAAACTAATTCCTCCCCGTTATCCCCCGTTTATCAGAGGGCCGGGTGATCACACACGGCCCTCTTTTTGTTGCTTTTGCGTAGGAACTGGGTAACAATAAATTTCATATTTGGAGTGTCAGGTTTTGAAAAGGCCCAAACTTCGAATTTTTGGTATCCTCCTCGTTTCGCTTCTCATCGTCACTTCCACCGGGCTTGTTTTTGGCGGTTGGTATCTCAGACGGCTTGAGGAAACCGTCGCAGCTAAATTTGAAGGGCAAAAGTGGCGCTTCCCGTCCAAGATCTACTCTGACTCCTATTTGCTCTATGTCGGAATCAATCTTCGTTCCCAGGATTTGGTGGAGAAACTCCGCCGCCTCGGCTATCACGAAATACAGTCTGCGCCCAAAGCGCGGGGGGAATATCGTTTGCAATCTTCCCGTGGACTATTAGAAATTTATCTCCACGATTTTGCTTATCCTGCGGACCAGTTTAGGGGCTTTCCGGTTCGCCTCTCACTGCAGGGTACCACCATCACCAAGATTGAAAACAGTACGACAGGGGAAGAATTGTTTTCCCTCGAGCTGGAGCCGGAGCTAATCACCGGTCTTTATGAGCGGGTCTGGGAGGAGCGAAGAGTTGTTTCACTGTCTGAAGTGCCCCCCTTGATTGTCAAGGCCATTTTGGCAGTCGAGGACGAGCGGTTTTACCATCACCACGGTATTGATCCGGTTTCGATCGTGCGTGCCACGTGGGTCAATCTTCGCAGCGGAGGCGTGGTCCAGGGCGGCAGTACACTTACCCAGCAATTGATGAAGAATTTTTTCCTCAGCGACGAGCGCAAATTCAGTCGCAAGATGAAAGAGGCGATCATGGCGCTGATCGCGGAACGCAAATATACCAAAGATGAAATTTTGGAAAATTATCTAAACGAAATATACCTTGGCCAGAGAGGGTCTCAAGGGATTTTCGGCATCTGGGAGGCATCACAGTTCTATTTCTCCAAGCCGTTATCCGAGCTTACGGTGGGCGAGGTGGCTCTGTTGGCAGGCTTGGTCCGAGCGCCGAATAGACTTTCACCCTATCGCAGTCAGGATGCAGCGACCAAACGGAGAAACGTCGTCCTGGCAAAGTTATTGGACGACAAGATTATTACCCACAAGCAATACGAGGCGGCGATGGGGGAGAGTCTGCCGCGTCGGGAGTTAGTAAAAGTCACCAATGATGCCCCTTACTATGTTGACTATCTCCGACGCGAATTGGCGGAGAATTATTCCAACAATGTGCTCACTGCTGAGGGGCTTAATATCTTCACCAGCATGGACCTGCAGCTACAAAAGATGGCGGAAAGGTCCCTCGCTGAGGGACTCAAGAAGCTAGAGGCGTCCTATCCGGCTCTGCGACGACAAGGAGAGGAAGATAACCTGGAGGGCGCTATCGTCGTGCTCCGGCCTCAGACAGGCGAGATTAAGGCGATGGTAGGCGGCCGGAGCTATCAAAAGTCACAATTCAACCGCGTTTTCCAAGCGAAACGACAACCGGGATCGATCTTTAAACCGTTTGTCTACTTGGCGGCCCTCCTGTCGGGTGGCGAAGGCGGGAAGAAGTTTACACCGGCGACCATGGTGGAGGATTCTCCCTTTACGTGGAGCTACGACGGTCAGGAGTGGGAGCCCGGCAACTACAACGACCAGTATTTTGGTACAGTTACCTTTCGCCGCGCGCTCGAGAAGTCTTTGAACTCAGCCACTGCGCGAATCGCCCGGGATGTGGGGATCAAACGGGTAGGTAATATCGCTCACCGCCTTGGCATTCAGAGTTCCCTCCCGGCGGTGCCGTCATTGGCACTGGGTGCCGCAGAGGTGACACCACTGGAAGTCGCCGTTGCGTTTTCAACCTTGGCGAATAATGGCGTGCGCACCCGTCCCCTCGCTGTGAAACAGGTTATAGATACGAATGGTGGAGTGCGTGAAAAGCGTGACGTAAGAGTTGAGAAAGTGCTAACACCGCAAATAGCTTTCATCATGAACTACCTTTTGAAGGGAGTCTTCGACCGCGGCACGGCGGATGCGGCCCGACGATGGGGCTTCACACGTCCGGCTGCCGGCAAAACGGGAACCACGAACGATTATAAGGATGCTTGGTTCGTTGGTTATACCCCAGATTTGCTGGCCGTGGTTTGGGTAGGCTTTGACAACAAGGCGAAACTGGGTCTTTCGGGCGCTCAAGCGGCGCTTCCCATCTGGACTGAATTTATGAAGCTTGCAACCGCCGGCGCCCCGATAACTGATTTCGTCCCGCCACCCGGTATCAAGATTGTTGAAATTGATCCGTTGAGCGGTCAGCTGGCGACAGCGAACTGCTCGTATGTCTTGCGAGAGGCATTTCTCGAAGGTGACGAACCGACAACGACTTGCCCATTGCATCCGGGGACGTCGCGGCAAGTCTCAAAATTCGACTGAGGCGATTTTTTGTCATGAAAACAAACGGCCTCCCGAAGGGGTGGTTTCTCATCCTCAGCTTTGCAGGGATCATGGGGGTAACGCAAAGCTGCGCGCCGCGGCCACTGCATCGGACACCTCTGACGTCCAGTAGTTCGCCGTATTCATCTGCGAAGGTTCCGCCAGCTCCAACCCCGTCGCCAGTGGAGGAACTGCCGAGAAAACCTTTGCCTCAGGAATCAAAGATCAGGGAACAGGACCTAAAAAGCAGAAGCCCGATCCCCCCCGCGATCGCTATCCCCCCCCCAGCCGCGAAGGAGACGGCTAAACCTTCGCTTGTTACCCCGGAGTCCACTACCGCTCCGTTGCCGGATGACAGCTCGTTGCTCTCCAAAATCACTCCGGGAACCTCTCCGCAACGCGCTGCGTCGCTTCGGCTTACAGAGGAGGGTAAGAAACTCCTCGAAGCGGGGGATGCTTCGAAAGCTCTGTCTCGCTTGGAAAAGACCATCGTTATCGATTCGACGAATCCCTACGGTTACTTTTATTTGGCCAAAACACATTACCGTCTTGGACGTTACAAAGAATCTCTGAGTTTTCTTGAGGTGGCCGAATCTCGTCTCAACGCAGAACCCTTCTGGCTCGCCGAAGTGCACGCCCTTCGCGGTGAAAATTTTCGCGCTCTCGGGATGGTCGACAAGGCGGAAGCCAGCTATGCCCAAGCATTGCGCCTGAATTCAGGTAACCGTACTGCCAACGATGCTCTAGCGCGGCTCCAAGGGCAGAGTCAGGCAATTTCTCACTGAGGATTTACAAGTATGTTGACCCTAGGCGTTGAAACGTCCTGTGACGATACGGCAGCTGCGGTGGTGCGCGATGGGAACACGGTTTTAGCGAATGTCGTTTCGTCTCAAGACCAGGTTCACAGTCCCTACGGCGGGGTGGTCCCGGAGTTGGCATCGCGCCAGCATGTCCAAAACATTCTCCCGATCGTCGATGGAGCCTTAGAGAAAGCCGGCGTCACGCTCCATGATCTTGATGGTATGGCGGTGACTTATGGCCCGGGGCTTGTCGGGTCGTTGCTGGTGGGATTGTCGATGATAAAAGGCATTTCGTTCCGCTGGAACATCCCTTATGTCGGCGTTAACCATCTGGAGGCCCATTTGCTAGCGATTCAACTGGAACATGAAGTTGGGTTTCCGTATATTGCGTTGCTCGCTTCCGGCGGACATACACTCCTCTACTGCGTTAAGGATATCGGTGAGTATATCCACCTCGGTGGCACCCGCGACGATGCGGCGGGTGAGGCTTATGACAAAGTTGCCAAGATGATGGGGTTGGGGTATCCGGGGGGACGAATCATCGACGATCTCGCTAAACGCGGCAATCCCAAGGCGGTCCGCTTTCCGCGCGCCCAGATCAAGAAAGGTTCTTACCAGTTCAGTTTTAGCGGTATCAAGACTTCCGTGTGGCAGTATCTAAAGTCCCAGAGCAGAGAACCGTGGCAAAATCACCTAGCAGATATCGCCGCGAGTTTTCAAGAAGCCGTCGTCGATATGCTCGTCCAGCCTACGGTGAAAGCGGCCGTCGCCTGCCGCGTGAGCCGCATCGTGCTTGCCGGCGGAGTCGCCGCGAATAGTCGATTGCGGGAGAAGATGACGGAGAGGGCGGATGCGGAAGGGTTAAAAGTTTACTTTCCTTCGCCCAAGTTTTGCACGGACAATGGCGCGATGATCGCCTTGACCGGTTATCACTGGCTCAAACGCGGACGCCGAGACGATTTCTGTCTCAACGCCGACGCCGCTCTTACGTTATAAGCAAAAGTCCGGAATTTGTGAATGGTAGGGTTGACACAAAATGACGACCCTCTATGAAGAAGTGCGTGCTACGCTGAGGGAATCTGAATTTAAGCCCAGAAAACAGCTGGGCCAAAACTTTCTTATTCACGAAAACATCATCGCGTCCATTGTTCAACTCCTCGACCTTACTCCCCAGGATGAGGTCGTCGAGATCGGGCCGGGGTTGGGTTTTTTGACCCGCCGGTTAGTCAACACGGCAAAGAGGGTGTGGGCCGTCGAAATCGATTCTGCCTTGGTCAATCGTTTGAAGGGTAGTTCCTTAGGCTCCCACCCGGCTTTTCAACTGATCCACGATGACATTCTCAATGTGTCACCGGAGGATTTTCTGCCGCCACATAAAGTTAAATTGGTGGGCAATTTACCCTACAACATCTCCACACCTGTTTTGTTTCGTTTGTTCGATTGGCGAGAACATTTTTCGTCTTTGGTTTTAATGGTGCAGAAAGAAGTGGCCGATAGAATGGCCAGCGTTCCGGGCACGAAAGCGTACGGGACACTATCCGTTTGGTGCCAGGTGCATGGACGCATCGTCGAAAAGATAACCGTCTCCCCGGAGGCATTCTTCCCCAAACCCAAAGTGAGATCGACCGTGCTAAAGATCGATCTTTATCAAGAGCCGCTGGTTCCTGTAAAGGAGCTTCCTTTGCTGCGGGGGGTTGTCCGTTCAGCTTTCGGCCAGCGGCGCAAGACCTTGGGTAACGCGCTGGCGAATGGGTTACAGCGAGATCGAAACGAAATCGAAGGCCTCCTCCGCCTCACAGGAGTTGATCCCATGCGCCGGGGAGAGACCCTAAAGACCGAAGAGTTTCTTGCCTTGACCGAGGCTTTGCAAGCGTCCCCGTTGTTAGCGGCTGATAAATAATTTCCGGAATCCTATGCCCGAGTTACCTGAAATCGAGACCATCTGCCGTGGGCTGCAGCTCCACCTGGCGGGGCGGCGTATCCTGGGCGTCCATGTGATGGAGCGGCGCCTACGTTGCCTCGTGGATCGGAAATTTGCTCAGTCCTTGGAAGGTAAAACCATCCTACGGGTTGAACGCATAGCGAAATACATCTTGATTTCGCTCAGCGCTAACATCGTCTGGATGGTTCATCTGGGGATGTCGGGGAAGCTCGTTCATGTCGATCCAAAGACACCGAGACAAAAGCATGATCACATCCTCGTCAGTCTCGATAGCAGGCAGGAACTGCGTTACCACGATCCCCGGCGCTTTGGTTTATCTCTGGTGGTCGCGGTAGACAGGCTTCACGATTTGCCGCAATTGAAATATCTTGGGCTCGATCCGTTTGATCCACGATTCGCCGGCTCCTATCTGCACTCGTTCACCAAGCGTTCAGAGCGCCGCATCCGGGACCTTCTCCTCGACCAGCAGATCGTGGCGGGCATCGGCAATATCTATGCGAACGAGATTCTCGCCCGTGTCGGTGTTCGACCGACGACTCGCTCTTGGAAGCTCAAACGATCAAAGGTGGATGAGATTGCGGCAGCGATTCCAGAGGTCTTAAATGAGGCGATCCGCTGGTGCGGGACGTCGTTTTCGGACTATCGCGATGCCGACGACAAGTTTGGCGAGTTTCAGAACCACCTCAGGGTTTACGATCGCGGCGGAGAAAAGTGCCGCTTTTGCCGAACCCGGATTAAAAGAGTTCCGATCGGTAATCGCAGCGCCTTCTATTGTCCTTCGTGCCAAGCATGACCTCAAGGGGTCGGCGACTTTGCGTAGGCCACAAATCGGGCCGCCCCCCATGTCGGTTTTGCGCGCCTTAGAGTGAAGGAAGTCTGACGATTTTCTTTTGGATGTCGAACAGCTGGATGAATTCACCGAAAACGCGTTCACTCAGCGATTGGAGTCTCCTCATGTTGTCCGGTGTTTCCAGATCGATGCGCTCGGGATCAATTTTCCCGCCGAGGGCGGTGATTTCTTTTTTGTTTTCGGCGACCCGAAGCCACCGATGAATCATCGGCTCGTTGACTTCGAGGTGAAACTGAAAACCATAAACATTGGCGCCATAGCGAAAAGCCTGATTGACGCACAGGGCAGAGAAGGCGAGGTGAATGGTGCTCTTGGGAATGTCGAATGTATCGCCGTGCCAGTGAAAAATTTTCTCCGTTCTTTGGAATTCAGCGAGTAGCGGATCGCTTTCCGCCTCGGCCGTCGGAGAAACGTCGTGCCAACCGATTTCCTTTTCCTTGTTTGGGTAAACGGCGGCGCCCAGTGTTTTCGCGATCAATTGAGCGCCGAGGCAAATCCCTAACACGGGAAGATTCCTGCGCATCGCTATTTCGATCAACTTCATTTCCGTGATCAGATGGGACAGTCGATGCGTATCGTTCACGCTCATGGGCCCGCCCAGAACGACCAACCCGTGATAACCGTCCAAGCTGGGTCCCGCGTCGGGATAGCGGCCAAAATTCACGTACCGTATGCGAAATCCCGCGCTTTTCAATAACGGATCTAGAGTGCCAAGAATTTCATGCGGGACATGCTGGCAGACGAGAAGCTTTTTCATGATTGCCAAAGCCGCTTCGATTATAACGCGGCGCAGGAATCGTTTGAAGTGGAGGACTCTGTTCCGCTGTCCCCCGAAAGCGGGCTCGGATTCATCCTCTTCGATGATGAGGTGACGAGGGGCTCGTCCCTTCCCGCGGGATTAACGCCGTCACTCGTAACGCATCGCACCGCGAGGCTGAAGAACTCTGATCTCCAACGAGGACGGGAGAGCGCCTTTGCTCACCCCTAGTGTGTCGGTCTTCATGATCTCTGTCTTGAGACCTGCTGTGAACTGTCTGACCAGATAAGGGTTGTCGCGGTGATGCATGGGAATTGCAATCTTGGGCTTGAGCTGCGCCAGGACTTCCCGCGCCAAGTCCGGCCCCATCGTGCGACCTCCCCCGATGGGTGTGAGGGCAACGTCCACCTTGCCAAACGCTTTGATCTGTTGCTCGTTCAGCTTTTGGCTCAAGTCGCCCAAGTGGGCGATGCACAACGGTCCGAGATCGAAAACGAATGCAGAGCCATGAATGCCCTCGGTGAATTCGGCGTTTTGATGAATCGGGACGTTATAGATGAAAGTATCTTTGAAACTCATGCTAACGGTGTTCCAGTTGGCGCCATAGTCCTTGAGCCCGCGGAGAATCAGCGGATTGCCCCGGACGATCTGGACCGCATTGTGATTGAACATCTCTTTCCCGACGGTGACCACGTCCCCGACCACGTTCGGGTTTGGATACCATCCCGGCCCCAATGGGTCGGTGACGATGCGGGTTCCCTTGCTGGTGGTGATGAGAAAAAAATTGTGACCGAAATATTGAATTGTCGCATCGACATTCGCCGCGTAGGCAAGAGATCCAAAGCCCTGCGCTACCTCGGGGTCACGGCAAGAGGAATGGGCGGAAGACGAGAGAAATACCAGCGCGGTCAACAGAACTGACGCACTGAGAAAAGCAATGGAGGCTCTGCTTCGCTGAGAGTGTTGCGCTGCTTTGGGGAAGGTCACTGCACCCATGACCGGTAGGCTATTGGATCGTAATAGAAAAAACAATCAGGCGGGCAGCGAATAAACTGTAAAAGGTCAGCTGGCGAGGCGCGGCCGGATGACAGCCGAATCATTACGTTGCCATGCGACCTTCTCTCGGCGCGGAATGCTGATAGTTGCCTTTTACTTGGAACGACGGCCAAGTTACAAGTCGCTGCGAATAGACCTCTTCTTCGCGGCAAAAAAAAGGCCCCATTTTTGGGGCCTTTTGGCAGGGGAACGTGGCGTTTAAATTCTGGCCTTCAAGGTGCCCTTTATCGGCGCGACACCGGGAAACTCCCATTCCTCCCACATCTCGTCCACCATCTTCTGGATATGGGTGAAGTGCTCTTCTTGAAGGTGATCGAAGCGGCCCTGTTTGGTGAGGAATTCTTTCACCGGAATTCGTCCCTTGCCCGTCTTGCGCGCGTCCCAGGTGTAAATGATGTTCCCGTCGACTATTTCGTAGAGCGGATAGATGCCGCATTTGATTCCCAACTCGCCAAGCTCGTTTGAGAAGCGAGGGTGATAGTCCCAACCTTTGGGACAGGGATCGTAGGTGTGGATGAAGGTCGGGCCGCCGATAGCGAGCGCCTTTTGGACCTTGTTCAAATAGTCCGTGGGCGGAAAGGTGGCGCAGGCGGTGGCCACGTAGCGGCAGGTCGGATGGCCGACGGCCAGCATGCCGGCAACATTTTTCTTCCAGCGCCGCTGCATGATGGAGTGCTTGGTGCCTGGAGGCGTGAACGTCGTCTGCGCCCCATAGGTGGTCAAACCCGTCGCTTGAATATCGGTATTCGCGGCCGATTCGTTGTCGTACATGATGATCAGCAAGTCGTAATCGCTTTGCAGGGCGCCGGAGATGCCGCCGATTCCCATATCGCCGGCGCCGAGATCGCCGGAGAAGTTGATGACATTGATCTTCTCGTCTTTGATCTTCCCCTTGCGCTTGAGCGCGCGCAGCCCCGCGGCCATGCCCACGGCGGACGAGCCACCGGCGCCGAGCTGGGTGTGCATCCAGGGCACGATCCAGGGCGTGGTCAGGTACGAGGTGTTGGCTACATACATGCAGCCGGTCGCTCCCGTGACGACCGTGCGCGAACCCGCCACCTTGATAAAGCCGCGCATCGTCGTCGCGGACTCGCATCCCTGACAGGTGCGGTGGCCGGAGGTGTAAAGCTCTTCCAGCGGAATTTTGTGAACGCCTTTGATCTTCTCGTAATCGATTTGTGGTGCAGTTGACATAATCCTTCCCTCCTATTTTACTCCCTGAGACCGATCCACGTTACGAATTCGTCCATCGAATCCTTCTTGGCCGCCTGTTGCGTTATATCGTACATCTTCTGCGCGTCTGCGATGGAGAGATCGCGCCCGCCCAGGCCGCCCATGAAATTGACGATCGCCGGCCGATTCTTGGCCGGGTAGAGGCAAGAACGGACCTCTTGCATCAGGATGCCGCCGTTGTCCGGCGAACCATGGGCGAAATCCCTATCGACCACGCCGACCGCTTTGAAGCGGCTCAAGCACTCCCGCAGCTCAACTGTCGGGAAAGGCCGGAACCAGCGCAGGTTCACGTAACCTACTTTTTGTCCCTTCTCGCGCATGCGGCGCACCGCTGTGCGTGCCGGCGCCGCCACCGTGCCGATGCCGATCAGGACCACTTCCGCGTCGTCGGTCATGAACTCGTCGAAATAGTAGGGCGCAGCGTAGCGATCGCCGAAGATGTCGTTGAATTCTTTATAGGCTTCCTTGATCACGCTGCGCGCCCGTTTGGCGGCCTCCCAGTTCTGGCGTCTGAGCTCCATAACCCAATCCTCGTTGACCTGCGGCGCGATGGAGATCGGATTGTCGGGATGGAGGCGCCGCTCGGCGAGGTCGTACTGCGGGAGAAATCTCTTCGCCGCTTCCGGCGATGGGATCTTGACCATGTGCTGCGAGTGGGTGAGAAAGGCGCCGTCCATTGCCAATCCCATCGGCATCCTGACTTTCTTGTCTTCGGCGATACGGTAGCCGATCAGCACGTGCTCCAGCGCTTCCTGCGGGGTGGTCACCCAGCAGAGAAGCCAGCCCATGTCCCGGACCGCCATTGCGTCGTTGTGCTCGACGCCGAAAGCGCCCGGATCGTCAAGCGCGCGATTGCCCACTACGAAAAGAGGCGGGAGACGGTCGGTCGCCGTAACGACCAGCGCTTCCATACCGTACATCCAACCTGTGCCGCTCGATCCGCCGAAGGCGCGCGCGTTTACGGAACTGGCGTGCTTGACGATCTCGAACTGCGAGTGCTCGCTGTCCGCGATGATGTACTCGGCGTCGAATTGACCGTCGGCGATCAGTTTAGAGAGCGCGTCCATCACCTCGGTATAAGGACGGATCGGATAAGCGGCGATCACGTCCACGTCCGCCAGGCGCACGCCATGCGCGACGGCCTGGCAACCGTTCAGAAGGTCTTCACGCTCGTAGACACCTGATTGATCTGATTTTGTTTGTGCGACTGCGACACTCATACTTCAACCTCCTCCGTCTTTCTGACGGGTACGATCTTTCCCTCAGGCATCACTACTCCCTGGGTCACGGTGATGCCCTTGCCGGTTACGACGGGATAGGAAACCCGGTCTTTGCCCTTTTTCCCCTCGACCCATTGAATGTATTCTTTGGAATCTTTCTTCCAATGCTCCCACGGACTGTGGTCGTCCTCGAATTGCAGCTCATCCACCATCACGATGCACTCTTTCACCGGACAGATCTCGGCGCATTTGCCGCAACCAACGCAGTACTGGTACTCGATGTCGTAGTAGCCGTCGCTGGTCGGATCGAAGCATTCATCCGGACACTCAACCCAGCAAAGCGTGCACTTGGTGCAGAGATCGAATCGGACCGCAGGCCTTTGGGTCTTGGTGGTGCCGCGCTTGAACATGGCATTTCTCGATTGTCCCCGCGGGCCGATTTCGAATCCACGCTTGACCGCCGGAACCGCGGCGCCCTCTTGCATCTCGAACCACTTGGGCAGCACGGGTATCTCATGCGTCCACACGATTCCGTCGTTCGGCGTGACCGTCTTCACCCGTGGAGGTTTGGCCTCCTGCCTGAGCGACTCGTAAGCCGCCCGCGCCGCCTCTGCACGATGTTTTTGTTTGGTCTTTTCCAAAAGGTAGGATTCTACGGCTTCGATGCTGATCACTGCCGGATCGACAGCGGCAATTCCGCCCAAGATCCGCTCGTGGGTCAAGTCGTCCTTATTGACCCACAGACCCGCGAGACTGGCGTCCCCGCTAAGGATCGCCAGCCGGTAATTGTAAGGTTTTTTGCCGATGAATTTTAGCAGCTCTTCCGGCTTTTTGTTGGAGACCACGAGCAGACAGCCGTCCTTGACCACCCTCTCATTGATCGGCCGCACGCCGTGCCAACCCCAGGGTTCGACGCCCTTGCACATCGTATCGTCGAGCACGACGGAGATGTTGGCGTCGTCGATCTCCAGCTTGGCGCCGCATTCTGCTTCCAGTTCCTCCTCTGAAAGATCCGGAGAAACGAAGGCGAAGTACTTACAGGGAATCCCGTTTCTCTCCGGCGAGTCACTGTAACGACCGTTGGAGAATGCCCTCTGCCCCATTCGGCTCGCGATCATAACAATGTCGCTGCCGATCTTCTTTCCCAGGTTCTTCTGAAATATACCTCGATAGTTGACCTCTACGCGTTTGATCATGAAACACTCCTCTCTTCTAAACGGTTATGGTTGTTATTGGTAGGTGGTTTCCTCGATGAAAGCACATTTTCTTCGACCTGTTCGATGTGGTGGAACATCGCTTCTTGGGCTTTTGTCCCGTTGTGCTGTTCAATGGCAGCGAGAATTTTTCGGTGGGATTCTATAGATGCCTTCCTGCGATCGAGTGTTTGGAGGGACTCCTCGCGGCTATGGCTTAATATCTCCATCAAGCCGGAGACAAGTTTCTCGAGGGCTTGATTTTGAGTTGCCTGTCCGATAGCAAAATGCAGCTGAGCATCGGCCTCCACTCCGGTTTCCCCTCGAATGACCGCTTCACTCTGCTTTTCCAGGATGTTTTTCATTCTCTCAATGTCTTTCATGGTTGCGCGCTCCGCCGCCAATGCTGCGATGTGCGGTTCAATGAGCTTACGAAGTTCAAAAATGTCGGCTAGGGCAGTCTTTTCTTCGATGAGCAGTTTGGCCAGGGGCGCGATTAAAGATTCGATAGGCAAGTCGGCGACAAAATTTCCCATTCCCGTCCGGCTGATAATAAGTCCTTTGGTTTCCAGTGCCCGGAGAGCTTCGCGCACGGAAGTCCGACTCACCTTGAATGTCTCCGAAAGTTCTCTCTCGGAGGGCAGCTGATCGCCGGCCTTGAGTCGACCCTCTCTGATGAGATCATGAATCTGGGTCACCACTTCCTCGTGAATGCGAGTCTTCTTAATAGCGTGGAGCATTTAGGTCTAGCTGTCTGCTGGTCTGACCAGTATCGCTTCTGTCGTTATTTGTCAACGCCTTGTCTTAATTGTTGACGTGGCTGTTTTCAGGAAATGGTTCCCCGGGATAGTCAGGCAATAACTTTGTAATCGCCGGCGAGATAACTTCGGCATAGGTTTACATAGGTCGACGACCCCATTTTGATCCAGTTTAGGGCCTCGCCGGTGAGCTCTTTTTTCACTTTAGCCGGGCTCCCTGCGGCGAGAACACGGGGTGGAATCTTGGTGTGGGGAACGACGACGCTGCCAGCGGCGATAAGAGCCTCTTCGCCGATCTCGACGTTCTCTAGGAGAGTCACATTCATTCCAATAATCGCGCCGCGTTTGACCAGCGGACCCTCCATGATCGCAGCGTGGCCGATCGTGCAATCCGCTTCAATAATCGTTGGGGCTTCGCCGGAGTGAATCACGCAATTGTCCTGTACGCTCGTGCGGTCACCCACGACGATCGGATTGGCATTTTGATCTGATCTCAAAACCGCTCCCCACCAGATGCTTGCTTCGTCGCCGATGGTAACGTCGCCGATCAAAACAGCGGTGGGTGCAATGAAAGCCGTGGCAGAGATCTTTGGTCTTTTCCCTTTGTATTCAATAATCATTCAGTATCGACCTCCGTTCTAGTTGTGCATCACGATATTTGACGGGCAGGGGAAATCAAGATTGTCTCTCTGGGCTTAGAATCGTGATCAATTTTTCAAGTCAAAATTCTTTGCTGCCATCTGGGTGATCGCCAGGCCAATGGACAAGGACGCAGTCGCACCGGGAGACGGAGCGTTGAGCACGTGAATGGCATTGCGGCCTTCTTTGATAACAAAATCGTCCACCAACGCGCCGCTGGCTGACACCGCCTGGGCACGGACGCCGGCGCCTCCTGGGACAAGGTCGCTTTCGCGGATTTCCGGCACAAGTTTTTGCAGGGCGCGGACAAAAGCCGGCTTGTTGAGGGAGCGGTAAAGCTCGCCGAATCCGGTTTGCCAATATTTCCCCGCCATCGCCCAGAAGCCCTTGAAGGAAGCGGTCTTCCACAGATCTCCGAGATTGACATCGGTATGATGGTAGCCTTCGCGCGCGAGGGCGAGGACCGCGTTGGGTCCGGCTTCGACTCCGCCCTTCGCCATACGGGTGAAGTGAACTCCCAAGAATGGGAAAGTCGGGTCCGGCACTGGGTAAATCAGATTGCGAACCAGAAACTGTCTTTCGGGCGCGATCTTATAATACTCCCCGCGAAACGGAATGATTCTGTGCTCGTCGCCGTTTCCAGCAGCGTCATGAGTTTTCATCATCTTAGCGACGACATCGGAGTGAAGGCCGCAACAGTTGATCAGGTAGCTCGTCCGATAGTCGCCGCCAGAGGTTTGTAAAACGATTTCTCGGCCACCTTCGAGAATCCCAAGAACCCTTTGCGACAGACGAATATCACCGCCCGTCGCCCGCACCTGGTTAGCGTAGGCCTCGGCGACTTTCTTATAGTCGATTATACCGGTTTCAGGAACACGGAGCCCTTTGATCCCGGTGGCATGGGGTTCAAGCTCTTTGAGCCGCTCCTTTCCGATTATTTCCAAGCCTTGCAGCCCATTGGCCACGCCTCTCCGATGAAGCTCATCAAGACGTGCCAACTCTTCCTGGCTCGTTGCCACGACCACCTTGCCGCACAATTCATAGGGTACAGAATGTTCGTTGCAGAATTCAATCAACGCTTTGCGCCCGGTGACGCAGCTGCGCGCTTTCAGGGAGCCGGGGCGGTAATAGAGTCCGGAGTGAATAACTCCGCTGTTGTTGCCGGTTTGGTGGCGGGCAAGTTGGGGTTCCTTTTCGAGGATCAATAGTTTCGTGCGGGGGTAGGCTTCGAGGATTCTTAGAGCCGTTGCTAAACCAACGATGCCGCCGCCGATAATCGTGAGGTCGTATTGGGAAGCCATAGAAAGTTCAAAGTTCCAGGTTCAAAGTTCAAGGTCGGAAACCGAGTTCTCAGGTTGAACCCGGAACCTTGAACCTCGAACGACTAAATGTGGATTAGCTCGCGCGAATTCTTGTCCGTGAGGCGTTTGAAACGTTCCGGATCCGCCAAGCCGGATACGCCATTAAAGGCTTTCTTCAGGGGGCCGAGGCCGCCGCAATAGTCAGAGCCGAAAACGATGTGTTCTTCGCCCATGGTGTCGATCAAAAACGAGAGAGTTCGGGCATCGGAACTGGCACAATCGATCAAGAAGTGCTCGAGGAAAATTTCCGAGTAGCGCCGCTCACCCTTCGGTCCTTTGTGTTTCCAAAAAAAGCGATGCAATAGTAGCGGGAGACCGCCGCCGGAGCTACGAATGACAATTCTCAAATTGGGATAACGATCAAAAACGCCGCTGGCGATCATGCGCAGGGCGCACTCCGATACTTCGGCGTCCGATAGCACGGCGTAGGCGACGCCAGCCCCGCCATCTTCGAGCCGCTTAAGGGTGGGGCTCTTGGCTAAGCCAGCGCCATGGAGAAATATCGGCCAACCCAATTCGGATAGTTTGCTATAGATCGGATTCATCTCCGGGAGATCTACAACCATTTCGCCGTCCACGGTGGGATACAGCAAAGCGGCGCGAAAGCCTTGCGCCGAAGTGCGCTCCAATTCCTCAACGGAGGCATCGATGTTTTTTAGCGAGAGGGCGCTGACTCCCATGAGCCGGTTACGGTACGAAGCGATGCGTTCCGCGAGCATCGCGTTCGATTGCCGAGCCACGCTCAACGCCTGGTCCGCTGGGAGCTGGTCCGCGTAGAGGCCGGCCCCCTGGCAGATCAGTTGGAGGTCGATACCGACCTCGTCCATCTCCTGTACCCGTTTGGCAAAGTTGGTGGAATCGTAGTCGTCGATCTTCGGCCGTTTGCCGGTAAACGCGGCAAACGTTTCCACAACTTCGGGGGCGGTGTGATGAGAGTGCCAGTCAATCCAGGTCGCCATGGGACCTTCCTTTCGTATCCGCTTTCAAGCTTTCGATACTGCGGAAGAGCTTGCAGAGTCAAGTGGAGTTGTGACGGTTGACTGGGAGCGCCAAACTATTTTTGGCTCTCCTCTTTTTTTTCACTCTTTGAGGTCAAGTCTCCGCCGACGATCTTGCCGATCAAGTCCGCAATATCCGGCGGTGATTCGGTTTCGCGGATCCTACCGCCCGTTGGAATGATCTTGTCGGATGCCCCCGGCGTGATCAGGATAAACTTGTCACCGATCAACCCGCGGGCTCTTACCGATGCGATGGCGTCCTCCTGAAGCTTGACATCGTCCTGAATGCGCAGCTGGAGCCGGGCGCGATCATCCGCCAGCCCCATCGCCTCCACACGCCCGATTTTCACCCCGGCAATTTCCACTGAGTCTCCGATCTTGAGTCCGGCTACGGACGAGAAATCCGCATAAACGATGTGGCCGCTACTTCCTAAGACTTCCAGCTTGCCGAGTTTGATGGCTAGATAGCCGAGGCAAGCCATTCCCAGCAGAACAAACAAGCCGACAATTATCTCCGTGCGCGTCTGGGTCACTGATCAATCTCCTATAGAACCGTGAGTGGACCTTCGGGATCTCCTTGCAAGAACTGCCGGACCACCGGATTTTTCGACGCCACGAATTCTTGCGTCGAACCCGCCTCCGCGATCACTCCATTCGCCAACATAGCAACCCGGTCCGAGATCTTGAACACTTCCGGAATATCATGACTCACAATGACTCCGGTGAATCCGAATGTGGCATGCATTTTACCGATGAGTCGGTGAATGCTCTTACCCAACAAAGGATCCAACCCGGTGGTGGGCTCATCGAATAACACAATCTCGGGTTCCATGGCTAAGGCGCGGGCTAGTCCGGCGCGTTTTTTCATACCGCCGCTAACCTCGGCTGGATATTTGTAGCCCATACCCGCAAGTCCGACCTGGGCTAGTCGCTCCTCGACTCTCTTTTGGATGTCGCTCTCCGACATCTTGGTTTTCTCGCGCAAAGGGAAAGCGACGTTGTCGTAGAGGGTCATGGAGTCGAGCAGGGCGGCGCCTTGAAAGAGGACGCCAAACTTCTGTCGCACTTCGTTGAGATCGCGCTCGCCCAACTTCGTAATGTCTTTTCCGTCTACCCGCACGCTGCCGCGATCCGGGAGAAGGAGGGCGTTGAGATGCTTTAACAGCACCGTCTTCCCGGAACCACTACCACCGATGATCGTCGTCACCTTGCCGGTTTCGAGCTCCAGGTTGATACCTTTGAGGACCGCTTGGTCACCGAAGGTCTTGTGCAGGTCAACGACTTTAATCATCAGCTAGCAGGTTGCTGAAAAAGCTTTAGAGCATGATCGAAGTCATGAAATAGTCCCAGACTAGGATCAAAACGAAGCACAAGACGACCGATTCAGTCGTTGCCTGACCGACGCCGGTAGCCATCGGCGGAGCATTAAATCCCTTGTAGCAGCAAATCCAAGTGATAATCAGACCGAAGCTTACCGATTTTAAGAGACCGCTCCAGACGTCGTGGAAAACGACGCTGCTCTCCATTCCGGCAAAATAGCTGCCTGAGCTGACACCCAGCAGTCCGACGCCGATCAGGTAAGCGCCGTAGATGCCGACCACGTCAAAGATCGCGGTCAGCAGCGGCATCGAGATCAGGCCGGCGATGATGCGGGGAGAGACCAGATATTGGATCGGATTAATCGCCATCGAGTAGAGTGCATCGATTTGCTCGGTAACCTTCATACTGCCGATCTCGGCCGCCATCGCTGAGCCGGTTCGGCCGGTAACCATGAAAGCTGAAAGCACGGGACCGAGCTCCCTCAACAAGCCCAGCGCAACAGCGGAGCCGAGAAAGCTTTCGGCGTTGAACTTCCTTAGGCTATAGTAACCCTGAAGCCCCATAACCATGCCGGTAAATACGCCGGAAAGAAGCACCACCGATAGCGAGTCAACCCCAATGCTTCTGACATGATAGATGATCAAACGAATTCGCGCGGGGGGGCGAAAGCTCCAGGCGAAGGCGGAAAAGAGAAACAGGAACATTCGGCCCATCCCTGCGAGTTGCTGCAAGGTAAACCGTCCAATCCGAGCGAGTAGGGAAAGCATTTTTTGGTTGTGGCGGCCGTAATACTTGAGTCAGGCTATTATAGAAAACTTCACTGGTTTTCAAGCAAATTCATAAATTAACCAATTAAAAGCGATGAGTGAAGACTCGAACGGAAAAAACCCAAAAGGGATATCAATGATTTCAGATAAGCGTGTGCCAGTTTGGGCTGGGGCCAAAAGCCTAAAAAGGGAGGATGAAACATTAGACACGCTGTTTGAAGGCAAGCTCAAACTTTTTCAAGGCCAGAGTGGCTACCGCTTTTCTCTCGACGCGCTGCTTCTGGCCCATTTTATGACTTGCCGGAACGGCGAGAAGATCATCGATCTTGGCACGGGTAACGGCGTGATTGCTTTGATTCTAGCGTATCTCCATTCGTCGCTGTCGATTACGGGTGTGGAAACCCAGCCAAGCATGATTGATCGGGCCAGCAGAAATGTCCGGCTGAACGAGTTTCAGAAAAGGGTAACGATCGCTCAAGCCGATGTCACCCATATCCAGAAAGCTTTCAGCCCTGAAAGTTTTGCTGCGGTGGTTTGTAATCCGCCGTACCGACGAACGACCAGCGGTCGGATAAGCCCAAACGCTGAAAGGAAAATAGCCCGGCACGAAATCGCCGCGGGGCTTGCCGATTTTTTGCGCGCCGGGGCTTATTTGTTGCCGATTAAAGGACGAATAGCATTGGTTTATCCTGCCCTGCGCATCGTCGACGTGCTGCAATCCATGCGCGACGCGAATCTTGAGCCCAAGCGCCTGCGCATGGTCCATTCCTTTGCCGATGCGAAGGCCGCTCTGGTTCTGACGGAAGGGGTGAAGGGTGGCAGAAGCGGAATCGAGGTACTCTCGCCGCTCATTGTCTATCAGCAAGGAAAACAGTACACGGCGGAAGTCGAAACTATGTTGGCGGGAAGGGCTCCCTTGTGTTAGTCTTTTCGCTGCCGCCTGGAATAGCCTCTCAGTAAACGCTTAAAGGCCTGGCGAATCTCGGGATCCCCTATTGATTCGAGAAAATCTTCGTTGGGTCGGGAATCCGGTCCCGCAACGGAAGGCGGTGCGGGTGACTGTGACTCCATCTCGATCCTTTGAGCATTGATTCGCCCAACAACGAAAAAAATGTTTCTCACGACATCTGTCTTCAGTCGTTGATTGAGTTTCTCGGCAATCATTTCCTTCATATATTGAAGTTGCTGCATCCAAACCGAGCTCGTTACTTTGACGAATAGAGTGCCATTGCGGATTTTTTCTGGTTGCGCATTTCGGGCGATCGTCGTCCCGACGATGTCGTTCCAGATTGGCCAGACACCATACTCGTCCAACCGGGTAGATATCTCCATGCGCTTGAGAGACTTGTCGAGCACCTGCCCGAGCCGTTCTATCTGCTGGTCGTGCTTCGCCATGCTAAATAACCGGAAAAGAAAGTAGCACACGCGCTGCCGAGACTCTAGATAAATTCATAATCCAAGGATGCGGGTCTAACTAAAAGCGGATAAAAAGATAAAATGATTGTCGGAAGGAAAAATTTTCTTGACAAAGTTTTTAAAAAGCTTTACCAATACAAAATCTAGTACGTTCCGGCGTGATTCACACCATATATTGACAATCCGGAGAGTAGAAGGGGGTAGGCGCGATGGCAAGCACGATGTCACAAGTGACGGAATTTAGTGTCTCCAGAGGGGACCATGGAAGCCAAAAGGGGCTCAAAATAGGGCGATATTTTACCCGTCCCGGGATAGATCCTTACGATGAAATCGAGTGGGAACAACGTATTGCCTCCATTACCAACGAAAAGGGCAAGGTCGTCTTTGAACAGGCCAACGTCGAGATTCCGAAGGCGTGGTCGTTGATGGCGACCAACGTCGTGGTTTCGAAGTATTTTCGCGGCCCCCTGGGAAGCCCGCAGAGAGAACACAGCGTGCGCCAGATGATTGGGCGGGTGGTCGATACGATCACGGGATGGGGACGGAAGGACGGCTATTTCGCCACGGAAGAAGATGCGCAAAGCTTCCATGACGAGCTCACCCATATCCTGGTGCATCAGAAGGCGTGCTTCAACAGCCCGGTGTGGTTCAATTGCGGCATCGAACCAAAACCCCAGTGCTCTGCCTGTTTCATTCTCGCGGTGGACGACACCATGGAGTCGATCCTGGATTGGTACCGTAAAGAGGGGATTATCTTTAAGGGTGGCTCCGGTTCGGGAGTCAATCTGTCGAAGATTCGTTCAGCTAGAGAACAATTAGCGGGCGGCGGCACCGCCTCGGGCCCGGTGTCCTTCATGAAGGCGGCCGATGCCTCGGCGGGCGTGATCAAATCCGGAGGCAAAACACGGCGCGCCGCCAAAATGGTGGTGCTCAACATGGATCACCCGGACATCGAAGAATTCATCAAGTGCAAAGTCGAGGAAGAGAAGAAGGCCTGGGCTCTCATCGAGGCTGGCTATGATTCCAGCTTAGACGGCCCGGCCTACGGCAGCGTCTTTTTTCAGAATGCCAATAACTCCGTGCGGGTATCGGATGAGTTCATGCAAGCGGTTCAGGAAGACCGGGAATGGAAGACTCGTTATGTGAAGAGTGGTGAGGTATGCGAAACCTTTAAGGCGCGGGAGTTGCTGCGGATGGTCGCTGAAAGCACCTACTTCTGCGGTGATCCGGGAATGCAATACGATACAACGATCAACGATTGGCATACCTGCGCCAATACGGCTCGTATCAATGCTTCAAACCCGTGCTCTGAATATATGCATCTGGACAACTCGGCCTGTAACCTGGCATCGCTGAACCTGCTCAAGTACCTCCGAGACGATGGCGTGTTTGACACGGAATCTTTCCGCCACGCGGTGGATATCATCAGCCTGGCGCAGGACATGCTGGTGGACAATTCCTCTTACCCGACCGCGGAAATTACCGCCAATGCCCACGCCTTCCGCGAATTGGGGCTTGGTTACGCCAACCTGGGTGCTTTGCTCATGTCTCTGGGGCTGCCCTACGACTCGGATGCAGGTCGCGCCTACGCAGGGGCGGTCACGGCTTTGATGTCGGGGCAAGGCTATCTGCAGTCGGCCCGGAACGCGGCGGCCACCGGAGCCTTCGCGAGCTTCGAGGTCAATCGTCAGCCCATGCTGCGGGTGCTCAACAAACACCGCTCCCAGGCTTACAAAATCTCGTCATCTCATGTGCCGCTGGATCTTTTGACCGCGG
Source organism: uncultured delta proteobacterium (assembly GCA_963737905.1). Classification (GTDB taxonomy): domain Bacteria; phylum Desulfobacterota; class Binatia; order UBA9968; family UBA9968; genus DAIRFP01. The sequence continues at coordinate 131,586 of CAVTUQ010000025.1, read as the reverse complement.
CCCGAGAGGCATGGGATCAGGCTTGCGACGAGGCGGAAAAATACGGAGTAAAAAATTCGCAGATTTCCGTGCTGGCTCCGACCGGGACCATCGCTTTCATGATGGACTGCGATACCACCGGGGTCGAGCCAGATATCGCGCTCATCAAATATAAGAAACTCGTTGGCGGCGGCCTGTTGAAAATTGTCAACAATACCGTGCCGCGGGCGCTGAAAAGGCTTGGTTATGATGTCAAGCAGATTCAAGAGATCGTCGAATACATCGACGAGCATGAGACTATCGAAGGCGCGCCGCATATCCGGGACGAAGACCTGGCCGTCTTCGACTGTGCCTTCAAGCCGGCCAATGGCAGCCGGTCGATCCACTACATGGGCCATGTCAAAATGATGGGCGCGGTGCAGCCGTTCATTTCCGGTGCGATCTCTAAAACCATCAATATGCCCACCGATGTTAGCGTGGATGAGATCGTGCACGCGTATATGGAGTCCTGGAAGCTGGGTCTTAAAGCGGTGGCAATTTACCGCGACGGGTCAAAACGGACGCAGCCCTTAAACACCTCTAAAGACAAAGAGGAGAAGAAAGCAGCCGCGGCGGAGGGGAAAGAGTCTCGGCCTCTTAGGCGGAAGCTCCCCGATGAAAGAAGATCGTTCACTCATAAGTTCGATATCGCCGGCCATGAAGGTTACATCACCGCCGGAATGTATGAAGACGGTCAGCCCGGCGAGATTTTCATTACCATGTCCAAGGAAGGTTCCACCATTTCCGGCCTGATGGATTCATTTGCGACGGCGATCTCCATGGCGCTTCAGTACGGGGTGCCGCTGAGGGTTCTGGTGGACAAGTTCAGTCATATGCGCTTCGAGCCGTCCGGCTTTACCAAAAATCCCGATATCCCGATGGCAAAGTCGATTATGGACTACATCTTCCGTTGGTTGGCGATCAAGTTTCTCGATGGGGATGCGCAGCAGGAGGTCGGTGTCGTAAGGCCAGAGCCCGAGGACACCAGCAACAAAGAAAATAACACTGGTAAAAAAGTGATTTCGATTTCGTCGCAGGCCCTTCGGGGCGGAGCGCCCGTGACCAGCATCAGCAGCGTGACGAGTCTCTATCAGCAGGATGCCCCGCCCTGTCCCGACTGCGGCGCCATCATGATTCGGAGCGGTGCCTGCTACAAATGTATGAACTGCGGCGCGGTGAGCGGCTGCTCATAAATCTGCCCCGCCCGGCTACTTCTTCTCCAGATGGAGCACGCCTTTTTGCGTGTCGATGTCCATGCGAAAATTGCTCAGGAAGTTGAGGCCCAACAGGCCGGCAACCCTTGAGTCAGCGAGGACATCATGCACGGCAGCGGTCAGATTGCGGATTTCCATGCCACCGACGGTAATCGAGTCGAGACTCACTAAGGGGGCTTGGATGATCCCATTGGCCGTCTGAAAGGGGGCGGTCCGACGATTTTGCTCAGTGTCGATGTCGAGCTCTTTGGCTACGGCGCTTGAGATCATCGTATAGCTTGCACCGGTGTCGACGACAAACTTAACCGAGGTTTTCTTATTCAACGTGGCCTCGACGATGACGACCTGTCCTTGCTTTTCGAAGGGGATCGAGGCCTTGCTCGGCGAGATTGGAGCTGGAGGCGGTGGGACCCTCGGGGGATCTATGGACTGGATACGCCCCGCGTTACCTCGCTGTGTTTCCGGGATGTTATGCAAATTGTCTGTAAAATGAACTACACCGTTTTGATCCACCCAGCGATAGTATTCGGCGGCGACAACTGAGGCTGAGCCGCTCAAAAGAACGGATAGAAAGACGGCGCCGAAAACCATCCGTACCATGACAAGGAATATTACCATAAGTCATCACCAACGAAAACGAAAACTGACCCTGACGACTCTAACTTTCACGGACATGTTTGTCCGCTGCCGGCGAAATGATCTAACATGGGCTTGTCGAGGCACCTTTACAAGGCGGAGTCAGTATGATAGAAATTTGTCCAACTTAAAAGAAAGAAAGAGAGAGAAAGAGCGGAGATCACATGGGAATTGCTCAAGCGCATAGGCAAGAAGTTATCGAGCAGTTCAGGGTTCATCAGACGGATACCGGCTCTCCTGAAGTGCAAGTCGCCTTATTGAGTCAGCGTATCGACCACCTCACCGGGCACTTCAAGATTCACGTCAAGGATCACCATTCCCGTCGGGGCCTGCTGAAACTAGTAGGCCAGAGGAGGAGGCTTCTCGATTATCTTAAGAAAAGCGATTTCGAAAGGTATCAGAGCCTGATCCAACGGCTAGGAATAAGGAAATAGCCATTCCTGACCATTTGCCCTCCTGTACCGCCTCCGTTAAGCCCATCTCCTCTCAGAGGATCCTTCTATGATTAAGAAAGTGGAATTAGATTTTCACGGCCGTCCTTTGTCGATCGAAGTCGGCAAAGTCGCCAAACAGGCTGACGGCGCCGCATTGGTCCGCTACGGTGAAACCGTGGTGTTGGTAACGGCAGTGGCCGCCAAAGAGCTTAAGACCGATACTGATTTCTTCCCGTTAACGGTTGATTATCAAGAGAAAACTTTCGCCGCGGGAAAGATTCCCGGTGGTTTCTTTAAGCGCGAGGGCCGCCCATCGGAGAAAGAGATTCTCACCTGTCGGCTCATTGACCGCTCCATCCGGCCGCTGTTTTCGGAGGGGCTTCGCTGTGAAACCCAAGTGATCGCGACGGTTTTGTCGGCTGACCGTGAGAACGATCCCGATATGGTCGCGATGCTGGGAGCCTCGATGGCTCTCCAGGTTTCGGATATTCCATTTAACGGACCCCTTGCGGGAGTTCGGATAGGCCGGATCGACGGCCGATGGGTCATGAATCCCACCCAAAGCCAACTCCTGGAAAGCGACATGGATATTTTTCTGTCGGGCAGCCGCGATGCCATCGTGATGGTCGAGGGCGGCGCCAAAATGATTCCAGAAGACGAAATTCTCGAAGCCTTATTCACGGGCCATGAAGCTATCCAACCGCTTCTGCAGTTACAGGAAGAGATCCGCCGGGAGGTTGGTAAGGCCAAGCGTCAAGTGCCACTGGCAGAGCTGGACACGGCGATGGTTCGGCAAGTCGAGCAGTTGGCACTGTCGAAGCTGCAACAGGCCATCGAGATTCCAGAGAAATTGGAGCGCTATAAACAAATAGGCGAAATCAAGGGCGAAGTCGTCGCAAAGATGCTGGCGGAATTTCCGCAAAAGGAAAAGGACATTAAAGGGGCATTCGACGAGCTCAAGCGGAATTGCTTCCGCGGCCTGGTCATTCAGCGGGAGCGCCGCATCGACGGACGCGGGTTAAAAGATATCCGCCCCATTACCTGTGAGGTCGAAATTCTGCCGCGGACTCACGGGTCGGCGCTGTTTACCCGCGGGGAGACCCAGGCGCTGGTCGTGACGACACTCGGGACGGCATCGGACGAACAAAAGATCGACGCATTGATCGGCGAACACTATAAAAAGTTCATGCTGCATTATAACTTTCCTCCGTTCAGCGTCGGTGAGGTCAAGTTTCTTCGTGGCCCGAGCCGCCGCGATATCGGCCATGGCAATCTCGCCGAACGGGCGTTACTGCCGGTATTGCCGCCCGAGGAGAGTTTCCCTTACACGGTCCGCATTGTGTCGGAAGTTTTGGAGTCCAATGGCTCTACGTCAATGGCCACGGTCTGCGGCGGATCACTTTCTCTGATGGATGCCGGCGTACCGGTGTCCGCGCCCGTGGCGGGCATCGCCATGGGTCTGATCAAAGAAGGGGAACATGTGCGAGTGCTATCGGATATTTTGGGTGATGAAGATCACCTCGGCGACATGGACTTCAAAGTTGCCGGTACGCCAACCGGCGTCACATCGTTACAGATGGATATTAAGATCAGCGGTGTGAACCGCGATATCATGCGCCAGGCGTTGTACCAGGCGCGGGAAGGGCGGTTGCATATTCTCGGCATCATGACCGAGACCATGGGGTCGCACCGGGCGAGCGTTTCAGGTCATGCGCCGCGAATTACCACCCTGAAGGTCAGACCCGAAAAAATTCGTGAAATCATCGGACCCGGTGGTAAAGTTATTCGCGGTATCATTGAAGCCACCGGCGTTAAGATGGATGTGGAAGACGACGGAACAGTCACCATTGCGTCCAGCGATGAGGCTGCTTCAAGAAAAGCCATCGAGATGGTGCAAAGGATCGCCGCCGAGGCGGAAATCGGGAAGATCTATAAAGGGACCGTGAGAAAAATTGTCGATTTTGGAGCCTTTGTTGAAATTTTGCCTGGGACCGACGGCTTGGTCCATATCTCACAGCTCGCACCCGAGCGGGTTCGGCGGGTCAGCGACGTTTTGAAAGAGGGCGACGAGGTCATGGTGAAAGTTCTGGAGATCGATAAGCAGGGCAAGATTCGGCTCAGTCGAAAAGAGGCGCTTCAGGAAACAGGAAATGGCCCGTCCGGCGCCAGCTCGGATGATTCGCCTCGAACCTAGGTCCTGATCTTTCCATGTTTGCTAAAGCCGTCCTCGATAATGGGATCCGAGTCGTTTCCCAAGAGATGCCGGATCATCGATCGGTAAGTTTGGGAATATGGGTTGAGAACGGTTCCCGGCACGAATTGCCGCGTGAGAACGGGATCTCCCACTTCATCGAGCACCTGCTCTTCAAGGGCACCGAGCGGCGTAGCGCCGCCGCGATCGCTGAAGAGATGGATGCGATCGGTGGCGTTCTCAATGCCTTTACGGCCAAAGAACACACCTGTTACTACGCCAAGATCCTCGACGAAGATCTGCCGCTGGCGATCGATCTATTGACCGACATTTTTCTTCATTCTATTTTCGATGGCGACGAGATCGAACGCGAGCGGTCTGTCATCCTCCAGGAAATCTCCCAGGCGGAAGATACGCCGGACGATTACATCCACGATCTCTTCAGCCTTGACTTCTTCAAGGATCATCCCCTGGCTCGTCCCATTTGCGGCAGTGCGGAAACGGTGAACTCGTTTCGACGGCAGGATTTCTTAAATTTCTTCAAGTCGCGATATGGGCCGAGGCGGGTTGTCGTTGCGGCGGCGGGCCACTTGCGCCACCAGGAGTTGGTCCAGGCGCTCAACGAAAGGCTGGGTTCCGTGCGCGACTCCGCCCACGACGGCCGTTCAAACTCCCAGGACGGCGCCGGCGCGCCGGCGATGCAGAGCCGGCATTTTCCAACATACCAAATCGCTTGAGCAGGCTCATCTTTGTCTCGGAGTAGCGGGATTGCACCAAACCCATCCGCAGCGTTACACGGCCTATGTCCTAAATACCTTGCTTGGCGGTGGCATGAGTTCTCGGTTGTTTCAGGAGATCCGCGAAAAGCGCGGCAAGGCTTATTCGGTCTATTCGTTCTCATCGTCCTATCAGGATATCGGCTACCTCGGTGTCTATGCCGGCACGAGCGTAGAATGGGTGGAAGAAGTTGTCGAGCTGATTCTCAAGGAACTAAGGCAGCTCGCCGCCGGTCATGTCAAAGACGAGGAAATTCGCCGGACCCAGGGACAACTGGTGGGCAGCATGATGCTTGGCCTCGAGTCCACGGACTCATGGATGAGCCATATCGCACGTAATGAAATCTATTTCGGGAAGCCGATCGCCACGGATGAGATATGCCGGGAGATTCGCGCTGTCTCCCGTGATGCGGTCGTTGATCTCGCCTCCATGCTTTTTGGCTCACAGGGAATCGCGTTATCTCTGCTGGGTGACTTTAAAGATGACATCAAGATAAAAATCTAGAGCCGGGTGACTAAATGTCTCCGGTCGTCGGGTCGTGCAGCACAGGGTGCCGGTGGAAGAGATCCGAATTCAGATAAAACGGGTGCGCCCAAGCTCCCAGGAAGTCCCGCTGCCGATTTATATGACAACGGGATCCGCCGGTATGGACCTGTGTGCGGATCTCAAGGGCGAACTGACGTTGGCCCCGATGGAACGGGCGCTGATCCCGACGGGTGTTGCCATTGCGCTCCCGACCGGTTTTGAGGCTCAAATCCGTCCCCGCAGCGGTTTAGCTCTAAAACAGGGATTGACGATGGCTAACAGTCCCGGAACCATCGATTCCGATTATCGGGGTGAGATTCAACTGATTGTGGTCAATCTAGGCCAAGCGCCGGTCGCAATTCGACGCGGCCAACGCATCGCTCAAATGGTCATTCAGAGAATTATTCGGGCGCGGTGGCAGGAGGTTGAGGAATTGCCTCCGTCGGATCGGCAGGCCGGCGGGTTTGGCCATACGGACGAAGATAACACGGTTCAACGTTCAAAGTTCAAAAAGTTCAAGGCAAGAACAAAACGCGCTGCCAAGTCTTGAACCCTAAAAATATCCAGAGTTTTAATTAGCGGCATGATCGCGCGGTACACACGGCCGGAGATGGGCCGCATATGGTCCGAGGAGAACGGGTTTCAGAAGTGGCTCGATGTAGAGATTCTTGCCGCCGAAGGTTTGGCGCAGCTTGGGCAAGTCCCCAAGGCGGCCGTCGCGCGAATTAAGAGAAAGGCGCGATTCAACATTGCCCGTATCCGCAAGATCGAGAGCGAAGTCAAACACGAGATTATCGCATTCCTGAGTTCCGTGGCGGAATCCGTCGGCGACGACGCCCGCTTCCTCCATGTCGGGATGACGTCTTCCGACGTCATGGACACGGCCTTAGCCATTCAGTTCAAAGAGGCGTCGGCGATCTTACTCCTGGACCTGAAGGATCTAATGAAGGTGTTGCGTCGCCAGGCCTTCAAGTACAAGTGGACCGTGATGATCGGCCGCACCCACGGCGTGCACGCCGAGCCGATTACGTTCGGCTTGAAATTGGCGCTCTGGTATCAAGAGACCGCACGCAATCTGGCCCGGCTGGAACAAGCCGCGGATGATATCCGCGTCGGTCAGATTTCCGGCGCGGTGGGTACGTTCGCACAGATTTCCCCAAAGGTGGAGGCCTATGTTTGTCGAAAGGCTGGGCTCAAGCCGGCGCTGATCTCCAATCAAATTATCCAACGCGACCGTCACGCCTATTTCTTTGCCACGTTGGCCGTGATCGCCAGCTCGCTGGAAAAGTTTGCCGTGGAGGTTCGTCACTTGCAACGCACTGAAGTTCAAGAAGCGGAGGAGCCGTTCACGGAGGGGCAGAAGGGCTCTTCGGCGATGCCGCATAAACGAAACCCGATCCTCTCCGAGAACGTTTCTGGATTGGCGCGGCTCATGCGAGGGTATGCCGTAGCTGCACTGGAGAACGTTCCCCTATGGCATGAGCGGGATATCAGTCACTCTTCCGTGGAACGGGTGATTGCGCCGGATGCGACCATTGTGCTTGACTTCATGCTCCGACGGATGACCTACGTTTTGGGCAATCTCTGTGTTTATCCTGAAAACATGAAACGCAATCTGGAAAGGAGCGGCGGCACAGTTTTTTCCGAAAAAGTGCTGCTCGCCTTGGTTGACAAAGGAATCCCGCGGGACACCGCGTATCGTAGGGTGCAGCGCCATGCCTTGAAAGTGGGACGACAGGGTGGTGATCTAAAAGAGGAACTACTTCGGGATGCGGAAATTCGCCGCCACCTGTCGGCGCAAGAAATCGAGAAAGTGTGGGGCGTGAAGCATCACCTCAAGAATATTGACTTTATCTTCCGCCGAGTTTTCCATTGAAGTGATAAAGTCGGTGGCCGAAAGCGACTGACCATGCACGCTAAGATTTTCGTTTCTCTGAAATACGGAGTGCTGGACCCCCAGGGCAAAGCCATTGAGAGGTCGCTGCATACCTTGGGTTATGCTGAAGTGCAGAATGTCCGGATGGGGAAATATCTCGAACTCAATGTTGAAGCGACTTCACGTGAAGCTGCCGAATCCCGCATCCGCGAGATGTGTGAGAAGCTGCTCGCGAATCCGGTCATCGAAGACTATCGGTTTGAGATTGAGGAGTAGACCGTGCGTTGGGGGGTAATTGTTTTTCCAGGTTCCTGCGATGACCAGGACGTCTATGATGCTTTAAAGCGGGACATGGACCAGAAGGTTAAGTTGCTCTGGCACAAGGACGATCTTGCAGGCCATTTCGATTGCCTGGTGTTGCCCGGCGGATTTTCTTACGGCGACTATCTCCGTTGTGGTGCCGTGGCGCGTTTTTCCCCGATCATGCGTGGTGTCCTCGAATTCGCTCGGCAAGGCGGCCTCGTGTTGGGAATCTGCAATGGGTTTCAGATTCTCTGCGAATCGGGTCTCCTGCCGGGCGCGCTGGTGCGAAATACTGGGCTTCAATTTGTTTGCCAGCAGGTGATGCTTCGTGTCGAAGAAACGGACTCAGCGTTGACCTGCGAGGCCAAAAAAGGACAGCTTCTCAGAATTCCGGTCAAGCACGGAGAGGGGTGCTATTACGCAGACGCGGCAACCCTGGAGCAGCTGCGCAAGAACCGCCAGATCCTGTTCCGTTATGTCGATGCAAAAGGGCGAGCTTCGCCGCCGGCTAATCCCAATGGCTCCCTGGATAACATCGCGGGCGTGTGCAATGAGGCGCGCAACGTTTTCGGCCTGATGCCTCATCCGGAAGATGCCTGTAACAAGCTTCTCGGCAGTGAGGATGGTCGCAAGATCTTTTCATCCATTGCAGCCATGTGTACTCAAAGGGAACATCGGCATGCGTGATGAAAAAACGTCACAATTCAATCAGCCCCTCGTAACCCCCGAGATTATCGCCAGTCACGGTCTGACACCGGAAGAATACGGCAAGATCATAAAGTTCCTCGGGCGGGAGCCAAACTATACGGAACTTGGGGTGTTCTCGGTCATGTGGTCGGAGCACTGCAGCTACAAGAGCTCACGGCATTATCTGAAACGCCTCCCAACCGAAAGCCCGCAGGTTCTGCAGGGGCCGGGCGAGAACGCGGGGGTGGTCGACATTGGGGACGGTTTGGCCGTGGCGTTTAAGATAGAAAGCCACAACCATCCCTCCTTTATCGAGCCCTATCAAGGCGCGGCCACCGGCGTCGGAGGGATTCTGCGCGATGTCTTTACCATGGGTGCCCGGCCGATCGCTTCTCTGAACTCGCTCCGGTTTGGCAGCATCGACCATCCGCGCACCCGTTATCTATTATCGGGGGTGGTCGCGGGCATCGGTGGCTACGGAAATTGCATCGGCGTCCCCACCGTGGGTGGGGAAGTTTATTTCGATGAATGCTACAACGCCAACATCTTGGTGAATGCTTTTACCCTGGGTATCGCCAAAAAGAAGCGAATATTCACCGGCGTAGCGCGGGGCCTTGGTAACCCGGTCATCTACGTGGGTTCCAAAACCGGACGCGATGGAATTCACGGCGCGACCATGGCATCGGAATCATTCTCAGAAGAAAAGGAACAACGGCGTCCGACCGTTCAGGTCGGCGACCCGTTTACTGAGAAGCTGCTTTTGGAAGCTTGTCTGGAACTGATGGAGAGGGACTACATCGTCGGCATTCAAGACATGGGCGCGGCGGGCCTGACGAGTTCCTCTTCGGAAATGGCAGGGCGCGGCGGTACCGGGGTGGAGCTGGATCTTTCCCGTGTGCCCCTTCGCGAGCAGAACATGACGCCCTACGAGATTTTGCTTTCTGAGTCGCAAGAGCGAATGCTCTTGGTGGCAAAGAAAGGCACAGAAGACGAAATTAAGCGGATTTTCGACAAATGGGATCTCGATGCAGTCGTTATCGGTAGGGTTACCGACGATCGGCAGTTTCACGCAATTTTTAACGGCGTCGAAGTGGCTTGTATTCCAATTACGGCTTTGACCAAGGAGGCGCCGGTCTATAAACGAACGGTTGAGCGCCCGAAGCTTCAGGACCAACTCGAGCAACTCGACCTCTCAAACATCGCGGAACCAACGGACTTGGGTGCAACAGTGAAGCTTCTTCTCGGTTCACCGAACATCGCTTCGAAAGAGTGGGTTTACCGCCAATACGATCATTTCGTGCGCAGCAATACGGTGATTGCCCCCGGCGCCGATGCTGCAGTTATCCGCATTAAGGGAACGGAAAAAGGACTTGCGCTTACTGTCGATGGCAATAGCCGCTACTGTTATCTCGATCCCTACGTTGGAGGGGCTTTAGCCGTTGCGGAAGCGGCGCGCAATCTTGCTTGCGTCGGTGGTCGACCCCTGGGCCTCACCGATTGCCTCAATTTCGGCAGCCCGGAAAATCCAGAAGTGATGTGGCAATTTTCTCAGGTCATCGAGGGCATGCGAGACGCTTGCATTGCACTCAAGATCCCGGTTGTGAGCGGCAATGTTAGTTTCTATAATGAAACTGATGGAGTTCCTATTTATCCGACGCCCACGGTGGGAATGGTGGGCCTCGTCGCCCAAGTGGCGAAGGTTATTACGCCGTGGTTTAAAGCCGCCGGCGATTTGGTTGTTTTACTCGGGCGCACGCGAGAAGAGCTGGGTGGCAGCGAATACTTAAAAGTTGTCCATGGGTTGGTGAAAGGGACCCCGCCATGGATTGATCTCAGATTAGAGCAAGCCGTTCAAAGCTGCTGCATCGCAGCCATCGACAGGGGCATTCTCCGGTCGGCTCATGATATATCGGATGGTGGGATCGCTGTCGCGTTGGCGGAGTGCTGCGTCAGCGGGCCTGAAAAGCCGTTGGGGGTGCGGATTGAGATGCGTGAAATGATTCGCGGGGACGCTTTGCTTTTTAGCGAATCGCAATCACGGATCGTTGTATCAGTCGCCGAAAAGTATCTGGAGGAGCTGCGGGAAGTTACGTCCGAGCACCACGTGCCGATGCAGGTCATCGGGGCGGTGGGAGGTGCAAGTTTCGTGATTCAACCCCTGCTGCGGGTGGCGGTGGACGATCTGCGCGCGATTTGGTCAGCAGGGCTAACGAGTCGGCTCAAATAGGAGCAGCGAAAGTGTTCGACAAATTTCACGAAGAATGCGCGGTGATGGGAGTGTATGGCCACCCCGAAGCGGCCAACATGGTCTATTTAGGGCTTTATGCGCTCCAGCACCGCGGCCAGGAATCGTGTGGCATTGTCTCCTCCGACGGCAAAGGACTGATTTCTCATCGGCAGATGGGTCTTGTCGCCGATGTGTTTAAGGAAGATGTCATCAAGAGATTGGAGGGCTCGAGGGCTATCGGCCACAATCGCTATTCCACCACCGGCCAAAGTCATCTGAAAAATGCCCAGCCCTTTGTCGTCGAATACTCTCAAGGGCCCATCGCGATCTCTCACAACGGCAATCTCGTCAACGCTGAAATATTGCGAAAGGAGTTGGAAGACTCGGGTTCCATCTTCCAATCCACGTCGGATACTGAAGTCATCGTACACTTGATTGCGACCTCCAAAGAATCGACCTTGATGGGTCGTATCGTCGAGGCGTTGATCCGGACGCGGGGCGCCTATTCGCTGTTATTTTTGACCTTAGACCGGATGATCGCGGCGCGCGATCCCATGGGTTTCCGTCCTCTCGTGGTGGGACGGTTTAATTCGGGTCCCAACGAAGGCGCCTACGTCGTTGCCTCGGAAACTTGCGCGCTGGACCTGATTGAAGCGACCTATGTGCGCGAAGTAGAGCCCGGAGAGATCATCACGTTTGGCGCTGATGGGATGGAGTCCCTTAAACCTTTTCCCCCTGCGCCGCAAGCTAAGTGTATCTTCGAGTATATTTATTTTTCTCGTCCCGACAGCAAGCTCTACGGTCACAACGTCTATCAAGTGCGTAAGGCCCTCGGCCGGCAGCTCGCCCGCGAAAGTGCCGTGGAAGCGGATCTTGTAACGCCTGTGCCAGACTCCGGAGTACCGGCGGCCATGGGCTATGCCGAGGAGTCGGGCATACCGTTGGAGTTTGGGCTCATCCGCAATCACTACGTGGGCCGGACGTTCATCGAGCCGCAGCAATCGATTCGGCATTTTGGAGTCAAGATTAAACTCAACGCGCAGCGAGAAGTTCTACAAGGAAAACGCGTCGTGGTGGTGGATGATTCCATCGTTCGCGGCACCACCAGCCGGAAGATCATCCGCATGCTTCGCGATGCCGGCGCGAAGGAAGTACACATGCGCATCAGTTCGCCGGCCACGATCAGCCCCTGTTACTACGGCATCGATACGCCGACACGCTCGGAGCTCATTGCGTCGTCCAGCTCGGTCGAAGAGATCCGCCGTTTCATCGAGGCCGATACGCTCTCCTACCTTAGTCGAGAGGGGATGTACACGTATTTCAACGGCCAGAGTCGGGGTTTTTGCGATGCTTGCTTCAGCGGCAACTACCCTGTCCACTTTGAAGACGAAGGATATACCCGCCAGCTTCACCTTTTCGAGGCCGTGAGCCGGTAGCTGTCTCACCTGTATTTCTCTATTAATTCTCGCGTTTCTCCGACGGGCCAGCCTTGTCATTGCATACATCTCTTTCGTATTGTTGACAGTCAATTTGCACGGTGCTAAAGCCATACTGTCAACGGGTGGCAAGCCCATACCATCCTGATAGACGTTCCAGTTTGGTTACAGAGCTTCCCCATCTCCGATAGGGGGATGGCTGGGTTGAGAGGGACCAAGGATGTTCCTCGGACGAGGATAATAAAGCCGGTGCTCTTGTGGTTGTGGCGCAAGAGTGTACCGGCTTTTCTATTTCAGAGCTAATTGACCAAATACAGGACTTTTCGCATAGTAAGGAGGTTTTATGTTTATAGAGACTTATTATGATGATAGGGCCACGGATCTCGGCGGCACAAGTGAGCCGATGATTCCCTACCCCGAATTGTCTGGGGAGGAACTGGAAGTGTGGCGCAGATATTTGCCGATGAGAAGACAGATACGAAATCTCTACTCACGGTTTAATACCGAGACCCTTCCTGGCCCGGTGATTACGGAGATAGAGAAGGCAAAAAAGGCGCCACGGTCATTTGACCGTATAGAGATCTGGAGTCGCACAGACGATCCCATGGCCGTCGGAATCATCGGCGAAGAAAAGCCGCGCTACTTTTCTATCGCGCGCTGGGGCGATGCGGAAATCACGCTCGAGCAGGTAAAAAAGAGACTGCGGGTCGAGAAATGGATGATCTGGTTGACTTCGACAGTGGGGATCTTGATGTTTCTTTTTGCCACGTTGGCTGCCGTGGCACATGGCGGATAGAGAAACCACGAGAGTGCTCCGGGGCCAACGCCTTCCGTTGCCCCTCGAGAACGAATGAGTGGGTGAGCCTGTACTCGACCGCTCCTGAAAAAAGCGAAGCCCGCTGACCTTCCGATGGAACAATTATGATCGGTTGAGTCAAGGAGGTGGAGCAATGACTGTAGCTCCGCGCATTAGTTTACTTCTGGTGCTTGTGTCACTGCTTGGGTGTGCAAGCCCGATCCAGCGTGCACAAACGTCTCAACCGGCCGCAGAGAAAACGCAGGAAGAACAACCAAAAAAACCGGCGATACCAACATTCACCTATCGACCTGGATCATAAAAAGCCTGCTTTGAGAATAGGGATAATGCCCACGATAGAGCGGGGGAACGTGGCGAATGCGAGACTCCTCGGTAAATTCACTCAGCGAGTCATGGAGTATTACCCCTGTCCGGGTGCTTCGAGCCGTTCGGGTTTGCTCAGGGTCGATCCTGATTGAAGGAGCGAGTTATTGTTCAAATGCGTCGCACAAAGTTCATGGGATAAGCAACGATGTTAATCTTCCCACCCATATCGTCCCGTTAGTTTTACGAAGTGACACTCGCCCAGATATTCTTCTCGAATTCCGGTCTTGTCTTTGCGAATGCGTACCAGAGTTTGAAGCTCTTTCTCGCCCATCGGGAATACGAGATGGCCGGGTGTCTTTAACTGTTCAAGAAGCGGTCGAGGAATACAGGGTGCAGCAGCAGAAATGACAACTGCGTCGTAAGGAGCATGTTCCTCCCAACCAAGGGTCCCATCGCCGACGAGAACCGACACGTTCCGGTAACCCAACCTGCTCAAGAGAATGCGGGCTTTCAAGGCAAGCGCTTCCACGGACTCAACAGTAAAGACTTCGGCGCATAACTGACTCAGGACCGCCGCCGCATAACCCGAGCCGGTTCCTACTTCCAGCACCCTCTCCGCTCCTTTGAGTTCAAGCGCCTCAGCCATGAGCGCCACCATATAAGGTTGCGAAATGGTCTGATTCGCCCCAATGGGCAGCGGATGATCTTCATACGCCTGGTCCCACAGTTCGCTTTCAAGGAGCAAGTGACGTGGCACTTTAGTCATCGCCCGAAGTACGCGAGGGTTGTTGATCCCTCTGGTTACGAGCTGTTCCCGTACCATCCGTTCACGAGCCTGGACATAGTCGATAATCATATTAATTGAATTGTATAGCCGTTCTTAGATAGCGTCTAGACTGTGCCGGAGTTTATATCAGTGGATCAGCCGCCTGGTGGACAACCGAGCGGAATAATGCCCACCGGGATGCCCCAGGAGGGATTTCGCCTCGTCCAATCCCCGGATCCCACCCATTTCGAGCCGGCACTGGAAGTGTGCGTGGCAGAGGTCACCTCCTTGACTACATCGAAGGATAGACTATCGTTGGCGAAAGGTACGACGCCGGTGATCCCAATGCGAAGGATCTGGCACTGGTGACCAAGCTATTCGATGAGATTTTCTCGGCCAAAAAAGATGGGCACGCCGGTGTTTACAATTTGAGTCATGAGAAAAGCGATTGCTGGCTTTGGATTTGGGACGTAAGGAGAAATATATGAACCGATTTTGGACTCAACGTTCCAGGCGGCTCTCGTTGAATCGGAGATCTATGATCGAAAATCTCAAATTCGCTGCGTTCATTGCGGTTCTTTGGGTCGCCAGCGCGGCCTCAGCTGGAGAAGCATCCAAGTGGAAAGATGAGTGGGAGAAAACAGTCCAGGATGCCAAAAAAGAGGGACAGTTGGTTCTCTATGGAAGCGCCGATTATGAAAAGCTCTTTGCTGAGTTCAACAAGAAATATCCAGAGATTAAAGTCGTCGGCGTTTTCGGCCGCGGCGCCGATGTGGCGAAGCGTTTCATGGCGGAGCGGCGCGGGGAAAAGTATCTGGCCGATCTTTACGTTAACGGCATGACCACCGGTTACAACGTTTTTTACAAGGCCAAAGCCCTGGATCCGATCCCGCCGCTGCTGGTGTTGCCTGAGGTGACCGACACCTCAAAATGGTGGCAGGGAAAGCTTCATTACGTCGATCCGGAGGGTCAATACCTGCTCAATATCAACGGCGAAACCCGGATCGTCGTCGGCTACAACACCAAACTGGTGAATCCGGCCGAGATCAAGTCCTACTGGGATCTGCTCAATCCCAAGTGGAAGGGCAAAATCGTTGCCTATGATCCGACCCTGGGCGGCGCGGGTGACGCCATGCGGTTTTTCTATCATCAGAAGAGTCTCGGCCCGGAATTTATCAAGCGGATTCTCACGGAGACCGACATCGTTATTAGCAACGATACCCGCCAAATGGGTGATTGGCTGGCCGGCGGAAAGTTTGCGCTATCGATTTTTGGGCCGATTTCGCGCATGGATCTGGACGTGATGCAGATGCAAGGTCTGCCGGTGAGCTGGTTCGCGCCGGAACATCTAAAAGAGGGAGCGTATATCACTGCAGGTTCGGGCGGGGTGGCGCTGATCAACAAAGCGCCGCACCTCAACGCGGCGAAGGTCGGCCTCAACTGGTTACTTTCGCGAGAGGGGCAGATCGCGTATCAAAGGATTTTCACCGAGGGCAACGATGGTCCGGATTCTTTGAGAATCGATATACCGAAAGACAAAGTGCCGAGGGGCAACCGTAGGCCCGAGGGAGACCCCAACCGCTACCCTTTTGTTGACCGAGCGGAATGGATGGATATGGAGCCGATCCGGAAATTCATAAAGCAAACATTGGAACAGCGGAAGAGATAAGAATCGTGCGCGTGTATCGTGCCATTGGAAGTGCGTAGCAGAATGCATTACGACTCAAGGCTTCAATTTGAAGGGGTCGGCTTTCTGGACCCGGAAAAAAAAATATCCGACCCCTTCGTGGCCTTCGTTCGCACCTACAGGGTTGTCTGGCCGGTAAAAGTCCGGGCACGAGAGGTGGTTGTATGTCCGTGTAGTCAACCGTCATTCCGGCCGAGCGGGGATCACCCTCGGGAGCAATTTAGTGGCTGAAGTTCTACGATTTGGCATCGCCGGCCTGGGGGTGGCGAGCACGCAAATCCTGCCGCCCATTTCAACGTTGCCGTTTATCAAAGTTAGTGCAGCAGCGGACACGCGCAACGACGCGCTCGCGAAGTTCAGGGAAGCGTACCAAGGTGAGACCTTCACCAACGTCGAAGCGATGTGCGCGAGTCCGAACGTCGACGCGGTATACGTGGCGACACCGAATCAGCTTCACGCCCAGCATGCCATCGCCGCCGCCAATCACAAAAAGCACGTGATCGTGGAAAAGCCCATGGCTCTGTCCATCGACGAATGTGAAGCCATGAATGAGGCGGCGGAAAAAAATCGCGTCAACCTCTTATGCGGGCACACCCACAGTTTCGATCCGCCGGTGCGCAAGATCCGCGAGCTGGTCAAAGGCGGCGAGCTCGGCAAACTCCGCATGATTAACACGTGGAACTACAACGAGTTCATGTACCGGCCGCGCATGAAGCATGAGCTTGCCACGAGCCGCGGCGTCGTCTTAAACCAGGGGCCCCATCACGTCGATGTCGTGAGGCTCATCGGCGGCGGCATGGTGCGCAGCCTCCGGGCGATGACGGGCATCTGGGATAAGGCGCGCGGGCATGAAGGAAGTTACACGTGCTACCTTGAATTCGAGGACGGCATACCGGCGACCTTGGTCTACAGCGGCTATGGCTTCTTCGACAGTGCGGAGTTGTTTAGTTGGGTGGGAGAAGGAGGACAGCCGCGAGATCCGGAAACGAACCTGAAAGTTAGAAGACAACTTCGGGAAGTGCGTAGCGCCGAGGAGGAAGAGCGGCTCAAAGAGGGGATGCGTTTCGGCGGGCAGCGCGAGGGCGAGTTCAGCCATGTCTGGTCGGGCGATCGTAAGCAGCCGTTCTTTGGCTTCACGCTGGTAAGCTGCGAACGAGGCGATATCCGTCAAACCCCGGACGGGTTGCTTGTTTATGGGGAAAGCGATAAGCGAGAAATCACGCTTCCGCCCGGAAGCAGAGGGCGCGAGGCCGAGGTCGAAGAACTCTATAACGCTGTGGTGCACGGTCGTCCCGTGTTTCACGACGGCCGCTGGGGTGAGGCGACGTTGGAGGTGTGCTTGGCAATGCTCGAGTCGGCAAATCAGCGCAAAGAGATTTTTCTCTCACATCAGGTTCCGAGCCCGGAGTAGAAATGTCGAGGATCGAAGCTAGAGAATCGAAGATCGAAGATGCCGGGTAAGTTGTTGGGCGTTTCCGCGTGTCTTCGAGAAGGAGTTCAGGATGCTGACTGCGGAAGAAAATGAGATGTTGACTCGCGTCGGTCCGGGGACGCCGGCGGGCGAATTGCTGCGCCGCTACTGGCATCCGGTTGCAATCGCGGCGGACTTGACGCCGGACAGTCCGACGAAGTTTATCCGTATCCTCAGCGAGGATTTGGTGCTGTTCCAGACGACGAAGGGTGAAGTCGGGTTGCTGCACGATCGTTGTTCGCACCGCGGTGCTTCGCTCTCCTATGGCCGAGTCGAAGAGCGCGGCATCGCCTGCGCGTACCATGGCTGGCTCTACGATACGAAAGGCAACTGTCTGGAAACACCGGCAGAGCCGGCGGAGAGCAATTTTTGTCGAACCGTGAAACACAAAGCCTATCCGGTGCAAAAATTAGCCGGACTCTACTGGGCCTATCTCGGACCCGAGCCCGCCCCGGTCATTCCAAAATACGATGTCTGGGCGCGCACGGATGGTTGGCACTGGCTGCGCGCATTGCCGCAGCTCGACTGCAACTGGTTACAAGCGATGGAAAATTCCGTCGATACGGCCCATCTGCATATTCTCCATCAAGAGCTTGTCACCGACGGCTTCAAAGTCCAAAGCACGACGCGGGGAACCATCGACAATCTCGAGAAATTCGAGCTCGAAGAATTTGCTCACGGTATTCTTAAGCGGCGCGTTTTCAAGGATGGGAAAGTGGAGGAGCATCCGCTGTTATTCCCGACCGTCTTGCGGCAAGCCAATCGCACGCAGATTCGCGTGCCCATCGACGACACCCATACCTGGATCGTTTACGTCCACTTCGTCCCGGACTCGGCGGAGCCGCGTGAGAACAAAGACGACGTTCCGATCAACTACCGCAAGCCTTTCAAGAACCCACTCGACGCCCTTCATCCCTTCACGAAATTTCGCCTCGATGACGTGGATGCCCAAGATTTTATGGCGTGGGAAACCCAAGGGCCGATACTCGATCGCACTCGTGAACGGCTCGCCGGTTCAGATCGCGGCGTGGTGATGTATCGCGAAATGCTCAGGCGCGAAATCGACAAAGTCGCGCAAAACTTAGACCCGATGAATGTTATGCGTGATCCGGATCATGCGATCATCGATACGAAGATGGACGATTCGCTGCACGCCGGCAAGGCCGGTTCAGTGAGATATCACGTGCCGCCCGACCCGCTTGCGGTCCGAGGTTAGAACCGTGAACTAACTCGGAGGTTCCATGATTCGGCCCTATAGGCTTTTACTTGTTGGGCTAGCATTTCTTAGCTTGCTCGGTCGCGCTGGCGCCGAGTCCAAACCCAACTGGCAAGCCGAATGGGACCGTTCGGTCCAGGCAGCGAAAAAAGAAGGCGGCCTCAGTCTTTATCTTTTTCAAGGTGAGGGCGAGCTCGGTAACGTCGCGCAGTTGTTTCAGAAAAAGTATCCCGAGATCAACGTCGTTACGACCCTCGGGCGCGGCAATACGCTCGCGCCGCGCATCATGGCGGAGCGGCGCGCGGGCAAGTATCTCGTCGACGTTTATATCAGCGGAGTGACGACGGCCTATGAAGTTTTTTATCGCGGCAAAATCTTGGACAGCGTGCGCGCGGCGTTGATACTTCCCGAGGTCATCGATGAGACCAAGTGGTGGCTCGGCCAGCATCAGTACGTCGACCCGGAGAACCGATCTATCTTCCTCTATCTCGGCAACGTCGGCGAGTATGTTTCGTACCATACCAAGTTGGTGGAAGCGGGTGAGATTCGTTCTTACTGGGATTTTTTACAACCCAAGTGGAAAGGCAAAATTCTCTCGCGCGATCCGAAGATTTCCGGCAGCCAACGCATCGGTCTGCGGATGTATTACCACACGCCGGAGTTGGGCGCCGAGTTCATCCGGCGCCTCTATGGAGAGATGGATGTGACGTTAACTCGAGAAATCCGTCAAGCGACGGATTGGCTGGCGAACGGGAAATTTGCCATCTGCTTTTTTTGCTCCGAAATCCTGAAAGTCAAAGCTCAAGGCCTAGCCGTCGATGAATTTCGCACCGCGATGTGGAAAGAGAGCCGGGCGATTTCCGCGGGCAACATGGGTTCTATAGCATTACCGACCGAGCCGCCGCACCCGAACGCCGCGCGCGTGTTCGTCAACTGGTTGCTCTCGCGCGAAGGTCAGACGGCGCTTCAGCGCGCCGCCAACACGCCGAACAATTCCGAGGAGTCGCTGCGCACCGATATCCCCAAGGACATGGTGCGCCGCGAAGTGCGGCGCGTCGACGGCGTCAAATATATACTGGTGGACAAGCCGGAGTTTATGGACATGGCGCCGATCCAAGACATCGTCGAGAAAGCGTTGGCGCAGGGGAAGACGAAGTAAAAACTAGCTGGAGCCCAGCGCAGCAGCCAAGAGGACACACAAACACGCCGCTCCGCCAGACTCTATATCGCTTGTCGCCTGAGGAGAATTAAAGAAACTCCAAGGCTATCGAGCACCCGATAGCCTTGGCTGTCTTTTGCACGGAACGAAAAGGAAAAGGGTTCTTACTTTACGTGTCTGCTGACCAACTTGGTCATTTCAAACATGGTGACCGTTTTCTTCCCGCCGAAGACAACTTTGAGTTTGTCGTCGGCGTTGATGTTGGTCTTTTTCTTCTTGTCCTGGAGGCTGTTCTTTTTGATGTAAGCCCACAGCTTCTTGGTCACCTCGGTCCGCGGGATTGCTTTGGCACCGACGACAGCGCTCAGAGCGGCATCGGGTTGTACCGGTTTCATGAAAGCTGCATTCGGTTTGCGTTTTTTCTTCGTTGCCATTGTTCCTCCTTCAGGAAGTAAATTCGTTAGCGGTGTTATAGCAGAGGCGAGTCATATTTGCCAGTATTTTTTTGCTTTTCTCCTCGTAAAATTCGAGTTTGAGGAAGATTCAGCATCGGCTCGCCATCGACCAGCTCCACCACGACCGCGTAATCCGATCCTGCGCGCTCAATGGATACATAGCCCTGCCGGACATCCTCAAAGACACTTTCCACCGGACGCTCCAGAGGATGACCGAGCCCCCCGCCGCCGGGGCGCTCGAGGCGCAGCAGATCGCCTCTTTGCAGGCGGTGATCGCCAAAACGAGAGGGAAGCCGTTTTGCGTTCGAAGCCCCTGGATTGATAACGCAGGAACCCTTACCCCCGGCACTGCCGTTGTCGCTGCCCCAGGGTGCGATCGCATGTTTGTCCGTGCGCATAGAGAAGCGCACTTCATCCGCCAGAATTCGATAGTCGCGGGCGAAACCCAAGCCGCCGCGCCATCGGCCTGGCCCGCCCGAGTCTGGAATCATTTCGAAGCGTTCCACCCGGGTGGGGAATTCCGATTCGATAATTTCGATGGGCGCGGTCTTGCAGTTGCTCAGATGAAAAGCGGTTGCTGACACACCGTCTTTGCCGGAGCGGGCCCCGGTGCCGCCGCTAAAGATTTCATAGTGCACATAGGCCCGGTTGCTGTTGGTGTCGTGCCCGCCTAAAACCAAAGCCGCACTGCCGGAGCCTCCGGCGATTCGCTTCTCTGGAACGAAGGGAGCCAGGCCCCTGAAAATCGCCTCCGCTACGGTGAGCGCCGTTGGCATGTAGGTATTGACGGCCGCGGGAAAGTGCGGGTTAACGACACTGCCTTCACGAAACGTCGCTTCAATCACGCGTGCCAACCCTTGGTTGATGGGCAGGAAGCGGTCAACCAGGGTGACCAAGCAATAGGCGCAAGCGGCCCGCACCAGCGGGGGTCGAATGTTTGCCGGACCCGTTGTCTGATCGCTGCAGCCGCTAAAGTCGAAGTGGATTCGATTTCCTATTTTCCCGATCTTCACATGCACACGGATCGGCCGGTCAAGATCGATGCCGTCGTGATCGACGAAGCTCTCTCCTTCCGACTCGCCGTCGGCCCATGAGGCAAGGGTCTGACGCACGCGGTTTTCCGTGTAGATGGATAATAGCTCTGTCGATTGGCGCACCGTTTCTTCGCCGTAACGGTCCATCAGCTCAGCAATTCGTCGTTCCCCCAGGCGCGCGGCGCCGACCTGACCCCGCAAATCACCGATGACCAGTGCCGGAGTACGGCTGTTGGCCGTGATCATGGCTTCGATCTCTTTGACCGGCTGGAGCTCCGACACGAACTTTACTGGAGGCAAGTGAAGCCCTTCCTGAAAAATCTCTCGCGCGTTGCCCGAGCCACTGCCAGGTACGGTTCCACCGATATCGCTCTTATGAGCCATGTTCGCCGCGAATCCCACCCAATCGCCCCGGTAGAAGATCGGCGTGAGCACGCCCATGTCCGGTGCGTGCGGGCTGCCGCCCAGATAGGGGTGGTTGGTGATGAAGGCGTCGCCTGGTTTGATTTCGGCTGCTGGGTAAGCTTTCAGGATAGCCGCAGCGCAGGCTGGAAATGCGCCCATGTGGAGCGGCAGCACGACGTGCTGCGCCACCACTTCACCGGCGGTGTTCAAAATCGCGCAACTCGCGTCTTGGGATTCTCTAATAATAGTTGAGTAGCCGGTGCGGAACAACGAGTTCTGCATCTCCTGGACGATGCCGGCCAGCCGCGCCTGAATGACTTGCAAAGTTATGGGGTCGACAAGCGACATGAAAGCCCAAACCTTATTTCACGTTTTGAACGACTGGAACGAAACGCTACCGCGGTTCAAGCCGTTCAAAACGTTCCAATCGTTCAAGTGGTTAACAAGCAAAATCTAAGTCTGTCCGCGCAGCTCCCGCGTTCGCGCCTCGTTCAGCACGTAGTCGCCGTCATTGGCATCAACAACAACCCGGTAGACTTCCCGCGCCTTTTGTGAGGTCACGTAACCGTTGCGGACGTCGTTAAGTACCCTGGCTGGGTCTCGTTCCAACGCGTAACCCAAGCCGCCCCCACCCGGGGTTTCCAGCCGGACGACATCGCCGGGGTGAAGCGTGTGATCCGAGTATCGTGAAGGGATGACTTGGGATTTGTCCGTGCCGGGGTTCAAAGTGCAATGGCCGGTCTTGCCGTCCGAGCCGCCGTCGATGCCTCTGGGCGCGACGGTGTGTTTGGTGGAACGCAGCGAAAATCTCGCGTCATGGTCCAGCAGCTCGTACTCGCGGATGAACCCCAGTCCGCCACGGAACTTTCCCGGTCCGCCGGAATCGGGAATCAATTCAAAACGACGCAGACGGGTGGAGAATTCCGATTCGATAATTTCGATGGGCGCGATCCTGGCGTTGGATTGATTGACATTGGTGCCGGAGACGCCGTCCTTGCCGCTGCGTCCGCCTGAGCCGCCGCCAAAGATCTCATATTGCACGTAGCTCTTGCCGGTCTTGTTGCTGCGGCCGCCGATGATGATCGACCGGCTGCTGCAGCCGTCGCCGACCTTCTTGTGGGGCGTGATCTGGCTGGAGGCTTCCAGCAACGCCTCCACCAGCGCATGCACGGTGGGGTTATACGTGTTTACCGGAGCGGGAAAGCGCGGGTTGACCACGCTGCCCTCGCGAACTTTGATATCGATCACCTTTGCCAGCCCGTAGTTGATGGCCAGCGCCGGGTCCGTCAGGCAGGTGAGAAGATAGCAGCAGGCCGCGCGTACGATAGTGGGACGGATATTGGCAGGCCCCTTGGTCTGGTCGGCGGAGCCCGTGAAGTCAAAAAGGAGCTCTTTGCCTTTCTTTTTCATGCGCACATGGAGGCGCACCGGCTTGTCGAGTTCGATGCCGTCGCTGTCGACGAACCGTTCGCCCTCGCCGGTGCCATCGGGCCACGAAGCGATTTCAGCGCGCACCTTCGCTTCGGTCATCGCAAACAACTGATCGTAGGAGGCGAGGATCGTTTCCTTGCCGTATCGATCCATCATTTCCTGGAAGCGTTTCTCTCCGAGCCGTGCGGCTCCCACTTGGCCGCGCAGGTCCCCAACGACCAGCTCCGGCGTGCGGCTGTTGGCGCCGAGAACGGCTTCGATGTCTTTGCTGATTTGATAGCCGGAAACGTATTTGATCGGTGGTACGTGGAGACCTTCCTGGTAGATCTCCCGGGCTTGACTCCAGCAACTTCCGGGCACGGGGCCGCCGATGTCGCTCTTGTGTGCGAGATTAGCGGCGAAGCCGACCCAGTCGCCTTGGTAGAAAATCGGGCTCAACACCGCCATATCCGGCGCGTGGGGACTGCCGCCGAGATAGGGATGGTTGGTGATGAAGGCGTCGCCCTCGTGAAGCTCCGAAGCGGTGTAGCTCTTCAGCAATCCCGCGGCGCAAGCCGGAAACGCGCCCATATGGAGCGGCAGGACCACATGCTGGGCCACCACTTCACCGTCGGTATTTAGAATCGCGCAGCTGGCATCTTGGGACTCGCGGATAATCGTCGAGTAGCCGGTGCGAAAGAGCGAGTTCTGCATCTCCTGGACAATGCCGGCCAGCCGCGCCTGAATGACTTGTAAAGTTACGGGATCAACGTTCATATCTTTTCCTAGCGATAACGCTTTGAACTTTTTGAACGAATTGAACGACTTGGAACGATCAGCAAGCCAGGTTCAAGACGTTCAAATCGGCTCTCAAGCTTACGCTTTCTCCCTGACAATCAAATTCCGATAATTATCCACGGTCGCTTGCTGTTCAGGATGAATTACGGTCGTCGTATCCAGCTGCTCGATCACCGCCGGGCCGGAAATCTTATGTCCTGGTTCCAGCCCATCCCGTGTGTAGATCTGGCAGTCGAGGGTACCATGCTGCTTTCCGAAGTAGACTTTTCTCTCGCCGGTCTTCGCTTCTTCAACTCTTCTTCCGGTGGCCTTTGCCGGAGAGAGCTTCGCCTGGGGCACGAGCCCATAGGAAATCAGCCGGAGACTGACCAGTTCCACAGGCTCCGTTTCGGCTTTGTGGCCGGAAGCTTGTTCATGCTGCATGTCGAAGCGTTGCCGCATCAGATCGAGATCCGATTTTTTCAGCGGCGGCAGCGGACAGGGGACGGTCAACTCGTATCCTTGACCGGCGTAACGCAGATCGAGAAAGGCGTCGAGCCTGATCTCTGCGTCGTCGAATCCTTCAGCGCGCAGATCGGCTTTCGCCTGTTCGATCAGTTGGGCGAATAGGCCGTTGATTTCATCTAAATCCAGTTCGTTGAGCCCGGCCAGTTTTGAGCGGACGTAGTCATGCTTTACGTCGGACATTAATAAACCCAGGGCGGAGTGGACGCCAGGTGTCAGCGGTATGAGGACCGCGGAAATACCGAGATCGAGGGCGATTCGACCCGCATGCATGGGCCCGCCCCCACCGAAGGCTACCAAGGTGAAGTCGCGGATGTCGTAACCGCGCTGGGAAGAGACCGCCTTGATCGCCTCTTCCATTTTAACGTTGATAATGTCCAGTACTCCGTCTGCTGCTTCGAGCAAACTCAAGCCGAGAGGCTTGGCGATTTTCTCTTCGAGGGCGCGCTGCGCTTTGATCTTGTCCAGTTTCATCCGGCCGCCGAGAAAATGATTTGGGTCAAGAACCCCGATGACCACGTTGGCGTCAGTGACCGTAATCTCTTGACCGCCGCGGTCGTAGCAAACCGGACCGGGGTCGGCGCCGGCGCTATCGGGTCCGACTTGCAGCGCGCCCACCGCGTCGATGCGCGCAATGGTGCCGCCGCCGGCGCTCACGGTGTGAATGTCGAGCATCGGCAGACTGATGGGTCGCTGGTTGATTCTTCCCTGAGTCGTGATGACCGGATTGCCCTGATGGATCAACGCGACGTCGCAGCTGGTGCCGCCCATGTCAAAGGTGATGATGTTATTGACGCCGATCCGCTCGCAGGTGCCCATGGAAGCAATAACGCCTCCCGCCGGACCGGAAAGGACCGTGGCCACCGGTTTTCTGGCGGAGCCTTGGAAGGTCGAAACCCCGCCGTTGGACTGCATGATATAGAGTTTGGGCGTCATCACGCCCATCTCCTTTAGCCGGTTTTCGAGACGGCTGACATAGTTCGCCATCACCGGGGCGATATAGGCGTTGATTACCGTCGTGCTCATCCGGTAGAACTCGCGGATCTGCGGTAGCACCTCGTAGGAAAGCGAGAGACTCGCCTCGGGAAATTCTTCGGCGAAGATCTCTTTGATTTTTAGCTCGTGATCGGGATTTAAGAACGAGAAAAGAAAACAGACCGCCACCGACTGGACGCCCTTCTTTTTCAGGTTTCGAACCGCTTGAAGCGATGCTTCGACATCGATGGGTTTTAACGCGGTGCCACGGAAATCGACGCGCTCGGGAATCTCTTCAGTGAGGTAGGGTGGGGCAAGGAGTCGTGGTTTCTCGAAAAAGAGATCGTAAGTGGCCGGACCGTAGCCGCGCGTCTGCTCCATCACCTCGTAAATTCCCCGGAAGCCTTGCGTGACCAGCAGGCCCGTCTTTGCGCCCTTTTCCTCCAGGAGTGTGTTGGTCCCAACCGTTGTGCCGTGGCAGAAAAAAGAAATGTCTCTCGCTGCCGGGCCGCTATCGATGAGCTCTTTGACGCCATTGAGGACAGCCTGAAAGGGTTCCCTGGGGGTCGAAGGGACTTTCGTGATGCTGATCTCACCGCTATCTTCATTGAAAAAAACAAAATCGGAGAACGTTCCCCCGGTGTCGACGGTAACGCGGTATTTCGCCATAGGTGTTTCGTCTATCATCAAACCCACGGGTCTTCAATCAGGGTTCCCTTGTGATACGCTCATGCTTGCGATTTGAAACGCCGGTCAAGATTTCTCTTTTTCTTGACTTCCTCACCGCCGGCATACAATGTTGGAGTTGTGATCTATGCCTAGAACTGTGGTGATGTTACTGCTCGCGTTTGCCACGGCGGGATGTACTCAGGCGGTTACCGACGTCGCGACTGTCAGCGATCCAGGTCGATATGAAGTCAGCTTGCCTGGGTCCGGTGTTACGCTCGGCGGGATCCTCTTTCGCCCTGCTACCAACGAGAAATCGCAAAGAGCGATCATCGTGTTACATGGCTGGGCACGACCGGGCGTGCCAGGCGCTTCGCGAGTAGAAGGCACGGCACGACGGCTTTCGGAACAAGGATACGTTGCGCTGGCGCTTTCCATGCGAGGATGGCCACCCTCCACAGGACGTGACGATTGTGGAACGCAGCAACCCGACGATGTCGCGAAGGCCGCCGATTGGCTGGCAACGCTTCCGGGCGTTAATCCCGACTCCATCGGTGTTCTGGGGTTCTCTCTGGGCGGCCAAGTGGCCTTACTCTCCGGCACTCGTAGCGCTCGAATCAAAGCCATCGTCGCGTATTTCCCGATTACCGATATTCAACGGTGGAAGGAGACAACGAGTAACGTGGGGATCCGTAACTTCTATGTCCCGCTGGTATGCGGAACCGGTGATCAGAACTCCCCAATCCATGTTGCCGAGCAGATCCGCGCTCCGGTCCTGCTTATTCACGGCGACCGTGACACATGGGTGCCTGCCGAGCAGAGCTTGAGGATGCGCGAAGCGCTTCAAAAAGCCAATCGATACGTCGAGCTGCTGGTCATTGGCGGCGGGGAACACGGCTTCACAGCCGAGCAAAGCGAACAGGCATGGTCCGTGGTCACAGAGTTCTTCAGGATACACCTGGGATCGCGCGAGTGAGGAGTTTTTAGCTGCTGGACTGTAAACGCCATTGCCAGCGTGTCCTCCTACTAAATATAGTCGGATCCTGTTAGGCCACATAAAGACTTGTCGGGGGGCATAGCTAAAACGCAAGCGGCAAAGGAGTTTCTATGTATGATCTGCTCGTAAAAAATGGACGGATTTATGATGGCTCCGGAATGCCGTCGTTCGTCGCGGATCTCGGGATTCGTGACGGGCGTATCGCGGCGATCGGCAGAATTAACGAGGCGGCCAATCGAGTTCTAGACGCAGACGGCCTTGCTGTGGCGCCGGGCATCATCGATTTTCACACCCACTTCGACGCCCAGATCTGGTGGGACCCGCTGGGCTCCTCTTCCAACGAACACGGCGTTACCAGCGTTGTTTTCGGCAACTGCGGCCTGACTTTGACGCCGTGCAAGCCGGAGAGTCGCGATGCGCTTGATCGGCACCTTCGTGCGGGTCGAGAGCATGCCGCGCAATACTTTGAAAGCCGGCATTCCCTGGGAATGGACGACCCACGGACAATACCTGGATGCCCTGAGCCGCAAACCCCTGGGTCTCAATGTGGCGACGCTTGTCGGTCACTGTGCCGTCCGACAGCATGCAATGGGCGAAGCCAGCGTCGAGCGGGAAGCGAGCGACGCCGAGATCGCCGAGATGGAAGAGCTTGTGCGTCAAGGGATGGCGTCAGGCGCGTTTGGGTTTTCGACCAACTCTAACCAGAGCCATTTCCGTGAAGACGGCAAGCCGGTCCCCAGCCGTTTGGCCAGCCTTGATGAAATCGAGAGGCTTTGCCGTGTGGTGGGCCAAAGCCAGCGCGGCGCGGTGCAATTCACTCACGGCGCATTTGCGACACCCGAACACGTTGCGCAAATCAGCCAGTGGTATGACACCATTTTGAAAGCAACCCGCCGCCCTCTGATCGGCGAAAGTATCCGTCATCGGTGGAGCGAGCCGGACCTCTGGCGCAAGCAGTTGGACGACGTCGAAGAACGCGCCCGCCGGGGGGCCGCGAGCTTCGCGATGACCAGTACCCGGTTGGCGCTGCGACGCTGGAACCTCAAAGACAGCAATCGACTCGACGAGATGCCGGGCTGGAAAAAAGTAGTGTCGATGCCTCTGGAGGCCCGTAAGGAAGCCCTTCGCCATCAAGAGACTCGGAGAGAATTGGCGGCAGAAATGGATCCCGACCGCCCTGCGATCAACTTCTCTCGCCGCTGGGACTCAATATTCGTAAACAAAACTTGGCGCCCCGCCCACAGGGAGCTTCAAGGAAAGAGCATCGAAGAAATCGCGGGCTTGCAGGGGAAATCGCCCATCGATGCAATCCTCGATTTATCTCTGGACGAGGAGCTCGAGACGGTCTTCGAAGATTCCATCACTCAGGGAGATGAAAAAGCTGTGGCAGAGATCTTCCGGAGCCCTTACGTTATGCTGGGCCAGTCGGATGCCGGCGCCCACGTCGCTAGCGCCAATCCGGGATTCGGCTTTGGAACTTTTTTGCTCAGCTATTGGGTAAGGCAGCGGGGCATCATGCCTATGGAAGAGGCCATTAGAAAGCTGACTTTCATGCCCGCGTCAATCTTCGGGATCCATGATCGCGGGTTGCTGCGGCCGGGCATGGCCGCGGATGTATTTGTATTTGACCCCGCGGCCATCGATCTCGAGAAGCCCGAGCAGGTCAATGATCTTCCGGGAGGCGCGCCGCGTTACATCCAGCACGCCCGAGGAATTCACTACACGATAGTCAACGGCGCTGTGTTAATGGACAACGGCTCGCACACCGGGGCCTATCCAGGCAAGGTATTGCGGAGCCAGTCGATTTGACGGGGGATTAGCCAGTAGCTGCAGAGGTCCGACCGGGTGACCGGCTACGACGCTTGTGTAGCAACTACAACGTCCGCAAGAACGCCAGCAAGTCGGCCTTCTCTTGTTCGGTGAAGCCTATTCCAAAACGCTCATCGTAAAAATCAATGACGGCCTTGAGATCTTTCGCAAACCCGTTGTGGAAATAAGGGGCTCGCGCGGCCAGCCCGCGGAGGATTGGGCCTTTGAAGCGGCCGATGTCTTTCCATTTCCCCGTGATCAACGCGCGTCCCGGGTCGGTGGTGAGTTTGATTTCCCCCGTTGTCTTGTTTTGCAAAATGTAGAGCGGCATGTCGGGAGTGCGCCGCTCGGCATCGGTGAGCCCGATGTTCAGCGGGGCAGCGACGGAGTGATCGCCGGAGTTCGGCGCATCGTGGCAGGTGGTGCAACTCCCATTGACCACCGCCGGGTTGCCAAATGCCGCCTCATCGTTTATCCCGGAGACATCGCTAATGCGGATCAATTTTGTGTTGAATAATTCTTCTCCGCGCGCTACTGACGCACGCGCCCGATTCTTTACCCCGCCGGACAAGCCTTTCCAGGCATCGTAGATGTTGAAAACAATTGGATCAAAAGGCAGCCCGGTTTTGTTGTCGCCAAAGAGATCGTTGATACCGATATAGAACTCCTGGTTCGCGAGGTTCACCGGCCCACCTTTGGCTTGGCGCGCGGTTAACCGGCCGGCTTGCGCGTCGTGAATCTGGGCGGTGAAAAGCGCCGTCTCGAAGGCCACGATACTCTCACGCTGCTGATCTGTAAGGTCTGCGCCTTGAGCGTGGCCTGTGGTGGCGGAATTCGCTTGGTGGCTTAAGTCAAAATGTATTGTCTCCCCGGAAAATGTCTCGCGTCCATCCCACATGACCGCGCTTAAAAACTTCAAGTTGGTCGCCGGAAGCGGACGGCGAAATAGCGACAGCTCGGAGGCGCTGGCGAACTCGTAGGGATCGTCAACCCCGACGAGTTCGAACTCGGCGTTGTCCGGAATGCCGATACCGACACGAATCAGTCCCTTCGTGAGCAACATGCTGTAGGCGGCGCGGCGCGCGTTGAGGCTCGACACGTCGGCATTCGGCGCGTTCGATCCGTCATTGGTGCGGAAGATCGGATCGGTTCCTTTCGTCTGCTCGAATCGCCTTTGCACGCCCGCCGGAGTAACGGTCCAGCCTTCCTCGGCCCGGTGGCAGGTGACGCAGCTGCGGCCATTGGTGCCGAGATTCTGGAAAAACTCATTCCTTAAGTCGATCGGTCCATCGGTGCTGAAGGTTGCGTGCAAACCGAATGAATTCTTGAAAGAAAGGTTATTGGGTAAGAACGGGGATTCTGATGTGACGGTGGTTGACACTCCGACGATGAGTGCTGCTACGAGAGTTAACGAGCCGGCGCAAGAGGCAAGAAGTTTTTTCCTGGTTCGTTTGGCATGTTCTTGGATTCGATCGACGTGATTCATAATCAATTCCCCCCTGCTCCAGGGATGTTTCTTTCCCGGCTCTCTTCGCGCTCGAGCGCCATCAGGCGCTGGTGTACGCTGTGACTGTCTTCCTCGAGTCTTGTGAGGAGCTCGCTTCTGGCTTCGTCGAAGCGAATGTGATCGACGAGCATTCCGCTGAGAAAGCCGACACCCAACAGATAGAGAGCCACAACAGTAACAATGAAACGGTCTTTAATTGCACTTTCAGTATTTGCGTTATCCATTTGCCTCTCCCGTCCTGGGAACCCGAGCGCGAGCATCATCATCGAAATTTCTTAGTTGGCTGCCGCACTCGTCTATTTGCTATGACAATTAATGTGCCAAGCCGGTGAGACTAGCTGGCGGGTGAAAAACCTAGTTGGCAGAAGAGTTTTTAGACGGAACGCCGATGAAAAAAAGTATACTAACGGATACGCGGATATAAAAAAGTAGCCAGGTGAGGCTAGCGGACGTAGGTCAACTGCGTCTATCGCTGGTCGGCCGCCGTCCCAATGCGCTTGGCCAAGGCGGCGGGGGATGCCATGGCCAGGGACAGCGGCACCATGAGGGCGCTGATGACGATGAGTCCCCGGATGGCGACAGAGTAGTTCCCGTTCAGGTCGAAGATGAAGCCCATGACCAGGGGACCGATCATCCCCGCCGCAATGGACCCTCCCTGCAGAAGGCCAAGGATTCCTCCGATGGCCCGTGTGCCGAACATGATGCTGCCCACGGCGCCGCGCATGGGAACAAGGCAGCCGAAGCTGACGCCGAACATCAGCGCGAAAGGAAATGTCGCCGAGACAGTAGTGACGTCGACCATCTCGAGATACAACAGGGCAAAGCCCATCATCGCCGCGACGACTGCCAGCACGTAGCGATAGTCCATCTTGTCGAGCAGATAGCCGCCGCCGATCCGCCCAATGCCGCTGATGATAAAGACCATGGACATGACCACGGCCGCCCACGCTGCGGTGAGGCCGATGTCTTGCTGGAAGTAAGGAATCATATGCACTTGGAAGGCGGAGTTTACGGTGAAGGTACCCGCCAAGTAGCTCGTGAACAACCAGAACTCCTTGGTGCGGAGCACCGCGTGGAGCGTAAGCCCGGTATCCGGCCGACGTGGCGTTAGGCCGGAAGGGCGTTCCGTGGAGGTGCCGTCCTCTGGCGGGTCGCCGTCAGGGCAAAGACCGTAGGGCTCCGGCCGGTCGCGCACGAGCATGCTGAGCAAGGTGACGCCGACCAAGACCAGGATGCCGTAGCCGATAAGGACGACGCGCCAGCCGTACGCCTCCTCGATCTGTGTATTCAGTATGACAATAGGCGAGCCGAAGAGGGGACCCGTTACCGCAAGCCCCATGGCGAGACCGCGGTTGCGACGAAACCACCGCGAGATGATCACGGGCCAGGTGACCGCATGGCTGACGCCGGATGCTCCGAGGGAAATAACCACGAAGAAGAGAAAAAACATGACGATGCCGTTGGTGAAGCTGAGGCCGATGAAGCCAACCGCTGAGATGATGGCGCTCCAGAAAATCAACTTGCGCGAACTGAAGCGGTCCAGCAGGAAGCCGACGGCGGGACTGACAATGCCGGACTCCAACTGGCGCAGCGACATGGCGGCTGAAATGACCCAACGGTCCCAGCCGAAGGCGCGTTCTATGGGAAGAATGAGAACGCCGAATCCCTGGAAATAGGCGGCGGAGAAGATGGTGTTGGCCGCTACACTTGCGGCGACGAGATACCAACCGAAAAAAATCCGCCGCCGTTTTTTGACGAATGTCTCAGTGGCGTATGTGTCGGTCAGGCCAGGCTCCATTTGCAGGTATGGCGGAGCATCCTACTCGTAGTGATCGCGGCTCCGTTCATACAGGAAAGGGGCTTGCGGTACGGGTGGGTCAAACCGCGCTCTATCTCGGCAATTCGATATTCCTCCAGGAAGATATGGGTGTTTCCTGATTTTAACAACTCACAAACTACGCACCCACGGCGAGTTGATTGACTCCTGGTTCCCTACTTTGACTCCAGCAACTGTTTAACTCGAGTGACGATGGCGGGCTCCATTTCATACAGGCCGTTCACCAACTTTTCTATGCCGGGTCCATCGATTGGGTCGATCTCGAGCTTCGCCTTTTCTGCCTCGGCCAGAAGCTGAGGATCTTTCAGAGTACTGATGAAAGCTTTTTGCAGTGTTCGCACACGCTGTTCAGGCACTTGTGGCGGAAGAGAATAGAGTCTCTGTTTGCCGTAAAGCTCGCTGGCGATGCGGAGGAGTTTTTTCCCTTCTTCGGTCTTGGCATAATCGACGGCGAGAGGGACACCCTTCAGCTCGGGGTGAGGCTCGAGCATTGTCTGGAGCACCACATGAACCTCTCCTGCCCGCAGCGCGTTGGCCCAAGTCACCTTGGCCGATTGCCAGCCAAAGGCGCAGGTACCGTCGACTTCCCCTGTTTCCGCTGCAACCCTGATGTCGGCCGTACCCTTGTAGCCCTCGATGAGCTGCAAGGGGAAACCCGTGGCCGCAGCGAGAAGCTTGGTGTCATCGGTTCCGCTGGTGCCCGGGCCAATCGCCCCCAGCTTGACTCGCGTCTTGGCCTTGCGCCACTCCTCTGCCGTCTTGATCCCGCTGCGTTCGGTCAGTATGCAAACAAGCGCATCCGACGTCGGCATGCCGAGCCAGCCAAACTTGCGCCCCTCAAATTGCACCGCAGGGTTCCCCATCATGTGCTGTAAAATAAGCGGGCCGGACCAATGCCCGATGACCGTTCCATCGCGGGGAGCGCTATTAAAGGTGTAATTCGCCGCGATCAGCATACCCGCTCCAGGCATGTTTTGAACGACAGTGGACGGTTTGCCGGGAACGTATTGAGGGAAGTGGCGCGCGATCAGCCGGGTGTACGTATCATAGCCTCCACCGGCGGAGCCACCGACGATGAATTGGATGGTTTTACCCTTGTAGAATTCCTCCACCGAGGCGGCGAGCGCCGAGGTCATCAGCGCTACCGGGATAAAGATAGGGAGCAAAAATACGCCGAGTGCCTTGGCCATGAGCCACCTCCTTGTAATTTGGCCGTCCTGGCGGAGGCTAAGTTGTCCGCGAGGTCAATGTCAAGCGGTTTCAGAGGAGATGGAGCATCAAGGAAAAAGCCAGCCGCCAGAATTGAATTCATCGTCGCATCATTTTTGAGACCGTTGACGGCCTTTGCGAGTTTTTTAGATTAAAAGCGACGGTGAGTGAATTTCTTACCAACCCTGACTCCGAGTGTCTAGTTATTCAAACACTGTGAAAGGTTTGCTCACTAAACTTCAAGCGCTTCTGCTGGCACGTGGATTGCCACAGTGAAAGAGAATTGACTGCAGTCTACCCTGCCATAAGAAGCGCGATTTCTGTGCGGGGTCAGTCGTCCCTGAGCCGGGATGGCCCTAAAAAAGAAATGAAAATAGAGTAGTTCATGAAAAAAATCTTTTTGGCGGCCCTATTTTTGCCGGTATTGGTGTTTGCACTGATGGCGCCTGGTCTGTGCGCAGATGAAAGACGGGAATTCATTTCGAAAACAATGAATTCTGATGTCCAAAAGCTTTTGGAAAACTGCAGCAGAAAAATCATTGGCGAGGAGCCATTTTCAAGCCAAAATAATAATATCATGGACTATATGATCGGCTTTTATAATACCGATCACGGTTTACTGGTTACCCTTCAAGCATTAAAGCAACGTTTAGATGAGTACGGACACGCAATCCCGGATGTTTATAATAGCGAAATTGTGGCGATTGTATTCGTTGATAGGTCGCTCTTGTGGTATAAGTCTGAAACCGCTAAAAGCACATTAAAAGCAAAAATGGCGGGGTTAATGGGAAAGCAATCTATTTAAGCGGCCACAAGCTCCTTTTTATTTTTCTTTGAGTTCCGCATCGCGACATACCTCGAACTTGCAACACTGGATTTGTACAAAGCGCTCCCGCAGATGCAGATTCTATTTCTCCGATCGACGATGAGAACTTGTAAGTCGACTGCCAAATGATGGGTGTTGACTTATACATCTAAATCGACGCGTTTCCCCATTTGAACGATTTGAACTCTTTCACAAAAAGGTGGAACCCTCCGGGTTTTACTGTTGCCAATTGCGATGCATTTTATGCTAAGCTGTCTTGTCGTATGAGGAGTGATTTCTCACCGTCTGCATGGACGCAACGAAAAGGAGGTTTTCATGGCAACGTTCAAAATCGAAGGAGTTACTCACTGGTCGATTCCGGTCAACGACTTAAAGGAATCCGAGGATTTCTACGGCGGGCTGCTCGGGCTCAAGCCGGTCGGGCGCCTCAGCAACAACGTGATGTCCTGCTTTAATGTCGGCGATCATAACATCCTTTTGTGCGAGCGGGAGAAGCCGCAGGATGAAACCATCGTCGAAGATCGCGTGCATCATTCCTTCACGGTAAGCCCCGACGGGTTCGTGCAGGCTTGCAAGACGTTTCACGAAAAGAAGATTCCCATCGTCGAGCTGGAATACCGCGCCAAAGGTTATTTCACCGGGCGAGAGCTCTACTTTTACGATCCCAGCGGGAACCGTCTCGAGATCCGCGACCCAAGCTGGAACAAGGGAATGCCGGAACCGCCGTACGAAGAGATCGTAAAGTCGTAGGTCTAGATAAAGCCGAAGCACAAGATGCCTGCGTTAGGGGTCTCGCCAATGGGTTGCTCTGGTCCGACCCGGGACACTGTGCTTGATCCCGAATTCTTTATTTTTGCTTCGGGATGACCTGGCTCAAAAGCTTGCCCAACGGCCTGAGATCCTTGGAGCCAGGCGCGTCGGTGTCGAAATAGGCCAGGCCGTCCTTGCGCTGCTCTTCCGGGGGAATGTGATCTTTGGGCACGTCGATACGCCGCGAGTTTTTAGCGTCCCCCGGAATGCTCATAATTTTTTGGAATGCGGCCTGACCGGCCCGCGACAGATACCAGTTGATAAAGACCTTGGCTGCGTTTGGATGGGGTGCTCGATTGATAAGCGCCAATTGGCCGAAGGCCGAGGAAATATTGATGCCTTCCTTAAAATGATAGGGCGGAAAAGATGAAACGGGAAGCCCCTGATTCTTCGCCTTAACCACCGTCGAGTCCTGGCAAGGCAGACACAAAGCGACTTTTCCGTTGGCCAGCCAATCCACGGCTTGCCGCAAGTCGCCGACCATCGTCACCGCCATTTCGCCGTAAAGACGCCGGATAAACTTCTCTCCCAGCTCCGGATGGTAGTAAATGAACCCCCAAGAACCGCCGGCGCCGCGAATTTCGCGCAGGTCCAAGGAGATGATTTTGCCTTTGAGCTTCGGACTTAGAAAGTCCCAATAGGATTTGAAGTCGCCAAGATTTATTTGTTGGGTGTTGAACCCCGGGTTGGCACCCCCCGAGACATTGCCTTCATACACGAAAATATACTCGCCTTCCTTGTCGACGTACTTATGTTTGTTCTCCCACCACTTGGAGGTATCGAGAGTTTCCGGCAAGACCAGGGAGGGCTTGATGGGATCGAGAATTTTGTTCAAGAAGAGCACCTGGTAAAGCGAGTTGCCGCCCCCGTTGTAGACGTCGGCGAGATATTTCTCGGCCCGCCTTTCCGCCGCGATACGCTTGCTGAGTTGCGTGCCCGAACCGGTGACGCTAATCACTTTGATTTTAGGATAAGCTTTTTGAAATTCTCCTGAGTCGATCACTTTCTCGTAGCCGGCAATGTAAAGCGAGACTTGTCCCTCTTCTTCGGCCGCTTTGACGGTTTTATCCCACTCAGCCTCCCACGACTCCGCCGCTTCGCTCCGAGGCAACGAGCGCCCGACGACCATGCCGGTAACAATGAAAACGAAAAATACCAATGCACGCGCGGCAACCATCTTGGCACCTCCTTGAGATCGTTGTGGAGATCTTAATGAACCGTATCCTTTAAAACAAACAGCGGGACGCTTAAGGCTATTTGTCAATTGTTGCTGCCCGCGGTAACGGCGGCGGTTTCGTTTTCCGTCCCAATTCCTGAAACTTGGAAGTTCCGATCGAGTTGCTCTTTCTTTGAACTCTTGAACCTTGAACTGGGGTTAGCTAACCGAGCCTATTTGCACTTTTGCTTTCCTAAATCAATGCCTTTCGCTGGGCGACCCGGTACCGGGCCAAATGTGTCAGGGGGCAACTAAGGAATGACGGCGAGCCCCAAGCTGCGGAAGTCCGTATCAAACGCGAGAGAAGGCACGTCATCAAGGAGCGTAGTTACAATGACAAATGATATCGCATCGCAGAAAGAGAGTTTATGGTCGCGGCCGTACCGCCGGAAAATTTGTTCCGCTTCTGTGCGCACGGTCTCGCCGTAATTTACGATCCGCAGGTGAGGCTTAATCTCAGTAAGAAAGGTTAGTGCTTCGCGGTAGGTTCGCCGGTAGCGAAGCAGCGTCACTGTTTCACTGATGATATCCCAGGTTACATAGAGCGCGGAGCCTACGGTAGCGGCCTCTTCGCTGAGATGCTTGGCCCGTTCGTGGTTGACATCGTGTTGGTCGAAGCAGGCGTAAAAGAAAGATGTGTCACAGAACAGACGGGCTGGGAGCGCCATTAACGGCTCTTTGCGCCGGAGCCATAGAGGTGTTCTTTAACGTGCGCGGATACGTTCGTTTTTCTCCCCCTCTGTTTGGGAAGCCTGCGCATCAATTCAACGAGCTTTTTGGCGGCGGCTCCCGGCTCGGGCTCCGGCAGCGCCGCGCGCAGTTCCGCCACGACTTCGTCACGCACCATGATCTCGACTTTGGCGCCGGCCTCTTTCCTTACCTGGCGCACCAACTCCGGGAGCCGTTTGCGTGCTTCACTGATCGACAATTTCATGCACTGAAGTGTACAAGGGCGTACAAAACGAGTCAACAGGATTTCCAGGGACAGTATACTTCGTTTTCTCTTCGTTACCCTCGCCAGCCGCCTTCCTTGCGCCCCGACCCGGTTGGAGTGCGCTATTGCTTATAGCCCACCACGAGATGGGCGCGATGGGACTCGGGCAGAACTTCTCCTTCGCTCTTGAGCGTGACGATGTACGTGCCCACCTTTGCGATCGCTTCCGGCGAAATGATCGCCTGAAGCTCGTTCCTTGAGACGAAACTGGTCGGTAGCGGCTCGCCATTCAGCATGACGCGGTGGAATGGCCACATCCCCTCCCCCCATAGTTTCAATACCGTGGGACCGGAACCCTGGGTGAGAAAGAGGGGGGATATTTCGATGTTCGCTGGCAAGCTCTGGTAGGAGTAGAACGACGGAATCGGGTTCTTGTATTTTTGGAATCCGATATCGACGACCTTCCCGTCCATGATGACCATCTTGACGTTCTGGGTCATCCAGATGTCCTCCAGCGGGTTCCCCTCGACGATCGACAGGTCCGCGACTTTGCCGGCTTCGACGCTGCCGTAGTCCTTGTCCTTGTTGAAAGTCCTGGCGACATTGGAGGTGGCCGCTTGGATCGCCGTCATCGGCGCTACCCCGGCTTCAACGTCCATCGCCAGGGCCTCATGCATCAGCAACGCCGCCATGCCGCGGGGCGGGTCCGAGCCCTCCTTCAGGATCCCGCCCGCCTGGACGAAACGGCGGATGAATTCGTTGGCTTTTTCATAGCCGATCTTGGCGCGCTCGAGCTGCTCGGGCGTGTAACGTTTGAGCAACTTGTCGTAGGCGCTTTCGCTCACCGCGCGGACCGCCGCGGGGAGATCGGCATTCGGGTCGTTCAAGATTTCGTTCGCTCTTTTTCTGAAGCGCTCGGCGCTGGGCGAAAGCGGACGGAGCCATTTGGCAATGGTCGGGGTCCACGCGACGCGATGCTCCACCATCGCGCCGATCACCCGGTCGTAATTTTCGGTTTGGTAATAGGACCCGGCGATCTCCTGGTCGATCCTTCCTCCCAGCCGGTCTTCGGCCAGCTTGCGCCGGGCCGGTGCATAGGGGATGGAGCTGTAGCCGACCGACCAGATGTGCTCGATCGAGTCGACGCCCGCGTTGACGGAGCCGATGACGTCCCAACTGTGCGCGGCTACCGGCATGCCCAACCGATGAGCTTCATCGACGGCGACCTTGAGCAGCTCCATGGAAAGAAACTCATTGACTTTGAGGATGTCGCATCCGAGTTCCTTTTTCCGCTGCACCGTTTTTCGCGCCTCTTGCGGCGTTGTGACGATGATGTTGCCGCGGACTGTTCTCGAGCTGGGTGCATCGTGCCCGGTGCTGACGCCGCCGACTGCCCGGCCGGACATCCATATCCGCGGCCCGCGAATTTTTCCCAAGTCGGTGCCCTGTTTTT
This sequence comes from uncultured delta proteobacterium, assembly GCA_963737905.1. Lineage (GTDB taxonomy): Bacteria > Desulfobacterota > Binatia > UBA9968 > UBA9968 > DAIRFP01. The sequence goes on along the minus strand of CAVTUQ010000025.1, from coordinate 92,995 downwards.
GAGCGAGGGTCCATGGGCCGTCCTGGGAGGTTTCGATCGAGGCGCAGGTCGTAATTCCCAGATGCAGATAGAGCTCTCCGTGGAAATCCTCCAGGTGGCCGTGGCCGTCGATGAAGCCCGGCAGAACGGTCTTGCCCTTGACATCAATCACCTGCGCGTCGGCAGGAATAGAGACGTCCCCGCTCCTGCCGACCGCTTGGAACCTGCCTGCCTGGATAACGATGACGGAATTCTCGACCGGAGGCCGCCCCGTGCCGTCGATCAGTTTTCCACCCTGCACCACGAGTGCTTTCTCTACCACGTTTTCTTTTCCTCCCTCGTTCCGGCCATCAGACTTTTACAGTGAAAAGGGCGATAGCGATCGTGGTTCGCTTGCGCTTTACGCGATCTTGCATCGCGGGCACCGTTTCTTATTGGCCTGTGCCTAGGAGACCAATATCACGGGCAAAAGGACTGTCAATCATTTCAAAGAGCAATCGAACGATACGTTCATTGAGGCATACGGAGCCCGGCGAGACAATCCTTTGAATCTCAAAAACGAGGATATCCGACGTAATAAAGGCAGCCTCCTTGCTTTGTGTCTTTTCTAGGATGCGTTCAAGGGCTTCGGTCTCCCTCCGAATCCTTCTTATTGTCTGATCTGGAAAGGGCGGCGAAGCACATTTGTATCGAAATACAGAAGGATCGCCACGGATGTTCCTTAGCCTGTCGTCGTTGCTATCACAAAAACGTGGATTTTAGGAATTCCCATGGGCAACACGTTACCCGCCAAGTCTCGATCTTTCCTGATACTTGGAGCGGAACGATTGGAACAACTGGAACTTTGGAACTCTTGGAACGGATGTTAGCCTGAAAACGTTTTGAACGGAGCGAAGCGGTTGAACGACTTGAACAAACTTCCTTTGCGTGAGAGCGTCGGTTTCAACGCAGCAAGGTGGAAGTTCACCTTGAACTCTTGAACATTGAACTTTGAACTGGCGGAAGCTAGACCGCGCTATTTATACAATCTTCTTTTCCTAAATCAATGCCTTGCGCCGGACCGACTCGGTGCAGGTAGCTTTATTTTCGAGCAGGATTTTTCGATCCGCCGATGATTTCTGGTAAAGGCCGGAAATGTTTAGCGTCAGAGCCTTATAGGATGATGCTCACCGCTCCGTGCTCCCTCAGCGCTTCCATGTCGAGAACGGCTTTCCTGTGGTGGATCTTCAACTGCCCGTCCACCTGTTTCAGTCTATGCTCGTACCAACCCACATAGGGGCTCGATTCCGCCATGCGGAAACGATAGACGAGAAACGAGGAAGTCACGACGATGCCGCCGTCTTCTACTTTGATCCGTACATTGGTAATGAAGCGCCGGGTGCGAGAGGAAGGATATTCTCTGTGACCGTGGCGGCTCTTCAGTCTTTCCACCCGGGCCCGCAGCCGTACCATGTCATCGTCGATAAACACCAGGTCCTTCTGGGGATCTCCGTCCGGAAGGTCCGTGGTCGGGACCACATATCTGCCATCGGCGGTGAAAAGAGCCAACCACTCATCCAAGCGCCATGCATCCAGAAGAGCCGCCTCTTGATAAAGAAAGTCCTCCACCCTCTCGCGCAAAGCAAGTACGCTGCTATGGTTCCCAGCGGGGATTGCTTCCGCCATGATCGCTCTCGTCGTTAGCGGGCTAGCGCCGCCCTCTCCCTGACCAGCGGGTCGTTGGTTTCAACTTTCCCCAGCCCTGACATATGGCCCAACCACTGGCGCCAGAACGCCCGCAGCTGAAGCTCGTCCTCGGCGATCGCTTCTCGGTGCATGCCTCTGGATAGTTCGGACCATTCGACCCCCTCGGCTTTATAGCCCGCTTGACAGGATTCGATCGCTTCGACGTCGTCCGGTGTGGCGAATCCTCCCGGCCCATGGAAGGTAAGGAAATTGTCCAGCCGGCGCGCGAGGAGTTCGGGTTTCTCTTGCTTGGGAGCCAACTGCCAGGCTGTCACCTCCATCAGGTCCGGAGCTATGGGCCAAAATATTCTTACGGTGATGTCGATAGAGTCGATGATGAGGAGATTAGGATAGACTAGGAGGTTTCGGCTTATATCCGCCATATGACGAGCCCTCTGCTCGCCGAACTTCCGCACTAGTCTTGCGCGGATCGTGGCGATTTCCTCTTTGTTCTCTTCCCCGAAGAGCGGGCTCCAACGAGCGATGGGCCGGCCCCTTATCCCGTCGTGTTCCTCCACCGCATGACCGTTGCCGAGGACCCGGGCGGGCCGGCTGAATGCGGTTTGCACCCCGCTTGTGTTTATCCCCAGGCTGTTTACATATTCAAAGTAAGTCTTGTGAGTCGGCCTGACGTGGTATCCATCCAGGCTGTTCTCGACCAGCAGCTTCCAGTTGGCCTTGATAGAGTATCGATTGGAACCCCGGATTATCCTCATGCCTTCTTCGGCCTGGTCGACAATCAGGTCCAGATACTCCCGAGCGCCCGCTAGATAGGTCACCAGTTCTTCAACATCGGGATTGAAGCTCACAAAAATAAAGCCGCGGTAACTATCTACCCGCGGCGGCGACTTGAGGCCCATCTCCGCTCGGTTGAAACAGTTGCCGTATCCTGCCTCATCCGGCACGCCTACGAGATCGCCCTGATTGTTGAAGGTCCAGGCATGATAGAAGCATTGCAAAACGTCGGCATGCCCCTGGTCGTGCCGGCAAATGAGCGCGCCTCTGTGCGTGCATGTGTTCAGGAAAACCCGGAGCTTGCCATCGCTGCCGCGCACGAAGAAAAGCGGCCTCCCCGCCACATTCCGGCGCCGGTAATCGCCCGGATTCTCTACTTCTGATTCGTGGCACAAATACAGCCAGCATTTGTTGAATATCCGCTCCTGCTCCGTCTGAAGAACCTCGAGTGATGTCATGGCGGAGCGATGGACTCGGAAGACGCCCTCTTTCGGGTTGTCTATGATCAGGCTTTTAGGGTCGAACATGGCGTGCCCCTCGTAGATTTCCTCGAGTCACGAACACTGGCTGAAACAGAGTCTTATCCTATTCTATGGGGCAGCGTCGTGGCAAGGACGGTTTGGTTCACTTCGCGCCTTGGCGCCTTTGCGGGAGACATTCCGGTGTCCGCGAGTGCCGTTCATCCATTCATTACTCCACGTTCGCTACGAACAGCTCCTCAGGCCTAACGACGCGGGGTGAGAAACGCTGTTCGTAGACATACTGGCCGATAGCCTCCAGCGCCGGCCGGTTCGGCTCCAACCCGTACGCCCAGAAATTCTTCCCCAAAACCCGCCAGGTCTCCTCGATGTGATTGATCAGCCAAGGAAGCGAAAGGCGCAGCGCGTCCGTGTCGTAGAGTCCGTCGATCGCTAGATCCCTAGCTTCGCAGAAGGCCCTATACATGCTCCGGGCCACCCACGGGTGCTCTCGATAAATATCGTCGCGCACCACCACCGTATGCATGATCGGGAAGATGCCGGTGCGGCGATAATAGTCCTCCTCTACCTCATAGTAGTTCGGAAACAGGCGCGCTATGCAAGGCGAGCCATTCTGAAAGAGGGAGGGGATAAATATCGCAAGCAACGCGTCAAGATCCCCGCTCTCCAGCATTCCCTCCAGTGTCCGGTCCGACGGCAGAAACTCGACCTTGATTTTCTCCGGCAGCTTCAACGGAATCAACGGTCGCTGGGTCGGCGTTGTTAATCCGCCAATGAACCATTGAATATCGTCCAATGTCACACCGTACTCGTGTTGCAGCATCCCATTCATGAAGATGGTGGCGGTAGAGCCGAGCTGCGTAGTTCCCACCCGTTTGCCCCGGAGGTCCTGAGGCGTCCTGATACCCGCATCGGTCCGTATGTAAATACACGAGTGGCGAAAGATCTTGGACAGCGCAACGGGCACGGCAACGAAGGGGCAAGTGCCGCGACCCTTCAGGCTCACGTAAGAGCCGAGCGATAGCTCCGAAACCTCGAACTCTTGGTGCTCCAGCATCCGGGGAAAGGTCTCGCGCGGACGCATGACCTTGATCTCCAAATCGATGCCTTCCGCTTGGACGCGACCATCGATGAGCGGACGGGTGCGATCATAGTCCCAGCACGCGAGCGTGAGCTTGAGTTTCGACATCGACAAGAAACTTCACTGGGTCAGCGGGATTTCGCGATGGGCCACGTGACGTGCCGCATATTCAAGGCACGCATCAATGTCGGCTTTTTCAAGATACGGGAAGTCTTGCAGGACTTGCTCCGGTGTCATTCCGCCGGCAAGCATTTCAAGCACATGGCTCACCGTAATTCGCATGCCGCGAATTGTCGGCTCACCACCGCACACATCCGGTTTGATCGTGATACGATCGATAGGCATGCACCTAATTTATAAGAACCCCGGTAGAACGCAATCTGCTATAAGAACGGCCGGGCTCAGGAAATTGTAGCGCCCCAACTTGCTATCCTCATAGCCAAAGTCTTTGACTTGCTATTTTTGTGTATAGAACTGGAATGGTTTTATTACCAGTTATGAGCGATTGGAACAACTGGAACTTTGGAACGCTTGGAACCTGCATTAGGCTTAAAACGGTTTGAACGGAGCGAAGCGGTTGAACGGCTTGAACGATTTGAACGAAGTGGCTTCGTTTTGGTAATCGCAGCGATTGAACGATTGGAAAACCGGGAACGGACTGATCCCCGTGATGAATGGAGCGAAGCGATTGAACGATTGGAACGACTGGAACTGGCTGCTGTTTAGATAGACCGCGCTATTGATACAGTCTTCTATCGTTTAATCAATGCGTTGCGCTGGGCGACCCGGTACCGGGCTTCGTTCAACAAGCGAAACATTTTGGCGGACAAGTTTAAGTGGTTTGCGTGGGACCGAGGCCCTCAATAACGACCTGACGTAACGTTTCTTTCCCGCCGAAGCGCTTGATAGCATCCAGGATTTCTATGCCGGCCAACTTTCCGTCTGCGTCGTAGTCAGCCGCTATCCCTTCTCCCAAATGCTTGGTGGTCACGGTTGTTTCGCGGAACGTGATGCTCAGCGCGTCGACTTCTGAATCGTAACTAATCTTCATATAATGTTTCCCCCGTCATGAGTAATAAGTATAAACCGTCACAACCACGATTTCATCCGCTTCTTCAACGAAAATTGGCCGCCCTTCCTTATTTGCATAGAGTCTCTCGTTCCATTTTCGGTTAAACAGAAATGTCTTGCGGCAATCCATCCGGCCGAGTTCCGCCGGTTCCCACCGGCCAGTCCCTATCGTGTCTTCCACCTCGGCAACTGTAAATCCTCGCTTGACGATATAACTCAACGCATGCACCGAGAGTCTTATGGGTTTCATTTCGCAATAACCCGTACCAAGCTAAGACCGCTTTCGCAACTCAGACCGGAATCCGACTAGACAATGAATAGAAGTGAACTTTCTTTTGCGCGAGCCAGAAAAAAAGGGGTCATAGATACTCAGCGAATCTCGATATACTATCAATTAGACGCAACATTGCGGATATAATCTGCCCATGACGGTCGTTCGTAATGAAACCGGAAGTGACGTGGTTGTGGGGGGCAGATAAGATGCTGATTCCTATTGCAGGAACATTCGAGTGGAACAAGTGAACACCTCGATATTGCCGCTTGCCGAGAAGGATTTCTTCCTCGATGAGTTTCATGACACAAGTTTCTTTTTTGCCCTGCACGCTGCCGATGCGGCGACAGAAAACGATGCCCAGGAACTCGTAGAGGTATGCAGCGCACTATTGACAAACGAAACTCGTGTCTTGCTGCTGATCGAAGTAGGCGACAACCCGCGCGATCGGCACGGGGTGGAGATGGTGGTCGATCGCTTGTCCAAGCAACTCGCTCTGAAAACCGCCGCTCATTGTGTTTCTCCCATCGATCTCTCGCAGAAAACGAGTGAAAATTTGCGTCTCGCCGAGATTTGGTCCGTTCTGCGTACCTATCCGCTCTTTGTTGGCCTCTGGTCTTCGCAGGTGCCCCCGTCATTTATTTCCTGTGTTCAACAGCTCGCGGTTCGCCTCAAAGTGCACAAATTGATTCTCCTCGATCCCACGGGTGGCGTCAGCATGGGCGGCAGTCGTCTGTCTTTCATGAATGGTCCTGTTCTGGGAGAACTTCTGCGACAGGGAGAAGCCGAGTGGGCCGGCCTGGGCGACCGTCGTGCCTTGCTGGAGACGGTTCGAGCCGTGTTGGAAGGAGGTGTCTCTTCAGTTTCGCTGTGCCCCATCGCTGGTCTCGCGCGAGAGTTGTTCACTTATGAGGGGTCTGGAACCTTATTCACCCTGACTGACTACTGCAGAGTCGAACGTTTAGGCATTGACGATTTCCATGAGGTCGAGAAGCTACTCGAACGTGGCGAGCGAGAAAGATATCTCAAGGCACGTGCGCCCGAAGAGATTGGTCAGCTACTGTTGCATGGATATGGTGCGCGACTCGGGACTGTCTCCGGAGATTTCGCTGGCTTCTGCGCCTTGCTTCCCTATCCCGAGGAAAATGCCGGTGAAATTGTTGGGCTGTACACCATCACGCGATTCCAGGGAGAGGGAATTGGCGGCCGCTTGGTAGCAGCGATGATCGCGGAAGGAGAACAGCGCGGCTTTTCGTATTTGTTTGCTAGTACGACTCAGGAAGGAGCTCAGCGATTGTTTGAGCGACACGGATTTCGCCGAGTTGCTCCAGAGGACGTGGCTGCGGCGAAATGGCAGGGATACGATCCAGAGCGCAAACATCAGGTTATCGTGTATAGGCGGGAGCGAGCTGAGATATCCTCCAAGACTGCTCCACCGATAGCACTTTAGATCCTTGATCTTTTCACGCTCATCCGCCCCTTATACGAGGCCAATCGTACTGGATTTAAGTGCACATATCGGCTGAGTTCCAGCAGGTAATTGTCAGCATCGATCAAGATCGCTTTGAATCTTCCCTGGTAGAGGTGGCCAATCCGGTTGTGGCGGCGATTATAGGCTGCAGTGTAAGTGATATTGAAATGCCGCATGAACTCGGAAAGGTTCCCTTTCGGCGTCTCAACAATCAAATGAAAGTGATTGCTCATCAACACGTAGGCATGGATCCGAACCTGATAAATCTCATTGGATGTTTTGACCTTGTCGAGAAAGATCGACCGATCCCGGTCATCAGCGAAAATGGTCTTCCGTTCATTGCCGCGGCAGGTCACGTGATAAAAAGCTCCGGGGTAGTTTATTCTCAGTGGTCGCGCCATGTCGATTTTTTATGCGAAGCGAGGCATGAATGTCAAGAATAAAGATTTGACCCCAGGACCCGCCCCCTTTAGTGAGCTGATTTCACTGGTCTCCTGATCGTCCGCGATAATATATTTGTGATCATGCGCCATAAAAAATCACCTCCCTCTGACAAGAACCCGAGAATCACCAGCTTGAGGTGCCAATTCGGGAACTCAAGTCTGATCTTGGATTTCTTTTTCAGCACCCTTGCTAGAGGTGCTCATGCTTCTCTTATAGCTTTTCTGATCATTCATTCCTTTTTCTTACGTCCGGCGAGCAAAAAGCCTAAACCAAGACCGACCAACAGCGCCTGCAGCGGGTAGCGACGAACCAGGCCACTCAAGTCTTCTCCCAGATGCTCGAATTTCTTCTCTTGCAGATAATAACTCGCCGATTCTAACCCGCCCGCTACTTTGGTTGCAGTTGTGCCTATCTTGCCTTCGCGCGGCGCCTTTTCACGGATCACGCTCGCCAGCGATTTCATCTTCTCACCGATAACGGGTGCCCCTTCGTTCGCCTTTCTCGCTGCAGTCGAGCCGAGCTCTCGGGCCTTGGCCGACATACTGGCAACGACCCCGCCTGTCTTGTCGCCATACTCTTGAAAGCGCCGCTCAATCTCTTGCTCGGCCTGCTCGCGAGTATACCCGTATCGCTCTTGGATCAGACCGATCAGCTTGTCCTTCTGACCGCCGATTCTATCGACGTCGTCATCGGTGAGTTTGCCCCACCACGTTTTGAGCTCGCCGCGCATTTGCTTCCACCTTCCCGCCAAGATGTCATGGTTCATGGGATTGGTCTCGATATTGTTTTCCATTTTCAGTTACCTCCTTTTGTAGATTAAACTTAGAGCCATTTATGCGAGACGCATCTGCGCCAACGACGATCTCTAGAAATCCCCGGCTCTATCTGGCTTCCTTTGCTACTTGGGAAATCTTCAGCGCGACACCCATAGGTAACGGATTATCGCCGGTACTCAATGCCGTGCCTAATCTTTCCAGCTCCCAGGATGAGACCTTTTCTATCTTAACGTCTTCTTTTGCGGGAGCATTTAATTTGTCGGCTTGGGGTAATTTGATCAAGTATTTGACATTGTTCCCGTCGCTCAGCGTCACCGAGAGAACCATCTGTTTACCTTCTTCCGTTCCCAATGTTTGAAGCGCGGCAACTCGACTCGAAAGGCTGGTCTTATTCACCGTATCCATATATAGCCAGATGAAAGCGCCGATAAAGGCGGCCATCAGCAACCAGCCATATTGCCCGACCCGTTTCTGCCTGGTCACCGCTCGTTTGCGCTGCCGGTCAAAAAACTGGCGGTAAGATTCCTTTTCCGCAGTCAATCTCTTAACCGGATCTTGCTCCGTCGAGCTTGGCGGTTGATTGAACCCGAGATCGTGGCTGTTCAATATCATGCCCAGGATCACCAACCCTAAGGGTACAGCGATCAATATTAGAGGATTCATAACTCTCTCCTTTTTAAGGCTCTTGATAGCCTCTCCCGGGAGGGATTGCTGTCTAATATTGGACAGTCTTGAAAAGAATTATCGCGATAAAAAGATCGCTCTCCGTAAAGAGCGCCGTGGAGGGCGTGAACAGAAGGAGCGCATTTTCCGCTTGGCTCCATCCTCGAGAAAAGGATCGTGCGGCTTGGTCTTATCCGTAACCCCGGCGCCCGCATGGCCCGGTTCTGACAAAAGGGGTAAAGGGCCATGTTCGTGGCTCGTGATCGTGTTCGGAGATCCTGCGGGACTTAGTCCTCCGTTCCTGGCGGAACTTCCACGTTTTGATAATTCTCGAAACCTCGAAATGTACCTCAACCGGCTTCGGGTAAGCGGTCTCCCACTGTTGCTGACCAATCCGAGGTCTCCGCGAATTTGCGCTGAAGATGGTGGACGATCGCCCGCTTCTCGGCGTCAGCGGATTTCCTTGGGACAGAATACAGCAATTTAGAGAAGAAGCTATCGGCGAGGGAACGTTCGGTCAAATTCGTCGTGAGATCCGATCCAGAACCAGATGATCTCCTCTCCTTCGCGTACACCTACGGCACGATATGAACTTGTTACGCGGACCGACCAGAGACGAGGATCGTAGGCCAGCCGCTCAAACCGCAAACTCGGGTGAGCGGGGTTTTGACTGAAAAGGCGATAGGCTTTTCTGGCTTCTTCCTGAACCTGAGCAGGAAGTTTACGGTAGCGGTCCCAAAAGCGAGGATGTGTTCGGCTGTTCAGAGTTTTTCGGGGTCCAGAGGCGCCGTTTTACCTACCCGATAGTCCTCAAGAACCTGATCGGCCTCAGCGCAAAGAGCCGGCCTGAGCCCAGGGTCTCGAATGATTTCGTCCCAACGCTGATCATCTCGGTCAAGAAACACGACCTCCACATCGACGGGTCCGGCTTCTGGCGCCGGCTCCGTCAATTTCACTTGCCCGTTTTCATACTTAGCTTTGAGTATTTTCATCAGCGAAAATTCTACACGATAGCGAGCGGCTCGTCTATATCACCTGTTAGGCTCGATTTTCGAGCCCGCATCTCCGGTCACCGGCGGGTTAAACAAGGATGAATGGTCAAAGCCGAAAGTGAAAGAAGGCAAAGAGCCGTGCCCGGGTCTCACTGCCGAGCCTCTCCGAAGCTACTCAACTGAAAGAGGTAACTTCTACTTCCAGTCGCCTTTTCCGGGCGTCCTTAACAATATCTTCGAGCTGCCTGGCGATCCTATCCTCAATCCAGTCCGCGCCGCATTGACTACAGACTGTTGCCGGTACCTTCCGCACTACAACGACACCGAAATCCAAATCGGCGGTGAAGGTCGTAGTCCCCCGCTTTTTGCGACCAGAACAAATTGGGCACAGGGTTGACGCCTTCTTCTTATTCACCTCTTTCTCCTCGTTCTAAAGTTATTCTCGAAGTGCTCCAGATTCGGTTCGTAGGCTGTAATGATATAAACTTTCGGGCTCGTCTCTTCCAACGCAGCGACTACTGCCGCAAAGGGTTTACCCTTCTTCACAACAATAACCGGGGGGACTTCCACGTTTTGATAATTCTCGAAACGTCAAAATGACAGGTCGCTATCACCTTCCGTAGCGTGCTGCTTTTTCCTCAACCAGAAAGCCGATTTTCCGTTTGTTCGGCTCCGGCGGCGCCATGAGCTGCCGAATCGCGTCGAGGACGGCCTTGGACTGAGCAGCGTTGCTATTCCGGTCTAGCTTGCCTTCTTCATTTCCTCTGCCAAGATCTGATTGACGAGCGACTGATAAGGCAATCCCTTTTTCTCAGCGGTTTCGCGCAACCAACCCAAGACTTTCGGATCTAAGCGTATCGCGATGAGTTTTCTTGGTTCCTCACCCACCGTCGGCCTTCCCACCCGACGCATTCGGGAAAGCTGCTTCTCGGAAAGCTCCGGAATGTCCGAAAAGTCAATCTTTTTTTTCCTCGTAACCTTTCCTTTCCTTCCGGCTCGCCCGCCTCGCGCTGATGATCCGCGTGACCGCTTCATGGTCTTGTCTCCTTAACAGCCTGCTGAAAAAGACTCATATGCCTCGTTGCACTCGACCGATTTCGCGTCAACGTACAGGAAAAGTACGCCTCCGCTCATCGATGTTCGCGCGCCTTGCCTCTGAGTCTTTTTGAGCAGCCTGCAAGCTAAATTTTCTAGAAACTTTTATCAAGAAATGCCGTAGCTGCTTCTTCAAAAGAGACCCCGTGCTTGAGCTGATTAGCCTTTGCCTTTGGAGGGTCCCAATCGAACATCAATTATGTATATACACAACTAACGTTAGCCGCAAGGGATGAAGTTCTGGGTGTTGAATAGGTGAATGAGCCGATTTCATCGGAATACGCAGACTACCTTGGAGGCATCGAGAATTTCGATCTCTAGAGGCTGCCCTTTGGCCGTCAGGTGGACAATGATTCCTTCGGCTATGTCTCGCGAATCCGAGGGTTTACCTTCCCGTAATTTGATAGTCAAAACGTCCGCGTCACGCGAGTATTTTATCTTCATAGAAACCTCCGCCCCCGAAATACCGTTGAAACCGTCAGAATGAGCAAACCCCAGAACCTCGCAATCCTAGGCTGCTCTCTTCTTCTTGAGGGAAAACTCGATCTGATAGCCAGCCAGTTCGGCCAGCCGAATGAGCTGGACAATATGTTTGGAGGTTTTGTTTTCTTGGAGCAAGCGCGCCACCTGGGACGGAGACGTATCAAGAGCGTCCGCAATCACACGAACAGATAGTCTGGAAGTTGAAATCTTGTCCTTCAGTGCACTCTTTAGCTGATTCAACGGCGACCAATGGTAGGTGGGATCACAATAGTACAAGACGAAGTCAGCCGGGAAATCCCCCTTGGATCCATCTTCGAGAACAAAGGACACCGCTTGGTCACCCAGCTCGCGATCTATCGTCATCGACGTAAATCGATTCCTACTGCTAACCTTCACATCCCTGAAGACCGCGAAGGGTAAACTGTAGCTCTTTATCTTCTTTCCATCGCGCAGCGTGATCTCCAGTACGTTCTTTCGGTAGTTCGGTTTGATTTCCTTAAATTTCGGGTTTCTCATAAAATCCCCTCTTTCCGTAAAGTCTCCAAAGCCTTCTTCGCCTTCGGCGTCATCTTTCCCTCCATCACCGTCCACGTTTCGAGATTGAACTTCAGAAGGCGCTTCCTGTCCTCAAACACATGAACGTGCTTCGGATCGTGGTCGGTGGAAAACAGCACGACTATGACGCCATGACGCTTCCATCGACCCATAGATATGTGTACCCAAAAAATGTGACAGTTGTCAAGGAAGCCGTGGAACAAATTACTGCGGCAAACTTATCGTGACATTTCAGTCTTTCGAGAATTCCCGAAATGTCAAAATGAATTAGCCTATACGACCGGGAAATAATCGGTCATGACCTGAGGGACCTTCTGATAGTGATCATCAGTCGTCACCACGCGAAGGCCGTGCTCCATAGCACTGGCCGCAATCCAGATATCGTTTGTCGGTATAGGTGTGCCGGCACGCCAGAGGAAGTTGAGAATGACCGCATATCTTTCGGCCGTCTCCTCAGTCACGTTCAAAACCCCTACGCGAGGAGACGCCAGAAACCTTCGAAGCTCATTTTCGTTTTTCCTCCTCCGCCCGCCTTTGATGAACCCCGCGATGAGTTCGCCCAAAATAACCGAGTTTAGAAAGATCTCTTCATTGCTCTGAACGGCAGCCCTAATCTCCGCATGTCCCCTCATAAACGCTGAATAAGCGGAGGTGTCGAGCAACAACCGCATTTACTTCCACAAATCGGGATCAATGGGTCTCTGAGCGGCCAACGCTTTGTCGAACTCCTCCGCCTCTTTCTTACTCCATGACCCGGCCAAAGCGTCCAGCTCTTGGTGATGCGGTTTTCGACCCTTCTTTTTCTTCTGAATATCCGCCTTGCTCTCCAGCAAGCTGATGACCGCCTTGTTGATACTTGTCCGCTTACGCTCTGCTTCCCTGCGCACGGCTTTCGCCAGGTCCGGCGGTAGGTTTCTTAAAGTGATTGCCTTCATGGCCCCCCTCAATTCTTGTGCATCAACAGTGCAGCGTAGTGATGCATCCTAGCACGGCTCTCCAGCGATGCCAACATAGCGGGCACACGTTCCAATCGTTCCAGCCGTTCAATCGCTTCGCTCCGTTCAAGCCGTCGTTTAGTAGCAAACCGCCCATCCCATCCATTTTCTAAATGGTAGATTTCAAATGTACACTTTCATAAGGCAGGTGGAAAATGGCGTGCTGATCGCCAAGCGCTGGATCCTGGCCGTCTTGCGCCATCGGACTGTTTTACACCTTGGCCGATCTCTATTGCCGCCATCGGTGAACTGCTCCAACCTTTGAATAACCGAGCACTGCGCAAACTCAAGCAATCGCGCCGCCAGCTCTTTTTACTCTTCGATCAGCCCAACGCTCTGGCCCTGCCCCAGAAATCTTACCAGTACGCCGAGTGGAAGATCGCCGGTGTCAACATCGATTACCACATCGAAGTCGACGAGCACTACTACAGCGTGCCGTATAAACTTAAAGGCGAAAGACTCCAAGTGCGGCTTACTGCCCACACGGTGGAGGCCTTTCGCAAAGGCCAGCGCATAGCCACCCACCTGCGAAGTTTTGTGCCCCATCAGCACACCACGCTCAAAGAACACATGCCACCGACCCACCGGGCCTATGCCGAATGGAGCCCGTCGCGATTCATCCGCTGGGCCGAAAAGACCGGTCCGCACACCGCTCGACTGGTTAAAACCATCATCGAGAGCCGCTCCCACCCCGAACAAGCCTACCGCTCGTGTCTGGGCATCCTGCGCCTCGATAAGCACTATCCCAAAGAGCGTCTGGAAAACGCCGCCGCTCGGGCGCTGCGCTACTCGAATCTCTCGCTCAAAGCGCTGCGCAAAATGTTGGAGAACGGACTGGATCGGTTGGAACAAAGAGACTCGGGCTCGACGGCGGTGCTGCCGGCCCACGACAACATCCGCGGCGGCCAGTCTTACCACTGAGGGTGAAAATCAGATGATCGAAACAAAAAACGACGCGTTTAAAGCCTCATTAACGCACGTTCTCAATGGGCTGAAGGGGTAGACTACCCCCAATTTTAAACCGCAACCAAAACTAGAAAGGAAAATCTCTGATGCTTACCGAACAAACTCTGCACACCCTCAACTCCCTCAAACTCTTCGGTATGGCCCGAAGCTTTACCGACAAGATCGCTCATCCCTCATCCGTCGATCTCTCCCACCAGGAGTTCTTCGGCCTGATTGTCCAGGACGAAAAAACTTACCGCGATAATCTCCGCCTTAAACGCCTCCTCCTAAACGCTAAGCTCACCCAACCCGCTTGTCTCGAAGACATCGATTACAAACATCCCCGTGGCTTAAACAAACAAACCCTCTTGGAACTCTCTTCTTCAGACTGGATCACTCGTCATCAAACTATGCTTTTGACTGGCCCCACCGGCGTGGGTAAAAGCTACATTGCCTGTGCCCTCGGTAACTTCGCTGCCCGCCACGGCCATACGGTTCTCTATCTGCGCGCTCCACGTCTGTTCGAAATGCTGCTTGGGGCTAAAGCGGATGGCTCGCATCTTAAAATGCTGACCCGGCTGGCCAAGGTCCAACTGCTCATCGTCGATGATCTGTTTCTGACTCCGCTCGATGATTCTCAACGCAATGATCTGCTCGAAATCATCGAGGACCGCTACCATAAGGCTCCCACCGTCATTACCAGCCAGTGCCCGATCAAAGACTGGCACACAATCATCGGGGAGCCCACCGTCGCCGATGCCATCTTGGATCGCCTGCTTCACCACAGTTTTAAAATCGAACTGAAAGGAGAATCGATCAGAAAAACGAAAAAATGATCACCGGACTTGCAATAAAGAGAACCTTTAGGCTATGAACAAAATCCCAGCGTCGCTTCGCTCCGATTTCTCGGACTGCCGATTTGCGCCGGAATCAGTGCCACTTTGTTTCGGAATCGGTGGCGATTTCATCGGAATACGCATCTTACCACGTTCCTTGGAATTCTCGAACCGGCGAAATGAAGTAATGAGGGGCCAAGGGCGGAAGTGACACACAATAGCGATTTGCCCTTAACAACTGGCTGGTCTAATATGGCTTTTTATGAATCCCGATCTTGATCTGCCGGATCTGCTGACCTGCACGCCACAAGGAACCTGGCGTATCGCCGGCACTCGGGTGTCTCTAGACAGCGTGATCCATTCCTTCTGGGAGGGCGCGACGCCGGAAGAAATTTGCCAGGACTTTCCGTCTCTCTCTCTAGCGCAAGTCTACGAAGCCATTGCCTACTATCTGAAAAAGCGGGACAAAGTGGATGCCTACCTTCGAGCGGGCCGTGACGGCGCAGAAAAGCTCCAACAGGAGCTCAACGGTCGCCACAGAGACTTCCTGAGTAAGCTTCGCCAGCAACTACTATCCAGCCGCCAATCACCCACGCCTTCGTGAGCCGGGTCAAGTATCTTTCGACGAAGACCTCAACGGGCGAATCGTGCGCGGAGTGCGCCGAAGAATATCTGATCTCGATTCCACCACTGTACAGGAAGTAGATCTCCCTGAAGCCTCCGACCCCGCGGTCCTTGATTGGGCAGCGACCCAAGGTCGGGTTGTAATCACACATGATCACCGGACCATGCGTCCCTGTGCGGAAGAAAGGCTAAAAGCAGGACTGCCGATGACCGGTCTCATCTTGGTGCCTCAGACTGCTGCTTTAGGACAAGTGATTGATGACCTGGTGCTCATCGCAGAAGCCACTACCGCCGAAGAGTGGGAGGAGACAATTGTTTTCCTACCGCTTTAAGACCAAACAACGACAAAGATAAATGATCAAAGCTGGAAGCGGAAGGAAAGCAAAGAGCCGTGCCCGGGTCTCGTGCACGGGTAACCACCGTGATCGTGCTCGCGATCCGTGGTCGCCGCGTCTAAGTAACTGCCAACATCAAATAAATTGTGCCGGGTAAGGCGTGAAGGGTGAGGCGATCAGAAATCGGTCCACGGGACAAAGAGGTGCGGAGACAAGGAGAGGAAAAAGCCGTGCTCATCGTCGTTCCTGGGGGAACTTTCACGTTTTGATAATTCTCAAAACGTCGAAATGAAGTCCCAGTAACACTTCCACGTTTTCGGAATTCCAAAAACGTGGAAACGAATGCTCTATGCTCTCCTGTACCGGGCTGCCCGGTCCGGACGTGCTGTCGCCGTGGAGCCGCATTTATTCTCTGACGGCATTGATGGCAAGATTATAGAACTCTGGATCTTTGTTTAACTTCGAGATCGTTTCCACGGCCGACAAAAAAGCCTCCACCGCACGCTTGTCCTCCCCTTTGAGATTGGCAACCTCATCCATAATGGTGGGCACATCCAGGCCGGTCTTTTTCGCCAGCTCGCTTAAGGATGCCCTTTCTCCCAGGTATTCTTCGGCGGCGTAACGGAGAAGCTCCTGCTTGGCCTGCTCCTTAGCGAGACGAGCAAGGTATCCAGTTTTGCTGGTCTTCTTAAGTATGCAGAGACGGCTCAAGACCTGATCTTCCTCGTCTGTTAGTCTTACGGTAACAGTCGTTTTCTCGTGTTTTTCCTTTTTCATCGGTTTTCTCCTTTGCGTCGGATCTCCGCTACAACCCTTACCGCGGACTGGATCCATTCGGGTCTCAAAGTTCCGCGGCGCGTTGTTTTGGCCAGGGCATGTAACGCCCGCTCTAGGGTAATTCGTTTCTGTTCGTAAAGCCCGACCAAGTAGGCTAGAGAGTTGATAACCTCAACTCCGGCTGCCTGTGCCGCCTCATAAGGCCTCCAGTCATCAATGAGCAATAGGACTTTTCGCTCCAGCGCGAGGTTAATAGCGGCTCTCTCCCCATCTCCATACAGTTTAATCCTTTCCGATCTTGGTGCAGCTCTTTTGATACTCTCGTCAGCGAGTAATGCCTTGAGTCGGCGGCTCGTTAAATTATCGCGCCCTAACTCGTCTTCCACCGCCTTAGTACAGATCAACTCAAAATCCGAAAGCAGGAACTCGATAAGATCCAGATAAACTGCATTGACCCAAAACGAGCTGTCAAAAGCGGCCCCTCGCATCCAGTAAGCCTAAGGTGCTTTCAAAGTGAAAGCAAGGGATAGACGCCTCCGCAAGGAGAGTCTGTTTCATGGTTCGACGAACGCACCACGAACGTACGGCCGCATGCTCGGGGAAACCACCGTGATCTTGCTCGTGATCCGTGGTCGCCCATCTAAGATACTGCCACCTCATTCAAAGGAGAAAGGCAAAGGGATTAAAGGATGAAACCCGAAAATCCATGTCATCTTTCAAGACATGGCCCGGAGTTTAGGCGATTTCGCGGCGACTATTTAAGGGTTTGGAAGGATAAAGACTGAAGAGCCGTGCTCGTGTTCGTTTTTCGTGAAGACACTTCCACGTTTCGAGAATTCTCGAAACGTGGAAATGACGTTCAGTCAAGCTTCGCCCATTTTTTTGGCGAGGCTTTAACTCAGTCTTTTTTTACTGTCGGGTCGACGGACACTTTCAGGGCGACACCGAGAGGCAATGGACTCTCGCCGATACTCAAGACCGTACCTGATTGTTCCATGTCCCAGGATGAGACCTTCTGTTTCGAAATTCCTTCTTTCGTGGCGGCATCCGAGGTATCGGGTGGGGGTGATTTGATCAGGTATTTGACACTGCTCCCGTCCTTCAGCGTGAGCAAGAGAACCGTCCCCTTCCCTTCTTCCATCGGCAGTGTCTGCAGCGTGGCAATTCGAGTCGTCGCGGTGGTTTTGTTCACGGTATACATATAGAGCCAGATGAAAGCGCCGATAAAGGCAGCCATCAGCAACCAGCCATACTGGCCGACCCTTTTCTGCCTGGTTACAGATCGGGTTCTCTGGAGATTGAAGAACTTTCGGTAAATCTCCTTTTCCGCTGCCACTCTTTTCGTAGGATCTTGTTCTTCTGAACCGGGGGGTTGATCGTAAGCAAGGCCGATGCCGTTTAGCACCATGCCCAAAATCACCAACCCTAGGGGGACGGCGATGATCAATAGAGGATTCATAACTCTCTCCTTTTTGAGGCTCTTGATAGCCTTTGGATATTGGAAGAGGGAGAGGGGTCAGCACCAGGAATACGTTCGCTATTCAAACCGGAGCCGAAGTCCATGTCACCGTTGAGTGTGTGGCCCGGTCTTCTACCTCTTGCACGCCATTACAGCTCTCTGGGGTAATATAACCATACTCGGGAAGGATTGCTGTCTAATAGTGGACAGTTTTGAAAAGAATTATTTATCTGCAGCAGTGATTGTTCATCATTCCAGTACTGCAGTTTTGCTAGGGGAATCCCCTAGGAGCGAACCGGCTAATCCCTCATAAAAGAAACGGGCGTACTCCGTATTGCGAGTATGCGCCGACTACATTAATCACGTTAATTGAATCTGTAGGCCCATCTTTTCCTGGAGCGTAGCTCCGAGCGGGAGCGGTTCGCTAGCACACAAAGGAGGCAATGAACATGGCTGCGCCAAAAACAGATGAGACTCTAGTGCACGTGTTGTGGATCAATGCCGGGTTGAGCTGTGATGGGGACTCGGTGGCGCTCACCGCCGCCACGCAGCCGAGCATCGAGGAGATTGTGCTCGGCGCGCTGCCGGGCTTGCCGAAGGTCGCGGTTCACTGGCCGCTGATCGACTTCGAATGCGGTCCCGGCGGCATGGGCGAGCCGGGAGCCGACACGTTCATCAAATGGTTTTATAAGGCCGAGCGGGGTGAGATCGATCCATTCGTGCTGGTCGTTGAAGGATCCATCCCCAATGAAGCGATCAAGAAGGAGGGCTACTGGTGCGGCTTTGGCAATAACTTCGAGACCGGACAACCGATGACGACGAGCGAATGGCTTGACCGGCTGGCTCCTAAAGCGCTGGCCGTCATGGCCGTAGGAACCTGTGCGACATATGGCGGCATCCATGCGATGGCCGGCAATCCTACCGGCGCTATGGGCGTGCCCGATTATCTCGGATGGAGTTGGAAGTCGAAAGCCGGCATTCCGATCGTTTGCGTCCCCGGCTGCCCGATCCATCCCGACAACCTGTCGGAGACGATTCTCTATTTGCTTTATCAGGCAACCGGCCAGGCCCCGATGATTCCGCTGGACGATCAGCTGCGTCCCACATGGCTTTTCGGTCAAACGGTGCACGAGGGCTGTGATCGGGCCGGTTATTACGAACAGGGTGACTTTGCAACGGAATACGGATCGCCCAAGTGCATCGTCAAGCTCGGTTGCTGGGGGCCGGTGGTCAAGTGCAACGTGCCCAAACGCGGCTGGATTAACGGCATCGGCGGCTGCCCGAACGTGGGTGGAATCTGCATCGGCTGCACTATGCCGGGGTTCCCGGACAAGTTCATGCCTTTTATGGACGAACCTCCGGGAAGTAAGGTCTCTGCGGGAATTAGCGGGCTTTATGGAAGCATGATCCGAGGCTTGCGGAGCATCACTCTAAAGACAGTTGATAAAGAACCTAAATGGCGGCATCGGGGCACTGAATTGACAACCGGGTACCAAAGATAGTGGTGAGGATGCAAGAGAAATTTAGGCGCGCGCCGGTCGGACGGCCAAAAACGAAAGTCGAATGAAGGAGGGCTAAAAACATGGCCAAGGCACAGGCGAACAACGATCTCGTGGAAATGGCATGGGACCCGATTACTCGGATCGTCGGGAGCTTGGGTATTTACACCAAGATCGACTTTGGCAAGCGTAAAGTCGCCGAGTGTCACAGCACGTCGTCGATCTTTCGCGGCTATAGCATTTTCATGAAGGGCAAGGATCCTCGCGATGCCCATTTCATCACCAGCCGGATCTGCGGAATATGCGGCGACAATCATGCCACCTGCTCCTGCTATACCCAGAATATGGCCTATGGCGTCAGGCCGCCGCATCTGGGCGAGTGGATCGTCAACCTGGGAGAGGCAGCGGAATACATGTTCGATCACAACATCTTCCAGGAGAATCTCGTGGGGGTCGACTTCTGCGAGAAGATGGTGCGCGAGACCAATCCCGGCGTCTGGGAGAAGGCCGCCAAGACCCAAGCTCCGCAAGCGAGCGCGCACGGCTACAAGACCATTGGCGACATCATGAAGTCACTCAATCCGCTCGAGGGCGAATTCTACCGCGAAGCTCTGCAGGTAAGCCGCATGACCCGGGAAATGTTCTGTCTGATGGAGGGACGCCACGTCCATCCATCCACGCTCTACCCGGGCGGCGTCGGCACAGTGGCAACGATCCAATTGTTCACCGACTACCTGACCCGTCTGATGCGTTACGTCGAGTTCATGAAGCGGGTCGTTCCCATGCACGACGATCTCTTCGATTTTTTCTACGACGCTCTACCCGGGTACGAAAAAGTAGGCGATCGCCGCATCCTGCTCGGTTGCTGGGGTAGCTTGCAGGACCCCGAGCACTGCAATTTCAATTATCGCGACATGACCGAATGGGGGCGCAAGATGTTCGTGACCCCGGGTATTGTCGTGGACGGCAAACTTTTGACTACAGATCTCGTCAAGATCAACCTCGGTATCCGTATCCTGCTGGGACATTCGTATTACGAGAACTGGGAAGGGAAAGAGATCTTTGTGAAAAACGACCCGCTGGGTAATCCGGTGGACGAGCTTCATCCCTGGAATCAACACACGATTCCCAAGCCCCAGAAGCGAAACTTCGACGACAAGTATAGCTGGGTGATGTCGCCCCGGTGGTACGACGGTAAAGATCATCTCGCGCTAGACACCGGCGGTGGACCTATTGCGCGGTTGTGGGTGACAGCGCTGGCAGGACTGGTCGACATCGGCTACGTGAAAGCGACCGGCAAAAGCGTCGTCATCAACCTGCCCAAGACAGCGACCAAGCCCGAAGTGACCTTTGAATGGAAGATTCCAAAGTGGAGCAATACCATCGAGCGCGATCGGGCGCGGACTTATTTTCAGGCCTATTCCGCCGCCTGTGCGTTGCATTTTATCGAGCAGGCGTTGAAGGAGGTGCGGGCCGGGCACACCAAAACTTGGGAACCTTTCAAGGTACCCAAGGACGCCATCGGCTGTGGTTTTACGGAAGCTGTGCGGGGCGTGCTTTCGCATCACATGGTGATTCGCGACGGAAAAATTGCCAACTATCATCCCTATCCGCCCACGCCGTGGAATGCCAACCCGCGTGACATCTACGGTACTCCCGGGCCCTACGAAGACGCTGTACAGGACTCGCCGATATTCGAGGAGAACGGACCTGGAGATAAATTCAAAGGCATTGACATCATGCGCACGGTGCGGAGCTTCGATCCGTGCTTGCCATGCGGCGTGCACATGTATCTAGGGAACGGCAAGGTCTTGGAGAAGCGGCACTCGCCAACCTTGCTGAATCAGGTGGAATAAGGAACGCCCCCACCGCAATCCTCCCCCGAGGCGGGGAGGAGAAAACAAGGGAGCGGAAAGAAGATATCTCGCGCAAAGTAATTCATGTACCAATCGGTACAACACGGCGGATGAAAATGGTAGCGTCGCATTGCCGAAGGCCAATGACCGGCGGTCGATTTGCGTCTAGCGCCAAGAGCCTGGGCAAAGTAGGACCCGAGCATTCTAAGGAAACACGGTCTGTTGCTCCCAGTATAGGGAAGCACGCATAAGAGAATCTTTTCAAGACGAGTGCTCCTTTGGTCTTGGGAAATTAGCTTTCGATAGGGGGTGAGGCAATGCAAGTGATTTACCAACGCTGTTGTGGGTTGGACGTTCACAAGCGAAGTATCACGGCGTGTCGGCTGAAGTGGTTGGGTAGTGCTTGGGAAAGAGAGATTCGACAGTTTGGGACGATGACCAAGGATCTGCTGGGGCTGGCGGATTGGCTGGCGCAGGAAGGGTGCACGCACGTGGCGATGGAATCGACGGGGGTTTATTGGAAGCCGGTCTATAACATTCTGGAAGGGCAATTTGAGTTGCTGGTGGTCAACGCGCAGCATCTCAAAGCGGTGCCCGGTCGCAAGACCGATGTTCGCGATGCCGAGTGGATAGCGGAGTTGCTCGCGCACGGATTGCTGCGAGGTAGTTTTGTACCACCCGCCGATGTCCGTGAATTGCGCGAGTTGACGCGGTATCGGAGCTCCTTGGTGCGCGACCGCGCCCGCACCCTCAACCGACTTCAGAAGGTGCTGGAGGCGGCCAATATCAAGTTGTCGAACGTGGTCAGCGACATCGACGGGGTCTCGGCGCGACTGATGCTGGAGGCGCTGGTGGCGGGACAAAGAGACACCCAAGAGCTGGCCAGCTTGGCCAAGGGCCGGCTCAAAGAGAAGCGTGCGCAACTGGTAGAGGCGCTCTCGGGTCGGCTGCAGCCCCATCAGAGCTTTCTGATCGCCGAGCATCTGGCGCAGATCGACTATCTGGAAGGAGCGATCGAACGGCTCAGCGGTGAAATCGAGGCGAGACTGCGCCCTTTTGAGCAAGAGATCGCCTGGCTCGATACCATTCCCGGAGTAAGCCAGCGCACGGCCGAGGTGTTGTGGGCGGAAACCGGTGGTGACATGAGCCGCTTTGCGAGCGCCCGGCATCTGGCATCGTGGGCGGGTATGTGCCCTGGGAACAACGAGTCGGCAGGTAAGCGTCGCACCGGGCGCACGCGTAAAGGCAGCCCGTGGTTGCGTCACTGCCTGGTGGAAGCCGCGCATGGGGCCGCGCACACCAAGAATAAATATTTGAGCTCCCAGTATCACCGCATCGGTGCTCGGCGCGGCAAGAAGAAAGCTCAGGTGGCGGTCGGCCATTCGATTTTGGTGATCGCTTATCATCTGCTCACGCGCAAACAGCCCTATTCGGATCTGGGTGCGAACTACTTTGATGAACGCGACCGTCAGGCTGTCACCAAACGCTGCGTGACCCGGCTACAAAAACTCGGCTATGAAATCAGCTTGGAGAAATTGCAGATGGCTGCGTGACTGTATTTTCATAAGAGGCGCAAAGGGCGCCAAGTTCGGAAAATTCGAAGGTAAGAACCGAAACTTAGCTCTGTCTTTTTCCGGTTCCTTCCCCCGCCTCGGGGGAAGGTGAGGATAGGGGCAGCGACTCAGCGGCAAGAAGCTTCTCATGTCACAGGAAAAAGATCTCCGCGCGGCGGGCGACCGCATCGAGAGCCTGCTCCAGGAACTCGGAACCGTTGCCGATCCCCGCGTTCGTGCGAAGGCTGAAGAGTTGGTCCGGCTGTTGATGGAGTTATATGGCTTCGCGTTGGCCCGCATCCTGGAGATCGTCGATGACACGGAGTCGACGGATAAAATATTTGACCGGCTCGCGGCAGACGATCTCGTGGCGAGCCTGCTGGTTCTTCATGGGTTGCATCCACTCAATGTTGAAACGCGAATCGCGCGTGCTCTTGATCGTGTGCGCCCCTACCTCGGTTCCCATGGCGGCGACGTCAAGCTCCTCGGTGTAAACGAGGGCATAGTTCGCTTGCGCCTCGAAGGAAGCTGCGACGGTTGCCCTTCATCGACGATCACCATGAAACTGGCGATCGAGAAGGCAATCGAAGAGGCGGCACCCGAAGTCGTACGCATTGAGGTCGAGGGATCGAGTCCATCCACAACTATCGCTTCGAACGGAAACGGCGCTTTCCCGAAGAGCAACCCAACAGCCACGCAAGATCTCGAAATTAGTTCGGGACAGTGGATAGCGCTCGACACGCTGCCTGAGTTCACTCCGGGAAATCTCGCTCTCACAAAATTGGCAGGGATGAGCATTCTTTTGTGCAAGATCGGCGAGACCTTCTACGCCTATCAGGACTCCTGCCCGTCCTGTGGCTCGACGCTAGGCGGAAGCGCTCTCGAGGAGAACCAACTAACCTGCTCCTCCTGCGCGCGGCGTTACGATTTGCGCACTGCCGGGCAATGTTTGGACATGGGCGAGCTTCATCTGGCGCCATTGCCTCTGCTCATAGAGAAGGATGGCATGAAGATCGCGGTCGCGACGGGATAGTCGAAACGACAGTTCAAGGTTCCACGTTCAAGGTTCAAGGATCGGGGCCATTCAGACTTTGAACCTTGAACTTTGAACTTTGAACCGGAAGATTTCTGTGACCGAGCAAACTAAGCAGCCTTTCGCGAAGCTTAAACGCTTCGTCGAACCGCAACCGAAACCGCGGTCCAGGGAAGATTGCGAGTTCTGCGGCGCAGAAATCGCCGAGAAGCACTCCCACGCGGTCAATACCGAGACCCGGGTTCTCATGTGCGTGTGCCGTCCCTGTTATCTTCTGTTCGCTCATGAAGGGGCGGCGAGAGGCAAGTATAGGGCGGTGCCCGAACGCTATCTCTATGCCCCGGGTTTGATCCTCACCGATGCGCAATGGAGCCAGTTGCAAATTCCGGTCGGTATCGCGTTTTTCTTCTTCAACACATCGCTGGGTCGCATGGTGGTTTTTTATCCGAGTCCGGTGGGGGCGACGGAGTCGCTGCTTTCCCTGGAGACCTGGGATGAATTGGCCAGAACGAATCCATTGCTCGCAACCCTCGCTACCGACGTGGAGGCGCTGCTGGTGCGAAACGTCCAGAGGCGGGGAGAGTTCGAATGCTACATCGTTCCCATCGACGCTTGTTACGAGCTGGTGGGACGCATTCGACGGCGGTGGAAAGGATTCGACGGCGGCGAAGAGGCGTGGCAGGAAATCGACGCATTTTTTGCGGATGTACGCGGACGGAGCACAGAAGTTCACACCGAGGCGGTTAACGCCGGATGAGCAAACTTGCATTTACCGTTATCGATGCCCGGATTGAACCTTATGCCGTCGTGCCGACCTTAGTTTTTCGGTTGCAGATTGCCGAAGGGACCGGTGAACAGATTCATGCCGTTGCGCTGCGCTGTCAGATCCAAGTTGAGCCAAGACGACGCCATTATTCGTCCGGTGAGGAAAGCCAGCTCCTGGAACTCTTCGGCGAGCCCGATCGTTGGAGGGATACGCTGAAAACTCTGTTGTGGACCCACGCCACACTGATGGTGCCGGGATTTCAAGGCACGACCGTGATCGATCTACCGATTACTTGCACTTACGATTTCGAGGTCGTGGCGGCCAAATATCTGGAGTCCCTTGAAGAGGGCGAGGTGCCACTGCTTTTTCTTTTCAGCGGGACGATTTTCACTCGAGGGCAGCTTGGCTTCAGCGTCGAGCAAATACCCTGGGAAAAGGAGGCTGCCTACCGGCTTCCGGTTCGACTGTGGCGCGAGCTTATGGACCGTTATTTCCCCGGTAGCGCCTGGATCCGGCTCAGACGCGAGAGTTTCGATGCGCTGTATCGATTCAAGGGCCGCCAAGCGCTGCCCACCTGGGACGATGCCGTTGAGGCGCTGCTCAGCAGCTTCGACGAGAGGGCAGAAAGATGAAATTCGAAATGGCGCAAAAAGTCGCCGACGCGGTGCTTTACGAAGGCTATTTGCTTTATCCCTACCGCGCCAGCGCAATAAAAAATCAGGTGCGCTGGCAGTTCGGAGTCGTGATGCCCCGTGGGTATAGCGAGGACGGTGGCTCCGAGCCATGGACGATGCAGACCGAGTGCCTCATCGAGCCGGGCGACGCGCCCGTTCTCGATCTGAGGCTCCGATTTCTCCAAGTGCAGGCCCGAATTGTGGAGAAGGCAGTGAATGCGGAGCAGGGTATTTATTGGCCGGTGGAGTCTTTCGAATTCAATGGGCGGCAGCTTGTATCGTGGGACGAGGGAGTCAAGTGTGAGCTGGACTATCCAGGAGTCAACATCACGGAGCTGCTCGTTGCCGAACGAGCGTTTCCGGTCGAGGTACCGACGGGACGAGAAATCGAGCTTATCCGTGATGCGGGTGGAGAAATCAAGGGACGGATCATTCGCGATCGATTGCCGATAACGGGAGTCATTCGCGTGACCGGCGAGCCGATGGGGAGTCTGATCAAGATTCGGCTTCGGATCGAGAACTTGAGCCCGTGTGCAGAAGACGAAAAAACGAAGCGCACTCGAGCCCTTCGTCACGCCCTCGTCGGGGCCCATACGCTGCTGGCTGTGCGGGATGGGGCGTTCATATCTCTTCTCGACCCGCCGGAGTGGGCACGTCAAGCCGTTGCCTCGTGCGTGAACCTCCATACCTGGCCGGTTCTAGTCGGCGACGAAGGAGATCGCGACGTCATACTGTCATCGCCGATTATTCTCTATGACTACCCGCAGGTCGCGCCGGAAAGCCCTGGAGATTTGTTTGACGCAACTGAGATCGATGAGATTCTTGCCCTGCGTACGATGACTTTGACGGATGACGAGAAAGCGGAAGCGCGGGCGACCGACAGTCACGCGGCGGCGATCATCGATCGGGTTGATACTTTGCCCGCCGAGATCCTCGATCGGCTGCACGGGGCGGTGCGCTATTTGCGCAAGTCAACGGAAAAGGCGACAGGCGAGCCGGAGAACGTTCCGTGGTGGGACCCCGGCGCCGATGCATCGGTCTCGCCGGAAACCGACTCCCTGCAAATCGCTGGAGTCTCGGTATCGAAAGGCAGCCGTGTTCGGCTTTGTCCCGGACAGCGGCGCGCGGACGCGCAGGACATGTTTCTCGCGGGGCGGCTTGCGACAGTGGAAGCAGTATTCAACGATGTCGACGGAGATAGCCACGTGGCGGTGACCTTGGCAGACGATCTCGCCGCAGACCTGCATCGCTGGCACGGACGATTTCTTTATTTTTCTCCGGATGAAATCGAGCCGCTGCGCGCGGAGTCTTTGGCGGGCGTCTAGCATGCGAAGGAAGACCAGAACGATCTAGGGGGTGAGCTGGAAATGAGCGAAGGCGAATGGTGTTCAAGGTTCAGTGTTCCAGGTTCAACGTTTCGACTCGTTTCAGACCTTGAACATTGAACTTTGAACCTTGAACTCAAAAATGTCCGCACTTGATCCCGCGGGTCTTCCGCTGCCAATGAGCAATCCGGACTAGGAAAACTCTCAGGAAAGGAGGAAACAAAAATGGGGGCTTTGATACGCAAGGCGGCGCTGTTGGCCGCGGCTTATCTTGTGATCCAGACCTTACCGGACTTGGCTCGTTATATGAAGATCAGAAAGATGTAGTGCTTATTTCACGAGTGCAGGTTCCGCAAGACGCGGAGAGAGGCGGGGTTTCCATATGGATTTGATAGTCGGATTTTTGGTCGATTATGTTCTCGGCGCAAAGGGAGGACAGGAGAAATTCGAGGAGCTGAAGGGAGCTTGGCAAACAATCACCAATACGGAAGAATTTCAGAATCTAATGATGGCCGGGCTATCTCTCGTCAACCGCATCGGCCAGCAGAGTGGTTCTGATGCGGATGGGGAAACTCGTCCGGTGAAAGAGCGAATTGGCGAGCTTCTGGGCGGCCAGTTAAGTCAAATTATCGCCGCGGTAACCGAGATCCGCAAAGCGGCATGAGGCAGGAAACCAGGTTATGAGCCCGCGAGTACTCATTGCAGGCGTTGGTAACATCTTCCTCCAGGACGATGGTTTTGGAGTGGAGGTAGTGAAGCGGCTAGCGCCAGAGTCGCTTCCCGACTGGGTACGCGTTGCTGATTTTGGCATCCGCGGTGTCCACCTCGCCTACGAGTTGCTCGATGGCGACTATGATGCGGCGATTTTGGTCGATGCCGCTTCGCGCGGGGAAGAACCCGGAACGGTCTATCTCATCGAACCGGATATTGAAACGGTCGATACACGAGAACCTGCGTCGCTGGATGCGCACGGCATGGATCCACAAGTGGTCCTCCAAACGATTAAGACACTCGGAGGTATGCGAGGGCGATTATATATCGTCGGATGCGAGCCGCTGGAGACGGAGGAAGGGATCGGTCTCAGCGCGCCCGTCGCCCGCGGCGTGGAGGATGCCATCAAGCTTCTCTATGTCACTATCGATCGTTTGAGCCAGGAAATTCTGACGGAGGTTTCGAAACGAAAGGCTGTGAGCAGGTGATGCGATGACGGGATTTCGCGTCATTCCGGAGCAGTCGCAACTATGGATCGAGGCTCGTTCCAGTCTTCATCCCATACATGGAGAAGGAACCGGGATTCAGGGCGAGGCGGAGCTTGAAGTGACCGATGGGCGGATTGATCTCAGCGTAGCGCCCAAGGCTCGCATCGAACTCCCGGTGGAACGATTACGTTCCGGGAATGCTCTTCAGGACATGGAGATGCGTCGCCGGATTGAAGCGCAAAAGTATCCAACGGTGATCGGCGAATTAGTCCAGGCGAAGGCGCTTAGCCAGATCAACCGTTATCGTTTACAGGGCGACCTGACCTTCCACGGCATTACGCGCCGGCTGCATGCCGATGTGACCCCGACGCTGGACGGACAAGGGGCTCTGATCGTGGAAGGTGAATACGTCTTGGATGTGCGCGGGTTTGGAATAACACCGCCGCGCATTCTAGGGCTGCAGGTTTACCCGGAGGTCAAGGTTCGATTCCGCGTCGTCGCGGAACGGAGGAAAGATGCATGAATTTGGTATGTGCGACGGAATCATCGAGGCTGTGCAGCGACGCGCCGCCGGTCGCCCGGTAGCGCGAGTGCGCGTGAGAGTCGGCACGCTCCATCGAGTCGTCGAAGCAGCGTTTCAACAGGCCTTCGCGCATGCGGCTGAAGGAACGGAAGCAGAACACGCCGCGGTGGAGCTCGTGGTGATTCCGGTATCCGCTACCTGTCCGGGCTGTGGGATCGTCGTCGAGGCCAACGAGATCATCGCTGTCTGTCCCAAGTGCGGAGCTACGGATCTCGATCTCACCGCGGGCGATGAACTGATTCTCGAATCCATCCAATACGAGGCCGGGCCCAGCGGGCCCAACGCGACGTAAGCCATGTGTTTGGGGATCGCGGGACAAATTATTGAGTTTTTGCCGGAGCCGAGTGACGTTGCGCGCGTTAACGTTTTTGGCGTGGAGCGGGTGATCAACGTCGGCCTGGTGGCAAACGAAGGGCTCGGTCCCGGCGACTGGGTGCTCATCCACGTCGGCTTCGCTATCGCTAAGATGGATGAAGCCGAAGCGAAAGCATCGATGGCTTTCCTTCAGGGGATGGGCGAGGCCTTTACCAACGAAATAGCGGCGTGGGACGAAGACAATGATGACAGCGAATCCAAAGATAAAGAATGAGCCATGAAGTTTCTAGTGCTCTGGCATTTGGAAGTGAGCCGAATCAGCCCGCAGATGATGGCAGCGGTAATGGATCAGTCCAAGTACGGCAAGAAGCTCGAGTCGGAGGGCAAACTCGAGTGCCGCTACCATGTCGTCGGCAGTCATGGCGGCGCCTGGATCTACAACGTCACGTCCAATGAAGAGCTGGATCGCCTGCTGGCGATGTCGCCGGTTTTTAATTTCTCGAGTTACCAAGTGCTGCCGCTGGCGGAGATGCCGGATCCAAGCGGACCGGGAACGTCATGAACGAAAGGCGTCACATCACCGTGGAAGGCATCGTACAGGGGGTCGGATTCCGGCCGTTTGTTTATGGACTCGCCATGAAAAACGGCCTGGCCGGATTTGTCCTGAACGACACGGCGGGAGTGACCATCGAGTTGGAAGGCGAGCCGCCGGCTCTGGAGAATTTTCTCACCGATTTACGCGAGCAGCCGCCGCCTTTGGCGCGGATAGAAACTGTTGACTGCCGGACCATCCCGCCGAAGGGTGAGTCTGCTTTCAATATCGTTGGCAGTCACGGCCAAGAAGAACGGAGTGTGTTGATCTCACCGGATACGCCCACCTGTGACGATTGTCTCAAAGAGCTTTTCGATTCCCTCGATCGACGTTATCGCTATCCTTTTATCAACTGCACGAATTGTGGTCCCCGGTTTACGATCGTTAAAGACGTTCCCTACGATCGCGAGCGCACCACCATGGAACATTTTGAGATGTGCGGCGATTGCGCGCGCGAATTTCATGATCCCGCTGATCGGCGCTTTCATGCTCAGCCGAATGCATGCCCGCAGTGCGGCCCGCGAGTTCGCGTGCTGGATGCTCATGGGCACGAGATCTCGAACGGCGAACCGATCTCTCATGCCGCACGCTTGCTGCGGCAAGGCGCGGTCCTGGCAGTGAAAGGGCTCGGCGGATATCACCTGGCCTGTAATGCGCTGGACCATGGCGCCGTGCGGCGACTTAGAGCGAGGAAACATCGCGAGGATAAGCCCTTTGCGCTCATGGCCAGGGATCTTGGAGCGGTCAAGCAGCTTTGCTTGGTTTCCAATGAAGAGGAAATAATGCTGCGATCGCGTGAGCGCCCGATCGTGCTTTTGCGCAAGCGTAAGGAGATTCCAATCGCCGAAGCCGTCGCTCCCGGCCAACGACATCTTGGGTTGATGCTGCCGTATACGCCGCTGCATCATTTGTTGCTTACGGACGCGGACGTCCCGCTGGTGATGACCAGCGGGAACTTGAGTGAAGAGCCCATCGCTTACAAGGATGACGATGCGCTTTGCAGGCTCGGTAAGATCACTGAATATTTCCTGGTTCATGATCGGGAGATTCATATGCGCTGCGACGATTCGGTGGCGCGGACCGTCGGCAAACAGGAATTGCTGATCCGCCGCTCGCGTGGCTATGCGCCGGAGCCCATCTCCGTGGCGTTGTTCTTCGTTCAACCTATCCTCGCGTGCGGTGCCCATCTCAAGAACACTTTTTGTCTGGCCAAAGAGCGCCACGCCTTCATGAGTCACCATATCGGGGACCTGGAAAACTACGAAACGTGGGACTCCTTCGCCAAGGGGATCGAGCACTGGAAAAATCTCTTCGCCATCGAGCCTTCCGTAATCGCCCACGATCTCCACCCTGAATACCTCTCCACCAAGTATGCCCGTCGGAGTTGACGGGCTAACCAAGATCGGCGTGCAGCATCATCATGCCCATATTGCTGGCTGCATGGTCGAGCACGGCCTAACGGGACCCGTCATCGGTGTCGCCTTCGACGGTCTTGGCTACGGCGAGGACGGTACGATTTGGGGCGGCGAATTTCTGGTGGCAAGACTCTCCGGCTATGAGCGCCGCGCGCATTTGCGTGCTGTCCCTCTGGTCGGCGGGGATCGCGCGATTCGCGAGCCCTGGCGAATGGCGGTGAGTTATCTGCGCGACGCTCTGGGGGAAGATCCATTGTCTCTGGGCCTGCCCGGTTGGGACGCGCTTCCGGAAAAGAAGATCGAGATCGTTACATCGATGATGCAACGGGGACTCAACACGGTCCAGACCTCATCCTGCGGACGGCTGTTCGACGCCGTGGCTTCGATCATGGGCTTGCGCCATCAGGTGAATTACGAAGGACAGGCAGCCATCGAACTTGAAATGGCTGCGCTCGAAGGAATCTCGGAGAGCTATCCTTTTGAGATCCGCAACACAAGCCCCTGGGAAATTGATATGCGGCCTGTCATCGAGCGCCTCGTACAGGAAATTCAGATGAAAGTTTCAGTGAATTTGATGGCGGCGAAGTTTCATAACACTCTCGCTGCGGTCATCGTTGAAGCATGCCGGCGGCTACGTAAAACTGACGGCTTGAATCTCGTCTGCCTCAGCGGTGGGACTTTTCAGAATGCATATCTGCTGGAGCGGCTGGTTCCAGCCCTTGGAGATGGTGGGTTTGAAATTTATCTAAATCGAAAAGTTCCAATCAACGACGGCGGTATCGCGCTTGGGCAGGCGGCGGTTGCGAATGCAATCGTGCAACAGGGAGGTTAACGTGTGTTTGGGCATTCCTGGAAAAATCTTAGAGTCGTATGAATCGCAAGGGCTGCGTATGGCCAAGGTGCAGTTCGGCGGCATCGTGCGGGAAGCCTGCTTGCAGTACGTTCCCGAGGCAGATACGGGCGATTACGTCGTCGTTCATGTCGGTTTCGCTATCAGCAAGGTCAACGAGGAAGAGGCCGCGCGGACTTATCGCTTGCTTGAAGAAATGGGCCAGCTCGCCGAGCTTGCGGCTCCCGAGGTCGAAGAGAAACCTCGAAACGGAAGGTCGCCGTGAAATATGTAGATGAGTATCGGAGCGAGCAACTCGCCCGCAACATCACCGAGGAAGTCCGCCGCATTCAAACGCGCCCCTGGGTCATCATGGAGGTCTGCGGTGGACAGACGCATTCCATCGTCAAACACGGATTGGACTATCTCTTGCCGCCGAGTATCGAGCTGGTTCATGGTCCGGGCTGTCCTGTTTGCGTCACACCGTTGGAGATGATCGACAAGGCGCACGCCATCGCCCGGCATTCCGACGTGATCTTTTGTTCCTTCGGGGACATGTTGCGCGTGCCCGGCTCCGAGGAGGATCTCTTCGCGCTGAAATCACGGGGCGCGGACGTACGCATCGTCTATTCGCCGCTGGATTGCCTGAAAATAGCGCGGGCGAATCCGGATAAGAAAGTGGTTTTTTTCGCCGTCGGTTTTGAAACCACCGCTCCGGCCAACGCCATGGCGGTCTGGCGCGCGCAGCGGGATGCCGTCAAGAATTTCTCTATCCTCGTTTCGCATGTGCTGGTGCCTCCGGCCATCGCGGCCATACTGCAGTCGCCGCAAAATCGCGTCCAGGGTTTTCTTGGGCCGGGACACGTGTGTGCGATCATGGGCTATCACGAATATGAAGCGATCAGCGCTCGCTACGAGGTCCCGATCGTCGTCACCGGCTTTGAGCCGTTGGACATCCTCGAGGGTACCTTGATGACCGTGCGGCAGCTCGAAGCGGGACGAGCCGAAGTTGAAAACCAATACGCGCGGGCGGTGGAGCGAGGGGGAAATCGACCAGCGCAAACGCTGGTTTCGGAAGTATTCGAGATCTGTGATCGGAAATGGCGCGGCGTCGGTTCTATTCCTAAAAGCGGCTTCCGGCTGCGCTACGAATTTCGCGATCATGATGCCGAGCGGCTGTTCGAAGTTGAAGAGATCGATACCAAGGAGCCCGCGATCTGTATCAGCGGGCAGATCTTGAAGGGAATTAAGAAGCCGCACGACTGTCCGGCCTTCGGGACGCTTTGCACGCCGCAAACTCCCCTGGGCGCCACCATGGTCTCCGCCGAAGGCGCTTGCGCCGCCTACTACGCCTATGGACGCCATCTCAAAAGGGGAGAGAATTCTCATGCTGTCTGAAGGCTACGGAGCCAGTATTGCGGCAAACGATTTGAGCCAGAGAGTCTTGCGCAAGTGCCGTGAGTCGGTGGAAGTCAAAGAACGGTTTTTCGCTCAATGCGCCGATCAAATCGCCGAGCTGTGCGAAAGGATGGCCCGACAATTCCAGGAAGGGCACAAACTCTGGGTGATGGGCAACGGTGGCAGCGCCTGTGACGCCCAACATGTCGCCGTGGAATTTATCCACCCGATTATCGACAAGCGGCGTGCTTTGCCGGCGCTCGATCTGGTGAGCCAGATACCGGTGCTGACAGCGATCTCGAACGACAAAGACTATGCCAAGATCTTCGTCGACCAACTCGAACTTTGGGGTAAGCCGGGGGATATGGCGCTGGCCATCTCGACCAGTGGACAATCACCCAATCTGATTTATGCTTTACAGGCGGCGCGAAAAAAAGGTCTCCTGACTATCGCCTTTGCGGGCAAAGACGGCGGTCGCATCCGTAAGGTGGCCGAGTATTGTTTTACCGTTCCCAGCTTTAGCATTCACCGCATCCAAGAGTGCCACGTCGCTTTGCTCCACATCATCTGGGATCTGGTTCATGTCGCCATGGGCGAGGAGGATGTGATCTGATGAATCGAGAAACTGCGGCGGATCTCCTTGGAGCCGTTTGCCCGACACCGATTTTCAATCACAAACGGATCGTCCTCGGGCACGGCAGCGGCGGCAAGCTCACCAGCGACCTGATCCAAAAGGTCTTCCTACCGGCTTTTGATAACGATTACCTCTCCCGCCTCGACGACCAGGCCGTTTTGCAACTCAACGGATCGCGGGTTGCCTTCACCACCGATGCTTTTGTCGTAACGCCGATATTTTTTCCCGGGGGCGACATCGGCCGGCTAGCGATCAATGGGACCGTCAACGACTTGGCGATGAGCGGCGCGAAGCCGTTGTACATTGCCGCGGCGTTCATCCTGGAAGAAGGGCTGGCCACGGATGAGCTGCAGCGCGTAGTCAAATCTATGAGTGCGGCGGCGAGAGAAGCGAATGTGCTGCTGGTCACCGGCGACACCAAGGTCGTTAACCGAGGCAAGGGCGACAAACTTTTCATCACCACGACGGGGTTGGGCCTCGTCGATCCTTCGATCCAAATCTCCGCCGACCGTGCGCGCCCGGGCGATAAGATTCTTCTGAGCGGCACCATCGGGGATCACGGCATGGCGATCATGTCCCAGCGGGAGAATTTAGAATTCGAGGGGACGATCGAGAGCGACACGGCGGCGCTCCACGCGCTTGTCGCTGGCATGCTCAGCGCCAGCCTGGAGATTCATTGCCTGCGTGACCCCACACGGGGCGGGGTAGCGACGACCTTGAATGAAATCGCATCGAGCTCACGGGTCGGCATGGTCATTGACGAGCGGCAGATCCCGGTGCGGGAGACGGTTCAAGGAGCTTGCGAAATTTTAGGACTCGACCCCCTCTACGTGGCTAACGAGGGTAAACTGCTAGCGATCGTCGCGTCAGACTCGGCAGCCGCTGTCCTCCAAAGAATGCGCGAACATCCGCTTGGGCGCGACGCCCAGGTCATCGGAGAAGTCGTCAGCGATCACCCGGGGATGGTGTTGATGAAAACGGGTATCGGCGGCACGCGGGTAGTCGACCTGCTGTTCGGCGAGCAATTACCGCGGATTTGCTGACGAATAGTTCACTCATCTTTATCCGCCACTTCGTCTTGCTTCATCGATCCTTTGTATCTGTCTGCGCTTGTGCTCTTGATCGCGGTTGCAATTGTAATCCAATCGGTGAGAAGAATAAGTCACAACTCGGACAGGATCTCAAATCCGCCGACCCGCAAACCTTCGACCCAAATCTCGCATGGAAAGGTTTTTTGCTACCTGTCCTCGCGGCCTCGAGCTCGTCCTGGCGGAGGAACTACAGCAACTCAAAGCGGAGAAGACTCATACGGTCGGCGGTGGTGTCGAGTTCGGTGGTGATTTCTTCCTCTGCTTACCGGGCCAATCTCGAAAGCCGCATCGCCAGCCGCGTTCTGTGGCAGGTAACAACCGGCGGTTACCGCAACGAAGACGATATCTACCGCGCCGCTTACGCGCTGCCATGGACCGATTGGTTTGATCCGGCTCGCACCATCCGGGTCGATGTCTCTGCGACCAAGAGTCCGCTCACCAGTCTCAATTTCGTCACGCTTAAAATCAAGGACGCAGTGTGCGATAAAGTCCGCCGGCTCTCGGGCCGCCGCCCGAGCGTGGATACCCGGCAGCCCGATATTCCGATCCAGGCCCATCTGACGGATCGCGGTTTTGCGATCTATCTCGACACCACGGGAGAGCCGTTGTTCAAGCGCGGCCAGCGCGTCTCAACGGGAGAGGCGCCGCTTCGGGAAAATCTCGCCGCCGGGATTCTGCGTCTGGCAGGTTGGGTCCCCGGCGCTCCGCTGCTCGATCCCATGTGCGGCAGCGGCACGATCTTGCTGGAAGCGGCCTGCATGGCCCTCGATATCGCGCCTGGTCTGGGGCGGCATTTTTCTTTCGAGAAGTTCAAAAATTTCGATATGCGCGGTTGGCGAGAGCTGTGGCAACGAAGCGCGGCCCGGCAAAAACCCAAGGTACCGCTGCCGATTTATGGCAGCGATCTCTCAGGCGACGTGCTGAAAGCGGCCCGCGCTAATCTTGCGGCGGCTGGATTGGCGAAAGTCGTGAGTCTCAAACGGGCCAATGTCCTGGAGATCTCCGCGCCTGCAAAGGAAGGAATCATCGTCACCAACCCGCCTTACGGTGTGCGCCTCGGCGAGCAGCAGGAACTGGCGGAATTTTACCCAAAGTTGGGCGATGTATTGAAAAAGCAGTTCAGCGGGTGGCGCGTCTACCTGCTCAGCGCCGACATGCGCCTGCCCACGCTCATCCGCCTCGCCGTGTCCAGGCGCACCCCGCTTTATAACGGTGCTCTCGAGTGCCGTCTGTTCGAGTACAAGATGGTGGAAGGGGGAATGAGAAAGAAAAAACCTGCACTAATCTGTCGTGTCATCCATAAGATCTCCGTCCTCGGCGGACGGATTGAAAACCTATCTGTCTGGAGATAATTTCAGCCTTCGAGTTATGGAAGCGACGAGGAGACAAGCTGTTGATGGAAAACCGCCTGCTTGAAACAGGGCAGCTGCTGAAGTTGCTGGAGACTGCCGTTGCGCAAGCGAAGGAGGCGGTGCTCATCACGTCGGCTCAGCTCGAGCCACCGGGACCTCGAGATCCTTTTTGCAAATCCTGC
The DNA here is from genome assembly GCA_963737905.1 of uncultured delta proteobacterium. Lineage (GTDB taxonomy): Bacteria > Desulfobacterota > Binatia > UBA9968 > UBA9968 > DAIRFP01. The sequence continues at coordinate 56,908 of CAVTUQ010000025.1, read as the reverse complement.
CTTCAGCGAAATGACCGGATACAGCCAAGAAGAAATCCTGCAAAAAACACCGCGTATCCTTCAAGGCCCCAAGTCGGATCGCGCCATGCTGCAACGGCTGCGCGAGACGCTGAAGCGCGGAGAACCTTTTTCAGGCGAGACCGTCAACTATCGCAAAGACGGCAGTGAGTATTATGTGGAATGGGATATCACCCCGATCCGCAGTACCGACCGACAAATCAGTCATTTTCTTTCAATCCAGAGAAATGTCACCGCGCGGAAGTTAGCCGATGACCAGCTCAGAGAGATGTTCCGGCAGGTCGAAAAAAGCCGCAATGATCTTCTTTCGATATTGAATGAACTGCGCATCGGCACGGCCATGACCGATGAAAAAGGCCATGTCGTATTTCTTAGCGCAGCCGCTCAGCAACTGTTTGCCCAGCCGGAGGCCGGTAGGGTGGACATGACTTGGAAAGACCTGTTTGGCTTGGATGCCGAAGACACGCTTCAACTGCAAGCGCTGATTCAAAAACCGCCGGAGGAACGGGCCAAGATTCCGGTTCACCTGGACCGAACCGACGGCCGGCGCGTCTGGCTCGAAGTGGATGTTAAGGACGATCCCCGCGACCCACGCGGCAAGATTTTCTTTTTCTATGATGTCACTGAAGTTCATGACCTCCGCCGTCTGCTCGACGAACGGGCGCAGTTTCACGATCTTTTGGGCAAGAGCAAAGCCATGCAGCTAGTTTACCAGCAGATCCGCAACGTGGCGCGGGTGGATTCGACAGTGCTGATCGAAGGCGATACCGGGACGGGAAAAGAGCTGGTCGCTCGCGCAATCCATTCTTCAAGCCATCGCAAAGATAAGCCCTTCATTGCCGTGAACTGTGCCGGTCTCACGGAATCGCTCCTGGCGAGCCAGCTGTTCGGGCACAAACGCGGCGCTTTTACCGGAGCTATTGAGGATCACCAGGGACTGTTGGAAGCGGCCAATGGAGGCACCCTGCTGTTGGATGAGATCGGCGATATACCGATGACGGTGCAGAACCAGCTGCTGCGTGTGCTTCAGGAGCGCGAGATTACCCGCCTGGGAGAATCGCGTCCGAGGAAGATCGACGTGCGGGTATTGGCGGCGACCCACCGCAGCCTGAGTGACGAGGTGGAAAAAGGAAGCTTCCGTTCGGATTTGTTCTACCGTATTCGGGTGGCGCGGATCAGCTTGCCGCCGCTGCGCGCCCGGCGCGAAGATATCCCGTTGCTGGCTGCTTCGTTTCTCGCGCAGTTTTCCGCGGCGGGTGGAAAGCACGTGACTGAACTCAGCCATGATGCTCTACGCTTGCTTGCGGACTACTCATGGCCCGGTAATGTTCGCGAGCTCAGAAGCGCCATTGAATTTGCGGTGATCCCCTGCAGCGGCTCGGTGATCCAGCCCGATGATTTACCTCCCGAGATCCTTAACCCCGCCGCCTTTGAAAACGTGATTCCCGGCGATCCGTTGGTCGATGAAAAGGCGCGATTTTTACAGGCACTGGAACGTTCGCGCGGAAATCGCGCCCTGGCGGCGCGTCTTCTCGGCATCAGTCGCGCTACGCTTTACCGTCGCTTGGCCGACCTCAAAATCAATTCCGAAGAGAAATAGTTAGGCCGTCTCAGCTGACACATTCGTGAAACGGTGTTGAGACAGTTTAATGTCTCACCGTTTGTCTCGGATTTTTGTTCTCACCGAGCGATCGCACCTAAAGGCTTGTAAAACCGGGATGAATTGTATTCCAGCGCGGAATGGCACCGCGGTTGCTCATGCAGAGTTGCGAAGACACAAAAAAACAAAAAGGAGGAAAAAAATGAGAGTCTTCAAAACTGCATTGGGTGTATTGGCTTTAACGTTGGGTTTCGGGTTGTCGGGTTCCGTGAAAGCGGAAACGATGCCGGACAAGGACATCGTCGAAATCGCTGCTTCGGCGGGGTCCTTCAAGACGTTGGTTGCCGCCGTACAGGCGGCGGGATTGGTGGATACGCTGAAAGGGAAGGGGCCGTTGACTGTTTTTGCTCCGACCGATGAAGCGTTCGCGAAACTTGCCGGCGGGTACAGTGGAAAACCTGCTCAAGCCGGAGAACAAGGACAAGCTAACGGCAATACTGACTTACCATGTAGTGCCGGGCCGGGTCACCGCAAGTGAAGTGGTCACCTTGAGCTCCGCGCCGACCGTCAACGGGCGCGCCCTTGACATCAGCACGCAAGACGGAAAAGTCATGGTGGAAAACGCTCGGGTGGTGCAAACCGATATCATGGCCACCAATGGAGTCATCCACGTGATCGACTCGGTCATGATTCCTTGATGAGAGGATCCATAGCGGCAACCGCGGCTGGAACTATCCAGCCGCGGTTTGTTTTGAGTAAACCGAGAGGTTTTTATGCGCATCGTGGAACTGCAAAGCAAAGATTTTGTCTGTGAGGTCTGTGATAAAAGCGCCACTAAGTCCGCGACGATAGGACTGGAGTCAGACAGAGACATCACGTGGCCGATTCGACTTTGTCGTCCTTGCGGTCCCATCGACCCCGACTTGATGCAGCTCTGTCGCGAAGTAACCATCGGTTGCATCGATAATTAAAATCCCGATCGGAATAAAGCGTTTATTGCGTGAAGTCTTTTAGTTTCTTTCATAAAGGAGATCCGGGAAGGAAAGTCTTCTCGATAAGTCGCGGTTAGCTCCGGAGAATAATACTGACTAGTTTCCCAGCACCTTCTTCATTCTCTCAACCACCTCCGGTGGCTGTGCCATGACTTCCTTGGCGAGGCGTTCCAATTCTTCGCCGCCAACCGGCTCCAATTCGTACCCCCTTTTCTCGGCTTCACCTTTCAGTTCCGGATCTTTCAACGCGCTCAGTAGGGCCGCTCGCAGGACCTTCATCCGATCGGCGGGTATGCCCGCGGGGCCGACCATGGGTCGCCCGAAAACACCGGCGGCAAGGATCACAGTGGCGACCCGGCGCGGCTGTTCCGGGGTTTTGTACTGATCCATCATCTCGTAGATGGTGGGCGTATCGGGAAGACGGGCATCCCGCTTGCGGCCTGACTGCGCCAGGCTTTTGACGAAGTTGTTCTTGCGCCACGTGTGAAACGGCTCGCGCGCAAAGAATGATTCGATGGTCATAGCCCGGCAGTGGATCTCGCCTTTTTCCACGGCGAGATCGATGGGGCCGCCGCCTTGGTAGCCGAGGACAATGTTGAACTTGGCGCCGACCGTCTCTTCAAGCAGCCTTGGAAAGTAAAAACCCGTCCCGGTTGCTCCGCCGGAGCCGCATTTGGGGGGCTCGGACGCTTTGCGAACATCTTCGATAGTCTTATAGGGACTGTCGGTGCGCATGTAAAGTTGGTGCTCGCTCTGCGCCGGCGAACCGATGAAACTGTATTTGGCCCAGTCGTATTGAACTTCTTTACGTCCCATGAGCTGATCAAAGTAAAGAGCGGGCGCAATCCAGCCGAGGGTAAGACCGTCCGGCTTGGCCACGCTGTAGACATAGTTCGCGGCAATCATTGAACTCGCTCCCGGCATATTCTGGATGATGAAGGTAGGGTTGCCGGGAATATATTTCGTCATGAATTGCGCGATGAGCCGCGGCCAGAGATCGTTGACGTCTCCGGCAGGATAGCCGGTCACGATCCTGATAGTCTTGCCCTGGTAGTAAGGCGTTTGCGCCTGGGTTGCGGCAACCCCAAGGAGAAGCAAGCAAATGGCAAACGTCAATCTCTTCATTTTTTCCTCCCACGGTTTCTCGAAGCTTTGTCGTTATCCCCGATCTGGTATGTCGGAGTCATTAAATCACTGCCCTCTTAATACAAATGACTACTCCTGGTCAATTGCTTTGGATTAAAATTTCCGGGCCAGCAATCCGACCTTAGTCCCTTGACGCGTCACTGCCGTTTCGACTAGCGTGAACCAATTGCAGCCGATCGATCATTAATTAAGGAGGCAAATATGAATATCAGAGTGCGTTTAATCTTTTTAGTTTCTGTTGCTACTTTGTTCACCGGCTTCCCGGCGCAGGCACAGGAGCTCGGTCCGGGATTCACAAAGATTAAGGACGGTATCTACACTTTCGCTCCCGACGCGACGACCACGACGTGCAGCTTCGTCGTTACCCAGGACGGCGTGGTGATGATCGATAGCTGCAACAGCCCGTTGGATTCCCGCAAAATGGCGGCGCTGATTAAAAAAGTTACGGATAAGCCCGTCGTCTTCCTGATCGACACCGAGACGCACACTGATCACACGGCCAATCATTTCATTTTCTCACCCCCGGCCACGATCATCAGTCACGAGGGCGCCGGGGCTGCGATGAGAAAGGACTTTGATCCCAAGCGGGCTGAAACACTCGCGGCAAAGTCCCCCGAAATGCGCGAGGCCTTGCAGGGTTATAAAATGATCGCGCCGCAGATCGAGTACAAGGACAAGATGACCATCAATCTCGGCGAACGCACTTTCGAGCTGATCTATCTAAAAAACGTTCACAGCGAGGCGGACACGGCGATCTGGTTGCCCAAGGAGCGGGTGTTGTTCGCGGCGTCGGCGGCCAACGTGAGAAGGTTCATCAATCTCCGCCCCTCGGTTATGATCCCGGACGTGCTTGCCAGCTATAAGCTGATGAAGTCACTGAACCCGGAAGTTGTCGTTACCGGTCACGGTCCGGTGAGCACGACGAAAGTCTTCGACGAATACGAAGGGTTCTATACCTTGTTGCTCAAGCGGGTGGGTGATATGGCGGCCCAGGGTAAATCCCTTGCCGAGATCAAAAAAGAACTCAAGATGCCTGAGTATGTCGACTGGCATGACCAAGACCGTCTGGGAGTCAACATCGAAGCCGCCTACAGGTCGGTGAAGAAGTAGCGCTTGGGAAAAACATCAATAGTCAAACCACACAGAGAGAAACTGGCGGCCGTGCGCCTTGAGTTCTTGTCCTGGCTCTTGGCATGTGCATTGCTGTTTGGCGGCGCCGCGGTTATGGCGCAGGAGATCGTTACGCTCTCGACTCGGCCGGGCGTGACGCAGTCGTTCTTTATCGCGAGCCTGCCGCAGAATCCCCAGGCGATCGCCGTGCTATTTCCCGGGTCCGGCGGCTTGATTCGGTTGCGCCAAGAAAATGGTCAAATCAAATTTGGTCAGAATAACTTTCTGGTTAGAAGTCGTAGCGATTTTGTTAGGCGTGGGGTGGTCGCCGCCATCCTGGATGCGCCTTCCGATTACCAAACCGGCTGGGGAATGAGTGATGAGTTTCGCCTGGGTGAAGATCACTTCACGGATGTTTCGGCTATCGTTGCCGATCTCGGTAAACGTTTTTCCGGTTTGCCGGTATTTCTCATAGGGACGAGCCGCGGTACTATCTCCGCCGCAGCTCTGGGTGCTCGCTTCGGCTCGGGGCTGTCCGGTGTAGTTTTGACTTCAACGATGTTCCGCGCAGCAGGCGCGAGATCCAACGAACCCGGACCGGGGTTGAGTCGCTTCGACTTCACATCCATCAAGGTTCCTGTTCTGTTCGTGCACCACGTCAGCGATCAATGCGGCTTGACTCCGTACAGTGACGCGGCCAGGCTTGCGGAGAAGTATCCTCTCATTTCCGTCGTTGGTGGCCGGGCGCCGGAATCCGGCCCTTGCGATCCTTTCAGTCCGCATGGTTATTTTGGTAAGGAATCAGAAACCGTCGAGCAAATTGTGAATTGGATGCTAAAGAAGCCGTTCCGTGAGGAAGTTCAATGAATTCTGAGCTTGATGCCAGGTTAGTGAGAGAAGTAAAGTTCGACATCCTCATCGTTCAAACTTAGCCGTTGTTTTTCAAGGGAGGTTCTAATGCCTGTTGTCGCCCTTAAACCCGTTGACCGCGTCGAAGTACTGAGCATCATGGACAATTCAATCGACGTGCTCATGGGGAATACTTCAATTGCCCGGCGAGCTGCGCGCGCGCGGGATTCGTTCTCGCGGCCGCAGCTCCGAGCCGAGCACGGCGTTTCCATGCTCGTGACGATTTACGGAAACGGCACCAAAGATTCATTTCTCTTCGATACCGGCGTAACCATCGATGGTGTGTTACATAATATGGACGCCCTGGAAGTGAAACCCAACGAGTTGCATGCAATTGTGCTCAGCCACGGGCACACGGATCACACCCGTGGCCTCATCGGATTGATTAAACGCTACGGCCGGCCGCGGATACCGATTGTTCTCCATCCCGACGCCTTCCTCAAGAGAAAAAACGTCTTTCCCGACGGGCATGAGACCGAGCATATTCCGCCGAGCCAGCGCGATCTGGAGGCTGAGGATGTCCAGATTGTCGAAGAAAGAGGGCCGACAATGCTAGTCGGCGGACACGCGCTTGTCACGGGGCAGATCGCGCGAACCACGCCTTTTGAAAAAGGAAGTCCGGCCCAAGTGGCTTGGATCGACGGCAAGTGGCAACCGGATCCATGGATTCACGACGATCAGGCTGTGATCCTGAACGTACAAAATAAAGGTCTGGTGGTGTTAACCGGCTGCGGCCACGCCGGCGTGGTAAACACGATGAAGCACGCCCGAGATATGACAGGCGTCAATAGTATTCATGCAGTCATCGGTGGGTTCCACCTCACAGGTCCGGTCTTCGAGCCCATTATTGTGCCGACCATTCAAGTGTTGAAGGAATTCAACCCAAGCATCATCGTGCCTGAGCATTGCACCGGTTGGAAGGCGACGCATTTGATCGCCCAAGAATTCCCCAATGCTTTCATACCCAACAGTGTTGGCACGCGGATGGTGATTGGAGCGTAAAAAACGGCCGGTTCAAAGTTCAAGGTTCAACGTTCAAAGTTAAAAAATCAAAATTCAACGATTTCAGGGCCGTTAACGATACGCAGATGAAGATTGGGTTGTTTACCGAGTTTTCGTATCCGGGAAATCGGAGCAGCAAACTTACCGGGAGGTTTTGGAGCAGATCGTCGTTGCCGATGAACTCGGCTACGACTTCTTCTCGACGACCGAAAGCTATGGCAAGGATCTGTTTTCCTGCTCGCCTTTGCCTCTGGGTCTATACCTGGCCGTGGCACAGCGGGCGAAACGCATTCGCTTTCTCACCGGCATAATCAGTATGCCACTGCATCATCCGGCGATTTTGGCCAGCGAAATCGCCGCCGCGGACCTTCTCTCCAGCGGCCGGTACTGGCCGTGGTCATCCCCGGGTTCTCAACCGAATGAACATCGATGCAGTTGAAAGCACCGTGCGCTTTGAAGAAGGAATTCGCATGCTGGTCGATATTTTCAAAGGTATAGCGGGCGGGCAGGTTTTTGAAAATCGTCAACACGCAGATTAGATTTACCGTTTTCATAGCTTAACCTTTCGACGCTCTCACTGATTCGATTCTCCAACGCTCGTCAGAAGTTGTCAATCCTCGAGCTCCGCAGCTAAGTACTCGTCGGTGATTCTGCTCTCGTGATACTAGCCGCGAGAAAACCTCAAATGACCGCGTGGATCGTGAAATTCAAGTTTGACACGATCGTTCAATCTGCGATAACTGTGGCTAATTCCGAGGCTGGTATGTTCATCTGTTTGGGCTGCTTACGGGCTTTCAAGTTTTAAGGAGGGAGCTATGAAGGATTTGACAATCGTCGTTGGTACTATCGGGCAGAGTATTATGCGCAGTGAAGACAATGGACAAACATGGGCGCGCATTGGGCCCCGACGGGGATTTGCCTACGAGGCCTCCGTGCGCTGCATAGCGATGAATCCAAAACGACCCACCAACCTATTTGCGGGTACGGAAAGAGGGCTCTATCGCAGCGAGGATCGCGGAGCGAACTGGCAGTACATCGACTCAGATCTCAATCCCTATTATATCTGGGCGATCGGGATCGATCCGGTGAACCCGGACAACATGTATGTCGGAACCGGCACGCCGACGCCGGCGATGCTCTTTCGTTCGAAGGACGGCGGTCGGACTTGGGAGAAGCGGTCGGTGGAAGTCGCTGCGGAGTGCGAAGCCGTAGGCACGCCGAGATTCACCGGCATTGCCGTGGATCCGGTGGAACCGAAAAACATTTGGGTGAGTCTTGAGGTAGACGGCGCGCGCCATAGCAGCGACGGCGGGGAAACCTGGGAGCTGGTGGAGGTGACCGGCCGTAAGGATATCCACAACGTAGCGGTAACCGCGGGGCCGCCGAAAACCGTCTTCATCATGGCCAACCGTGAAATCTACGCGAGCACCGATAACGGCGCCACTTGGGAAACTCGCGGCATGCAGACGAGTCTTCCCTGGGAGTATCCGAGAAAAGAAACTTACCTGCGCGGTATCGCCGTTGATTCGGCAGATCCGAAAAGCATCCTTTTGGGATTCGGCGACTTTACCCCGGGATCATCGGGTGCCATCGCGCGCTCCAACGATTTCGGCAAGAGTTGGAAGTTGCTGTCCTTGCCGGTGGAGCCGAATTCCACGGTGTGGACATTCGGGACGAATCCAGCGGATCCGAACATTCTGTTTGCGGCGAGCCGTTACGGTTATCTTTACCGCAGTGACGATCGCGGGGCTTCGTGGGAGAAGCTACGAAGAGAGCTCAGCGAGATCGCGGCGGTGTGCTGGCTGCCTAACTGACGCGCCGCTCTCGCGCGGGTTTGAGTTCCGACTTTGAACCTTGAACTTTGAACCCGGAACTGGTGAGCGCGACCGCGCGCTTACTTGTAGAGTTCGTTTAGCAGGCCACTCTTCTCCAGTTTGTCGAGGAAACGCATATCGACATACTGTTCCGGCTTGGCGTTCTTAGCTGCGGGAATCGTTTTGGCGACCTCGTCAAGGGCGTTCTGCATTCCTGTCATGTTGATATAAGGAGCCTTGTCGACGATCTTTTCGACGTAGAAGTCGTAAGCCTTTTGTAAGATCGCGGTGTCTTGCACGGTGGTGTACTTCGCATAAGTCTTGATCGTGAACTCCCTGTCGGTTCTAGCCCGATGAACTCCGCGGGCATACGCGCGCATGAAGCGATCGATCAGATCCGGTTTTTTCCTGATGATGTCGCCGAGCACGACCAAGGCGGGGTTTGGAAAGGCAAGATTCATGTCCGTGATACTGGCGATTTCTTTGAATCCGAGCTTTTCCATAAAAAATTGAGTAGGCGGCGACACCATGCCGGCATCGATGGTGCCGGCTCTGAGCGCGCCCGCAACATTGGTTATGGCCCCTAACTGCAACAGAACGACATCCTTCTGCGGGTCGAGATTGTGCTGCCGCAGGGCGTAGCGGGCTGAAATATCGGCGCTGGTTCCATAACGGGTGATGCCGATCTTTTTCCCTTTGAGATCTTCCACCCGTTTGATTTCGGGCTGTGCGTACATGGAAAAAACCAACTTATTGACGTTAGCCCCGACGACTTTAAAATCCGCGCCACTAAAAGCTGCGGCCAGGGCCGCTGCCCCGCCTAACGACGCGATATCGACTTCGCCCGCAACGGTGACCTGGGCGAGCTGGGTGCCGTTGGGAATCAGAACGATCTGGTCGTCCAGGCCTTCCTTGGCGAAGAAACCGGCGTCGTGAGCGACCCAGATGCCGACGTAAGCGCCACTGATCGAGCTGTAACCGATCCTCATTCTGTCCGCGGCAAACAGGGTGGAAGCACATAGCAAGGCAATCAGGACGCCGCTGATAATTAGTCGTTTCATAGTTTGCTCCCTCCCGGATGGGCCACTCATTCTTCACTGTCTTCGGCGGAGAGTCTATGCCAGTAGTCACCTTTGGAGCAAACTCTTTTTTGCTCGTGATCGAGTCCCGCCGGCTTAGATTCCAGCGCCATCATGAGCCACGGACCGGTCGGTTCGGTCTCGACCATGGAAGGACTTGTGTGGTATGGAACTCCAGTCTATACAGCGGCTGCAAGCGCCAGGAATAATATGGGTCGATCTATTGAATCTCGTCGAATTGCGATCGCGGTGCTCTTTCTCATCGTGACAGCGTTGCCATCCGGCGCCGGCGCGCAGATGAAAGCGCGGTTCAACTGGACTTCGCCCGCGAGTAATCTGAGCGGTAGTTGGGTAGCCTACGAGGAGGGATTCTTCAAGAAAAATGGTCTTGAGGTCGAATTGTTACATATTCCATCGACTTCAAGAGCGATTCAGACCATGCTCGCCGGTGAGATCGCCTTCTCATATACCGACGGGCGCAACGCCGTGACCGCCGCCCTGAGGGGCGCAGATGTCGTGATGCTGGCAGGCGTCGCGAATCGCTTCGTGTTCTCATTTATGGCGCGCCCGGAGATAAAAAAGATAAGCGACCTTCGTGGCAAGAGGATCGGCATTACGCGCATCGGGTCGTCGAGCCACACCGTAACGCTTTGGATCATGAACCGCGCGGGGCTCAAGCCGGACGAGTATCAGCTCGTACCGCTCGTAGAAGTGCCGAATGTATTCACGGCCATCGTCGCAGGCCAGATCGATGCCGGCGCGCTTTCGCCGCCCACCAGTTTTCGCGGGCGTAAAGCCGCTTTGAACGAACTCGTCGATCTGACGAAGGAGGACCTGGAGTACGTTTCCGTGGCAGTGGGCACTACGCGTTCCTATGTTCGCGCCAATGAAGAAATTACACGGCGGTTCATCCGGGCCTACAGTGAAGCCATCGGCTTTCTCAAAACTAACAAGACGGCGACGATGCGGATTATTCAGAAATATGCTCGGATCCAAGACGCTGAAATTTTGGAATTGACCTACGCCGAGGCCCGCGCGCACATTGAGTTGCCACCCTACGTGAGTCGTAAGGGTATTGAAGCGATACTCGGCGAGTTGGCGCCGACCGAGCCCAAGGCAAAGCAAGCCAAACCGGAAGATTTCATTGACCATCGTTTCGTGAGCCAGTTGGACAAGGAGGGCTTCTTCAAAAGCGTGGCGCTAAAGTGAGTCACGTTTAGCTCGTACCCAAGGGAGGATTGAAATCATGCCCAATGTAAAGTTACCGACAGGGGTGGATCTCTATTACGAATCTCACGGTCAGGGAGAGCCTCTTATCTTTGTTCCCTCGACCGCGTACTCCGGCGAAGTCTGGAAACCATCGCAGATGCCGCTGGCTCGGTCATTGAATATCGTCTTTCATGATCCTAGAGGCTGCGGCCGTTCCGTTGCTGCTCAAAGCGTCTACACCATCGAACAGATGGCTGGCGACATCGTCGCCTTAATGGATCATCTGAAAATTTCCTCGGCGCATCTTATAGGTCACTCCATGGGCGGGCGGATTGCGCTCTGCCTGACGCAAAACTATCCGGGGCGAGTGAAGAGTTTGATCATGGCGGCCAGCGGGTCGGGCCCTGCGGCACGGGCGGGCTCTGATTGCATCACCGGCTTGCCCCACCGCCTCGTGGTCGATATGGTGGAGATGGGTTTCGAGAAGTTTGTCCGTCACGAGGTCTGTGATTCCGACACGTTCTTCACCAAAGACTACCGCGACCGCCATCCTGATAAAGTGCAGGAGTTCTTCAAACTCTTCTGGGCAACCCATGCCAAGCTCCCGGAGTTCGTCCATCTCTGCATGGCGCGTCACAACTGGGAAGGCACCCACCGTCTCGGTGATGTCAAAGCGCCGACGTTAGTGGTGATCGGCGAGGCGGATACGATTGGGAGCAACCACATGGCACAGTCCGAAGTGTTGGTGAAGCGCATACCCGGCGCCGAGATGAAGGTTTTGAAGGGGCAGTCGCATGGTTTTTTCTGGCAAGCCCCGGAAGAGACCAATGCCTTGATTCTCGATTGGGTCAGGCGGCATAGTTAGTAAAAAGTGAGACCACAAGAAGGAGGAAATGTACATGGGATGGGTAGACGCTGATGCGCATGTCGTCGAAAGCCCACTCACGTGGGAATATCTACTTCCTTCCGAGCAAAAGTTTCGCCCGCAGTTGTTCAAGCCGGAGGGCGAGACGCAAAAAGCGCACTGGGTCATCGACGGCAAGATCCGTGGACTATTCAGATTTACCTTTAGCGCCGAAGACGTTAGCCGGAAATCTGAGCAAGTCGGAAGAAACATGACCACTACGATGGCAACTCGTGATCTTGCCGATGTCGCGGCGCGCATCAAGCATATGGATGAGTTGGGAATCGATGTTCAGGTGCTTTACCCAAGCATTTTTCTCGACCCATGCACGGATCGGCCGGATACCGACGTGGCTCTGTGCGGCGCATACAATCGTTGGATGTCGGATGTCTGGAAGCAAAGTAAAGGCCGCTTGCGCTGGATGGCGACTTTGCCTCTGTTAAGCATGCCGGATGCGCTGGATCAGTTGAAGTTTGCGAAAGAAAATGGCGGGTGCGGCGTTTTCATGCGCCCGCTCGAAGGATCGCGGCAGATCAGTGACCCGTACTTTTTCCCCTTGTACGAAGAAGCGCAGAAGATAAACTTTTGCATCGGGCTGCATCAAGCCAATGGCAGCGCGGCAGCCGTGGATATGATGGTCAACCCCGACGGCAGCCGCGATTTTTTCAACCAGTACCGAATTTTCAATGTCGGCGCGCTATTTCGGATCCTGAATTGCAGCATGCCAAAGATGTTTCCCAAGCTTCGCTTCGGATTCATTGAAACGGCCGCCTCTTGGGTTCCGTGGGTGGTTTACGAGCTGCGCCGTCGCTTGGATACGGTGAACAGTAAGTTGCCCAATGATTTTCTCGAGCGCTCCGGAATCTTTGTCACTTGCCAGATCGGCGACGACGTGCCTTATTTGATCAAGAGCTGTATGGGTGAAAACACGCTCATGATCGGAACGGATTACGGCCACGCCGATTCGTCGACGGAGCTGGACGCTCTGACCACCTTGAAAGAGAGCGGTGGAATTACGTCCGAGATGCACAAGAAAATCGTCGAAGACAATCCGCGGGCATTCTACGGCTTGGCACAATAGCGGAGTCAAGACGGATTCAACCTAGAGAACGTAGGGGCGACCGGCCGGCCCCTACCGCTTGTAAAGCTGCTTGATAAAGCCCGACGTCTCTAGCTCCTGCACAAAACTGGTATCAACAAACGTTTTCGGATCCGCGGCGGCTGCCTTTGGATTGCGCGGTGCCATATCATCTAACAGTGTCTTTACGCCCTCGGCATTTGGATAAGGGATCTCCGGGAACGCCGCGTTATAGGCTCGATAGGCCCGCTCTAACCCTTCCGGATCGTTGGTTTTTAGATTCTTGCTGATAATTGCCTTCGTGCCTTCTTTGTCGGTCTTAATGTAGTGAAGCGCTTCGGTGAATGCGCGCACCACTTTGGTCACAAAGGGGCGCCTTGCTCTTACGGTGCTTTCACGCGTGACGACGGAATTGACGTGGTAGGGAATTTTGAGCGTGCCGATGTCAACCAAATCTCTGAAGCCCATCTTCTCCGCTTCTCTTACCAACGGTTCGCCAAGCAGCGTGAATTGCGTAATGTTGCGTGATAGCGCTGCTAGCCGCTGCGGGTTTTCACCCGTGGCAATGATTTTGGTTTCCTTTTCCGGATCGATGCCATAGCGGCGTAGAGCGAGTCGCAGAGTCATATCCGAGGTTGTTCCCAGACGGTTGACCCCACCCGTTTTTCCCTTTAGCTGTTCTACGGTCGTTATATCGGCTAGCGAAACTATGTGATCGATGAAGAGCGGCAAGTTGGTTGAGACCATGATCGTATCCGCACCCGCCAAACGGGATGTTACCAGTGTGGCGGAAGGCGCAATGATGCAATCGACCTCGCCGGTGAGCAAAGCCTGTATCACTATCGTGCTCGCGCTGATAGCGATGACTTCGGCGTTCAAGCCGTTCTTCTTGAAAAAACCCTTTTGGTCGGCGACCCAGATGGGTGTGTTTGACGGGGTGCTGCCCGCCCAAGCGATGCGCATTTTTTCCTGAGCTGCCAATGGTTGTGGCAATGAAAAGCAATAGCCGACGAAGGTAAGAAACAGCCAGAAACTGCGGCCCATAGGATTAGCTCCCCTCGAATAGGAACAGGTTCCGTGGTGATGGACGAAATATAGCGCCGGGACAATTTTGCTGTCAATCGGACTTGCGGGTGGCGATTGGAAGGCGTCCCGCAGTGCGTGGTGGAATCTGACCGCGAACCTGGCTATGATCGCCGCAACGGTAGAATGAGGCTTACTGACTGCGGAAGAAAGGTTTGTTCTATGGGTAGAAGAGCACCGATTCTGACTATCGTCGTTTTACTATTGGGTATGCACGGCCGTGCGCTCGGTGCGGACACCAATTCGGAATGGCAGCGAGTCGTCGCAGCGGCAAAGAAGGAAGGGAAGGTCGTCATCGGCGCGCCGCCTGGCATCGATTTTCGAAACCAGGTTCAGGCTGTGCTGAAAAAGCGTTTCGATCTCGACAGTGAATTTATTCAAGCACCAGGACCGAGCCTGATGAGTAAAATCGTCGCCGAAAAGCAGGCCGGCGTGGTTTCCGTCGATGCTTTCTTGATCGGTCCCTGCACGGGGAATCCGCTGCTCAAGTTGGATTTGTTCGAGCCGTTGCCGCCGGCGATGATTCTCCCGGAAGTGAAAGACCCGGCGAACTGGTGGGGCGGTCACCTCTGGGCGGACAACCAAACCGGCAAAAATTATCTTTACAGTTTTGTTGCGCAAATGACACCGTCGCTGTTTTACAACACCACACTGGTTAAACCGCAGGAATTCCGTTCTTACAATGATCTTCTCGATTCAAGATGGAAGGGTAAAATTGGCATAAGAGATCCGCGCGTTCCCGGCGGTGGACTGGCCGTGTGGGCGTTTCTCGTCGATCTTAAGGGCGAGGAATTTATCAAGAAGCTCGTCCAACAGGAGCTGTTTGTCAGTCGCAACGCCCGTCAGCTAGCCGAGGCGCTGGCCAAAGGGGGGCTGGCTCTCACGATCGGAGTCGGCTTCAGGGACTTCGATCCTTTCATCGACTCAGGCCTGCCGGTAAAGCATCTGCCGCCGTTCAAAGAAGGCAATTACATCAGCGGCGGCAATGGTATCCTCGGTATCATCAAAGGAGCGCCGCATCCGAATGCGGCAAAGGTGTTTCTGAATTGGCTGCTCAGCCGGGAAGGACAGGAGCTATACGGCAAGCTGGTGCAACAACCGACCCGGCGGATGGACGTGGATACGAAAGGCCTTGAGGGGATCGCTGCGAAAGATGCGCTCACTCTCGAGGAGTTTCGTCGTTTCCAGAACTTCACCGAAGACAAATGTAATAACTCCTGGCTCCCCGGTATGAAATTAGCGGAATCGGTTCTCAAATAAGCACTGTCAAATTTCTCGTGAGTCTGTCGCATAAGTTAAATGACCGTTCGTGCTGAGCCTTGTCCAAGCACTCATAGCGCCTTTCACACTACGACCGTCAGCGAACCTAACTAGGGCGCGAGTTTCCGTGCGAGGTTGATCACCAGCTCTTCAATATCGTCGAGGGAATTGAAGCGGGGGGAACCGCCGAGATGCGGCGAGATGATGACGTTGCGGAACTTGAGGAGCGGGTCGTTGGCATCGCCCGGCTCATCATAGAAAGTGTCGAGCCCAAAGCCGCCCAATCGGCCTGAGGCGAGCGCCTCGCGCAACGCGTGGCGGTCAATCTGGTTGGGCTGGGAAACGTTAATCAAAAAAGCGCCCGGCTTGATGATCGCAAGCTCTCGAGCGCCGATGAAGTTGCGAGTCTCATTGGCGCGGGGCAGATTTAGACTGACGCAGTCCGACGTCGCCAGTAATTCATCCAAACTGCAATAAGTCGCGCTGTATCGCTGCTCGACATCCGTTGGCAGCCTATGGCGCTGGGTGTAGACGATGCGCATCTCCAGCGCCGCGGCCCGCAACGCTAGCTCCCGTCCGATTTCTCCCAGTCCTATGATTCCGAGTTGCCGCTGGTAAAGAGTTATGAGCCCGGTGATGCGCGCCCAGTTGCCATTGGGCGTGTGCGTGCGATCGTACCGTGTCGGCGAGTAGCCAGCCGAACGCAGCTGCTCCTCGCTGATAAGATTGGCGTTCTGATTGAGCTGGCGGGCCAGCGCAAGCATCAAGGTAAGTCCTTGCTCGGCGGTGGAAATATTGGCGCGGCGTCTGAGCGTCAATACTTGAACGCCGGCCTGTTCGCATGCCGGCCGATCGATGCGCGGCGTGGTGACGCCGTATTTCTGTACAATTTTAAGTGTGCTTCCCGTAGCTGCGATCTCCTTGGCGGCCAACGGTTAAAGATTCCACGACGATAGCCAGAGCGCCAGGCAGGTTTTCCAGTAGCTCCGCTTGGTCGCCGACCAGGCGGACGTCTGTTGGATAAAGATTTTGAGCCTGCGCGCGCACTTTGGCGCACCAACCGCTGAAGTCCGGCAAATCATGTGCGCAGAAATTAGAAAACGCCGCGATCGCTCTCGGCAGGGGCATGTCGGATCGAGCATGACCTGGATCAAACGGAGAAAGCTGTCATTCTCGACAACTAGTTTGGGGCGCAGTGAAGCCATAAATTCGCGTTCAAGGTTCAAAGTTCTAGATTCAACTTTTCAACTCCGTTTCTGACTTTGAACATTGAACTTGGAACCTTGAACAGTTCTAAGGCTCCGGATCGACCTTTAGTGCCTTCAAGAACCGCGTGAGCATATTGTAGGCGCTGATGAGCATCGTTAACTCAACGGTCTGTCGTTCGCTAAAATACTTACGCACGTCGCCAAATAGCGCATCCGGCACGTCGATATCGCGGGTCATCGCGTCCACGTAGGCGAGCAACGCGCGCTGCTTATCGGTAAATAAATTCGACGCACTCCAATCCGCCAGCGCTTCAACTTGCGCCGGCGTGAGTCCTTCTTTCAAGGCATAAGCTGGTCCATGGGCGCGGACAACGTACCCGACATGATTCAATATCGCCACCCGTATGACTGCCAACTCGCGGCACTGCCCGTCGATCTCGGTGCCGTAGCGCACCGCCTGATTGAGATCGAACCAAGCATTCGCCAGCGCCGGGCTGTGCAGCATCAAGCGGTAAATATTGATGAGCCGCCCGCCCCGCGCGCCTTTGATTTTGGCGATAAGCTCGGACAGCTCGGGATGTTGTTCTTCTGCAATCAAGGGTACGCGTGCCATCGATTGTTTCTCATTTGAACTTTGGAAAGACTTCTTTTGACATCAGCTCCAAGGTTCTGCGCACATCAGTCATGGGGAGGCCGCCGAAGTTGACCATGCAGATGATGTGGGTGACGCCGATCTTTTCGTAGTCCTTTAGAATTGCGACGGCATCCTCAGGATTGGTAAAGACGGCGAGTTTTTCGTTTTTCATGTTGTCCAAATCAGGCACCTTAGCTCCCGGGCGCCGAGACGTTTTTAGATAGTCAGCGACACGGGCAAAGTGCGGCCGGGATAACTTAACCGCATCTTCCTCGCTGCGTTGCAGGCAAACGTGCAGCGCAACAATAATATCCGGATCTTCCTTATGGCCGGCACGAAAATAAGATTCCTTAAAAAGGTCATTTTTTTCTTTGACCTCGAATATATTGCTCGATCGCGCAAAGGGAATCCCCATCATGGAGAGTCCCATTTCCCCGGCCTTAATCAAAGTCTCGTCGCTTGACGCCGCGACCCAGGTGGGCGGCATAGGCTTCTGCACGGGTTTCATCCATAAAGAGAAGTTCTCGATCTGGTAAAATTTCCCCTGGTGGGAAAACTCGTTCTGTCGCCATGCGTTCAGGATGACGTCAAAACCCTCCCAGTACCTTTCTCTCGCTTCCTCCATCGACATCCCGAAAGTCTTGTATTCGAGCGGGGAAAAGCCACTGCCGACAGCAAAATTCAGCCGCCCGCCGCAGAGGTTGTCCGCCAAGGCATATTCCTCAGCCACAATCAGCGGATGGTGAAACGGCAAAACGCTTATCGCTGGTCCCAGCCGGATTTTCTTGGTACGCTGCGCGAGCGCTGCAATGATCATTGGCGGTGAGACACAGGTGCCGTACCAGTAAAAGTGGTGCTCGCCGAGCCAGAAGGAATCGAATCCCAACTCTTCGGCCCACTCCGCCATGGTCAGGACTTCTTCATAATATTTTTGGTTGGAACGACCGATATCGGGGGGATTATCGCCGAAGACGAAAATGCCAAATTTCATATGAGCGGTTCCTTTGTGCAGGGATGTTTAACGCTTGCCATGACTTCGAACACCATAGGTGCGCCAGATGACCGTTCTTATCCCAAGACGAGGGAAATATCTACATCGAAATCGGTAACAAGCTCGGGTCCCGTCTCGGGAAGACACAGTTTGCAATCTGAGAAAAGCGCTGGATGCAAATCCGGCAGGTCACTCACCTTCACGAATCCAAATTTGGCTGCGGCCGAATAGAGAGAAACCGATGAAGCCGCGCACATCGAGTTTTTGGCCACTATCAAGGAGCTTCATCTGGGCGCGGTAGACCTTCCCGTTTTCCGGATCCAAAATTTCTCCCCCTTGATATTCGTCTCCTTGTCTGGTCAAACCCCACAAAATGATCATGCCCATCACGGGTTCATTGCGACGGTTGCCTTGGCATTTCTCGCAATTGGGATTCGGCGGCTCGCCGGGCTTGGGGAAAATTTTTTCAACTTTGCCTTCGTACTGTCCGTTCACCTCTCTAATGCGTACGAAGCCACGGGGTTGTCCTGTGTTGTCGTCAATAGTCTTCCAGAGGCCGAGCGGAGAAAGGTCGGCCGCATATACGAACCCTGGCAGAATCAGAATCGCCAGGCCCAGGGACAACCTGGCAAGAGCTGCGATCAAATCGTTCATCAGAATAATAAAATCAGTTGATTGGGATCGTCGTGTAAATTTTGGTCGGTTGCAGAGTAGGTAAGGAGCTGAATCATAGGGATTTTCTCGAACGGTGTGATGCTCAGAATCTGTAACATTTCGTGCAAGGACAACTCCAGATTGAGACGCCTGCGAACGATAGCAACTAACACGTAGACAGCGACCGCGATCCAGACCTGAGTCTTCACCGCGTTCTCGGAGGTGCCGAAGAAGCGCTTGATGCGCAGGTGTTGCTTGATCCACTTGAAGAACAGTTCGACTTGCCAGCGCGAGCGGTACAGCTCGCAAATGGTCAAAGGCGCCAACGTCATATGATTGGTCAAGAATACCAGTCGCCGCCCTTCGGTATCGCGATAGCGGATGCGACGCAGGCGTGCCGGGTAGTGCCGGCGCGAGTAGAATACCACGAGTTCTACTTCTTGGTCGCAGAGCAATCCCGTGCTGACGATCCACCGGGCGAGAATACAGGCGCTTGAATTTGAAGTTGGATTTCGCGCGAGTAACAAAGAAGCTGGCGGCCTGATGGAGACGTAGAGCCGCTCGAAGTCGAGGTAGCCGCGATCCATCACGTAGAAGGCGCCCGGCTCGGCAATGAGCACGTCGAGGACGTTGACATCGTGCAGTTTGCCGTCGCAGATGTGGATGAAGCTCGGGATAGAGCCGCGCAAGTCGAGCAGCGTGTGCAGCTTCACCGCCGCTTTGGTTTTGCGAAACTTGGCCCACGGAAACAGCGACAGGCACAAGTCGATCGTGGTCGCATCCAGGGCGTAGACCGTCTCGGCGAGATCCACTGCAAGGGGTTCCTGAGCATACAGCCGGCGGCGGTGCGGATAAGCGAGTGGGCGAACTCGGCATAAATACGCCAGTCGCGCGACTCGTTGGCGTCGGCCAGGCGCTGCGGCTCACTTTGCCACGCAGCCCCATGTGATAGAGTTTGGTCGGCTGCGCACGCAGACACGCCTCGATGTCGCGCAGGCTTTCGCGGTAAGTCAGCTGTGCAAAAGCCATCCACAGAAACTGTCCAGCAGCTGAAAGTGCGGACGTTGAAATCGCCGCGATATTTCACCACCAAACGGCGAAAGGTATGCCACGGCGCGAACTCCATGAGTTGCGAGAAAACGAGATTGCCAATGTGCATCGGTGCCTCCCGGGAAAGTCCCGCAAGACTGCCGACATTGACAACCTGAATCAAATCGTTAACACCCTGAAACGTCATGAACACCGTAAACAATCTAGCTTTTAGACTAACTCACTTAAATCTGTCGGAGGAGTTCTAGTCCTTTCCCTCGTCAGACATACTCCCGCTCCGCCTGACGGATTGCGACGATAGCGCTGAAAGGCCTTGCGTTCGTCTTCGAGACCCAGCAGCGTTTTGACGGTGGAGCCGCGAAACGTGTGGGCTAACATCTTCGGTCCGTTGCGCAGCACGAACATAGGACTGTGAACGAAAGCCGCCGGCAAATGGTGAACTTTCATCCATCGCTCCGCCCGCCACCTTAAAAATTCGACCTCCTCGGCCGTAAGATGATCGGTGCGTACGACTGCCGTCGTGCCGTCGTAGTCCTCTGGATTGTCATCGATGATCAGTCCGCGGTCACGAAAATCTTGGGTCATTGGCGTGCGAGGGTAAGGGGTAGGATGCTGGATGTAGGGCCAGTCGACGTTGTGCCGTGCGAAATCGAGATTGGTCTCGATCGATTCCCGCGTGTCGCCCGGGTTGCCGACGATAAGGCCGCCGACGACATACATTTTATTGTGGTGGAGAGCCTGAATGGCCTTCAGGGTGGCATTGCCGGTCTTGCTGCCTTTTTCGCGGCGGGTATTTTTGGAGCCGGCGCGTAGGAAATCAAGGTCCGCCTCGAGTACATTCTCGATTCCAAGAAAGACGTAGCGAAAGCCCGCCTCGCGCATCAAGGGTGCGAGGGTTTCACCGGAGTTCGCGATGGCCGAGGTCATCGCCTGCACGATGTAATCCAAATGATTCAGCCGCGCGTCTATGATTGCCTGGCAGAGCGCTTCGAATCGGCGCACGTTGAGGGTGATGTTGTCATCGACCAGGAAAATGGCCCGAGCGCCGTGTTCCGAAGCATCGCGTATGTCCGCCAGCACCCGATCGAACGAATAGGTGTTAAATTGCCGACCCCGCATCGCAATAATCGAGCAGAAACTACAGTCGAAGGTGCAACCACGAGAAGTCTCGACGACGTCGACCGGACGACCCAGCATCGTATAATTATTGAGAAGCCGCGCGCTGCGGTCAGGGAGCCGTATCTCAATCCCCTCAAGACCGCTCACGGGCCGTTCGGGATTGTGGTGAAAGCGGCCCGCTTCTTGGTAAGACAAGCCTAAGATGCCCTCATAATCGCGGTTATTTTCGATTGCCCGCAGCAACTCGCGAAAGGTGATTTCACCTTCGCCGCGGACGATGAAATCAACGTCGCTGTCAGCATAAGCTTCCGGAGCCATGCTCGGGTCGTAACCGCCCACGACGATACGCAAGTTTGCTCTGAGGGAATGCAACAGGGCGATAATTTTTTGGGCGGTTTTTCGCTGGAATGTCATGATCGAGAGCCCCACGATGTCGGGCTCGATCCTTTTCATCAGCTCTTCGATGGTCGTTCGAACACGATCCTGAGCCAGGACGAGGTCGGTGACGGCGACTTGGTGGTGGGGATCGACGTTTCCGGCGAGAGAAGCGAGCGCACCGTTGGGCATGCGAATACAAACCGTGGGCGTATGTTCGAAAGAATCCGGCATGGAGAGCAGCAGAATTTTCATTGGCGAGTCCCTCTCAGCAGAGTACCAACCGTCCATGAGAGGACGCGTTCAAACTGTTCACGGTCTGCCAATTTGTTCATGTTCCTGGTTTGTTCCCCCCATCAGCGACGCCCGTAGAGCTTGTCCACAAATCCGCCTTTCCTCATTTCATCGACAAAGCGGAGCTCGACAAAATCCTCCACTTTGGCTTTGGCGGCTCTCGCATCCGTGAGCGCCTGGACGTCCAACGTGGTCTTCAGCCCCTCCAAGGTGGGATAAGTATCTTCAACTAGGAGCGAGGTGTTTGCGGCATAGGCTCCTTCGAGAATATCGCGGCTCAGGCCCCGCGTGTATTTCTGCATCACTCTAATGGATTCCTCTTTGTGGGTTTTGTAGTAATGGATCGATTCCGCCATGGACCATACCACGCGGCGCACTTCGTCGGGATTCTCACGAATTTTTTTTCGGGTGGTTACGCTGCAGTTGAACTGGAAAGGGACGTTCAGCTTAGCCATATCGATAATCACCTTGAGCCCCATTTTTTCACCCTGCATTTTCTCGCCGTCTGTGACGACGGTGAAATCGGCCTGGCCACTCGTGACGGCGGCAAGCCGGGCCGGGGCACCCCCGACCGTAATCGCTTTGATATCTTTGTAGGGAATGTTGACTTTCATCAACGCGAGTCTCATGGCGAAATCTGCCGAGGTGCCGGGGATATGCACGGCCGCCGCGCGCCCCTTCAAACCTTCGGGCGACTTGATGCTCGCGTTGCCGATGATGAAGTAGGGCAAGGTGTTCATCTGGCTTTGAATGATGGCAATGTCCCCTCCTGAAAGGTTGGCGTTGATCACAGCGGTTCCCACCGCGCCGCTGTATCCCAGATCACCGGCGATCAGGCTTTGAATCCCGCGAACGCTGCCGTTAATAAAGATCGTATCCAGGTCCAGCCCATGTTTTTTGAAGATGCCGACGTCTTTCGCCAGCCAGTAGATCACCGAAGAGCTCGTAGAATCCGAGATATAGGCAATGTAGCTCTTCGCGTGAACCGGCATGGTGACCGCCAGCAAAGCTCCGAGCGACACCAAAAAACTTATCGAAAAGAGACGGGTTTTCATCGTCGCGACCTCCTCTGTGGTTGCCGGCACGAGCACGACCAGGCTTAGCGCATCCCGTACCGTTCAACAAGAGGGTTTAAACGATGTGTCGATTATTTCAAGCGCGTCCAATTCTTTCTCTCACCCGTTCCGGTTCTTCACTTTAGCCGCGACCATTTCGCCAGTGCGAGCGCGAGCCCGGCGGCGGACAGTCCTGCCGCTGTAACAAACATTCCGATGTAGCCCCCTATCTCTACGATACTTCCCATCAAGAGTGAGCCGACCCCGTAACTCAATGGGTAGCCCACGGAGAAGGTAGCCATGGCTTTGCCACGGCGCTGAGGATTGGCCCGCTCCACCGCGAGCGCCAGAGTTGTTGCGCTCCCGATGGCGTTGCCAAGCATGTACAGAACGCCTGAGACGAGCACGCCAAAGAGATTGGAAACGATCACCAGCAGAGATAGAGCGATCACCTGTAGTATAAAGCCGGCTGCCAGGGAACGACTCCGGCCGATCTTATCGGAGGCGCGGCCAAGCAAAGGGCGCGCGAGAAGGTTTGTTGCTCCGCTCACCACGAAATACGACCCGAAGTTTTCAATGCCGATGTCACGGGCGTAGAGAACAATAAAGCTGGTCACGGCGGGAAGAGACAGGTTCAGGGAGAAAAGCATCACAGAAGGGAGCAAAACATCGCGGTCCACAATAGTAAAAAGTTCGCGCCACCAGGGTCTTGTTCCTTCGAGCGACGGGCGATGGGCCGTGCTTGGGACGGTGCGCGCCATGACCGCTCCCACGCCCGCGCCCATGACGGCGAGTGCAACGGCCACAGCGAATACCACCCTAAAGCCGCCGAAAGGGGCGTAGATCAGCCAGAGGGCTACGGCAGGAAATAAAATCGTGGCGCTGCCCTGAACTCCACTGTAATAGCCAGAAGCTTCGCCGCGCTTCGCTTCTGGCGCGCTCGAGGCGAGTAGAGCGTAGCCTCCTGCATTCAATCCGGCCCAGCCTATTCCTCGAAGGCCGTTAGCGAGCATCGTCGCTTCAACCAGGGGGACGAAACATAAAAGAATACTGACGCCTAGAAAGAGAAGGCCCGAGATCATTATTCCGGCTTCGTTCCAACGATCTACCCAGTGGCCAACAATCGGTCGGACGATGACGCTGGTAACGGCAAAGCAGGCAAGGACCAATCCGACGACGAAAGGCGAGCCGCCGAGCTGCGTCACATAAAGCGGAAAGGTCGGGGTAAGAATAGAATGCTGCGCGTAGCCGAGGAGTTGGGCCAAGCAGAGAAGAGCGAAGGCGGGGGTCCAGATGGATTTGGATTTCACCCTAGGCATCGAATCTGAGTTTGCGAGTATCTCGGGAGCAGGGCGTTGACCGCATTGTGCTCTGGATCGTTTGTATTATGTTTTCTCACGGAATAAATATCAGAGGGAAGCGCTATCCGCTACAAGCAGAAGCGGATGATTTCTCGAATATGGGCAGGAATTTGACTAAGGAGATTCATTTCGAGGTGAGTGAAAAAGCGGGAACAGTTTCCGGCTTGCTTCTGTTGCCGCAGGCGGCCAGGTCACTATTGATTCTGGCACACGGCGCCGGCGCTGGAATGCGTCACGTTTTCATGCAAAATACTGCGGAAACATTGGCAGGCAATGGCGTTGCGACTCTGCGGTATCAGTTTCCGTACACGGAAAAGGGCAGCAAGAGACCGGACAGCGAAGCGGTTCTCACCGCGAGTGTTCGAGCGGCTGTCGCCACGGGAAAGAAATATGCCGGCGGCCTGCCACTTTTTGCGGGCGGCAAATCCATGGGCGGGCGAATGACTTCAATTGCCGCGGCAAGGGAGCCATTGGATGACGTCCGCGGCTTGATTTATTTTGGTTTCCCGCTGCATGCCGCCGGCAAACCGTCCGCAGACCGGGGCCATCATCTTTTCGATACCAAGTTGCCGATGCTATTCCTGCAGGGATCTCGAGATGCTCTGGCCGATCTCAAACTGCTGAAACCCCTTTGCGCTCGTCTCGGCAAGCGAGTCGAGCTTTTCATCATTGAGGGTGGCGATCACTCGTTTCACCTACTCAAGAGCACCGGTCGATCCGACGATCAGGCTTTGGACGAAGCGGCGCAGAAGGTGGCTTCTTGGAGCTCCCGAGCCCTCGAGTAAAACCACCGTCTCTCTATGCAATCGTTTCTTCGGCTCTAGGCTGAATTAACGCCAGGGGTCTCCCGGGTCCACGACGATCTTCTGCGATGGGTGATCCAATAAGGACGGGACAATCAAGCCTCCTGATGATTCTGAGCAGTCTGAGGGTTGACAGGTTGGGAAAAAGAAAACGCTTTCGTAATTCGAGTACAATCAAATCGATGCTATCTTCCTGGGTGATGGCTGCAATTTCTTTGACCAGACTGCCCATCCGCAATCTTTTCGTAATCTTGACCTGGCTGCTTGCTTCTACAATCCTCCCGATGAAGTTCCAAAGATCGAGCGATCTTTCTTGCAACAAAACATCCACTGGAATGGCTGGAAACTCGTTGACGGGAAAAGGCGACCCCTCCAGCACGGTTACAGCGGACATAAAAAAATCACGGTCGTTGGTTTTTTCCACGACGTGCAAAGCCACAACCTCGGCTCTGGTCTCCTTGGCCAAGGATAAAGCATACTTTAACGCTCTTGCAGACTCCTCGGAAAAGTCGATGGGGACTAATATTTTGTTCACCTTACGCATGGTCTCCTCCTGTTAAATCGGTTTATTCAGTTTCTCACAGCGTATGTTGCCAAGCTTAAATAGGTTGGCAACTGTTTTTCCACGGAGCTTCGAGGCTGGCTCGTCCGAATGACGCGGAATTCTTTCATCAAGGGGTGGTGCGAATTAACTGGCGGTTGAAAGAGGGCCGGTCGGCTTCATCTTCAAGCTCCAAGCTCACATCGAACGTGACCACTTTATTGTTGTGAAAGATAAATAACTCCCCCCGAGGATTGGCTAGAAAGTTGAAGCCTCCGTAGGAATTGTACCGCGGAGGCATCCCGACGCCGAATCCCATCGGGTGAGGTGACAAAATTTGAATGGGATGACCGTCAAAGAAGCCAAGGACGTTCCGTTTTTCCTTCCACGCCTTGGTATCTTCGTTGACTGCGCCGGTCTTGGGATCGCTGATTTCCAGGTGTTCGGCGGTATGGTAGAGAGCGACGAGCTGGGGTTCACGCAAGAGCGCGGACAATATTTGTTCCGAAGGAAGTTTGCTGTACGTAGTTGCCCACAATTCCATGGGAATCGCGAGATGAGCGTGATCTGCATCGAGAGGAAAAAGATATTTCGCGGCGCCGACCGCAAGCATTTCCTTCAGATGGCGGATGGTCTCCATAATGAAATGGCAGGGGACGAGAAATTGCGTTCCGTTGTGCTTCGCCGTGATTTCGTTCTGGCCGAACATACAGTCTTGCGCCGGTAACGGATTGCGTATCCGCTCACCATAGTTTTCCTGATACTGATGTGCTGCTTCGACTTCTTCCGCAGTGAAGAACCAGCTATCGTAGGGAGCAGCAGCTAAAGCTGCTGAACGGAGGACCCATAGGTTGACTCCCAGCAAGAGACCCAGAATGAACTGTCTGGATCTCCGCATGGCGACGGTTGCCGGTTCAAGGTTGCTATCTAGAAAATGCGATCTTCTTAACCGGATCATAGAATCGACTCCTCCTTTCCATTTTCAGTCAAACATTCGGCTTGAAAACCAAGCAAAAAAAAGGGCGCCGTACCAATACCGGTCAGCGCCCTTGCTGTGTTCCGGAGGCGTCGATGCCTGCCCTATGACAAATTATAAGGGGCAATTCCTATGCCAGGAACTTGCTAGGATAAAAGGGAAGTTTTTTCAGATCCCGTAGTTGTTCTGCTTAAGGAATGCCCTTTTTGCGTTCACCGCGTGCTCAAAGACTAAGCATGAAGAACAACGGGTGGTCGGCGACATAAGTGCATGGAACCGGTCCGGGGTTTTCTTATAAAAATGGATGTTAGGAGCTTCGGTAGGTTGGCAGGTGGGCAAATTTTGTCGTATCCTGGCCAGTACGTTTAGTTAGAGGGATTCCAGGTCATGTTTCCCGCGAATGAAGAAGAATGCCTCGAAGCACTCAAAGGCGATGACCCGACCCTTGCGGCTACCGCCGAGGCGATGCTGTGGCGAACTTGGTGTCGCTCGGGGAATTCTGAAGCAGATCGGATTTTTCGCGTTGGAGTAGATGCGATGCAGCAGGGCAGGCTCGAAGCAGCGGAGCGCGAATTTACACGCGTCATCGACATTGCTCCTGAGTTTGCCGAGGGTTGGAACAAGCGCGCCACCGTCCGCTTCATGAGAAAAGATTTCGGCGGTTCCATCGCGGACTGCCAACAAACTCTGGCGCGAAATCCCCATCACTTCGGCGCCTCGTCCGGGCAGGGACTCTGCCATATGTCGATTGGCGAGCACCGCGAGGCGGCAGTGTGTTTTCGCCGCGCACTGGAAATCCATCCTCATCTCGGTGCGGTGCGCTATAATCTGGCGTTGGCCGAAGCCGAGGGCGGGGGCAGCGGCTATCTCCATTAGCTGTGCATCTCAATCAATGTGATTTTTCACAACGGTGCTGTTTGGGATTCACTGAATCGAATCGAAATGAACCCGCGTTAGTTTTGGATCTGTGGTAATCGGAAAAAATGAGGTGGATCAAATATCATTTTTTGGGAGGATAGATGAGTTTTAAAGTCATCGGGATTCCCGGTAGTCTCAGAGAAGGGTCATTCAATAGAGGTCTTCTGCGCGCTGCTGTCGAGTTAGCGCCGGAGGAAATCGAAATTCAAATATTCACCCGTCTTGGAGACATTCCTCCGTACAACGCCGATGTTGACGATAAAGGCAATCCGGAACCGGTGCAGGCGTTTAAGACTGCGATTCGCGAGGCGGATGCGATGCTAATCGCGACGCCGGAATACAATTACGGTGTTCCCGGCGTGCTCAAGAATGCTATCGATTGGGCGTCGCGGCCAGCGAACCAATCCGTCCTCAACCGAAAGCCGGCCGCGATCATGGGATGCTCGCCGGGACTGGGCGGAACCATAAGAGCACAACACGCGTTGCGACAATCTTTTGTTTTTACCGAAACCCATGCCATGCTCCAACCGGAGATCAAAATTCCTTCGGTGGCAAAGCTCTTTGACGCTTCAGGAAAACTAACCGACGAGACTACGCGCCAGTATATTCAAAGGTTTCTGGGCGCGTTTGCTCGGTGGATTGGGCGCTTCAGTAGCTAGCGGACTGTTGAAGGTGCGCGCTTAGAAGCTTCTTGCTCATCCGGGTTTCTTCAATTAGCTTCGAGAAATTTCAATGTGCACCGCCGTGCCGTAGGCCAGCACTTCGGTCACGCCGGCGGTGATTTCGTTGGCGTCGTAGCGCACGCCAATGATCGCGTTGGCGGCTAGTTGTGCGGCGTGGTCGATCATGAGCTGGTGAGCATCGGCTCGGGCGCGCTCGCACATTTCGGTATAGAGCGTGATATTGCCGCCTAATAGCGTCTGCAAGCTGGCGCCGACGGTTCCGATGATGCTTCGGGAACGGACCACGATGCCGCGGACGACACCGAGGGTTTTCGCGATGCGATAGCCGGGAAATTCAAATCCGGTGCTTACGAATTTTGGATCTATGGGCATACTTACTCCTCCCGGTATTCGGGGCTTGAATGGTTCCGCTGACAGCGTTGAGTCTATCGCGCGGGCAACGGGTCATTCCCGGCCAGCTTGTTGAAGAGAGCCACGATTTCTGGATCTCGGGGAATCTCCCTGATCGCTTTTTCTTGTGCCTCCGGCAGAAGGGGAGTGGCATCATCGGCGGAAAGCCTCTTGAACTCTTTCAGGAACGCCGGATCTTTGAAGCTTTTGCGCATGGCCTCGCGCAAGATGCTCACGGGTTCTTGAGGTGTGCCGGGGGGAAGGATGTAAGGAGAACCCACCAACCGAAAGGTCCGGAACATCGTCATGATTTTCTTCTCTCGATCCGACTTGGCGAAGCTCTCGAGTTCGGGAAGGTTGGCAAACGCTGGATGGGGATGGCGATCGTCCTTGGGAATCTGAATGATGGCGTGAAAGTTCACGAGTTTCTTTTCGATATACTCCGGTGATCTCTGAAGAATAGTGTCCGGGATATTGGCCCGGGCATCCAACTCGCCGCTCATCATGGCCAAATCGAGTTCGGGACCGGAATATCCGGTGACAAATTTCGGTTCCTTAAGGCCAAGGAGCCACGAAAAAAGTCTACCGTTGATATAGATATCGTGCCCCACGGTCTGTGCGCCGACTCGTAACCCTGGACGAGCACGCAACTTGTCGAGGCTGTCGAGCCCGAGTTTCGCGACGGAGTTAAAAACATATTGAGCCGTGCTGTTGGCCGCTCCGAGATAAATCAACTTATCGATGTCGTATTCGACACCCGTGGACCCGAGCACCGCGTTGGCGACCAACCCGGAGCCCATATTCCCGATGGTCAAGCCATCCGGCTTGGCATTTCTGGAAATATAATTGGTGGCCTTTCGGCCGCCGCCACCCGGCATGAATTGAGTGACAATGATCGGCTCGCCGGGAATGTATTTGCGAAGGAACGGAATCAATGCCTGAGTTCGCAACGCTCCCGTTCCGCCCGGCTCGCGCCCCTGAATAAGCGTGATCGTTTTGCCTTGAAAGTAGGGAGCGGACTGAGCGAAGATCACCCCAGCTGGGGCGAAATAGATCGTAAAGGTGATCAGCCCTGCAAAGATAGCGGTAGGTCTCATCATTTTATCTTCCTTGTTTCTGGGATGGCGCGTCAACATTTAGCGCCTGCCATCACCCACGTCGAGTTATGATTCGGTTACCATCCTCGCTTGGTAAATCTTAACACCGCGCGCCGGTCCTTTTTAGACGGGCGACCCGGGCTGTGAAATTCCGGCGGGCGTTCGAGCTTAAATTGCGCGGCTGCCAATTCCCGTTTGCGGATACTTTCTTCCGTTTCCTGATAAAGAAGTTGCGCTTCAGGAGCAGGGCCGCGAAGCTTTGCCAACCCTTTCGCTACTACCGTCCATTCATAAGCGCCGCGCCGGATGCTCAGTTTGTCGCCGACTCGGATGGTCCTACTCGGTTTGGCGCGGGCGCCGTTGACTTCAATTTTTCCACCGGTGACGGCGTCTGCAGCGAGGGAGCGGGTCTTGAAGAAACGCGCAGCCCAGAGCCACTTGTCGATGCGAATGGGCTCGCTGGTTTGTTCAGTCTCTTGGTTGTTCATCGTGTGGTGTTCGGTTGGGCATCATGGCCAGTTGAAGTTGGGCACATAGCTGTCCTGCAACAATTTGTAATTCGTGAGATCGACTTGAAGGGGAGTGACGGAGATGTAGCCTTCGTGCACGGCCATGCAATCGGTACCGTCGTCATGCGCGAATCCCAAGTTGTCGCCGCCGATCCAGTAGTATTTTTTGCCGCGCGGGTCGGTCCGTTCCACTATGGTTTCACTATAATGCCGTTTGCCCTGCCGGGTGAGTCGCCAGCCTTTGATTTGTTCCTTTGGAAGGGGAGGAACGTTGACGTTCAAGAGTGTTTCGAGGGGCATGCCTCTTTCTTGGATACGCGAAACCAGAGTGGCGGTAAATTCGGCTGCCACCTCGAATTGGAAATTTTCAAAGGTCACAAGCGAGACCGCAATGGCGGGAATACCCAGCAAGGCACCTTCGATCGCCGCGGAAACTGTACCCGAGTAGATGATGTCATCGCCCAAATTGGGACCCTTGTTGATTCCGGATACGACCAGATCCGGCCGAACCGGCAGGAGGCCGGTCAAAGCCAGCTTAACGCAATCCGTCGGGGTACCGTCGACGGCGAAACGCCGCGACCCCATGTCAAGAACACGCAAAGGCCTGTGCAATGTCAGCGCATGGCTCATGGAATTTTGTTCCCGGTCGGGCGCCACCGTGTAGAGCTCACCCGCGTGCTGGAGACTGTTTTCGAGAGCGATAATGCCGTCAGAATGAATGCCGTCGTCATTGGAGAGGAGGATGATCATGGACGTATTCTGGCAAAGAAGCGACGATGGAACAAGTGTAACTTTGGAAACCTTGCGGATCTTGTGCCCAATCGGCCGCCACGCTATAGGTCTAAGTCGAGACGAAGGAGATAAGTCCAATGGCGAATGCGGAAATCGTTGCTATCGGATCCGAGCTGCTCCTCGGCCAAATCGTCGATACTAATTCCGCCTGGATGGCGCAGCGGCTGACGGCGGTGGGAGTCAATCTTTATTTCAAGTCCGTGGTCGGCGACAACCCTGGCCGGATGAAAGAGGTTATCCAGAGAGCTTTGGAGCGAGCGGATATCGTCATCACCAGCGGCGGCCTCGGACCCACCCAAGACGACTTGACACGCGAGATCGTCGCCGAAGTTACGGGACGGAAGCTGGTGCTTGACGATAACCTTTTGGAACAAGTGGAAGAGCATTTTCGGCGCCGTGGCCGAACCATGACACCCAATAATCGGCGGCAAGCGTATATGCCCGAGGGTGCTATCCCGGTGAAGAACCCCAATGGCACGGCGCCCTGTTTCATCGTCGAAGATCCCCGGGGCGTGGTTTTCTCCCTGCCCGGGGTGCCGGTGGAGATGAAGTGGCTGTTTGAGAATGAAGTCGAGCCTTACCTACGCCGGAAGTTCAAGCTCGCGGAAGTGATCCACTACCGGGTCTTGAAGATCGTCGGCGTTGGTGAAAGCGCGGTGGACGATAAGATCGGCCATCTGATTGCAAACTCCAGCAATCCCACGGTGGGCGTGCTCGCTTTGCCCGGACAGGTCGACGTACGGATTGCAGCTAAGGCCGCTGATCGAGATGAAGCCATGAGGCTCATTGCGCCACTGGAAGCGGAAGTTAGAGAATTGTTGGGAAACGCCATCTTTGCTGCCGACGACGAGACCATGGAACTTGTTGTTGGCAAGTTGCTCCGCGCCCAGCGAAAAAGCGTCGCGGTTTATGAAGACTTGACCTGTGGTCAATTGGCCGAGCGGCTCCAAATGGCGAGTCCAGAGCAGTTTGCCGGGGGATTTATCAGTAATTTGCAATCTGCGACACGTGCATTGCTCAGCCATGGGCGCGAGCCGGAGCGCACCGATGCCATAATGCAAGATCCGGTTGCGCTGACGGATGAGCTCGCGTGGTCGGTGCGCAAACAAACGGGATGCGATTTGGGTTTGGCCCTCCACGCGATTCCCGATCCTGTCAGCGATATCCAAAATCTGGCGCGGGGGCAGACTTACATCTCTGTTACCGATGGACACAGCTTCTTCAGACGAACGAGTACCATGGCGGGTCGAGGCGCATACGACCGCACGCGGATGACGCTGAATGCTATCGATTTGTTACGAACGGTCTTACTAGTGGGAATGAGCTGAGCTAGCAGGATGCTGATGAAAAGGGTTGGGAATGCTTCGAGGGCCTCAGCATGAACGGAAAATCTTAAATGATATCAAATCCCTCCGTTCGTCCTGAGCTATGTCGAAGGACTCCGAATGAGTTTTCAGCAATCTGCTAATTCGCTTTGGATCGTAAGATTTGCGGCAGCAGAGTTTCCAAACGATTCAGAGGTTCTTCCAGACTTCGAATTGCCTCGCTCCAGAAATCCGGATGTTCCAGATCGCGTCCTAGACTTCGCTGGACTACATTTTCGGCCGTGTCACTGCCGGTAAGCCGAAGAAATTCTTCATAGCGGCGCAAGAAATCTGCGCCTTCTTTTTTGAACATGGCGTAGAGACCGCGGCTCAAGAGAAAGCCAAAGG
This sequence comes from uncultured delta proteobacterium, assembly GCA_963737905.1. Classification (GTDB taxonomy): domain Bacteria; phylum Desulfobacterota; class Binatia; order UBA9968; family UBA9968; genus DAIRFP01. The sequence goes on along the minus strand of CAVTUQ010000025.1, from coordinate 24,542 downwards.
TATAAGGAAAGTTATAAAACGTTATACCGGTAATATAGAAGTGCAGCTTTGATGCCCAGAAGTAAGGGTCTTCTCCGCCGGCTTCGAGCACGTCACCGAGAACGCGACGCTGGGTTTCGACCATAAGTTCTTTTAGCCGGCTGACGCTCAGCTCTCCGCTTTTGCGCTCTTCGTAGAAGGCCTTCTCGAATTCATAGCGCACGGGGATATCCAATAAATAAATGGCGCCGTGGCCTATTTCCACGTCGAGCATCATCGCCTTTTGCGCATCGCTGACGGCAGGATCGTCCAGCAGTCCGTTCATTAGAACTTGTTCACCGAACGTCGACGCTGTTTCCGCCAGGGTCATGGGATAGCCGCGGCCGTAGGGACGAATATCGCGCATGAGGTAGCCGTGGAAGGCGTGGCCTGACTCATGGGCGAGGGTCAGCACGTCACCCAAGGAATCATTGTAGGTCATGAAAATGCGCGATTCTTTGGACAGCATGGAGCTGGTGCAAAAACCGCCGGGCCGCTTGCCGGGTCTCGGTTCCCAGTCGACCCAGTTTTTGCTGATCACCTGCTCTTGGAAGAAGTTGCCGAGGGCTGGATAGGCGCGGAGAAAGGATTCTCTGACCGTGGTTTTGGCCTTGTCCCAAGAAAGCTTCGCTTGGTTCGGCAGATCCAGCGGCGCGCCGAGATCAAACCAGGCAACGCCGCTTTGCCCCATCCGTTTTGCTTTTGCTCTGAGAATACGGCGGGGGAGTTCGACATTGGCAAAAAGCGCCTCAAACATGGCATCGAGGGTTTTTCGACCGATGGAGGCTTGAAAGAGAGCGATATCGAGAAAATGCTCGACTCCGCGATGGCGATTGAGTGTCAAACGCGTTCCGCCGATGGCGTTGAGCGCCGCTGCCGCCACGTCTTCCACCGTTTGCCACGCGGCGTTGCCGCCATCGAACGCCGCCTTTCTTGTACCGCGGTCCGGATGATCCATCAGCGAGCGACGTTGAGACATGGGGAGCCGCTGGCGTTTGCCATCGGGATAGAGCATGTCAAACTCAAGCTTCGACGAAATGGTATCGTAGAGCCGTCCCCACGCTTGGATCCCGTCCACCGCAAGATCTGTCGCCAAAATTTCTTTATCAGTAACCATTACCCGGCGCGCTTCTTCCCGCATCCGGTTGAGATAGTGCTCGGCGCCGGCTAGAGAAGTTCGGGCCGTGAAAGCAAAGAAAACTTCGTCAGAAACGTTTTTCACGGCACGCAACAGTTCGATTCTCACCTTGGCCAATTCCGCGCGCTGCCGCGCCAGCCCGGCTTCCTCCTTGAGATAGGCTTCATTGCGGGCGTCCGAAGACGCCAGGCAGCTAATATATGAACTCAAGTGTGACAGGCGCCGTGAGAGATCTTCGTTACGAGCAAGTACCTGCTCCCACGCGTCGGCGCTTTCTTCGGTCAAGGCCGGAAGGGCAGCCGCCTGTTCACGTAGAGAAGCCACGTCGCTACGGAGCGCCTCTTTGAACTGGCGCATCTCCGCTCCGTCAAACTGCGGAAAATAGGTTGTGAGGTCCCAGGTCATCGTGTTGCTCTCCGAAACTCAGAATAGGCGTAGGCCGGGTTAAACTTCGACATTCGTGCCGACCTTCAGCTCCAGTGCCTTGTGATAGACGAGCTGCGCTGTGGCGACGTCTTGAACGGCGATGCCGACAGATTTGTATAGCGTCACTTCATTAGCGCTGCTTCTCCCCGGCTTTGTCCCGGCGAGCACTTCGCCGATTTCGGCGTGGACATGGTTCTCTGTAATGCTTTTCTCCTTGATGGCCAAGAGAATGTCGCCACACTCGGCCATGATCGCCTCACGTGAATCGACGACTACTCTCGACTGCGCAACCGTCGGGCCGTCGATTTCCCGGGAGTCTGGACGATGAGCCCCGACCGCATTGATATGCGCGCCGGGCTTCAACCATTCGCGTTTGAAAATTGGTTGCTGCGCCGTGGTGACCGTAACCACCAACTCGGAATTCCGCACGGTTTCCTCAGGACTCGCGGCCACATCGATGGCAACTCCAAGGTCGAGCTCCAACTCTCTCTTGATATTTGCGGCGCTCGTGCCGGAAGGACTGTACAGTTTGATCTGGTTCAATTTTCTGACCCGACACAAAGCCTGAATGTGTGCTCTAGCCTGAACGCCGGCGCCCAGTATCCCCAATACCGGAGTTTCTGGGTTTGCTAACGCCCTGGTGGCCATAGCCGAAGCGCAAGCCGTGCGGATGGCGGTGATATAGCTTCCGTCCATGACGGCAATTATTTTACCCGTAGCCGCGCTGAATAGCATCACCGTCGCGAGAATTGCCGGCAGATTTTGCTCGGGGTTATTCTGAAAATAGGTCACCACCTTCATCCCCAGGGCTTTGTCCTCAGTTAGATATCCCGGCATGCCGGTGATGCGCCCTTGGATTTGTGGCAGCGGTACCACAAGCCGCACGGGCATGACCGCCTTTCCCGTGGAATATTGGATATGGGCCTGCTCCAGGGCGGTGATCAGTTCTTCGACGTCGATGAGACTTCGAACTTGCTCTTCAGATAAGACGAGCATAAGTGATTCTGATAGCACAAAGACGGTGGCGGATGGTAGTGTGTGAGGCGAAAGTTCACGAGGAGGCGTTATGGCGAAGCACAAACATGTGATCAATCTTTCAGAAATGGCGGTGGATAAGATCAACGCGCCGGAAGGCTCTCCGTTTGGGGGGTTCAGACAACGCGTGGGCGCGCAGTTGGGCGCGCAGAAACTCGGCTACAGCTTCTTCAGCGTGCCTCCAGGGAAGGCGGCTTTCCCTTACCATACTCACAGTGGCAATGAAGAAATGATTTTCATTATCGACGGAGCAGGAGTGCTCAGGTTTGGGAAAGAAGAGCTTGTGGTGACGACGGGAACCGTCATCGCTTGTCCGCCGGGTGCGGAATATCCCCATCAGCTTATCAACACGGGAGATAGGGAACTTCGTTACCTGGCTGTGAGCACCATGGAATTCCCCGATATCTGCGAGTATCCCGACTCTAATAAGGTTGGCGCCTATGCAACGGCGGCGGTTGGCCAGCAAGTTGGACTTCGCGCGCTCTATATCAAAGACAAAAACGTCGACTACTATGAAGGAGAGGACGGCAAGGAGATCGGACGGGTCAAGAGGTCTTGTGCAAAAAACCAATGAAACTTTAATTGAGTGGCTGAGAGTTTTACTCCACGACTTTTCGTCCTAGCAGGCCACTGAAAAACATTCTTGGAGTCCTTCGACCGGCTCAGGACGAACGGAGTGGATCTGATATCATCAATGTTTTTCCGTTCATGCTGAGGCACTCGAAGCGTTCCTAGCCTTTTTTCATCAGCCGCCTAGAAACCGCTGAAGCTCGGCTCCGCTGATCTCCCCTTCGCGGATAATTTTTATGCTGTCCTCCATGACTTCGACTACAGTGGAACCACTCTTAGAAGTCAGTGTTCCACCCTCTACGAAAACATCCACTCGGTCGGCAAAGTAATTCTTAGCCACCTGAAGAGTCCGAGCCGGTTCTTTGCCCGAGGGATTGGCGCTGGTGGCGGTCAGCGGGCGACCCAATCCCTTGACGAGTAATGTTGCAATCGGCTGGCTCGAAATCCGCATACCGACTCCGCCGGTCGGATTACAAAGCGGCTTCGGAATATTCTTTCGCCCAGGCAGAACCAGGGTTAGCGGTCCGGGCCAGTACCGATCCATCAACTTCTGAGCTGTCATCGGTACCTTCGCGGCCAAGGTATGAAGCATTTCCTGGTCAGCCACAAGTACAGGGATCGGACTCCGTGGGTCCCGACCTTTTAGCCGAAACACTTTCTCCACGGCGGCATCGTTAAGCGCGTCCGCGCCCAAGCCGTAGAGAGTCTCGGTGGGAAAAACGATCACACCACCGCGTTTGAGTGGCTCGATGGCTGCGGCTAAGTTCTCAGGCGCTTTGTTTTGTGCTTTGGAGTTTGCGGTCTCGGTCTTCGACACCCGCGGCGATCTCCTTTTTGAATTCGGCGAGCTTGGCGGCGACTTTTGCATCTTTGCGGCCCACAATCTGGGCGGCAAAGATCCCGGCGTTGGCCGCACCGGCCTTGCCGATCGCCATGGTTGCGACCGGAATTCCTGCAGGCATTTGTACCGTAGCGAGCAGCGCATCTAAACCTTTGAGACTGGAAGAATCAATGGGAATACCGATCACCGGCAAGGTTGTATTTGCGGCGATGGCGCCCGCAAGATGTGCCGCAGCCCCCGCGCCGCAGATAATCACTTCAAGCCCACGCTGCTGCGCAGTGGCAGCGTATTCGGCCGCTTTATCCGGTGTGCGGTGTGCGGACATAATGCGCGTCTCGTAGGCGATTCCAAAATAGTCGAGTCGTTTCTCCGCCTCCCGCATCACTTCCAAATCAGAATCGCTGCCCATCAAAATTCCCACCTTTGGTTGTCTTCCCGTCTCTGCCATGATCTAACTTCTCCCCTCACCACTTGTTTTGCATTTTGGTTTTAGTGGTTTGTCTGCCAACCCGGAACCCGAAACTAGGAACCCGAAACCGTTTTCAAGGCCCTACGGGCAATATCCTTGCGATAGTGCATCCCTTCCCAACTAATCTGGCTCACGGCGGAATAAGCGTTCGTTACGGCGTTGCCAATGTCGCTTCCCCTCGCAGTGACGCCGAGCACGCGGCCTCCCGACGTAAGCCAGCGACCGTTCTCTTTCGCAGTGCCCGCGTGAAAGACAAAACCCTTGTCCCAATGCCTCAATTTATCCAGTCCGCGAATCTCGTAACCTTTGCCGTACGGTCCCGGATAGCCTCTGGCCGACAACACCACGCAAACAGCCGGATCTTCGTACCACTTCGGCTGGATCTGGTTGAGTTTTCCATCGATCGTAGCCTCCAACAATGGCACGAGATCACTTTTCAACCGCATCATGATCGGCTGGCATTCGGGGTCGCCGAAACGAGCGTTGAACTCCAATACCTTGGGACCCGACTGCGTGATCATCAGACCGACATAGATCACGCCACGATAACGAATCCCCTTATTTTTTGAGCCCAGAGAGAAGAGGCTTCAGAATCTCATCCAAGATGCGCTGATGCATGGCCGAAGTCACCACGGGCGCGGGTGAGTAAGCCCCCATCCCTCCGGTATTCGGTCCTTCGTCGTTATCTAAGACACGCTTGTGATCCTGAGAAGAGGCTAGTGGAAGAATATGGTCACCGTCGCTAAGGACCATGAACGAGGCTTCTTCCCCTTCTAAAAATTCCTCGATTACGATTTTTTCACCTGCTTCACCGAAAGTTTTTTGCACCAGGATACTGTCGCAAACCGCTATGGCGTCATTGATGTCCAGGCAAATCACAACGCCTTTGCCCCCGGCAAGGCCATCCGCTTTAATCACATAGGGCGGTTTTTGTTGGGCGAGATATTTTTTAGCCGACGCCGCATCCGTAAAGGTCCCAAAGGATGCTGTAGGAATGCTGTTTTGCTTCAAGATCTCTTTGGCGAAGACCTTGCTGCCTTCCAGTTGAGCGGCTGTTTTGTTCGGACCGAAAATTCTTAAGCCGCGTGATTCGAAGAGATCGGTTATTCCGAGGGTGAGTGGCAATTCCGGTCCGACGACCGTGAGATCGATTTTTTCTTTCTCGGCGAAGTCCGCAAGCTTTCCGATCTCGTCCGGATTGATGGTAACGCACTCGGCCAGTTCTCCAATGGCAGCGCTTCCCGGGGCACAGAAGATTTTTTCAACCTTCGGGCTTTGACTGAATTTCCACACCAAAGCATGCTCGCGCCCGCCGCTGCCGATGACCAGAATTTTCATAAAACGTCGAAGATGGAGGATGGAAGATGGAGGATCGCGATCTTCGATCCTCGATTTTCGATCCTCGACTAATGTCTAAAGTGTCTCATGCCGGTGAAAATCATCGCCATGTCATGCTCGTTGGCTGCAGCGATGACTTCCTCGTCTTTGATGGAGCCACCGGGTTGGATGACTGCCGCGGCGCCCGCCTTTGCTGCTTCATCGACACCGTCCCGGAAAGGATAGAAAGCGTCCGAAGCCACCGCCGAGCCTCTTAGGTCCAACCCGTGGGTGGCGGCCCGCATCACCGCGATCTTGGCCGAATCCACGCGGCTCATCTGACCGGCACCCACGCCGAGAAGCTGATCCGGTGAGGCAAAGACTATCGTATTGGATTTGACATGCCGGCACACCCGCCAAGCGAAGTCCAGCGCTTGATATTCTTGTTCGGTTGGCTTTCGTTGCGTCACCACTTTGCAAGCGCGCACATCAACGGACCCGGTATCCCAGTCTTGAAGCAAAATGCCGCCACGAACGCGGCGCAGGTCGTAGCCGCCAGCCTGGGGCTGGCTCATATCTAATTCCAGCAGCCGGATATTGAGCAGCCGCTTCGCCGACGAAAGCACCACCTTCGCCTCCGGAGTAAAGCTCGGGGCGATAACGATTTCAAGAAAAATCTCTTTGAGTTCTTTTGCGGTTTCCTCTTCGACGGGTCGATTGAACGCGATGACGCCGCCAAAGATAGACACTGGATCGCAGGCCTTGGCTTTACGGAACGCGTCCGCCTGGGAGTTCTTTGCCAGGGCGACGCCGCAGGGATTGTTGTGCTTGATGGCTACCGCTGCGATGTCTGAGAATTCCAGCACCGTGCTCAACGCCGCGTCCGCATCCAAGATATTGTTAAAAGAGAGTTCCTTACCTTGAAACTGCTTTGCTCGCGTGATGGAAGGACCCATCTCTCCCTGCGTGGCGTAAAAAGCGGCCCCTTGATGAGGGTTCTCGCCGTACCGCATGTCCTGAATCTTGGAGATTTGTATGTTGACCGTTTGGCCCCAGGGGGCCGGTTTCTTGTTCTCGTCGAGGGCGGAAAAATAGTTCGAGATGGCGCCGTCATAATGGGACGTATGCTGGAAGGCTTTGCAAAAGAGCCGGAAGTGGGTTTCTGGCGAGAGCGAGCAGCCGTTTTGTTTCAGTTCGGCAAGAGTAGAGCTATAGTCCTCGGGATCGACGATCACGCCGACGTGTTGATAATTCTTCGCTCCCGCCCGAACCATACTCGGACCGCCGATGTCGATATTCTCGACGATCTCATCGAAAGATGCGCCGCGGGCTACCGTCGCCTCGAAAGGATAAAGATTGACGACCACCAGATCGATAGGGACGATCCCATGTTCTTTCATCTTGGCGACGTGTTCGGGATTGTCTCTCAAAGCGAGAATTCCGCCATGAACTTTCGGGTGAAGCGTCTTTACCCGGCCGTCCATCATTTCCGGAAAGCCCGTGATCTCGGAAACATCCTTGACGCGAATTTTGTTGTCGCGAAGCAAAGAAGCCGTACCGCCGGTGGAAACGAGCTCGACACCCAAGTCCGCCAGGGCTCGGGAAAACTCTACGATGCCTTTCTTGTCAGAAACGCTGATCAGGGCCCTTTGAATCCTGCCCACTGCTGGTGATCCTCCTAAGGTTTGTAATGAATGCGGGGAACTCGATTGCTGATGGAGGTGAGAATCTCGTACGAGATTGTGTTTGCCCAAGCGGCCATCTCGTCGGCGGAGATTTCCGCGTCGCCTTGACGACCGAGGAGAACAACCTCATCTCCCGGCTGTATTTTTTCTATATCGGTAACATCGACCATAGTCAAATCCATGCACACTCTTCCCGCTACCGGCGCTCGCTTCCCGCCGACCAAGACTTCGCCGCGATTGGAGAGCAGTCGCGGATAGCCGTCCGCATATCCCAATGGCAGCGTGGCGATGAGGCTCTCGCGTTTTGTAACAAAGGTCTGGCCATAACTAATGCTCGAGCCGGACGGAACTTTCTTCAGCTGGAGAATGCGAGTTTTCCACGATAAGACGGGCTTCAAACAAATCTGACTCGCCATGGCTGGGGAGGGATAGATCCCATAGAGCATCAAACCGGGTCGGACCATATCAAAGTAAGCCGCGGGTAAAGTAATCGTTGCCGCGCTGTTTGCCAGGTGCACGAGCGGTGGTCTGATCCCCTCGGCGCGCAGTCTCTCGACGATGCTCTGAAAAACCTGCAGTTGCTGGCGGGTGTAGCTGCCCTCGACGCTCTCTGCGTGGGAGAAATGTGAGAAAACTCCTTCGATCTTGAGGGCCCTTAGGTTTTTGATTTTTGGCAGCCAGGAATCGACTCTCGGTGGCGGGAAGTCCGATTCGTCCCATGCCGGTGTCCACCTTTAAGTGAACGTTCAGCGCCTTTTTACGACCGTGCACCGCCAGGTCGAGTTCGGCGAGGCTCTCCAATGCGTGGATGACCGGTGTCAAAGAGTTGTCGAAAAATTGATCGACTTGTTCCGCATATGCACCCGCCAAAACTAGAATCGGTGTCTGGATTCCCGCTTGCCGGAGTTCGACTCCCTCCTCAAGAGTTGCAACCCCAAAAGCGTCGCTGCCTTCAGCGGCCAGAGCTTTCGAAATGGCCGTGGCGCCATGGCCGTAACCGTTTGCCTTGACCATGGAAAGAACTTTGACCTGAGATCCGACCTTGGAGCGGATCTGGCGGAAGTTCCAACCCAGGGCATTGAGATCAACGAAACAAACGGTAGGGCGTCCCCGTGGAATGGTGGCCATGAATTGACTTAGATATAAACGATCAAGATACCTTGGAACCGGGCTCGACGGCTTTTTCGGGCGTCAACAGTATAACACGCCCTTCATCTGAAGCGGCGAGAAGCATACCCTGGCTTTCCAGGCCACGCAGTTTAGCGGTTTCAAGGTTGGCGACTACCACGATTTGTCTGCCGATAAGCTCTTCGGGCGCATAGTGATTTCTGATGCCGGCGCAAATCTGTCGCTGTTCGGAACCCAGGTCGATCTGAAGCACCATCAGTTTGTCGGCGTTGGGATGGGGCTCAACGCCCTTTATTGTCGCCACCTTGAGGTCCACCTTCCTGAATTCATCAATTGAGATCATCGACGTCCTCTTTTTCGTCACTGTATTTTTTTCTAGGAAGATAGCAGAACCAGTAAATCAAAGAAAGGTTGTCTCCGCGGAGAATATTGTCGACAGAACTTGAAGCCTAGAGGGGAAACGTTCGGAAGCTACTGCTTGTAACGAGGCCAGGACGGCGATAAACTCGGCCCCAATCAGGCGGGAAAAAGAAAAGATGACGAATGTCTACCTTCCCTCCGAGTCGCAAAGAAAACTCATGGAATTATCACGTCTCGCCCTGGAGAACTTTGTCCGGGGCATAAAGCGACAGAGAGAAGAGATCGACGATCCCTACCTTCAGAGCCGTGAATATGGTGCGTTCGTGAGTTTGCATAAGAAGGAAGAGCTCAGAGGTTGCATCGGCAATTGTGCGCCCAAGGCTCGGTTGTTTGAAACCGTTACCGAGATGACAGAAGCAGCCGCGTCGCGAGATCCCAGGGTCAAGCCGGTGTCCAAAAAAGAACTCGCGGAAATCCGAATCGATATTACCGTACTTTCACCTTTGCAGCCCGTGGGCGATCCCCTCGCCCTAAAGATCGGCCAGCACGGTTTTTATGTTGCTTCGGGTGACAAACGTGGTGTTCTTCTTCCGCAAGTTGCGACCCAATACGGATGGGATATTGAGACTTTTCTCGAACAGACGTGTCTAAAAGCCGGTCTACGAAAGAACGCCTGGAAGGATTCGGATACTCAGATGTCAGGCTTTACTGCGTTGATTATCGAGGAGCAGCTATGAAACGGCGTGGGTTTATCGGTTTGGTCGCGACGGCATTGTTACTTTTCCTCCGAGACGTCGCGCACGCAATCTGCAATCCTTCCTTGGTTCGGCTGTTGGGGCAGGTGCGACAGTTGGTCCAGACCCGGCCCGGTCGGGGACCATCTCTAGGTCACTATTTTATCCAATGGTATGGCCATTCGAGTTTTTTAATCCATTCCGGCAGTCAGACCAAAGTAGTGGCGGATCCAAATTTCAATGTCACACCCGGGATCCAGGCTGACGCGGTCACAGTCAGCAACGATCACTTTACGCACAACAATACGGGAGCGGTTACCGGCAATCCGATCATTTTGCGCGGCATCACCTTCCGGCAGACTTGGAATCCGATACGAACCAGTGTGAAAGACATCACCATTGTCAATATACCGAGCCAGCGGGGACAAAGTTGGGGCGCAGTCGCCAACTCTATTTTTATTTATGAAATGGGAAGCCTTTGTCTCGCTCATTTGGGGAATATCGGGCATCTGCTTACCCCAGAGCAAGAAAAGGTCATGCAAAGGGTCGACGTGATGATGATCCCCATCGATGCAATGACCAATCTCGGCTTCGAAGACATCATGAAAGTGATCGACCAGGTTAAACCTCCCATCGTGATTCCAATGCATTACGACGTTGCCCGCCAGGGGGAGCTGTTTACAGCGTTTGCCAAAGAGCACTACCCGGTGCGAAAAATCAGTAACTCCCAATTGGAATTGAGTCGCGCGATGTTGCCTAAATCCACCGAGGTGTTCGTTCTCATGCATCCGCATCCGGTCGCCTTCGGCGAATGAACTCGGGAAATTTGCCTGGCTTGGCGGCGGTTGGCCCCTTTTACATCCGAATCTTATAATGTTATAAGTTCACTCTTGAATCGCGGATAGGCGAATCTAAAGTGACCAACAAGGAAATCGAGTGCTTTCGAAATCTCCTGAACCAGCGCATGCAAGAGCTCCGTTCTGAAGCCGGCAAAACTGTGGAGGACATGGACGAAGACGAGAACTTTCCGGATCCTGCCGACAGAGCCTCGATGGAATCGAACAGAAACTCGGTGCTGCGCATTCGCGACCGTGAACGTAAACTGATTTTCAAAATTCAAGAAGCGCTGAGGCGGCTTGACGACGGCAACTACGGTATCTGCGAAGAATGTGGAGAAGAGATCGGAATCGAGCGCCTCAAGGCGCGTCCCGTAACCACGCTCTGCATTGGATGCAAGTCCAGCCAAGAAATCGAAGAGCGAAAAGCAAGAAGGGTGATCTAGTAACAATCTCCGCGTTCCCATGAAGGTCCGAAAAGCTGTCATACCGGTGGCGGGTTTGGGTACCCGCTTTTTACCGGCCACCAAAACGGTGCCCAAAGAGCTTTTGCCTATCGTCGACATCCCCTCGATTCAGTACGTTGTTCAAGAAGCGGTTGACGCGGGAATCCAGGAAATTATCTTCGTTACCGGGAGAGGCAAAGACAGCATCGAAGACCACTTCGATGAGGCGCCGGAGTTAGAGCAGGTCTTAACCGACCGGGGGCAGACAGAAATGGTTAAAACGCTGCGCCGGATCGCCGAAATGACGGAAGTGGTGTCGGTTCGACAAAAAAAACCGCTAGGGTTGGGACATGCGGTTCTCTGCGCGCGCGATTTGGTCGGGAACGAGCCGTTTGCCGTGATGTTAGCCGACGACTTGATCGTTAACGATACGCCATGTATCAAGCAGTTGTTGGACATATTCGATGACAAGAAAGAATCCGTGATCGCGCTGATGCAGGTTCCCCTGGAGCATGTGCATCACTACGGGGTCATCAAAGGCACGCAAATAGAAAACCGACTCTACCAGATCGAAGCTACGGTTGAGAAGCCGATAGCAAGTGAGGCGCCCTCGAGAATGGCAATCATCGGCCGCTATGTTCTGCGTCCTGAAATTTTTGCTATTTTGCAAAGCCTGCCTTCTGGAAAAGGCGGCGAAATTCAGTTGACCGATGGATTGTCGCAATTGGTCCATGCTCGCAAGATGTACGGCTGCGAGTTTCAAGGAGAACGGTATGATATCGGCGACAAGTTTGGTTTCGTGCAGGCCACCGTTGCGTATGCGTTGAAAAGGCCGGATCTCAGGGACTCGGGTAGTCGAATATCTCAAAGCGATCATAAGCTAAAATTGGGGCCGTAGCTCAGTTGGGAGAGCGCTAGAATCGCACTCTAGAGGTCGTGGGTTCGACCCCCATCGGCTCCACCAATTTTTTCAAGGGGTTGGACATCGTTCGACCCCTTGAAACCTTCCCAGGACTTCCCATTGTCCGAATTTTTGTCCGAATGTTTTCAATTCCCGGCGGTCATCGGGGTGACCGTCGTTGGTTCCTGTTTCTGCTTTGCCAGATAAGCCTGCTGGCGCTCTGAGGCTTCTTGGAGGTCCGCATCGCTGACAAAACGTATCAGCACGAGTCGCCATTGGTCGGAGAGTGATAGTCTGCAATACCCCGCATTATAGACGTGGTAGGACAGCAAGAGACATCACGGTACGTAGACATCCAGCGATCTCTCAGAGAATTATTATCCGAATGAAGCAGCGGTGCGTGCCGCAATTCAGCGATCAACCGATACGGGAGTGCAGTCCGCAGCAACTTTGAAAAGCGAAGCACCAGGGATAGTCACATAACCGTCCAGACGAGATGATTTTCTCGTTTTGAACGAGCACAGTTCGAACACAGCGGCTAGAAAATTTTTGTGTATTCAGTATCGTGCACTGCACATCTGATATTCACTCAGCGCATTCTCAATTCGATGTCCGCTCGCCCTATATGAGCCAGCCTCCGCTTCTGGTGTTCGCGGTGATTCGTTTCATACCTTTCTCCTTGGCAAAGTGCGAAGCATTATTAACATCAGTAGCCCTGAATCTCCACCGGAAGGGCGTCTTCTACGGTAATAGTGACTGCAACATCCAACGGACTTGACCAGTCTACGTGCAAAATGAAACTGACTCCGCCTGGGTCACTGGTGAATTCGTTCTTATGCGGAGAGATGTTTGAAACCCAAACATCAGCAGCACCGAGGTTATAGAAGAAATCTTGTACCGGGGGTGTGGGATGCAGCTGCGTCGTGCCTACCCCTACCTCACTTGCTGTAACGTGCACAACCGAGCGTGCTGTAATCACGCCCGGCCAATTGAAGTTCGCTCGGATGCGGCCATTTACTCTTCGTATGAGATAGCGGATGGATTGTGCCATAAAACATCTCCTTTTGGACTGCTCGATGTACCTCGTTAACTGAGTCTGGTGTCTACTTCCTCTGAACGAGGAGCGGCTACCCGTAAACGATTGTGAACTTCTTTCACCCACTTCACTGAATACGCAATGTCTTCTGCGAGTCGCTTGGCACGGAGACTCTCTACCGTACCGCTCAATGTGATCTCGCCGTTTTCAATCGTGACCTCGATATTGCGTGCGTCGATCTGACCGTGTTCGGTCAACCGCTCGCAGACGTCTTCTCTGGTCCGCTCTTCCGAGCGTGTATATCCACGCGGACCCCGGCCCACGTAAGGCCCTGCGATCGACACGGAAGCAGCCGAGTGTTCGACTGAGATGCTGACCTGCGTCGAAACGTCGTATTCGCCGCCGGCATCGGGGTAACCGCGCGCCTGTGCGTTATGATCGTACCCGCGTTCACTCCCGGAAGTTGAATCGTCACTGCGATCAGTTGGCATGTCTTGCCTCCTTTTTGTCCGGATCATAGCGATATTATATGGATACGATTTTTAAACGACCTTTTCTATGGCCGGAGCCATATCGCAGCCCCGGCAGAGTTGTCAATTCCTTTTCTGCTTGATGAAAAATCCACTGTTGTCGGTATTTGATAGATATCCAATCCGTGGGACTTTCGTCGGCTGCTGCGCCTCGGCTGGGGAGCCAAGAGCGATGAGCATCACGCCTAGAGCGAAGCTACCGAGCTTCCGCTTATTCATTTTTCCTCACGCCTCACGCAAGGCTGTGCTTGTTTTGTGCCTGAACCTGGGCAGAACATACACCTTCCATTGTCGAAGAAAAGGGCAAGCGAGCTTCGAAATGGTTCGGTTTTCTTGTCAATGTTTGGTTCTGGTCCGCGCTGACTTTGACTCTTAATCAGCGGGTCCGGAGTGCGGATCTTTCGGCGGCCTACGACGACGGGCCGAGCCAATATGCCGACGAACAAGAGAAGTTGACATATCTTTCTATCACCATTAGTGGTCCCACCACCAAAACTCAGGAAGATTGATGGAACTGGGGATTGGGACCACTGCCGGTGCTACAGACATTGCGGGACAAAGAGCCGTTCTACCGGCGTGGCGGGATTCGGAAAGGAACGGGTGATTGTCCCTGGGCCGGAGCGTCGGAGCTGGGTGACGGGGGTTTCCCGTTCCGACGCTCCGGTACTCGATGGTCTTACCAGTCTTTCTTCTTTTCAAGGCCGATAAATCGAAGAGCACATTTCAGGACTTCTCCTCGGCTTGGTTCATCGTTTCTGGACAATCCTGGGTGGGATTCTCGCTGGTTTCATCATCCTGGAGCAGCTCTTCTAGGGTTTTCATCTGTGGGACTCGGTCCAGGCCGAATTTCTGAAGGTTACCGGTAAGGCTGTTAACCAGCCCGCGCTTGTAGCCATCGAGCTGCGAGAGTCCGCGTGGATTCTCTCTCGCCTTCTGGTTGTTTGGCTATAATGCGATCTATAGCGCGATTGAAAACCATCAGCCAAGTGGCATCGGCGGCAATGACCTCTGCGAGTACCCTTGTGGCAGTCGCTTACCTGATCCTCTCCGCCTTTGTCGGAGATGAGGCCATCGAGTATCTGCCGCCGGACGCTCTCATCAGGAGGCGGCAAAAGCCCGGCGTCCTGACTCTTCTGGATGGCCGCCAGCCCGTGCCTAAATGCATTTTGATTGCCCGGCGGTCCGCTTCTACCCTTAACTCCGCCTTTGCCTGGTATGCCTGCCATAGTTACTGAATCCGGATGATTTTCGTTCATTCTACCAGAGTAATTTTCGTTTGTTGAGTGCGAAAAACATTCGGACATCTTTCGGACAGCGCCAAAAAAACAGTGAGAAATACAGGACTTACTCCGGAACACTATATCACAATAAAGTGTTCGTTCGCTTCGCACCGTTTCGGGACGGACCGGTGCACCGCAATAAAGTTGACATGAAACCACCTTACTGGATATTGTTCGCGCAAACCGGGAAATCAAGGGCTCGGCCGCGCTTCACAGTGGTTACTCGGGCTAATCACAGAACCAGCCCCCGCTGCGCGGCAATTCAAATCGGTTCCGTATCGGTGCGTTAAAAGCAATTTCGTCTCATTCATTTATGCTCAGGATTGGCTCCGACCTGCCAGTGTTGAAGGAGACAACTGCTCCCGATTGGAATCGAGGCTTTTATATGAGCTGGCTGTAGGATCGATCGAAGGTAAGATGGCCGAACGCCGCTTGCTAAGGCCCGAGTTGCTCGACCAGTTCGAGTTCGCGGAATGGACCCGGACAACCATCTCCGCCAGTCGCGCTTCGTGGGGCTGCGGGGGAGAGTCCGCGCGACGTCGTGCGGGAGGACGTAGGCGCTGCCGACCGCGATAGCTGAGACAACTTGCAGCGGATAATATTAAAAGATACGGCCAGAAGCAGGATTAGGGCGCTATCCCGAAGCGGTCGTTCTACACCGCTATTGACCGAGGCTGTGTGAAACGCAAGCGCAGTTTTCGAAAGTGGGAAAGCGCCTGACGAGAGATCTTAGTTCAGTAGCTTAAACACGCCGAGCAAGGACAGGACGCCGCCATCTCTTTTTTCAGTTTCACCACAGCCTCAACGCCTGGCGGAGGTCCAGAACGTTCGCTGTTGGGCCGCTGAGAAAAGAGTTGCCGCTTGTCAGCGCAGCCCGACGAATCGCGCTATCCAGCAATCCAAACCGGCAGGCGGCGATTGAAACCGGTTGCATGCTGAATGCCGGATAACCCCCAAAGCCAACGGTTACCGAGCGAGTACCCAACAGGGGGAAAACACGCATGGATTTGCTGGTTTTGTGGCTCAAGCTCATCGGCTCTCTGTTTCTCCTTGGAATCACGGCAGCATTCATCATCCTCACCATCACGGATGCCATCAATGCCCATCATCAATGCCATCAATGCCATTAACCGTTGGAGGAACAACTTCCTGTGCTTGGGTCAGAGATCATAAACAAGCCATCATCGTTTCCGGTGCGCTCGTCATAGGCGTGCCCAGCGCCGTTCTTCACACAGCTCGGGTCTGATACAGTTCGGGTCCCCTTGGGGACCGATCGCCGGCTGCTGTCGAACTCCAAAGCACGGTCGCGTCATCCTGGTCCGCAGGCGGCGTACGTGCATCGGCCGGCGTTGCGCTGACGACCGCCGCCGCGCGCGGCGAAGCCGACGGCATCATGTGGCAGAACTGGATCGTGCGAATGGGCACATCGGAACTAGCAGAGCGGCTGCAACCCAATCAGCCGTACCTGTTCAATCTCGCTTTGACGCCGGGGGCGGTGCAATCCGCGGGAGCGCAAGTGACGATTGCATCTGCGGAAGCGCAGGAAGCGGTACGCAAGACTTTGCGTACTCGGGACCGGGCCGTGCTAACGACCGTGTTTGTTGCGGATCCCGATCTGGTTTTCGCTGCAGCCGGGGGAATCCGCCGAGAAGCAATTGGTGATCGACGTTCCGCGGCTGCTCGACGATCGGAAACAGACAGACGGCAAACAGCCATCGCCCGATTCGATCAGCGAGCGCGCCTTTGGCCGCGTGACATACAAGGTGCAAACGGGAAAGGTTGGCGGCTGGACGAAAGCGTCAGTGCTGCTGCTCGCGAACAACCGGGCGATCGACCAGATCGTCACCGTGCAGTGCCTGGGCGAGTGCGAGGGCCCGATGCCAACCGGGCGTGTCTCTGGCGCTCCACGGTTGTACGCAATGTTGCAGGACGCGCCGCCCGCGGACATCTCACTTTTCCTGACGGAGTTCGAGCCGGGTCAACTGCATGGCGTCCTAGTTTCGCGGGCGAGCGTGAACGGGCGCAGCCTCTGGATCTGGAACACGACGCGGAGCGCGCTGGGCTTTTCCAACGTTCTGCGCAAGACGATCATTAAGCCTTACAAGGACCTCGATTCGCGCGACGAGTTGCTGGCAAATGGAGATAGCTTTTCCGACTTTGTGTTTGCGAATACGGTCGAAGGTCAGGAGGCCAAGGAGGCGTTTCGCCAACTCGTGATCGACAGCTCGAAGTGGCAGTTGGGTGACGGCGCCGCGCCGAAGAGTGTGTTTGTTCACTTCGATTTTGCCGAAGCCGACGAGGGGCCGATGATTGTTCCCATCGGGCTCATGACGTTCACTGACGCGAATGGCAAGCGCGACTTCGTCGGTCACCACATCATGATCGAGCAGCCGATGAAAGTGCCGCGCTATGGCCGCCCTGCTCAATGCATCGCCAATGGGTCGTGCTAATGCCGGATGCGGCCGCGGCCCAGGACGCGCTCCGTCTCGCGCGCTCAGCGGTGCTGCAGTTGGAGACCCCGTGGCCACGCTCGGATCGCTTGGTGGAGTTCAATGATATCGAGGCGTTCAAAGATTGGCTGCGGACGGGGTCCTCCGCCCAGCCCACCCAGCCCACCGTCGTGACCACGCTTAGTCATCACGATGAAAATCTGCTCTACTTCCGGCAGGGCGGGCCGAACGTTGCATCGCCGAACGTGCTGCGCGAATTTGGCCCCTCGTCGATTGCGATTCTGAATGGTTGCGGTACGGGGCGAACCGGTGCGATTGATTTCGTCGTGCAATTCAACGCGAAGAAGGTCGATTCAGCCATCGTCTCCGCGTTTGATTTGAACGGCGCAATCGCAGGCACCTATCTCGCGTGTCTGCGGCGGGTGCTGTCGCGTGGCGTTACGTCGATCGCCAGCGCCCACTTCTACGCGGTAAATGACTGCGAATGGTCCGAGGCGCAGGCGCCTAATGCGACGTCGGCAAAACCGCCGCCGAAGCTGCTCAAGGAAACGTATGCAGCTAACGCGCTCAAATACGTGCTCATCGGCAATAGCGCGACCACGATCTGCCCGTGAGTGAGGAGGTCGATGATGATGAATATGCTCCCGGTGTTCCGCATTCTGGTGGCGCTTATGCTTGCCTTCGGTCCGCTGGTGTGCGGCGCGGCCGGAAGTACCTACTTTGTGAGCGACTTGCACCTCGGCGTAGGACGCGACTCCGCAGAAAAGCTGGCCTCGCGCTCGAGGATTTTCGCTGGCACGACGCTTTCGCGGCATTTCTCGATCACCTCTCGACGACTACTCATGACGACGCCGAGCTCGTGATTGTCGGCGACATGCTGGAACTTTGGCAGTCGACCCGAATGAAATGTTCGACTGTGGTCGGCGTCGTCTCATGCACGGTCGAGGATTGCGTCGGCAGCAAGACGGGTTGCTCCGAGCAAGAAGCGCTAGATCGGTTGAAAAATGTAGTGAACCAGCACAAATACACGTTGAGCAAGCTCGGTGACTTTGCGCAGCGCGGCAAGAATCGCGTCGTGATCGTGCCTGGCAATCATGATGCGGCATTGCTTTTCCCCGGTGTGGCCGCGTTGCTGAAGCAGGCGATCGGCGCGCCCCAAGATCGCGTGACGGTGGCCATGACGGGGCGTTGGCAGTCAGCCGATGGCAAAGTGCTCGCGGAGCACGGCCATCAATTCGACAGAGTCAACTCTTTCGACGGCTGGCCAACGCCGTTCGTTATGAAGGACGGTAAGCAGGTGATGGAACGGCCCGGCGGCGAGCTGCTGGTGCAAACCTTCTACAACCGCTATGAACAGCAGTTCGAGGCAATCGACAATTTCGCGAGCGAAACGGAAGGTATGGGTTATGCGATAAAAAACTTGCGAGCCAAGGGCGTCGTGGTCGGTATCGACCAGTTCGCCTACTTCCTACTTATCCGTTCTTCGCTCGAGCAGCGTTTCGATTGGCTGGGCCGACCGCCACAAGGGGGAGACGCCGAATGGGACATCGCCCGGATCAGGAAGGACAATAACGTGACGTTCGTGCTCAACAGCCTTCCCGCCGAAGCGCCCGAGCGGCAGGTGTTGGCGGACGCGCATCAGAAGGGAGAGCTCTCGACATTGCTCGGTCAGCTGACGGACGAGGACATACGGACGCTGTGTGATCGCATCGAGTTTCTGGCGCAGCAGGGCAGCGCGGGTGCCAAGCCGATCGAGCGGTGCCCGAAGACAGTGGAAAAGAATGCTGGTCTGGGTTATTTCGCCGGCAAACTGCTGAAGCGGGACGATGAGGACATGATTGCGTATCTTTTGAAGACGCAGAGCGCGCTCAGCGAGCCATTCCGTTCGTTCACGATCTTTGTTTACGGACACACGCACAGTGCGCACCAACCACGGGTCGTCAAAGTCACGCCCGAGTGGGAGGTGAGCGTCGTCAACACCGGTGCGTTTCAACGCATCGCGAGCCCCGAGTTCATCGCGAGCATTTCCGCAAACGAGCGTAACGACCCAGCGTTCCTTGCAAATTTAACACTGGAGAGGCTGCCCGACTGTTACTCATTTGTCACGCTGAAGAGCGTTGGCAAGAAGACCTCTGCCCAGTTGCGTTACTGGCGCGCCGATTCCAAGACGAAAAAGTGGACCGAGGAAGAGGACTGCAAGTTACCGTGAACTTAGGCAACGCGGCGGTGCAAAACTCGTTGGCGGCTTGGTGTCCCTACCAGCCGCGTGCGGCGAGGCCCTATGCGGGCCAAGGATCACATTTAGAAGAAGAACGCTGGCGGAACGCGTCTGCGGAACGCGTCTAAGGGTAGCGGAGCGTCGCGTTGCGAGCTTCGCTGCATCCCGGGAATATTCGGTTCGCAGCTTTACGCCTTTGCTGATTGCCAGAAATTCTGCTTGACACCGGTCTGAGTTTATTATTAGCTCCTGTTCCAGTGTGCGCCCGACAGGACCTCATCATATCTTCAAAACCACACCAGAGCCTACATGGGATTTCTAAATGTTGGTATGTTTATCGAAGCTGTCGGTACGTTGCGACTGGCGGTTTGCTCACATTCTATCGGATTTATTCGGATCGTTCACTAACGAATCTCAAACACTTCAGGGAAACCCTGCGACGGGCCAGGCCGCTTAAAAGACGAATGTTATGACACAACCACTTCCGCCAGGGATTGGGTTGAGTTTTACCGAGAGGATGAGTGGGACCTTTACATCCGGTGCATCGGCGCCAGCGCCTCTAGAGTTTGTTCTCACTATCACTTTTGAAGACCTTCGCGCGATGTTCGCCTCGGCTGACCACGCCGGCCGGATCGTAGGAAGGGTGATCGCGCCTACACTCTCGACTGGGCCGCTTGCTGTATCGCACGAAGATGTTCAATCTGTTTGTCGACGACCCTGATAACATCAATACCCGTGAGCTTCGATACGCATTCGAGATGCGGGCGTCTGAAGGCCGAGCATTTTACTTCGAAGGTATTAAAACCGTACGCGACGACGCAGGACCAGACGTCTGGTCCGAAACAACGACGCTCGCGATTACTATTCGTGATGGTCCAGTGCTCACGCACCCGCCTTCGGAACGGGGGTCTTGCATTTATCCCTCGAGGATTTCGCCCGCGAGCTGACGAGTTTCACGGTGACAGGTATCGACGACGAACGGCTAAAACTTAAGGCGATTGGAGCATTCGGCTATTTTCGCTGGGCGCTTGTACTTAACGTATGGCGGAGTTTTTATTAAGAGTGGGGTCTTGATCCGTCAGCGCCGCCTCGACTTCGACGATCTCTCGATGTGAATCTCCGGAAACGTATTTCGCTGACGCAGGTGACGGGTCGTTATCAAGCTGACGCGCTATCGTGGTGGCCACCAAAGGTCCGGTGCTGTTGGTTCATGGTCTTGGGGTCTCAAGTTTGATTTTCTCAATCGATACCATCCGACCAAACCTTCTTGAGTATTTATTCGGTCACAATTACGACGTTTGGCTCTTGGACTATCGTTCAAGCATTGACCTTCCATATGCGTATCGGCCATATACAGCGGACGATGTCGCATTGAAGGATTACCCCGCTGCGGTTGCTAAGGTCCTGAGCGTGACTGGGGCTAAAAGCACGCAGGCGGTCGTCCACTGCTTCGGTGCAAGTACTCTTTTTATGGCTATGCTCGCCGGGCTGAAAGGGGTGCGTTCAGCAGCGGTGTCTCAAATCGCAGCACACATAAGGGTACCGGTGCTAACTATGGCGAAGGCCATCTTTCGGGTTCCTCAGGTCCTAGACGCGCTCGGCGTTAAAGAGATGACTACTGACGCCCGAAACGATGCGTCATTCCTCCAGAAGTTCGGCGACCTTCTCCTTAAGCTCTATCCCGTCCACGACGGTCCACGTGACACGAGCGCGGTGAGCCGTCGCATTTCATTCATATACGGTCAGCTCTACGAGATCGATAACCTGAACCAGGCAACTTACGACAACCTGCACGAAATGTTCGGAATCGCTAGCATTGCAAGTCTCGAACACCTAAGCGTCATGATTCGTGCTGGCGAAATTGTGGACGCTCACGAGCGGGATGTCTATCTACGTGAATCCAGAGCAGTATCCAACGCTGGATCGCCTCGCCATCCCGATTACGATCATACATGGTGAGCCTCAATAAGTGTTGGCTCCCCGAAAGCACAGCTATCACTTATGATTTGCTACGCCAGTACAACGCACCGAATCTTTACAATCGTATTGTCGTTCCTCGTTATGGTCATATCGATTGTATCTTCGGTAGGATGCCGCACGTGACGTCTACCCCTACATCTTGGCGCATCTAGAACCCACCGCGATTGCCGAATAAAGGTAATCCCTATGGCTTTGGATTTCGACGCGATCGTCATTGGTAGTGGTTTTGGTGGCGCTATTACGAGCTGTCGCTTAGCTGAGGCGGGCTATAGAGTATTGGTTCTCGAACGCGGACGTCGCTGGGACCCGAAAAGTTTTCCGCGTAAGCCCAGCGATCCCTGGATCTGGAGTCACGAACAGCCTGAGCGAGACAACGGTTGGATAGACCTTAGGATTTTTCCACACATTACTGTGGCGCAGGGAGCCGGTCTTGGTGGTGGCTCGTTAATTTACGCAAATATTTCGGTAGAAGCTTGGCCGGAGACCTTTCAGATCGGCTGGCCAGCTGAAATCACGTATCAGGAGCTGAAACCGTACTACGATGCCGTCGCAAAGTTTATGAATGTGCAGAGAGTCCCTGACACTCAATGGACCGAGCGAATGAAGCTGATGAAAGATGCGGCGGATCGGGCGGGTTTTGGCGATCGTTTCCGTAAACTGGAGCTAGCCGTCACTTTTGACGCGTCGGGACCTACAACGACTTTGCTGCTGGCGCCGCTCGCTCCAAGCCAGTAACAAACGCACAAGGGGTCTTGCAGGGAACGTGTGTGCATCTCGGCAACTGCGATATCGGGTGTGAGGTCAACGCGCGTAATACACTCGACCTAAACTATCTCTACTTGGCAGAGTCAAAATACCATGCAGACGTGCGAACACTACACCTGGTTACAAACATCGAGCGAGTGGAATCTGGCTATGCTGTTCACTACGACCGATTGGATGGTGGTCGCCGTACACCTGGCCAGAACACTGCGCGGTTAGTGATCGTAGGGGCGGGATCTATTGGATCAACGGAATTACTGCTGAATTGCCGTGATGTGACGAAGACGCTGCCCAATCTCAGCCCATTCTTGGGCCAACACTGGAGCAGCAATGGCGATTTCTGACGCCCGCCTGGTATACAACGCGCTCCATTTTCCCCAGTCGTGGTCCCACGATCACGAGCGCGATCGACTTCCACGATGGTAGCCAAGGCGAGGTTCTGGATCCAAGATGGAGGATTTCCGCTGCTTCTCGCTGATTTTTTGACCGCGGAGTCACACGACCCGCACCTGCCAGCCACCGCCAGCTGCTACTGCAGTGGATGCAAGCATTTGTCCAGAGTCACGATGCGTTTAAGGGAGTCATGCCGTGGTTTGCGCAGGGAGTCGATGCTGCTGACGGTACACTCCGGTTGAAGCGGTCGCTTCGTCGGAGAAGCTCGGCTGAACCTCGATTGGGATATCCAAAAATCACAGCAGGTGATCGATGCTATCATCGCGATGCACAAACGATTGAGTACCGCGACCGGCGGTTGCCGTCGGTTCCACCAACGTGGTCAATCTTGAAGTATTTGATCACACCCCATCCGCTGGGCGGATGTAACATGGGGCCGTCAGTCGCACATGGTGTTGTGGATCATCGCGGCGAAATTCTCGGCTACCGTAATCTCTATGTTGCTGACGGCGCTATCATCCCGGAAGCGCTTGGAGTGAATCCATCGCGAACGATTGGGGCATTGGCCGAGCGCATCGCCAAGATCATACGTGAAATGCGATAGCTTTACTTAACCTTCTATATAGGTCGGACAGCATCGTACACTCTGAATGGGTCTTCAAGGCACAAGCAGTAGGTGACCGCTCGGCATATTCTTTGAAGCTGACCTTCATCAAATCTCGGTTTTCTCTTCGGGCTTCTCTTTGTCCCCCTCGATATGTTCGAGTTTATGGCTGTCCGAATCTTGTCCGAATCTTCTGGGATAAGACTTGCTAAAACCGGAAAAACTGCTGGCCTTCAGCGGTCAAAAACGCTAGATATTTCTTCCAGGAATAGGAAGCCCTGGAAAGGTGGGCAATAATCGCACTCTAGAGGTCGTGGGTTCGACCCCCATCGGCTCCACCAATTTAAAGAAGGGGCAGGTGAAAACCGGCCCCTCTTCTTTTTTAATTCCGGCAAAGACGTCACAACCGTCTTGACCGTCCGATATAGCTTCCGCTGATGTGTGGCCGGATCACCGCTACGTTTGAGTTTAGTGATATTCGGGTTCGCTGGAACCTCGACCGCGACCTACCGAGGTACACGCCCCGCTTTAACCTCGCCCCGGAGACTTCGCCCAACGTTCCCGTCATTGTCCGTCACAAGGGCGTCAACGAGTGCAGGCTCATGCAATGGGGGTTGATTCCGATTGGGCCGCAGACCCTTCCATCGGCAATCGCATGATAAACGCCCGAGCCGAAACGCTGACGGAACTACCTTCCTTCAAGCATCTCGTAGATCGACGCCGCTGTATTATTCCCGCTGACGGTTTCTTTGAGTGGCGCAAAGAGGGAAGGCGCAAGGTCCCGATGTGGGTGTATCTCAAGAGTAGGAGCCTTTTGCCTTCGCGGGATTGTGGGATGTGTGGCGCAAGCCGGATGGAAAGCGGGTGGAGTCCTTCACCATCATCACCACGGAGCCTAATGAATTGGTGCGGCCCATTCATAACCGTATGCCGGTGATCCTGGACCGGAAGACGAAGAGCAATGGCTCGACGCTTCTCGAACGTCTTTCGCCAAAGCCCAGTCGCTGTTGAAACCCCTTCCCGCAGAGTTCATGGATGCCCACGACGTTTCGCCAATCGTCAACTCGGCGAAGTACGACGGGCCGGAGTGCATTCGACCTGTTTCAGATGACGACATGTCTAGCAACGGGCAGTTGTCCCTGTTGTAACGGACTATAATCACTTATCACTTTATCCGCTCTCGCCAACACATTCTGCGGAATCGTAACACCGATCTGCTTTGCCGTTTTGAGATTGATCACGAACTCGAACTTTGTCGGCTGCTCCACAGGCAAATCGGCAGGCTTTGCGCCTTTTAGGATTCTGTCCACGTAATACGCGGCGCGTCGGAATGTTCGGCGTCGTTGGCTGCATACGACATTAGGCCACCGGCTTCCACATACGTA
>CAVTUQ010000024.1:0-23318 GCA_963737905.1 uncultured delta proteobacterium | reverse complement strand
CCCATGATCTCGGCCGCAGCCTGGTGGCGTCGGGCGAGCGTCCCATACGCGGTCATCTCCTGCTCACTCACACGCACTGGGACCACATCCAGGGTTTTCCTTTTTTTGCGCCGCTCTTCATCCCGGGGAACGAATGGGACGTCTATGCGGCGCAGGGTTTGGGGCAGCGACTGGAGGATACCCTCGCCGGGCAGATGGAGTACACATATTTCCCGGTGACACTTGGCCAGCTCGACGCCACGATTCGCTACCACGAGCTTGCTGAGGGCACCTTTGACCTTGGCAACGTTCGGGTTACGGCCCGTTACCTGAACCACCCCGGGCTTGCGCTGGGTTACCGCTTGGAAGCCGGCGGCGTGACGGTGGTCTACGCAACCGATCACGAGCCGCATTCGCGCCATCAGCCCCAGTTAACCAGCTCAGCTCAGGCTCTCCCGGTTCACCGCGAGGACCAGCGGCACGTCGCGTTCCTCGCCGGCGCTGACCTCGTGATCCACGATGCGCAGTACACGCTGAAGGAGTACCCGAGCAAGCTCACATGGGGCCATAGCCCGGCCGAGCTGGCCGTGGACTTTGCTCTCGCAGCGGGCGTGAAGCGGCTGGCGCTGTTTCACCATGATCCGCTCCGAGATGACACGGCGCTAGACCAGCTTGTGGAGATCTGCCGCCGGCGCGCCGCTGCCGGCGGGCTCGACGTGTTTGCTGCTGCAGAGGGCCAGACAATCGAACTGGCGGAGCGGGAGGCCGTCGCGCCACGCACCGAGAGGCGACCGGAAGATGCCATTGCCAAAGGGGTTGGAGCCGCGTCAGCAACCATCTTACTCGTTGACGACGACCCGGACATCCTGCGTCTTTTGACCATGACACTCCGGCCAGAGGGCTACCGGCTATTGTCGGCGAGCGACGGGAACGCAGCGCTGGAGATCGCCCGCGCCGAGCGCCCGGATCTTCTCCTGCTGGACTGGAACATGCCCGGCCGCAATGGGCTGGAGGTGTGCCGCGCCCTGCGCGCCGAGTCAGACCCGGACCTCCGCAACGTCCCCGTGGTGCTTCTGACCGCACAGGTGGAGGCAGAGGACACAGCGGAGGGATTCGCGGCTGGGGTCACCGACTACGTGACCAAGCCATTCAAGCCAACGCACATCCGTGCGCGTGTGCACGTTTGGCTGAGGCGAAAGAATGCTGGCGAAGGGGGCACGTGAACCATGGCGCGACTTTCTCTTGGAAGTCTGCGGACCCGGCTCTTGCTGCTCGTGCTTCTCGCCGTCATCCCGGCGTTGGGGCTCGCGCTCTACACTAACCTGGAAGAGCGCCAGCTCAGAAAGGAGCTCGTGCAAGAGCACGCCATGCGCCTATCCCGCCTCGTTTCTGCAGATTACGAGCGTCTGATCGATGACGCACAACAGCTTCTCGTGACGCTTGCGCAACTCCCCGCCGTTCGCGATCGTAACCGCGCCGCTTGCAACGCGCTCTTCGCCAATCTCCTCGCGCAACGTTCGTCGTACGCTAACCTGGGAGTCATCGACGCCGATGGCAACATCTTTTGCAGCGCCGTCCCCGGTCAAGCCTACCTTGGCGACCGCGTCTATTTTCGGCGCGCCTTCGAGACCCGTGACTTCGCCATCGGCGAGTATCAGGTCGGGCGCCTCACCTATAGGGCAAGCGTCAATTTCGGCTATCCTGTGCTCGACGACGCGGCCCGTGTCCAAGCGGTAGTTTTCGCGGCGCTCGATTTGGACTGGCTCAACAAACTGGCTAGCCAAGCGGGATTGCCGGAAGGAACAATGCTGACGGTGACCGACCGCAACGGCACGATTCTGTCGCGCTATCCGGACGACGGGAAATGGATTGGCAAGCTCATGCCGGAGCCGCTCGTCTTGAACGCCATTCAGACTCAAAAGGGTAATGGCACGGTCGATGCTCCGGGCACGGACGGCATACCGCGGCTCTTTTCGTTCGCGCCGTTCGGCGGCGCTGCGCAAAGCGCGGACGCGTACGTGAGCGTTGGCATCCCGGCGGCTGTCGCTTTTGCCGGCGTCAACCAGATTCTCGCCCGCAATCTTGCGATGCTGGGGCTCGTCGCTGGACTCGCGCTCGCCGCAGCCTGGGTGGGTGGAAACCTGTTTATCGTCCGCCAGATTCAAGCCCTCGTGGAAGCGACGAAACGAGTCGCTGCTGGGGAGTTGGGCGTGCGCACCGGTCTTCCCCATGAGCAGGGGGAGCTGGGCCAGCTCGCTGGCGCGTTCGACCAGATGGCCGAGTCGTTGGACCGGGCGCATGAGCGGAGGCTTCTGGAGGAGGAACTCCGCCGGAAAAATTACCAGCTCGAACAGCAGAACGTGGCCATTCAGGAGGCGAACCGGTTGAAGACCGAGTTCGTCTCGATGGTTTCGCACGAACTGCGGACGCCGCTCACCTCGATTCAGGGCTACGCCGAACTGCTGCTCGAGGACGAGCAGATCGCTGGAGAGCAGCGCGAGAGCCTGACCCTGGTCAAGAAGAA
This sequence comes from uncultured delta proteobacterium, assembly GCA_963737905.1. Lineage (GTDB taxonomy): Bacteria > Desulfobacterota > Binatia > UBA9968 > UBA9968 > DAIRFP01. Next base: position 20,815 of record CAVTUQ010000024.1, on the reverse strand, counting down.
CGCGGACCGGCTGCTGGGGCTGATCAACGATCTCCTTGATCTCTCGCGCATGGAGGCAGGCAGGCTCGATCTCCACCGCACGAACCTGGACCTCGCCCATCTGATCCCGGAGGTCGCCGGCTCGTTGCGCCCGTTGATCGAAACCAAGCGGCAGCGGCTCAGCCTCGACCTCGTCGAGCCGCTACCGGCTGTGTGGGCAGATCAAGACCGCGTGACGCAGATCCTGACGAACCTTATCTCCAACGCCCACAAGTACACGCTGGTGGAGGGCAGCATTACGGTTGGAGCCCGGCGCGACGATGGGTTTGTGCGCGTGGACGTCAGCGACACTGGCATTGGCCTCTCGCCCGAAGATCAGGCGCAACTGTTTACTAAATTTTTCAGAGCGCACGATCGCTCGCCCCAGGTGGGTGGTGGCACGGGGCTTGGGCTCGTGATCACACGCTTGCTAGTTGAGCTGCACGGCGGGCGGATCACCGTATCCAGCGCTCCAGGCGAGGGTTCTACTTTCAGCTTCTCTCTACCCGTGCTGGAGGCTTCGGCATGAAGTGTCCTCAATGCGAGTTTGAGCTTATTAGTCTACTTCTGCCACGAGCCGCACTCCGTCCCAAACGCGCCGCAACAGGTGGCGAGGGAGAGTTCCTATTTTCTGGATTAAGTAGGCTCGGTTGATAGTCTGAATCTGCGTGACATTGGCCACGCATGTCTTTGGCAAGTCTCCCTCGCCTTTCCGCAGGCGAACATTACCAGGCAGTGAGGCGTAGCGGAGGTTAGAAGTAATGGCGACGACTACAACTGTATTCAGACGACTCTGGTTAAATCGATCGTGTTGTAAGACCAGGGCTGGCCTGCGGCCCCAGGGTTCTGAACCCCGGCCACTGCCAAAGGCGATCCAGTACAGGTCACCTTGGTGTATTACCACTTCCCTCTGGGCCAAGGGGACATCCGAAGAAACTCGTCCGCTGTGGACTTCTGCTCAGCTGCGATCATTTCATCGGCTAGGAGCGCATCAATTCGAGCCGTTACGTCCCGATCGCGTTTGGCGCGCGCCACGCGGTCTAGGACCGTCGCAATCAGGTGGCTCCTGGACTCGCCCCGGCTTGCGGCTAGTTTATCGATTCGCTCCAGAACAGGCTCGGGCAGCGAGATCGCGATTTTTTTCATTGCCATAAAGGATTGTTCCTGCGCCTACCATTTGGTATTCGCGACCATTCATACCACGGCGGTTCTTCTCTTCAAACCAGCCGAGTCGATTCTCCCTTGCCCGTAGTTCGGAAGAGCAGGAAACTGATGTGGACAATGAATCGAAACAGTGGTAGGCAAAAACCGCCAGCTTGCCGACCAGGGGCCATGAGATTTTCTACTCCCCCTTGAGTGCAAGGCAGAGGATGAGACATTTGAAGTCGATCGCACTCTTCTCAGTCCGACGATGGGAAACCTAAATGAAGTGTTCTCGCTGCCAGCATGAAAATCCATCCGGAGCAAAGTTCTGCGAGGAGTGTGCGGCTCCGCTGGCCCGCAGCTGTGTGAACTGTGGCACTCAGCTTTCCGCGACCGCAAAGTTTTGCCCCGAGTGCGCGCATCCGGTGGGCGCTGGCGTAGTTACGCAACGGCGCTTTACTTCGCTTGAGACCTACACTCCCAAACACCTCGCCGAAAAGATTCTTACGTCGAAGAGCGCGCTCGAAGGTGAGCGCAAGCAAGTCACGGTACTGTTCGCCGACATGAAAGGATCGATGGAGTTGCTTGCGGACCGTGACCCGGAGGATGCGCGCAAACTCCTTGATCCAATCCTTGAACAGATGATGGAAGCGGTGCACCGCTACGAGGGAACAGTCAATCAGGTCATGGGCGATGGCGTCATGGCGCTGTTTGGCGCGCCGCTGGCGCATGAAGACCATGCTGTCCGAGCATGCTACGCGGCGCTCAGGATGCAGGAGTCGGTTAAGAGGTATGCTGAGGGACTAAGGCGGACCGAGGGAATTCCTATCCAGATAAGAGTTGGTTTGAACTCAGGCGAGGTCGTTGTGCGGTCCATCGGGAGTGACTTGAAGATGGATTACACAGCTGTGGGTCAGACCACGCACTTGGCTGCTCGGATGGAGCAGATGGCGATGCCGGGGTCGGTTCTGATAACTGCTGATACCCTTCGCCTTGCCGAGGGCTTTGTTCAAGTGAAATCAATCGGTCCGGTTAATGTGAAGGGGATGAGCGAACCGGCGGAAGTCTATGAGGTGACCGGCGCTGGTGCAGCGCGCACGCGGTTGCAAGCGGCGGCTAGCCGGGGGCTTACTCGATTCGTCGGGCGCGATGCTGAAACCGAGCAGCTTCGAAAAGCGCTTGAGCGAGCAGAAACAGGCCATGGTCAGGTGGTCGGTGTGGTCGGAGAACCTGGTGTCGGCAAATCGCGCTTATTCTATGAGTTTACCCATTCGCATCGGACACAGGGATGGTTAATCGTCGAATCTGGCTCGGTTTCTTACGGTAAGGCGACGCCGTATCTTCCTTTGCTCGATCTTCTCAAGGCGTATTTCAAAATCCATGACCGAGATAACCAGCGCGAAATTCGCGAGAAGCTAACCGGGAAACTGCTGACCCTCGATCAATCCTTGGGGCCGACGTTACCGGCATTTCTCGCCCTGCTGGATCTACCTGTCGAGATCCAACAATGGCAGGCTCTCGATCCCCCTCAAAAGCGCCAGCGAACATTGGACGCTTGTAAACATCTCCTGATTCGAGAGAGCCAAGCGCAGCCATTACTGATCGTGTTTGAAGACCTGCACTGGCTCGATTCAGAAACGCAAGCGGTGCTCGATAGTCTGTTGGAAAGTCTACCGACCGCACGGCTGCTCTTGCTAGTGAATTATCGTCCGGAATACCAACATAGCTGGGCAAGCAAGACCTTCTACTCTCAACTTCGGCTCGATCCTCTGCCCACGGAGAGCGCCGAGGAATTGCTCCAGAGCTTGCTGGGAAATGATTCTAGTCTTCAAAGTCTCAAGCAACTCTTGATTGCACGCACAGAGGGAAACCCGTTTTTCCTAGAAGAGAGCGTCCGAACGCTGGTGGAAACCAAAGTACTCGAAAGCGAGCGAGGCGTCTATCGCTTGGCCAAACCCGTTGAGAGTATTGAGGTGCCCGCGACGGTTCAGGCGGTGCTGGCCGCTAGGATCGATCGCCTGCCTGCGGAAGAGAAGCGTCTTCTCCAATCGGCCGCAGTGATCGGCGAGGATATTCCATTCACGCTTCTGTCTGCTATTGCCCAGCTGCCGGAAGAGGAGTTGCGTCGCGGCTCTGGTTCACCTTCAGGCGGCGGAATTTCTCTACGAAACCAAACTATTTCCGGATCTTGAATATACTTTCAAGCATGGTCTTACTTGCCAAGTCGCCTACGGAAGTCTCGTCCAAGATCGTCGGCGTTCGTTGCACGCCGCTGTCGTTGAGGGGATCGAGAGGCTCCATAGCGGCCGACTGACCGAACAAGTAGAGCGGCTCGCTTACCACGCGTTACGAGGCGAAGTGTGGGATAAAGCGCTGAGCTACTTGCGGCAGGCTGGCGCGAAGGCCGCGAATCGTTCAGTGCACAGCGAGGCGGTAACTTATCTCCAGCAAGCGCTCGAAGCACTGAAACACCGTCCTGAAAATCGCCAAACTCTGGAGCAGGCCATCGACATTCGGCTTGAGCTTCGAAATTCGCTTCAACCACTTGGGGAGCAAGCGAAGTTGTTAGAACGAATGCGCGAAGCCGAAGCGTTGGCTGAGTCACTGAATGACCAAGGACGGCTCGGTCAAGTTTCGGCCTATCTGAGTGGGTACTTTGTTCAGGCAGGAGATGATGCTCTTCAAGCTATCGAAACGGGTCAACGCGCGCTCGCGATCGCATCGGCAATTGATGATTTCAGTCTCCGGATTCAAGCTAATCATTTCCTTGGCTCGGCCCATTACAGACGAGGCGAGTACGATCAAGCCATTGAACATTTCAGACTAAATGTCGACGCACTCGTAGGCGATCAAATATACGAACGCTTCGGCTTGGTGTTTCTTGCCTCGGTCGGATCGCGTTATCATTTGACTTCCTTTTTCGGACCTTGGCGAGTTCGCTGAAGCGGCGATTCACGCCAATGAAGTGGTACGCATAGCGGAGGTGGCTAATCACCCCTACAATCTCTACACCGCATACTTCGCTGTAGGATGCATGCATCTGAGGAAAGGTGCTATTGATAAGGCGATCGCCGCACTCGAACGGAGCCTGGAACTTTGCCGATCATGGGACATTCAACAGAATGTTGCTCGTGTGGCGGTGGTTCTCGGGAATGCGTTTGCTGCAGCTGGACGGGTTGGTGAGGCTATACCCCTGTTGGAATTGACGAAAAAGCGAGCTAGGATTTTTTGGCCGCGGACAGTTAGCGCAGGGCTACTTGTTGATCGGTAAACTGGAAGAAGCCACCTCACTTGCCAACCAGGCGCTTGATTTTTCCCGGCGCCAAGGATATCGCGGCTACGCAGCAATAGCCACTTTACGTTCTAGGTGAGATTCTTTTGTACGCCGATGTTCCTTATACGGCAAAGGCGGAAAATCATTATGAGCAAGCGATGGCCTTAGCCGATGAACTCCGCATGCGACCGCTTATCGCTCACTGCCACGTGGGTTTCGGAAAACTTTATCGTAAAACAGGTATCTGGAGCAAGCGAAGGCATATCTCAATGGCGTCGCAATGATGCGGGAAATAGAAATGGGATTGTGGCTGGAAAAGGCGGAAGCGGAACTTGAGCAGTTGAGTTAAGGCACTACCCGTATGAGACGGAAGGGACAAAAAACTCGAAACTTGAAATCCAAAATTCGAAACAACCCGATAAGCTTTGTAGCCGTGGTTCTATTGAACATTTATAAGGCACAACTATCTAAAAGTCTTTGGGAGGAATTTCATGGTTGCGCTCGATCAAGCCAGTATCGTTGACCTGTCCGCTCGCTTTTCCGGCGTGCTCCTGCGTCCCGATCAATCCGGGTACGATGAAGTACGGCAGGTCCACAACGGTATGATCGATCGGCACCCTGCGTTGATTGCCGGCTGCGTAGGTAACGCTGACATCGTTGACGCGGTAAACTTCGCGCGCACTCACGGACTTGAATTGGCGGTGCGCGGCGGCGGTCATAACGTTGCCGGCAGGGCTGTCTGTGACGATGGGCTGATGCTCGACATGTCGCTCATGAAGGGCATCCACGTTGATCCGGTCCGTCGCACGGCGCGCGCTCAGGGCGGAGTGACCTGGCGTGAATTCAACCGCGAAACGCAGGCACATGGGCTAGCGACCACCGGCGGCGTGATCTCCACGACTGGCATCGCGGGTTTGACGCTCGGTGGCGGCCTCGGGTGGCTCATGGCCAGGTATGGGCTGGCGACTGACAATCTCATTTCTGCAGAGGTCATTACTGCTTCGGGTGACATCGTGCGGGCAAGCAAGGATGAAAACGCCGATCTCTTCTGGGGTCTTCAAGGCGGAGGCGGCAACTTCGGCGCTGTCTCATGGTTGGAGTACCGCTTGCACCCGGTTGGGACAGTCACCAGTGGGCTCATCGCCCACCCCTTCGACCGCGCTCGCGATGTGCTGAAATTTTTCCGGGAGATCACATCGGCGGGATTGACCGACGACCTCACGATCTTCGGCGCGCTGCTGCACGCGCCCGACGGCGCTCAGATCGCCGTTATCATTTTGTGCCACTGCGGTCCTCTCGCCGAAGCAGAGGCTGCCCTTCAGCCGATTAAGAAGTTCGGCACGCCGATTCTGGATTCCATCGGTCCAACAACCTACGAGGAGACGAATAAGATGCTGGACGCCGGATTTCCTCGGGGCGCCCTTAACTACTGGAAATCCAATTTCATAGGTGAACTCAGCGATGGGGCCATCGACACGCTAGTTTCTCAGTTCGCGGCATGTCCCTCGCCGATGAGCGGCCTGTTGCTGGAGCACATTCACGGCGCGGCGACGCGTGTCGGCGTGAGCGAGACGGCGTTCCCACACCGTCACGAGGGCTATAACTTTCTGGTCGTCTCTGAATGGCTCGAACCGGCCGACAACGCTCCGAATATTGCGTGGGCGCGGCAAGCGTATGACCTCATGCGGCCCAGCTTCACGCCAGGGCGCTACGTAAACTACTTGGGAGACGATGATGGAGAAGACGCCGTCGCGGCAGCTTACGGGCCGAACTACCAGCGCCTGCGAATGCTGAAAGCAAAGTATGACCCGACTAATCTTTTCCACCTGAATCAGAATATCCGACCGGCCTGAGAAATATGGCGCTTTCGAGTTTACTGTGAAAGAGTATTCACCACGGAGACATAGAGTTCGCAAAGATAGAAGTATTCCTCGATCAAAAAATTTTTCTCCGCGTCCTCGGCGACTCCGTGGTGAGCAATCCGAAACGTTCATACTGAAGTCAAGAGATCCAGAAATTTAGGCGAGAAGGCCGGATTATGAAATGTCTGCGTTGCCAGCAGGAGAATCCGCCGCAGGCAAAATTTTGCCTCGAGTGCGGAACTGTGCTGGCCCTAAAATGCGCCGTGTGCGGCACAGAGCTTCCTGCGGGGGCGAAGTTCTGTCTCGAGTGTGGGCAATCGGTGAGTGCTCAACCGGCTATAGCAACGCGCTTCATTTCTCCCGAAACTTATACCCCCAAACACCTTGCCGAGAAGATTTTGACTTCCAAGAGCGCCCTCGAAGGCGAACGCAAGCAGGTGACGGTGCTGTTCGCGGATATAAAAGGATCGATGGAGTTACTTGCGGACCGTGACCCGGAGGAAGCGCGGAAGATTCTTGACCCGGTGCTCGAGCACATGATGGAAGCGGTGCACCGATATGAAGGTACCGTCAACCAGGTCATGGGCGATGGGATCATGGCGCTGTTTGGTGCGCCGCTCGCGCATGAAGATCATGCAGTGCGAGCCTGTTACTCCGCGCTCAGGATGCAGGAGTCGGTGGAGAAGTATGCAGAGAGCATTCAGAGAACTGAGGGCATTCCGATTCAGATTCGAGTTGGCGTGAATTCTGGAGAAGTCGTAGTCAGATCGATCGGCAGCGACCTGAAGATGGATTACACGGCCGTTGGGCAGACCACCCATTTGGCCGCGCGGATGGAACAGATGGCGATGCCGGGGTCGATCATGATAACCGCGGACACACTACAACTAGCCGAAGGCTATGTGCAGGTGAAGTCGCTTGGCCCGGTCAACGTCAAGGGACTAACTGAGCCGGTGGAAGTTTATGAGGTTACTGGAGTTGGAGCCACACGTTCTCGGCTGCAAGCAGCAGCCGCGCGCGGTTTCACGCGCTTCGTCGGACGCGATACTGAGCTTGAGACTCTCCGCCGGGCTCTCGATAAGGCAGGCAGCGGCCACGGCCAGGTGGTAGCCCTTGTCGGTGAGCCGGGGGTAGGCAAGTCCCGTCTGTTCTGGGAGTTCGCTCATTCTCGCCGTACCGTGGACTGGCTTATCCTTGAAAGCGGCTCGGTCTCTTACGGCAAAGCGACTGCGTATCTTCCAGTGATCGACCTGCTCAAGGCATACTTCGCCATTGAAGACCGAGACGATGTGCGGAAGATTCGCGAGAAAGTTACAGGGAAGCTCCTGACACTGGATAAGTCTCTAGAGCCCACACTGCCTGCGTTCCTGGCACTCTTAGACTTGAAGCTCGAGGACCAAGTATGGCAGAGCTCGGATCCTCCACTGCGCCGCCAGCGCACCCTAGAGGCAATCAAGCGTTTGCTGCTACGAGAGAGCCAAATCCAACCTTTGCTCTTGGTCATCGAAGATCTTCACTGGATCGATTCGGAGACCCAGTCTTTCCTGGATAGCTTGATTGAGAGTCTTCCGACTGCGCGACTTCTGCTGTTGGTCAACTATCGGCAGGAGTACCAGCACGGCTGGGGGAGCAAGACCTATTACAGCCAACTCCGGATTGATCCTCTGCCGCCTGAAAGCGCGGAGGAACTGCTCCAGGCACTTTTGGGAAGTGATTCGAGCCTCGCGCCGTTGAAAAAGCTACTGATCGAGCGAACGGAAGGGAACCCTTTTTTCATCGAGGAGAGCGTTCGCACATTAGTGGAGACCAAACTGCTAGTGGGCGAGCGGGGAAATTATCGTCTCGCCAGGCCGCTTGAGAGCACGCAGGTACCGGCAACCGTACAGGCGGTGTTAGCCGCTCGGATTGATAGACTTACGCTAGATGAGAAACGTCTTCTTCAATCGGCGGCCGTTATAGGCAAGGACGTTCCATTGGCGCTGCTCCAAGCCATTGCGGCTCAGTCCGAAGAAGAAGTCAGACGTGGACTGATTCAGCTTCAGGCCGCTGAGTTTCTTTACGAGACGAGTCTCTTTCCGGATATCGAATACACCTTTAAGCACGCCCTTACACACGAGGTTGCTTACGGAACGCTGTTGCACGATCGCCGGCGCGCGCTTCATACGCGCATCGTCGAAATAACGGAGCAGCTTTACCGGGACAGACTCGGCGAACAAGTGGAGCGCTTGGCTGACCATGCCGTCAGGGGAGAGGTGTGGGACAAAGCGGTTATGTATCTCCGCGAAGCCGGGACCAAGGCGTTATCGCGTTCGGCGAACTTAGAGGCGGTGGCCTATTTCACGAGAGCGTTGGAAGTCGTCGAGACGTTGCCTTTAAGCGACGAACGCGAAAAGCAAGAGCTCGCTCTGCTGCTCGCCCTTGGCCCGGCGCTCCAGTCAACCAAAGGTTTCGGCGCGCCAGAAATCGAACCCGTTTACCTGCGGGCACGGGAATTGTGCCAACAGGTAGGCGAGACCTCGCAGCTTTTCCCCGTATTGTGGGGACTATGGCTACTTCATCTACAGCGGGGAGAGTTACAAACAGCGAGAGATCTAGCCACGCAACTCTTTAGTCTGGGTCAGCGCCTGCGTGACGCCGGTCTTCTCCTCGAAGCCCATCACGCGATGTGGGCTAACTCGTTCTTTCTTGGAGAGTTGACTCTAGCCAGAGCGCACTCGGAACATGGGATTGATCTCTATGATTCCCCACAGCACCGCGTCCTGGCCCTTCTCTATGGTGGGCACGACCCCGGGGTGTGCTGCAGAGACTTTGGAGCCTTGGCGCTGTGGTTGCTTGGCTATCCGGACCGGGCCCTGAAGAGAAGTCAAGACGCGCTAGCTCTCGCCGAGGAATTATCTCATCCCCTAACCTTAGCTGAGGCCCTGGGCTATGCTGCCTGGCTCCATGAATTCCGTCGAGAGCGTGAAGCAGTCCAAGAGCGAGCGGAGGCACTCCTGGCGCTCGCAAGCAAGTATGGGTTCCCTTACTGGTTTACGCAGGGAACCATCCTACGCGGTTGGGCACTGGCCGATGAAGGACAAACAGCAGAGAAAGGCGTTGCACAAATGTGCCAGGGTCTGCTCGCCTATAAGACCACAGGCGCAGAAGTGGCCCGGTCGCATTATCTGGTTCTCCTAGCGAAGATTTATGGGAAAGTGAAGAAGGCAGAGGAGGGATTGACTGTGCTGTCCGAAGTAGCTTGGTCGCACAAAAACGGAGGGTGGTATTACGAGGCAGAGCTACATCGGCTGAGAGGCGAGCTTCTTTTGAATGCAGAGCCTGGAATGCAGAAAGCAGAGTTCGTTCACCGTTCTGCAGAGGAGAGTTTTTCGGAGGCTATCGAGATTTCACGCCGACAGCAAGCGAAGTCGTTGGAGTTACGGGCAGCGATGAGCATGAGTCGGCTGTGGCAGAGGCAAGGTAGGACAGGAGAAGCGCGAAAATTGCTAGGTGATATTTACGGCTGGTTTACTGAAGGGTTTGACACGGCCGACTTGAAAGAGGCAAAAGCACTGCTCGAAGAACTTACGTAATCGGTTACATCGAGCGTCCAGAAACCCGGACGAAGATTTTCCGCGCGGTGCCTTCACGTATACTGCTCAGTGAATCTGGGCGGGACGGAGCGTGAATCCTTCTTTGTATGCCGCGTTTCGCAACCGGGTGTCGAAGGAGACCAGCTCTCTGTTCACCGGCTGTCTTTGACACCAATGCAAAGCGGCCGCTAACTGAAAAGCATCTGCTGCTCTGAGAGCATGCACGGCTAGTAGCCGCTCCGCGGTCCCACGAAGAATTTCGCTCGGTTGAACCTCGGTCCAGGCGTCCGCAAGTTGCCTTAGTACGTGATGTGCCTGGTGTTCGTCCTCGATACGCAAGCTGCCTTCTCGGGTTTGCCGGTTGAGGGCTGAGACACATTCAGTCCTCGTTGCCCACCAAACGACGAGCGAAGGGTCTCCAGTGAGAATTGATTTAACGGTTCCGGTAATGGGCTCGATTACGCACAGAGGGACAACCGCGGATGTGTCCCAGAATTTCACCAGCCCTCCTCCCGTTCCCGTAAAGCAGTCTTGAGAACCAACCCCTTAGGATCTTTGGGCCGCGGAAGATCCCAAAAACCCTTCGGCAACTTTCCTGAGCCGATTTTGATGAAACCCTGTTTTTCCATTTCGACCAAGTGATCAGGCAGAATGTCGGAACTTGCGACCGGAGTGAGCTTGGCAATAGGGCGCCCGCGTTCAGTGACTAGGACTTCTTCGCCTGCCTTGACCGATCGTAGATACTCACTGAGAGAAGCCTTGAGTTTTGAGACGGTTGTAGTCTTCATAGATATTCCTTTCTGGTTTGTCCTACTTGACCATTATGGTCAATTGAAAGCGCGCGTCAAGACTTGCTCCGGGTGCCGGGTTTACCCCGGCTCGACCGGATTTCATAGAGGGCTCCGGCGACCTGAAGCGAACAGAAGTCATAAACCGATGCGCTTGCAATCCGAGATGTGCACGGAGTACAAGAAGTCGTCGATGGGAAAGAGGAGTAATAAAGTGATGGAGTATCGGATGCGATGTTGTTTGATCGTTCTAGTTTTGACGCTGGGCTTTTCTCCTGCCGTTTTTGCCGCCTCGGCGCCGACAAAGATCGTCGTCACTTATGGCGGGTTGAACGAGCGCAGTGGCGTGCTTTTTGTGGCTAAAGATGCGGGGATTTTTCAAAAGTATGGTCTGGACGCTCAAGTCGTCAACGTGCGGAGCGGCGCGGTCGGCTTGTCGGCGCTGGCTGCCGGAGAGACGCAATTTCACGGCGGTTCGGCTACGGGTGCATCCATCGGCGCCATGGCCGGCGGACTCGATTTGGTTTTCGTCGCAGGTTTGATTAACAAGCTCGATGGCACGTTCGTGGTCGCTCCCAATATCAAGACGCCGGCGGATCTCAAGGGCAAAAGGATCGGCGTCCAAAGTATCGGCGGGGGCGTGTGGATGTTCAGCATGCTGGCTTTTGATCACTGGGGGATCAATCCGGAGCGTGACAACATTCAGTTTCGGATCATCGGCGATCAGGGGGTTATGGCTCAAGCGCTTGCAACCGGCGGCATTATCGATGGGGCGTATCTCGGTTATGCGTTTGGGGCTCAACTAGAGCGGCAGGGTTTCCGCGTTCTGGCCGATCTTCTCACGCTCGGCATCCCGTTTCAGGGTCTGGGCATCATGGCGCGGCGGAGCTTTGTCGACCGCTCGCCCGACACCGTAGAGCGCTACCTTAGAGCGATGATCGAGACCATAAAATTCATCAATACTCCTGAAAACAAACCTACGGTTATCCGGAGCTTGATGCGCACCTTGCGCTTGTCAAAGGTAGAAGACGCGGAGGCGGGCTATGACATGATGAAGGTCCTTTACGACCGGCGGATTTATGCCAACGTCGATGGCCTGCGCAACGTGATCCGTATTCTCGGCAGAAGCAACGAGCAGATTCGCAAGCTCAAAGCCGAAGATGTCATCGACGAGCGCATCGCACGGAAGTTGGAAAAAGAAGGGCTCTTCTGAAAAGGCCTGGCTCGGCCTTTTCAGTTCCGTGTTTCGGGTTTCTAGTCTCGGGTTTAAAACACGAAACTCGAAACACGAGACTCGAAACTGTGAGCGTGCTCGCGCCCGGTTGACCCGTTGAGGTCTGTGGTGGTAGACCTGCAATAGTCGCTACGATTGAGGAGAAACTTGACCGCAAAGAACGCATAAAACACAAAGAGAAGTTTTTTCGAAAACTTTGCGAACTTTGAGTTTTTTGCGGTTAATGAATAGGTAACCATATACATATGGCTAAAGGAGGAAGATTTTATGGCTGGCAATGGAAATAATGCAGGTTGTGAGGTGCTGATTTCTTCGGACTCCCACGTGATGGAACCACCCAACACCGTGAAGGAGCGAGTTGCGCCGTCGTTCCGAGAACAAGCTCCGGTTTTTCCCCAGCTCAAAGTGGGAGAAAGCTTTCAGACGCATCCAGGTGGGTCGGATCCAAATTGCCGAATCAAGGAGATGGAAACCGACGGGCTCAGCGCCGAGGTGCTTTACCCGACCAACCTGCTGCCGCACTTCGCCATGGACGACGCAAAGCTTCAAGAGGCCTGTTTCCGAGCGTACAACGATTGGTTGTTTGAGTATTGTAAGGTTGCTCCCAATCGTTTGATTGGTATCGGCGCGATCTCGGTTTATGACATCGACGCGGCGGTAAAGGAGCTGGAGCGTTGCGCGAAGGCCGGTCTCAAGGGATCGATCATCTGGCAGGCGCCACATCCGGACCTACCGTTTCATTCGGAGCATTACAATAAGTTCTGGGCGGCTTCCCAGGATCTCAACATGCCGGTGAATCTGCATATCCTCACCGGGCATGGCTACCACAAGGAAACCGTGTTCGGTAACAAGCGAACAGGCGTCGAGGCCTATCGGGGCAGCGTGAATCTGAAGCTCAAGGAAATCATCGATGCGTTTTTTGAACTGATTTTCTACGGAGTCTTGGATCGATATCCCAAGCTCAGGTTCGTCAGCGTCGAGAATGAGATCGGATGGATGCCGTTCATGCTCCAGCAGTGGGATTATTATTACAACAGGTTCAAAGGCGTGAATCCTCCGCCGATCACGAAAAACCCCAGCGAATATTTCAACCGACAGGTCTATGGGACGTTCTTCCGCGACACCGCGGCGGGCCATAGTTTCGAATGGTGGGGTCAGGACAACTGTATGTGGTCCAACGATTATCCCCACGGAAATTCTACATGGCCGGAATCAAAAAAATATATCGATCGCGACCTTGGGCACCTGCCGGCGGATGTGCGCAGGAAACTTGTCTGCACCAACGTGGCAAAGCTTTACGACATGGAAATTCCGCAGCCGTTACAGGTGGCGTCTCAGTCGGCCGCCGTTCACTAGGGCCCAAAGGGCCGTTCAAAAGTTCAACGTTCCAGGTTCAAGGTATTTATCCCCCCTCCCCCTTTGAACCTTGAACTTTGAACTGTAGAGGCGCATTGCCCATTAGCGAAGGGGACTCGGTCCTCGGTCGCTGTTCAAGTCAATAATCGTCGAGGAGGTATTTATGGCAGCGCGTTATGGATCGGATCTCGTCGTTGATCTGTTGAAAATCCTTGGCATTGAATACGTCGCGCTCAACCCGGGGTCGAGCTTTCGCGGAATTCACGATTCTCTAGTGAATTATGAGAGCGGCCGACAACCCAATCCGGAGATGATTCTCTGCTGTCACGAAGAGATCGCCGTCGCGGTGGCGCATGGTTACGCCAAAGCGACGGGTAAGATCATGCCCGCCATCGTCCACAACGTGGTCGGCTTGCAACACGCTTCCATGGCGATCTACAACGCCTGGTGCGACCACACGCCGGTGATGGTCATGGGCGGCACAGGACCGATGAATTCGAGTAAACGCCGCCCGTGGATCGACTGGATCCATACGGCGCAGGTGCAGGGTAATCTGGTGCGCGACTTCGTCAAGTGGGACGACCAACCCGTGGGCGTCGAAGCGTTTCCGTCCTCGATCATGCGAGGCTATCGCATCGCCATGAGCGACCCGGGCGGGCCGGTCTATCTCTGCTTCGATGTCACCGATCAGGAGGCCGCGATCGAAAAAGAGATCCCGCTGCCCGATCCGAGCCGCTTCCGTCCCCCGGCGCCGCTGCAAGCGGACTACGATGCGATCAAAGAAGCAGCGCGACTATTGTCGACGGCGCAGAATCCGGTGATCCTCGCTGATTACGTGGGCCGGAATAACGACGCGGTGATGAGCCTGGTGGCGCTCGCCGATCTGTTGTCGATCCCGGTCATCGATTTCGGCGCGCGCATGAATTTTCCCAACACGCATTCGTTGAATCTTACCGGCAAGAACCGCGAGCTGATCGCCAACGCCGACGTCATCATGGGGCTAGACATGACCGATCTATTCGGCGCTCTGGTCAAGCAGGACCCCGCGACCCACGCGACCGCCCCTGCGACCAAGCCCGGCTGCAAGGTGATCAACGTGACGCTCAACGATCTCTCGGTGCGGAGTTGGACCAGCGATTTTCAACAACTGGCGCCGGTGGATCTGCCCATCGTCGCGAACACGAGAGTTTTTCTCCCGGCTTTGGCTGAAGAAATCAAAAAGCAGGGCAAATTTTCCAACAGCGTCGTCGATGACCGGCGCAAGGCGATGACGGGGCAGCACGAGGAAGTTCACGCGCGCTGGCAAGCGGATCTCAAAAAGCGTTGGGACGAGCGGCCCATCGCGCCGCCGCGCTTGGCCTACGAAATTTGGGAAGCGCTCAAGAAGGAAGACTGGCTGCTGGTCGCCGGGGCTTTTCGCGGTTGGCCGAGCCGTCTCTGGACTTGGGATAAACCCGGCCTTTTTCTCGGCGGCTATGGCGGTGGCGGATTAGGCTACGGTCCCGCCGCGTCCGTCGGCGCGTCGCTACCCTATCGGGGCACGGGCAAGATCTGCGTCAATTTGCAGCGCGACGGCGAGATGCTGTACACACCGAGCGCCCTGTGGACTGCGGCCAACACCGGAGTGCCTTTGTTGACGGTAATGACCAACAATCGGGTTTATTATAACGATGTGGAGCACCAGGAAAAGGTCGCGATCCACCGCGGCCGGCCGGTGGAGAACAAACTGGTGGGTATGGAAATGGCCAAGCCCCCGGTGGACTTTGCCAACTTGGCGCGCACCTTTAGCGTTCACGGCGAGGGGCCGATCACCGAACCGGAGAAGATTCGCCCGGCGGTGGAACGGGCGATCAAGGTCATCAAAGAAGAAAAACGACCGGCCCTGGTCGATGTGTACATGCAGATGGTGTGAGGCCGACTCGGGACAGTTCCAGCCGTTCCAAACGTTGCAGTCGTTCAAGCCGTCTAATTGGCCGGAGGTGTGAACTCCTAGTAGATTTTGTCTGCATAGACCCACCGGTCCAGATTGTCGAAGCATTGACTCCTGAGCGCCAGGTCTCATGGCCACCGCACGTGCGGCGAAAGAATTTTGGCCCAGTTCAAGCAGAGGGTTGGATTCGTGTCAATCCCGATCTGGGTCTTGTTGGGTTTTGCGACGTGGACTGCAATCACGCTTCTGAGCACCATCGGCTGGTATCGATGGAGTCGGATTTTGACGGGACGAGCAGCGATTAAGGAATTTCCGGCCGACGAGCCACATGGAAGCGATTGGTACCAGCGGGCCATGCGCGCTCATGCCAACTGTCTGGAGAACCTGCCACTCTACACGGCGGTGGTGGTGGCCATTGTCGCGACCGGCATCCGGAGCGTTACGCTGGATCGGTTGGCGATCCTATTGCTGGCGGCCCGCGTTTGCCAGACCATCGTCCATATCGCCCTCACGCCTACCAACTTCGCAGTAACCCTGAGGTTTATTTTCTTTTTTACACAACTGGTTTGCATGGTAGTGATGGGGGTGATCGTTGTCCGCCTCGCATGAGTCATCATCTGAGATCTCACTCCCAGTTCAAAAATGAGTTGAGCATCCACGGTCGGACGTGGACGCCGAGAAACATGTGAAACATACAGAATGTGCCGCGTGTCGATTAAAGAACTTCGGCAACGAAAAATTCTGTTTGCTGTGAGATCTTAAGTCGCTTCTAGTCTCTGATGGAAGTCTGTACGACAGCGGTTAAAGACTCTGGCCGCTTGGAAACGGACGTGCGACGGGAAGCCGCCAGGCCGACCCCACCCAGAATCACCACAGACGATATCACCAGACGCAGACTAATCGCTTCAGATAAAACGACAACTCCGCCAAGTGCTGCTAGCGGTGCCGGTGCTAGCTGGACCGTGGCCGCCCGTGTCGCTGTCAGGCGAGGCAGCGCCGCATACCATAGGACATAGCCGACTCCCGACGTGATGGATCCGGATAGGGCTGCCCAGAGAAGACCCATCGGGGTTATAGTCAGCGTCGATAGCCATAACAAGATGAGACCGAGGGCCAAGGGCACTGTGCGTAGAAAATTGTCCGTGGTGACACTGACAGGATCACTGGCTCCTCGGCCTCTGAGAGAGTAAACACCCCAGGCGATGCCGGCGGTGGCCATGAGTAGCGATCCGAGGATGGACGGCGCGGTGATCCCGGGAAACACTAAATAAATCAGGCCAGCAATGGCGATGAATAATCCCAGCCACTCCAATAGCTCCGGTCTTTCGCCCGCATAGAGGCCAACCGCGATCATCGTAATTTGCACCGCTGCGAATAGAATCAACGCGCCAGTTCCCGCGCTCAAGCTTAGGTAGGCGAAAGAAAAGGTTGCCGCATATAGAAAAAGCATTGCTGCAGAAATCCAGCTGCCGCCGGACTTCCCGAAGGATCCGGCCCGGAGGAAGCGATTGATGATCCACAAAGTGATCGCTCCTGTGATCAGCCTGACCGCCGTGTAACTTGCAGGATCGATGGCCGACTGGCCGAGCGCCAATCGGCATAAGACCGAGTTGGCGGCAAAGGCGATAAGGGCGAAAACTGTAAGAGTCGCCGTGGTGATTTCTTTCTCGGATGATTTTTCCATCCCGACTATCCTAGCCTGTCCGACGTTTGCTGATCGTTGGCCCCTCTTGAGCGCGACGGTTTGCGGGCGAGAAAATTCACGCCGTGAATGAGAAGGTCTTTGGATAACTTTGCTTTAGCAGAGGTACCTTCATAACAATCGAAGCGCTCGACGATCTTCCCATCCGTCAAACCAACGCCAGCGGTGATTTCATAAAGCTCCACCTCCGGCAGAGCGCCGCTAATTCACGCTGCCCAAAGATCGACATCGCTTCGCGTTGCCAGTGAGAGTTCTCTTTGAACGACCACATCGGCAAAATACAAGCGGCCCCCGGGACGCAGCACTCTGTATATCTCGCGAAAGGCGCGGTCCTTGTCGGGTGATAAGTTGAGGACGCCGTTGGAGATAACAACATCGACACTCTCGCTCGCCACTGGCAGCTCTTCGGCCGTGCCGCGGCGAACCTCAGTGTTCTCCCATAAGCCGGCCTTCAGTGCGCCGCGCTTGGCCAGCTCGAGCATGGAGGGGGTCATATCCACTCCAATCGCTTTTCCCGAAGGGCCGGCGCGGCGCGCGACCAGCAAAAGATCCATGCCGGCGCCGCACCCGATATCAAGGACTGTTTCACCCGGTTCGATGGGACCGATGCGGTGCGGATTGCCGACACCGGCAAAGGACGCGGTGCATTCGGATGGGATTGTTGCCAACTCCTCGGGGTCATAATGGAGTATGCGGCAAGCATACTCCAGTCCTCGATGAAAATGAAAGTTCCCCCTGGGTTCCCGCGCCAGCCGATCGTACTCCACACGCACGAGCCGGCGCAATCTATCTACATCGAAGTCGACCGGGCACGTTGTTGCCATAGCATCATTTAAGAATGAGGGATGTGGATCCCCCTAAATTTTTCCGCTGATGGCGTCACGGTTTTGATTACTGGTTTGGTCACAATTCGCGGCTTATTCGCGCCGGAGCCCAGGCAAAACGACTATGCTCACGTTGTCCAAATGCCTTCGCGCTTGTTCTATGAGTGACCAAAGGAAATAGCCACATAGAACAGTATGAGGGCGAAGAGTAAGAAACCTTCCATAACGACATCCGCTTCAAGGTTTGATGTTCTGATTCAAGTGAAAAATATTTTCCGGATCGTAGCGTTTCTTGGTTTCCACCAGGCGATCATAGTTGGATCCGTAAGCCGCGGCGACGCGGTCGCCCTCCTCGTCGGTCATAAAATTTACGTAAGCGCCGGCTGACGCGTAGGGCTTGCTGGCTTTAAAAAACTCGCGTGACCACCCAATGCACTTCTGGTCATCCTTCGCTTCGTCCCATCGTCCGTGCACGTTCAACACGAACTTCGCGTCCCTATGACCATAAGCCATCGCGTTAGGGGCGACGCGGTTGGGCGCACCGGCAATCAGCCCTATGAAAATCTCACACTGTGGCGAGGGCAGCTTCCCGGCGAACTCGATAATGGAATTCAGCGCTCCGTCGGCAAGCTCCGTGAAGTTATGCGACTTCCAGTAGTTTCTCGCGCCCGGCGTCAGCAAAGGGTCAAAGGCCTTTTGCCACGCAACATAGGGCTGTGCGCCGATATGCTCGCCGTGGGCATTACCGAAAGCGCGCAGAGGAGCGATCAGTTTCTCTGCTTCCGCTGCGGCGCCGCAGTAAAAGATCGGCAGCACAACGACTTCCTTGCCGTGTACGTTTTCCGGAAGAAAAGGCAACGGCGGAGCCTTGCGCAAAACCACCCAAACGTTGAGCTCCTCGGGTGCCGAATCTACAAATTGACGATATTTGGTCAGTATCTGCTTTGCCTGGTTGAACGGAAAAACGATCAAGCCGGCAACGATTTCGGGACCCACGGGGAAAAGTTGGAATTCAAACTGGGTGACGACGCCAAAATTTCCCCCGCCGCCGCGAATAGCCCAGAAAAGGTCCGCATTTTCGCTTTGGCTTGCCTGCAATTTCTTGCCATCGGCCGTGATCATGTCGACGGAGACGAGATTGTCGATCGTCATGCCGTATTTGCGAGTCAGCCACCCGAAGCCGCCGCCCAACGTTAAACCGGCGATGCCTGTCGTGGAATTGATTCCCACTGGCGTCGCCAAGCCGTGCGCCTGTACCGCTTCGTCGAAATTCGCGAGGGTCGCCCCAGGCTCGACATAGGCCCGCCGTTTCCCGGCATCTACGCGAACGCTTTTCATTCTTGAAAAATCGATCATAACGCCGTTGTCGCAGAGGGCATTGCCTGCGATGTTGTGTCCGGCACCGCGAATTGAAAGTTCAAGCCCGCTTTTTCGCGCAAACTGGATTGCTGGTGGAACATCGTCAGCCTGTACGCACTGCACGATAACCGCAGGCCGCCGATCGATCATGGCGTTCCATATCTGCCGAGCTTCCTTGTAACCGCTGTCCTCGGGAACCAGGACGTTCCCCTTGATCTTGTCTTTGAGCTCTTCTTTCACCTTCGACGTTTGCGTTGTCATGATACTCGCCTCCTCGTTAAATTTTGTCACCGGAATAAAGACTTGTTTTCAGCCTTTGGGCGTAATCCTGCCGGTAAATGACTGGGCCACAATCTTGCCGTCGCGCACGACGAACGTGTCCGTGCCTATCTCGTACAAGTTTTCTGCAGTCTCCGCGCCCCATAGAATATAGGCATAGTCGCCCTCGACAAACTGCTGCTTCATGCTGAACGCTGCGCCAGGCTTTCCAAACTCCGCAATCATCGCCTGGAACAACGGCCTAATTGCGTCGACTCCCCTGAGGGGTCCGTCCGACGTGAACAGGACGGCACCCGGGGCATAGTCAGATAGAATACCCTTGAGGTCGCCCTCGCCAAAACACTTTAAGTGGTGGTCTAGAATGTCTTTCGTCAAAGGCATTTCTTTTGTTGTTTCTGCGACTGACATAGCTTCCTCCTACATTTTTCATTTTGCATTCTTGCTCAACAAAACACTGGCGCCATTTCCTCTATCTGTTTCTCGCTTCAGGCTTAATCTCCTCGACGGTGGCGAGAACGTTCGGATGCGTCATGCCGGTTCCAAGATAGGTCCAGCGCATGCCCTTGATAACGGCGTTGTTCATCTCTTCGCGCTCGCTCTTGGAGAGGTTTCTTCCGCTCGCTTGAACGAAACTTTCCACATTTCACTCCGCTTGCTGTTCAATTCTATCGTCGAGAAAGGCACCAATCTCGCCGTATTCCTTGAAACCTGGTCGATCTCTCGGGGGGTCGATTCCTTTACCACCGATTCCAGGATCGATGTATCAAGCTTCGTGTGTTGGGATTCCTCCAGCCGGTGGTTCTTGAACAGGCTACTGAACTCGGGGTAGATCCTGATTATCCTTGACGCCCTCGATGTAATCCCTGAAAATAATCCACTCGATGTGTAGAATCGCAATTCCGACTCCCAAGGGACTATGGGAAAGGACGAACCGGCTCACGTCCTCGGCGGAACCGAGAAGTCGCATTTGCTTCCTAACCCGTTCTCGAACTCCTGCCGGAAGCACTTGAAAAGATGGATATATTGCTTCTTCACCGGCGAACTCGAGCAGCCCGGACGCGGTAATCGTCTCCGGAGACTTGCGGCCGCGCATGGTTAACCGCGTCGGGGAGTATGGACTCCTCGACAGGACCGAACATGGCAAGATACTCATGCCCGCGATCTGGTTTAGAGTTAACTGTTCGTCAGGGGTGAGAAAGGAAAGCCGCTGCGCCTGAGCCAGCGATTCCGGCATGAACGGTTTGGTGAATTCGAGCCGCTTGTCGCCGCCGATGATATCGTCCACTTTCCAGCCGATTCGGTCCCAGACTGCGAGCGCAGATTGGTATGAATAATTATGTTGCATTTTCCTTTCCTCCCTTGGTTGAGTGAAGTTGATGGAAACACAATAGAGCAGCTAGCATGCCAGGTCATCGAAAGCCGGGTTTCTTTCAGAAAACCAATGAGTTAGGGAGGTGAGAGCGTTGTTAAAGGA
>CAVTUQ010000023.1:0-22314 GCA_963737905.1 uncultured delta proteobacterium | reverse complement strand
GAAAAAACCCGCGCTTTTCTTGCTTAGCTGAACCTATAGGCTAAAGTAAGAATAGGTCGATGGCTCAGATTTTTCATCGGAGCACCAACACGATTTCGCGGGTCAGTATCTTTGGCGGCCTGCTCTTGCTCATCGCATTGGTCGCCGCGTTGGCGGCGATCAACGAGTCCCCCTATATCACCGAAGTTGGCGTGGCTCGCAGCCAGCCGGTTCCGTTCAGCCATAAGCATCACGTCGGCGATGAAGGTATCGATTGCCGCTACTGCCACACCTCGGTGGAGGAAGGCTCCTTCGCCGGTATCCCGCCGACGAAAACTTGCATGAACTGTCACAGCCAGATCTGGCCCGATAGCCCAGTGCTGGCGCCGGTCCGGGACAGTTTTCGCACCGGCAAGTCGATCCAGTGGACCCGAGTCCACAATCTTCCGGGCTTTGTTTATTTCGACCATAGCATTCATATCCACAAGGGAGTCGGCTGCACTACTTGCCATGGCCGGTTCGATGCAATGCCGCTGACGTGGCGGGAAAATACCCTTTATATGGACTGGTGTCTGGAATGTCACCGCGCGCCGGAGCGCTTCGTGCGGCCGCGCGATTATGTGTTCCGCATGGATTATCAATATCCAGCGGATCAACTCGCGCTGGGAGAAAAACTGGTGAAGGAATACAAAATTGAAAAGCTAACGAGTTGTTCGACATGCCATCGGTAGAAATGGAGTGATGGAGTACTGGAGTAATGGAACATTGGAAAATGGGAATGCTACGAATAGTGGCAATGCTCCTGGATTTGGAGTTCATGTGAAACACGAAACTCGAAACCCTAAACTCGAAACTAAACCGCTCGACCTGGCTTCGATTCGCACGCGCCTGGGCACGCTTCGCGGCGTGGAGTACTGGCGCGGCCTCGAAGAGCTGGCTGAGACTGAAGAATTTAAAGCGCTCCTGCATCAGGAATTTCCCCGTCACGCGTCCGTATGGATGGATTCACTCGACCGCCGAGTTTTCTAAAATTCATGGGTGCCTCGCTGGCGCTGGCGGGTCTCGGCGGTTGCGTGAGTCCGGCGCCTGCGCCGCCGGACGAAAAAATTGTTCCCTACGTGAATCAGCCTGAAGAAATCATCCCCGGCAAGCCGCTCTTCTTTGCGACGGCGATGCCGCTCGGCGGGTTCGGCCGCGGGGTTTTGGCCGAAAGTCATATGGGACGTCCGACGAAAATCGAGGGCAACCCCGAACACCCGGCAAGCCTTGGCTCCAGCGACGTCTTTATGCAGGCTTCCGCTTTGGATTTTTATGATCCGGATCGTTCTCACGTATTGAGCAATGCCGGCATGATCAGCACCTGGAATCGGTTTTTTTCCGCTCTAAACGCCGAACTCGAAACCCAGCGCTTGACCCAGGGCGCGGGGCTGCGGATTCTGACCGAAACCATAACCTCGCCGACGTTGACGTATCAGCTCAATCAACTGTTGAAACAGTTTCCTAGGGCCAAGTGGCATCAATACGAGCCTGTCGGCCGTGGTTACGTATACGAAGGCTCCCGGCTTGCTTTCGGTGAAGCGGTCGAGACTCTCTATCGGCTGGATAAAGCCGAGGTAATTTTGTCCCTGGATTCGGATTTCTTATATTTTGGTCCGGGAAGCATTCGTTATGCCCGCGACTTTGCGAACAAACGGCGCGTCAGCGAGCCAAAAGCAGAAATGAATCGGCTCTATGTCGTGGAGAGCACGCCCAGCGTTACCGGCTCCATGGCGGACCATCGGCTGCCTCTCGGTCCCAATGATATCGAGGGCTTCGCAAGAATTGTTGCAAAGGGTCTCGGTGTTGAGCTGCCTGGGGAGGCTCCGGCGGTTCCCGCGCGCTATGACAAATGGACACGTGCGCTGATTCGCGATCTGCAAAAACACCGCGGCCGAAGCCTGGTTTTGGCCGGAGATCCACAACCTCCCGTGGTTCACGCGCTGGCGCATGCAATGAATCAAGCATTGGGTAACGTGGAAAACACGGTTACCTATACGGAGCCGGTTGAGACGAAACCCATCAACCCGATCGACTCGCTCCGTGAGCTCGTGGGAGATATGGAAGCCAATGCGGTGCAAGTGCTGATCATGATCGGTGGAAATCCGGTGTACACGGTTCCGGCGGATATTAACTTTGCGAGCCTGCTGGTGAAATCGAATTTCAGCGTTCACCTTTCGCTGTACGACGATGAGACTTCCGCGCTGTGCCACTGGCACATCCCCGAAGCCCATTACCTGGAATCCTGGAGCGACGTGCGCGCCTTCGACGGTACGGCTTCGATCATCCAACCCTTGATTGCGCCGTTGTACGAGGGCCGGACGGCGCATGAAATCCTCGCCACATTGATGGGCCAGCCCGGGCGCACAAGCTATGAAATCGTCCGGGAATACTGGAAACAACAGCATCCGGGTCCGGATTTTGAAACGTTTTGGCGGACTGCAGTCCACGATGGCATCCTGCATGGGACCGGGGCGCCGGCGAAGCAAGTGTCGTTGAAACGGGATCTATCTTCGTGGGTCACGGGTGCTTCGAAAACCAATAAAAGCGATCTGGAAATCCTATTTCGGCCTGATCCAACGATTTATGATGGCCGTTTCGCTAACAATGGCTGGCTCCAAGAATTGCCCAAGCCGCTGACGAAGCTTACCTGGGACAATGCCGTATTGGTTAGCCCGGCGACCGCCGAACGGCTGGGTCTCACTTATCGTGTCGGTACAACCGGTGGTGAGCATGGGACGATTTACGGCGACGTCGTTGAGCTCGAGTACCAAGGGCGAAAAGTGCGGGGCGCCGCGTGGATTTTACCTGGACATGCCGACGACTGTGTGACCCTCCATCTGGGATATGGCCGTACACGCGCGGGCAGAGTTGGGACGAAAACCGGTTTCAATGCGAATTCTCTCCGAACGTCGGACGCTTTTTGGCACGGCTCGGGACTCCAAATCCGCAGAACCGGCGAGCAACACCCGCTCGCGTGCACGCAGTTTCATCATTTGATGGAGGGGCGCCACCTGCTGCGGGCCGGCACTCTGGAGGAATATCGGAAGAATTCTAATTTTGTTCAGGAGAGTGAAGAAGAAGAAAAGCCGCACGGTAGTCTCTATCCCGGATTCAAATACGACGGCTATGCCTGGGGCATGGCGATCGACATCAACTCGTGCATCGGGTGCAATGCCTGCGTCGTGGCGTGCGTGGCCGAAAATAACAGCCCCGTGGTCGGTAAAAAGGAAGTGCTGCGCGGCCGGGAGATGCACTGGATACGCGTCGATCGCTACTACAAAGGCGGGCTGGAAAATCCGCAGATGTTCCACCAGCCGGTGCCCTGCATGCAATGCGAGAACGCGCCCTGTGAACTGGTTTGTCCGGTGGGAGCGACCAATCACAGTGAGGAAGGGTTAAACGATATGGTCTACAACCGCTGTGTGGGGACGCGTTACTGCTCGAATAATTGTCCCTACAAGGTCCGGCGGTTCAATTTTTTTCTCTACAGCGATTTTCAAACGCCGAGCTTAAAGCCTTTGCGCAATCCCGATGTCACGGTGCGCTCCCGCGGCGTCATGGAAAAGTGCACCTACTGCGTACAGCGGATCAATCAGGCGAAGATCACCGCCGAAAAGGAAAATCGCAAAGTCGGCGATGGCGAAATCGTCACCGCTTGCCAGCAGGCCTGTCCGACACAGGCCATCGCGTTCGGTGATATCAACGATCCCGACAGCCGGGTGTCCAAGCTTAAAGCCGAGTCGCTAAATTACGGGCTGCTGACCGAGTTAAACACCAAGCCGCGTACAACCTATCAGGCAAAGCTCAGCAATCCGAACCCGGAGATCGAAGACGCGTAACGCCATGGATGCCAAACCAGAAAACGGATCGTCAGAGTCGCAATCAGAGCCCGCGATCATCGGACCTGGCCATACCTTCGGTTCCATTACCGATAAGATCAGTTCGATTGTCTTAACGGGCCGCACGCCGCGGTTCTGGTATGTGGGATTCGGCCTGTCCTTTGTCCTCGTCTTGGTCTTGCTCTATTGCATTGCCGCGCTCATTACCGTTGGGGTCGGCCTATTTGGCATCATGATCCCGGTGGCGTGGGGGTTCGCCATCGTCAATTTCGTCTGGTGGATCGGTATCGGCCATGCGGGGACCTTGATATCGGCCATTCTCTTGCTGATGCGCCAGAAGTGGCGCCAGTCGATAAATCGCTTCGCAGAGGCGATGACATTGTTCGCGGTTGCCTGCGCGGGCATATTCCCTCTGTTGCATCTGGGCCGGCCATGGTTTGGTTACTGGTTATTTCCCTATCCCAGCACCATGGGCATTCAACCTCAATTCCGCAGTCCGCTCGTGTGGGATGTATTTGCCGTCTCCACGTACTTTACGGTTTCGCTACTCTTTTGGTTCCTCGGATTGATCCCCGATCTTGCGACCTTGCGGGACCGGGCGCGCAATCGGGTTCCACGATTTATTTATGGAATGCTGGCGATGGGCTGGCGCGGTTCAGCGATGCACTGGCATCGTTACGAAATGGCCTATCTCCTGCTCGCCGGGTTGGCGACCCCTCTCGTCGTTTCGGTCCACACGGTCGTGAGCTTTGACTTTGCGGTGGCTCTCGTTCCCGGCTGGCACTCAACCATCTTTCCCCCTTACTTCGTTGCGGGGGCGATTTACTCCGGTTTTGCCATGGTTCTGACGATTGCGATTCCGCTGCGCAAACTTTACGGCCTTGAAGATTTCATCACGCTGCGCCACTTGAAAAACATGGGCATCGTGATGCTGGCCACCGGTATGGTCGTCGCATACGGGTATCTGATGGAGACGTTCTTCGCCTGGTACAGCGGCGACATCTTCGAGCAATATATGATGATGAATCGGATGTTTGGCCCCTATGGTTGGATGTACTGGCTGCTGATCCTGTTCAACATCCTGATCCCTCAGTTGCTCTGGATCCCGAAAATCACGACAAACGTGGCAGTGTTATTCGTGATCGCCATTTCCGTAAACATCGGCATGTGGCTCGAAAGATATGTGATCGTGGTGGTGAGTTTGTCGCGTGACTTTATGCCGTCGGCTTGGGGCATGTACTCAGGCACCATCGTCGACTACGCGGTCTTGGCGGGCTCCATTGGACTGTTCGTTTGCTTGTTGTTTCTTTTCATTCGAGTGTTACCGATGATTTCGATTTTTGAAATGCGCGAGCTGGTGCACGACGAGAACGTCGCAAAGGAATAAAACGACCGGTCCATCGTTTATGGCGAAGAGTTCAATGTACGGGCTGATGGCGGAATTCGATAGTCCCGAAGCGCTGGTCGCCGCGGCGCGCAGCGCCTTCGCGGCAGGATTTCGTAAAATGGATGGCTACTCCCCATTTCCTGTTGATGGTCTGGCCGAGGCGATTGGCTTTCACCGGACGCGTGTCCCTCTGATCGTCTTGATCGGCGGCATCATCGGCTGCCTGGGAGGATTTTTTCTGCAGTATTGGGTTTCGGTCATCGACTATCCGATCAATGTGGGCGGCAGACCGCTAAACAGTTGGCCCGCATTTATTCCGGTCACTTTCGAAGTCACCATTCTCATTGCCGCTTTGTCTGCGTTTCTGGGGGTCCTGGCACTGAACGGCTTGCCGATGCCTTACCATCCGGTATTCAACGTAGACCGTTTCGAGCTCGCCAGCCGAAACCGGTTCTTTCTCTGTATCGAGTCCGCCGACCCTAAATTTGAGGCGGATACAACTCGCAAATTTCTCGAAGGCGTGGGATCTCAGGGAGTGTACGAAGTTGAACGCTAAACGGGCCCAAAAATTTTTGCGAGGTTTAAATCGACAAAAAACTTCGCTCCTCAGACGAGTTTTCCCTCTCCCCTTGTGGGAGAGGGTTAGGGTGAGGGGGCAGGACACAAATCACTCACCCTCACCTTATTCCTCTCCCGTCGGAGACCGTGTTGCAATGGCCCAAGACTGCATTGTCATCCCGAACGAATGTGAGGGATCTAAGATTTCTCCCTGCAGTCGAAATGACAGAGACGATGTTTTTGATGTTACGACACAGTCTCTCGAGGGAGAGGAGGACAATCTCTCCGCGCTTAGGAGCCCACCCAGAAAGACAGGTCGCAGTTGTCGAACTCAAGGGAACTTCCTATCAGGTGTCCGTCGCGGAGTCCCAGTTTCGGTCGTGTTAGTTTCCGCTATCCTTGCCGGTTGCCAGCAAAAAATGGCGGACCAGCCCCGATACGAGCCGCTCGCCAAGAGCGATTTCTTCAGCGATGAGCGATCCGCTCGCCCGCTCGTGGAAGGAACGGTGGCGCGCGGCGATCTAAGGTCCGACTCCGTGCTCTATACGGGCAAAATCAACGGCAAATTGACGGAAACGCTACCGTTCCCGGTCACCAAGAATGTTCTGCTGCGCGGGCAGGAACGGTTCGATATCTTTTGCTCCCCCTGTCACGATCGAATCGGCACCGGTCAGGGCATGGTTGTAAAGCGCGGTTTGCGTGCGCCGCCGTCCTTTCATATCGACCGCATGCGGACGGCGCCTGCCGGGCACTTTTTTGACGTCATCACCCATGGCTTTGGCATCATGGCGGACTATGCGACGCAAATTTCCCCCAAGGACCGTTGGGCGATCATTGCCTATATCCGGGCACTGCAACTGAGTCAAAACGCCAAACTCGCCGACGTTCCGGAGACGGAACGCCGTGCCCTCGAGACAAAACCATGAGCAACCTGGATGTCGAGCTGCGCAATCTGGCGCCGCTGCAAAAGAAATCGCTCACCGCTGGAGTGATGGCTATCGCCCTGTGCCTCGTCGGAGCTTATTTCAACCGCCAGCAGTTTTTTCAGTCTTATCTGATGGCGTACCTGTTCTGGATCGGCATTCCGGTGGGATGCTTTGGCATCGTCATGATTCACCACCTGGTCGGCGGAACCTGGGGCTTTGTGATTCAGCGCCCGCTGGAGTCGGCGATTCGAACCCTGCCGGTCATGGCTCTGCTTTTCATCCCGATATTTTTCGGTATGCCAGACCTTTATAGCTGGGCCCGCCCCGACATCGTCGCCCAAGATAAAGTTCTGCAACAGAAGAGTCTTTACCTGAACGTTCCCTTTTTTAGTCTGCGGGCGATCTTGTATTTCGCTATCTGGATATCCGTGGGCTATTTTCTGACGAAGTGGTCGCGGGAGCAGGATCATACCGCCGATGTCTCCCTGGTCGATCGGCTGCAGAATCTCAGCGGGCCGGGACTTGTCCTGTTCGGATTGACTGTGACGTTTTCCGCCATCGACTGGGCGATGTCGCTCGAACCGCGGTGGTATTCGACAATTTACGGGATGATATTCATGGTAAGCGATGGGCTAGTGGCCATGGCTTTCGTTATCGGCGTGGCTTATTTTCTGGCGCGCCGCGAGACTCTTTCTGAAGTATTCGCCCCGTGGGTGTTCCAGGACCTCGGCAACTTGTTACTGGCTTTTGTTATGTTGTGGGCCTATTTGTCCTTTTCCCAGTTTCTGATCGTATGGGTGGAGAATCTTAAAAACGAGATTCCATGGTATCTGCACCGGATGATCGGCGGATGGGGCGCGGTCGCCGTGTGCTTGATCATCGTCCAATTTGCTTTGCCGTTTGTTTTGTTGCTGTCGCGCGCCGTGAAACGTAAGGCGGCGACCCTCTTCGGGGTGGCCATCGTGATAGCGTTGATGCATCTCGTCGAGACATTTTGGTTTGTGGCACCGGTTTTCCATCCTTCGGGCTTCAGCCTTTCTTGGATGGATGTGGCGGCACCCATTGGCATCGGTGGGGTTTGGTTTGCGGCATTTCTGTGGAGTCTACAGGGAAGGTCTTTGCTGCCGGCCCGCGACCCGCGATTTGTCGCCATAGTCGAAGAGTTCCAGCTGGTTAAAAATGGTTGAGCCGAACGTACCGTCAAAGGCCATCGAAACGGGCCACGAGCTGAGTGATCTCAGCCCAAAGAACATCGCGATTTTCGGTGTCTCGTTAGTCGGGATGATCCTGATTGTCCTTTGGGTCTGCTACGAACTGTTTCAACACTACTCGACTGTTTCAATGAAGACGGAGGTGCCTCCCAGCCCGCTTTCTTACACGCGCGAGCCGACACCGGAGCCGCACCTCCTGGTGGTTCCGGGTCAAGAACTAAAAACAATGCGGGCATCGGAAGATTCGATACTGAATAGTTACGCCTGGGTGGATAGGGAAAAGGGGGTCGTGCGTATTCCGATCAAGCGCGCCATCGATATTCTCGCGCAGCGAGGGCTCCCCAGCCGACCGCAAAGCAATGAAAAACCAAGGAGCAACGAGAAACAAAAGTCGCAAAGGAGTCCATGAAATCAGGCTACCGGAGTCCACGATTGAGGGATGGAAAAATGCATAAGCCATCAAAGGTTGTCGCTAAGGCTATGGCCGCGACGCGAACCCCGGTATTCGCGCTCGCCTTGGTCATGCTGTTATCCGCCGCGGCGGGCGCGCACGATGACAAGAGACCCGCGGCATTGCGCGATGTCGCCTTCGATCAAGAGCTCAAACGGCAAGTGCCGCTGGATCTGACTTTTCGGGACGAGACTGGAAAACCGGTTCGTCTTGCGAATTATTTCAAAGAAAAGCCCGTGATTCTTAACTTCGTCTACTTCAAGTGCCAGGATCTCTGCCCTCTGCTGCTGGATGGAGTCGTACGATCCCTACGAGCGCTTTCCTTTGAAGTCGGCAACCAATTCGACGTGCTGACGGTGAGTTTCGATCCTCACGATGACCCACCGCTCGCTGCAGCCAAAAAAACGGATCTCGTAGAGAAATATTCCCGGCCGGGAGCCGCCGCGGGGTGGCATTTTCTCACCGGCGACGAACCCTCGATCCAAAAGCTCACGCAGGCCGTGGGATTTCGTTACACCTATGATGCGCGGACAGGAGAATTCGGCCACGCCACGGGGATCATCATCTTGACCCCCCAAGGGAAGACATCGCGTTACTTTTACGGGATCGAGTTTTCGCCGCGCGATGTCCGCTTGGGTCTGATCGAAGCCGCGGCCGGCAAGATCGGCTCGCCCATCGATCAACTGCTGCTTTTCTGTTATCACTACGACCCCACCACAGGAAAATACAACCTCTTGGTGGCGCGCGTGATCCAAGTCGCCGGCGCCGCCACCGTGCTCGCATTGGGCGCTTTCATTATTGTAATGCTGCGACGGGATCGACATCCCCATTCCGCTTAGCCTATGAACATCGGTTTCCCCCTTTTTCCCGATCAGGCGTCCACGATGGCCACGCAGGTGGACCGCTTGTTTTTCTTTTTAGTCGGGGTCAGCGTATTTTTCGCGTCGCTGATCTTTATTGTGATCATCGTATTTGCAGTCAAATACCGCCGCCGATCGGAGGATGAACGACCGCAGGAAATTGGAAGCGATCTCCGTCTGGAGATCCTATGGACTGTTATTCCTTTGGGCCTCACACTCGTCATGTTTTATTGGGGGGCCAAACTTTTCTTTATCATCAACGATCCACCCGCCAACTCGTTGGAGATCAATATCGTGGCCAAACAATGGATGTGGAAGGTCCAGCACCCGGAGGGCCAGCTGGAAATCGACGAGTTGCACATTCCGGTGGGCCGGCCGGTCAAATTGATCATGACTTCCCAGGACGTCATCCACGATTTTTTCGTGCCGGCTTTTCGGGTCAAAAAGGATGTGCTTCCCGGGCGCTATACGACCGTTTGGTTCGAGGCGACCACACCCGGGGAATACCACTTGTTTTGCTCGCAATACTGTGGGACCCAGCATTCCGGAATGATTGGCCGGGTTGTCGTGATGCCTGTGACAGAGTACCAGGCATGGCTTGGCGGCGGCGTTACCGGAGTGTCGCTGGCGACCGCGGGAGAAAGGCTTTTCCAGCGATTGGGTTGTAACACCTGCCACGTTGAGAGCGGGGCGGGTCGCGGTCCTTCCCTGGCGGGTCTTTTTGGCAAGACGATAAAACTCGCGGGCGGTAATTCAGTGACCGCCGACGAGACTTACATTCGTGAGTCCATTATCAATCCTCAAGCAAAGATCGTCGCAGGGTATGAGCCGATCATGCCCGCTTTCAAAGGCTTGGTCAGCGAAGATGGCCTATTGCAAATTCTCGCTTATCTAAAATCGCTCAAACCGGAAGAAGGTGCACAGGCAAAAAAATGAACGATCAAACCGTAGAGCTCCGGCAGCATTACTTGAACGTGAATTACGGCCTTAAGTCATGGCTCTTGACGACGGACCACAAGCGCATCGCCTGGCTCTATTTAATCTCCGTGACCGTTTTCTTTTTCATCGGGGGTGTTTTTGCCACTTTGTTGCGCCTGGAGCTGCTGACGCCGCAGGGGGATCTGGTACAAGCGGAGACTTACAACAAGCTTTTTACGATGCACGGCGTCACGATGATTTTCTTTTTTCTGATTCCGTCGATCCCCGCCGTGCTGGGAAATTTTTTGGTTCCCATGATGATCGGAGCGCGGGACTTGGCATTCCCGCGTCTGAACCTCGCCAGCTGGTATATCTATATTATCGGAGGTCTGTTTACGCTTGCGGCGGCGGCGGCGGGTGGCGTTGATACTGGCTGGACCTTTTACACTCCCTACAGCAGCATCTATTCCAACACAAATGTGGCGCTCACCGTGATCGGCATATTCATTACAGGATTTTCCTCGATTCTTACCGGGCTCAACTTCATCGTCACGATTCACACGATGCGCGCGCCGGGCATGACCTGGTTTCGCCTGCCGCTCTTTATCTGGGCTCATTACGCCACCAGCGTGATCTTCATCCTCGGCACCCCTGTCATCGCCATCACCTTGGCGCTGGTTGCCATGGAACGGCTTTTTCACCTGGGAATATTCGATCCGTCGTTGGGGGGGGATCCGGTGCTGTTCCAGCATCTATTTTGGTTCTACTCGCACCCGGCCGTCTACATCATGATTCTCCCCGGTATGGGAGTGATGAGCGAGCTGATCACTTGTTTTTCGCGCAAACGGGTCTTCGGCTATAGCTTTATCGCCTTTTCCAGCTTGGCGATTGCGATATTGGGCTTTCTGGTGTGGGGCCATCACATGTTCGTCAGCGGCCAGTCCGTTTATGCCGGCATGATCTTTTCGCTGCTCAGCATGCTGGTGGCGATCCCGTCGGCTATCAAAGTTTTCAATTGGACGGCCACGCTTTACAAAGGCTCGATTTCCCTTGAGGCGCCGATGCTTTACGCGCTCGGCTTCATCGGACTTTTTACGATTGGCGGGTTGACCGGGCTCTTTCTGGCGACGTTAGCAGTTGACGTCCATGTCCATGACACTTATTTTGTCATCGCTCATTTTCACTATATTATGGTCGGCAGTGCGGTGATGGCTTATCTGGGCGGCATCCATTTCTGGTGGCCCAAAATGACCGGCCGGCTCTATCCCAAAGGTTTGGCCAAGCTCGCTGCTGTGACCATCTTTCTTGGCTTTAACCTGACTTTTTTCCCGCAGTTCGTTCTCGGCTATCTGGGGATGCCGCGCCGCTATCACGTCTATCCGCCGGAGTTTCAGGTGCTAAACGTTATGTCCACCGCGGGAGCATCCATTTTAGCGGTGGGTTACCTGTTGCCGCTGATCTATTTGATTTGGTCGTTGCGCTATGGCGAAGTCGCCGGCAGGAACCCCTGGAGAGCGACGGGGCTGGAATGGCAGACGCCGTCGCCGCCGCCCACCGATAACTTCGACGAAACCCCGATTGTCACTCGCGATCCTTACGATTATCCGTCGGGAGAACCTCAGGCCGTTTTTGCTCCGGGAGCGGCTGAACATGTCTGAATCCAATCAAGCACTCCTGCACCAATTCGATGATCCGGAGCAGCAACTGGCGGCTTCCCGGACCGGCATGTGGGTATTTCTCGCGACGGAGATTATGTTCTTCGGCGGGATGATTACCGGCTATACCGTTTACCGTTCGCTTTACAGCGAGGTCTTCGCTCAGGCGAGCAATCAGCTGGACGTGTGGCTTGGGAGCATCAATACCGCCGTCTTGATCTGCAGTAGCCTGACGATGGCGCTGGCAGTTCATAGCTCGGAATTGGGGCGGCGGAAAAAAATAGTGGGTTTTTTGATTTTGACGATGATTTTAGGCACGGTCTTTTTGGGCATCAAATTCACCGAATACTATCATAAATTTGAGGAGCACCTTGTCCCCGGATTCGACTTTTCATTCCCAGGGCCGCAACCGGGACAGGCAGAAATCTTTTTTTCGTTTTATTTTGCCATGACCGGCATGCACGCATTGCACATGATTATCGGACTGGGGCTGCTCTCTTATCTCCTGGTTAAAGCCGGGCGTGATCGCCTCTCGGCCGAGTACCACACACCGGTTGAAATCATTGGCCTGTATTGGCACTTCGTCGACATTGTCTGGATCTTTTTGTTTCCTTTACTTTATCTAGTAGGACGTCATTTATGAATTCCGAACCGATTATGTCAGTACGAACCTATATCGTAGTGTGGGTCAGCCTGCTCATTCTTACCCTTACGACAACCGGAGTCGCCTTCATCGATCTCGGCGGACAATGGAACACGTTGACAGCGGTTGTCATCGCGATCGTGAAAACAGTTTTGGTGGTTGTGTATTTCATGCATCTACGTTACAGCAGCCGCCTCACCTGGGTTTTTGCGGGAGCGGGTTTTTTCTGGCTGATCATTCTCATCAGCTTAACCCTGGGCGACGTCTTGACGCGTCAATGGATTTCTTTGAGTGCCGCAGTCAACGTCACGCAATGAAACCTCGCGGAAACTCGCTGAGAAGTCTCACGATTGAAAGCCTGCATCCACTCTAAGAGGAGGAAAAGGAGGGATCTATGGTTTACGAAGTCCGATTTCAGACGGTGGACCCCGAGCGCCGTGAGGATTACGTCAAGATGTACAAAGAAGCAATTCAGGGATGCAAAGCCGCCGGCTGCCGAAGCGGTCTGATCTTGTGCAGCGAGGACGATCCGGCCGCCGTGATGGTCCTATTAGAGTGGCCGACCAAAGAGCATCATCTCAACTGGCGCGGCACTCCTACCCATACCAGCTTCCGGGCGGCGGTCGAAGGCTGGCAGACCAAGCCAAGCCGGGGTGGTTACTATGTGTCGGAAACAATCTGAACTGGAGTTCCAATATCTCGGGACGGTTTGAGCCGGCAGGAAGTCCGCTCAATCCGGTAAGCCGCGACGAACTGCGAAAGAAATTCAGGAAACTGGCGCAAGCGCGGTTATGGCCGAGAACAGGATCGACGAAATTATCAGCGCAGTCGAGCGAGTTGATCCATTGGATGATGGCGCGAAATTGGCGCCGCTACTCGTCCATTGACGGGACCGTATTTTTCGATGTTTCGAAGAAAGGATTTTAGGAAAGGCTTTTTCTCGTGGACGGAAGGAGTCTGGCCCGTTCGATGGTGGATTTCGCCGGTTCCTTTTGGCGCTGAGCTTCAGTGTGTTTCAGCTGGCCCTCGAGCGTTTGTTTCAAAACATCTTCCTGGGGCGAACCCTGCACGGCTACAGCGACGGACTTTTCGGTCTCAGTGGGCAGGTTGTCGTCGTTGATAAAAACCGCCGCGGCGAAGACCGTTGTCCATAAACCATCTTTGTTGCCCACCGCTGACTGGGTGATATTGGTAGTGCGGACGATCTTACCCGACATCTTAAAGATTTGCTCCCGCTCGTCCCAATCCGATTCCGAATTGAATTCGATCCCCAAGGTGGTCGCCAGCATGCTGGCGGCGAGGTCTTCGGCATACTCTCCCGCTTTTTCGTCGGTCTCGCCAAAAGAATGATGCTCGGAAAGATAACCATGCATGGAGGCGTCCGCCGGAATCGCCAGGCCGACGGAGGCCGCAATCAAGCGATTGGGTTCGTTGTAACTTTCTCGATCATAAACTGCAAATACGATCTCCCCTGGCCGGAGAAGCTTTAACCCTTCCTCCTTGGGAATAATCTTGCAGCCCGGTGGATAGATGCTGGAGACGAGGACCAGATTACAGTGGGCCAAGCCGGCAACCCTGAGCGCCATCTCAAAGGAAGCCAGTTTTTCTTTATGAACCCCGACTCCCTTGGTGAAAAAGACTTTTTTGGGAACCATTTTGCCGGAGTGTAGCACGACAAAGATGAGCGGACAAGAATAATTTCTGTGATGGTGCGGCTGACTTTGAAGACTTAGCTACATCGCGCCCGATCTATCCCGGGCCAGCGGAAGCATCTAGGGCAGATAGCCGCGTTGGCGCCAGAAGTGCTCCGCGGCGGGATGTAAGGGAATATCGAGCGGACCTTCCGGTGTATCACGACACATGCGGTCCAAGGGTAGGGGACCTTCTTCTTGCCATGGGATTTTGTCCTTCCTTGCTTCAAGGGCGGAACAAATCGAAGTAACGGTGCTATCCGCCACGTTTACCTGCGTGTACACAGGAAAGCCGCTGAAATCGAGAGTGGGCACATCTTCTTTCAATTTGGTGTAACGCGCCTTCGAAATTACCGCCCGGCGAAACCCGAGTCCTTCAAGTTGTTCCAATAGCGGCTCATCAAACGGCAAGATCCGCATGTCCGATTCGAGCGCGGGGTCCAACCACGAGCGCACCGCTTCATCAATCAGTATATCCACCTCGCCCCGTTGCACGGCACCAAGCCGCGTTGGACTGTTAGGGAGGCCCGGGTCGTAGCGCACTTGCCCACCCCAAGAAATCACATCGTCCAACGAAAAACCCGCCGCCGAGAGAACCTCTTTTACGACCAGATGAAGCGAGTGATCCATCTGGCCGCGGATGGAAATCCGTAGGGGAAAATGCCGCTCACGAATGTCGTGTAAGGATTTCAAACCGGTGGATTCGGTCACCGCAAAGGCAAGCTGATCCGGCGATGGAATTACCGTTATCGCGCGCAGAGGAATGGGACTCTTGAAAGGTCCTTTCCCTCGCAACGCTAGAGCCAAAGGTCCGGCCGGATTGATGATCGCCACCTGAACCTCGCCCCGAGCCACCTGGTCAATGGCGGCGGGCGCGTCGCTGCCGAACATAGAGACTGGCCAGTCCCGCCCGCCCTGTTCTCTTAGTGTGATTCGGGCTTGACGGTACGGCCACTCTACTCGGTCGACGAGCTCTGAAGCTACCTCCAGGACCAGATGGGACCGTATGGTGTCTCTCCCGATCGTGCGGTGTTTTGTAGATTCTTTCACGGATGCCTCCTCAATAATTATCGAATTGAGAGGTCGGGTGCGATGCGCATCGGGTTCTCTTATTTTTTGTTCTGTCAACGAATTGTTGTTGAAAAAATTCAACCGCCCGGCCCCAAATCATTGGGTTGCTCCGTATCATTTGTCGCTTTGCGCTGTCAATGCGCATGCACAGGCTCTTGACTTGATCGGAGCGGATATATTAATCGAAGGGAGATCGATATAGCAGGTGCTTCCATATTATGGAATACCATGAAAAGGCGTTAGGGGCGCGCGCGTTGGAGAAAGCGTTGGATTTGCTGTTCTCCTTTCAGCCGGATGCTCCCGAACAGTCGCTTTTTCAAATCAGCCGTCGTTTGCGGTTTCCACCAAGTACCACGCGGCGTCTCTTGAAGGCGATGATGTCGCGCCGGCTGGTGCAGCAGGATCCGATCACGAAGCTTTACCGGCTCGGGCCGGGGGTTTTTTATCTTGCATCCGTGGCCAAAGAAGGCCTGGACGTGAGGAGAATCGCCGTTCCCGTCATGGAACGGCTGAGAGATGTCACCGGCGAGAATACGACCTTGCACGAGCTAAGGGATGGCAACCGCGTGTGCGTTGAGAAGGTGGAGAGTAAACAAGTGCTGCGCGATACGATTCTTATCGGAGATCAATTTCCGGCACATTGTGGCGCCTCGGGAAAAGTATTGCTCGCTCATCTCTCGCCGGAGGAGCTGAAGGCTTATTTTGATTCGGCCAAACCTCTAACGGCTCTGACCGCTCGCACCATTACCGATCCGCAGAAACTATCGGCGGAGCTTGGCCGAATCAAGAGAAGAGGCTTTGCGTTCAGCTGCGGTGAGAGGGTTATGGATGGTCTTTGTGCCATCAGCGCTCCGATTTTCGACTACGATGGCAAAGTTCGCCATAGTCTGACGATAACGCTAACCCCCTTTAGGCTTCGGGCTAAGGGCCGGGACAAACTCGCTCATAGGGTCGGAAAAGCAGCTGAAGAAATCTCTCTCAAGTTCGGCAAGCATTTGACGGCCGAGGGGAAGGCAAACGAGCTCAAGGTCTTGAGCAGCGGCCATCGAAGATAGGCAGTCACTTCTATGAGTTCAAAGGAAACTGTCGCTCAGAGGCTCAGCCTGTTTGTGTGCGGCATGGATTACCGACGCCTGCCGCCGGAGGTGATCGATAGACTCAAAGATCTATTGCTGGATCAATTGGGGTGTCAATTGATCGGTTCAACCGTTGCGTGGAATCAATCGGTCTATCAGTTCGTAAGAGAAAACAAACACGGAGGTCCAGCGACCATCGTTAACCATGGCGATAAAGTTCCGGTGGATGATGCCGCCCTTGTGAACGGGACCTTCGGCCAGGGTTGCGAGCTGGATGATTACTATGATCAAGGCGGAGGACACCCAGGCGCGGCAACTGTCCCAGTGGCCATGGCGCTGGCAGAAAAAACCCGTGTCAGCGGCCGCAACTTCCTGACCGCGATGGCGGCCGGCTACGAGATTGGCTGGAGGCTAGGAAGAGGTCTGCTCCCGGAAATGATGCGCCGGGGATACCACGCGCAGGGAGTTGTCGGTGTCTTTATAGCGGCCGCCAGCGCCGGCAAGCTGCTCGGTCTCGATCCGGATAAGTTGACTCATTGTTTGGCAATTGCCGGCAGCCATGCGAGCGGGACCATGGAATTCGATCAGAGCGGCGGCGAAGTCAAACGGATGCACAACGGGATTGCCTGCTCCGGCGGCTTGCGTTCTGCGATGACCGCGGAGAAGGGGCTGACTGGCCCGCCAACCATCTTTGAAGGGGAGCGCGGTATCCTAAGAGTATTCAGCGGCGAGTCCAGAACCGGAGTGATCACCCGGGCCATGTGGACAGATTATGCCGTGCTGCATGCATCGATCAAGCGATTTCCGGTCAATGCGAGCCAACACTCACCGATTGAGCTTCTGGACAAGCTCGTCAAGGAAAACAGAATTAAGCCCGAAGACGTGAAAAAAATCGAGGCGGGAGTGAACGAAGGAGTGATCTTACACAGCGGGACTATTTATGAGCCCAAAGAAGTCATCGAGGCGCAATTCAGTTTGCGATTTTCTTTGGCCTTGAGGCTTCTCAGGGGCAGCAACGAGCTAAAATTTTATCTGGATTCCAACGTGTGGCGCGATCCGGCGCTTTTGGCGATGGGAAGAAAGATCGAGCTTTTTGCGGATCCAACGGCGGTCAAAGAGCGACGCTTCGCTTGCCGGATGAAAATATCTCTTTTGGGCGGGAACGTTATCGAGGGTTCTTTGCCGTCGCCCAAGGGCAACTTTAGCAATTCCCTTTCCAAGCAAGAGATCACGGAAAAGTTCCTCGACAACGCATCTTCGGTCCTCCCGCAGGAGAAGCTGGAACGAATTGTTGAGAAAGTCGCAAGAGTTGAAACCGAGGAAGATATGTCCAGTTTTGCTGACGCTGTTAAGCGCGCAGTGAAAAGTCCCAGTTGGAAATTGCCAACGCACTAACACGGGCTATTCAATAGAATGAGAGGAGAACTAAGTGGCACAACCCGGCGCGACGGTTCAATTAGCGGAGTTTCTTGTCAAGACGAATTTTCAGGACCTCCCGGGTCCGGTGATAGAAAAAGCCAAGGAACTGATCATCGATCAATTAGGGGTGGCCTTGGCCAGCTCGACGTTATCCTGGAACCGAAAGGTCCTCGAGTACGTCCAGGACATGGGAATCAGCGGCGAGTCGCAAGTGATGGGAACGCCTTATCGGACTTCACTGGAGTACGCCGCTTTAGTAAACGGAACGTTCGGCCATGGATTTGAGCTGGATGACTATTGCACGCCTTGCGGCGCCCATGTGGGGTGTGTCGTTTTTCCCGCTGCGCTCGCGGTGGGCGCGAAAGCGCACGCCACCGGGTCGGATTTTTTGGCCGCCTTCGCCCTGGGGGCGGAGACCGTTATCAGACTCGGCTTTGCTTTCACCGTGAGAGGCATCGCTGCCCGGGGATTTCATTCTACCAGCGTCTATGGTCCGTTCGGAGCCGCGGTCGCCGCCGGCAAGCTCTTAAGGCTTAATAAAGAATCTTTGACCTACGCTTTCGGCATCGCCGGTTCCCATTGTTCGGGAACGACGGAGTACGATCAGACGGGTGGAGACATCAAGCGGCTTCACGCTGGCATCGCAGGCATGGCGGGAATCAGGGCCGCCTATCTGGCTAAGAAGGGCTTCACCGCGCCTCCCACGATTCTCGAGGGCAAGAACGGAACCCTCAAGGCATTTTCCAGCAGTCCCGTGGTGGAAAAACTGACCGATTCCTTGGGCACAGATTTTTATATGCAAGCGACTCGGATCAAGCCGTATGCCTGCTGCGGCGCCATCATTCCCGAGATCGATGCCGTAAGGCAGATTTTGGAAGAACATCCGGTGAAGCCGGCGGACGTCAAGCAAATCACCGTGGGAGTCGAAAACCGCGCCTTGAGTCACGTCGGCACCGTGGGTCCTGAGCCCAGAGATATCACGGGCGCCCAATTCAGCAGCCATTTCAGCCTGGGGTTGACGATGGTAAAGGGCAGCAATGATTTCCGGAGCTACTTCGATGCCATGAACAACGGTTTCAGTGATCGCGAAGTCATCGAAGTCGCCAAGAAAGTCAACGTGGTGCACGATGAAGAATCTGAGGCGATTTATCCGACGACGAGACTGGGCAAAGTCAGCTTGGAGACGAAAGACGGAGCAAAATATTCCGCTAAAGTTTTTCATCCCCGAGGAAGTCCGGAGAATCCACTTTCGCGGCGGGAGCTCGAGGATAAATTTCTCGGTCTGGCAAGCATGGTGATCTCCAGAGACCAAGCGAAAGAGCTGCTTCATGCCGTTCGAAACCTCGAAACGATGAAAGATTTAAACGAGCTTGCTGAGCTAACTGCCTCTAGTTGAGAAGGTCGCATGCGATGTCAGAAGTAGGGTGAGATTGGTTCAAAACGTTCAAAATGTTCAAGCCGTTCAGAACGTTGGAACGCAGCTGGAGCTCTTGGAACGGATGGAACTCTGACGATCTTTGGTTTATAGGAGGTTCGCCGATGGCTGGACCAGTTTATGACGTGATTGTTGTCGGAGCGGGAAACGCCGGGTTGTCGGCTGCCCTCGCAGCAGAGCAAATGGGAACCAAGGTTTTGCTTTTGGACAAATGTCCCAAGGCGAGCCGCGGAGGAAATACTCGGTTTTCCGGCGGAGGATTTCGATTCACCTACGCCGGCATCGACGATATGAGGCCCATGCTGCCGGACCTTTCCGACGAAGAGGCCTCGAGGTTGGAGGTCGGAAGCTATAGCGCGTCGGATTTTTTCGAAGATGTGATGCAGGTGACCGAATATGCCGCGGACAAAAAACTCACGAATCTTCTAGTGGACCAGTCCTACGCCACGGCGCGTTGGCTCACGGACATGCACGTGAAATGGATTCTGTCCACGAGCACCCACGCTATCAAAGTCGGCGGCAAGATCCGCTTCCCCTCTGGCCGCGTCATATCAATTAACGACGGTGGATTGGGGCTCGTCGAAATGCTCTTTGCGACTGCGGAGAAAAAAGGCATCGACATCACGTATGAAGCCAAGGCCACGGGATTCTTGACCGATCAAAAGGGTACGGTCGCTGGAGTAAGAATACAAACCCCGGAGGGTGTGCGGGATATCAGTAGTCGCACGGTGGTGATGGCAGCCGGAGGTTTTGAAGCCAATCCTGAGATGCGCGCCAGATATCTTGGCAGCGGTTGGGATTTGGTGAAGGTGAGAGGCTCCCGCTATAACTCCGGCGAAGCGCTGAACCTCACTCTCGCGTTTGGCGCTCAACCCACCGGTCACTGGAGCGGCTGTCACGCCGTCTTGGTGGATAGTGAGGCGCCCGAAGTGGAGGCTGCCTATGAACATCGTTATTCCTACCCCTACGGTATCATGGTCGACATCAATGGCAGGCGGTTTGTCGATGAAGGCGAAGATTTTTTCAGTTATACCTACGCCAAATGCGGGAGAGAAGTTCTCCGGCTACCGTGGCGAACCGCGTATCAGATCTTTGATAGTAAGACTCGCCCGCTCTTGCGCTCGGAATACAATCGCGGCTCCCACGTTTCCGCCGACTCCATCGAAGCATTGGCGAAAAAATTGCCGGGGCTGGATTGGGAAAATGTGGTTAAGACAGTCAATGACTTCAATAGTGCCGTCAACGATGCTCTCTTCGATCCGGCAAAACGAGACGGAAAATGCACTAAAGGAATAAGCCCGACGAAATCCAACTGGGCGCAGCGGCTGGATACGCCGCCCTATTATGCTTTCCCGGTGACCTGTGGAATTACGTTTACCTTCGGTGGCATCGGTATTACCGACAAGGCCGAGGTCTTGGACACCAGCGGCAATGTGATCCATCGGCTATTTGCGGCAGGCGAAATCACCGGAGGCTCTTTTTACCATAACTACCCGGGTGGATCGGGGCTCATGAAAGGCGCGGTGTTTGGCCGGCTCGCGGGCACCACCGCGGCGGCGATGGCCAAGGCGGCTCGATGACGGCGGTTCAAGAAAAGCACGATAAAGAACGAGGAGGAATCGATGGCGATTTCTTGGTCTAATGAGCGATATTAGTTTGGCCAAGGCTTATGCGCGTTACGATAAGGAATTCAGAGAGATCTTCGCCTTGAAATAAGCGGCGCTTGCCGCTCTAAGTGAGAAGTTGGGGCGTAGCCCCGTGTCCGAGAGGAGGAGGGTTGATGGAAGTGGGTATCACCGAAAAGCTTGCCGCGCACGCCTCTAAGGTGAGCTACGAGGACATGCCTCAGGAAGTGATTACGAAGGCCAAGGACTGTTTGCTGGATCAGATCGGCGTCGAGCTCATCGGCTCCACGTTGGACTGGAACAAAATCGCCTATCGATATGTGGTCGAGATGGCCGGAAGAGCGGAGAGCACGATCGTCAACTACGGAACCAAAGCGCCGGCTCTGGATGTTGCGTTCGTTAACGCAACCTTCGGTCAAGGGTGCGAGCTCGATGACGTGGGTTTCGGCGCCGGTGGCCATCTGAGCGCGGCCACCGTCCCAGTCGCCTTAGCGCTCTCCGAAAAAGAACGGGTCAGCGGCAAGGAACTGCTTTCGGCCGTCGTCGCCGGTTGTGACGTTATGTATCGACTCTTACTGGCGGTGCGGCCATCCTCGGGGAAACGGGGATTTCATAGCCACGGTATCGGCGGTCCTTTTGGGGCGATGGTCGTTGCCGCCCGTTTGCTTCGTTTGAACCGGGAACAGATGCTTTATGCTTTCGGCATCGCGGGAAGTCATTCCGCCGGGACCATGGAATACGATCAGACGGGAGGCGAGATCAAACGGGTGCATGCGGGGATCGCGGCTCGGGGCGGAATTCAGTCAGCGATGCTGGCGCGGCTGGGACTTACCGGCCCGCCCACCATCATTGAAGGAAAGCGCGGTTTTTGCCGGGTGTTCGCCGATCAATACGATATGGATGTCATCACGCGAGACCTGGGCACCGATTTCAAGATCATGCGAATATGGTTCAAGATGTATCCTTGCGTGGCTACGGTTCAAGGCGTCATTGACACCTTGGCAGGCCTCATCGAGAAACACAAAATTCGCGCCAGCGACGTCGAAGAGATCAAAGTTGGCATCTCGGAGACATCCCTATCTCACGGCGGCGCGATCTATGAGCCCCACGACGTGGCCAGCGCGCAATTTAGCTTGCCTTTTTCGCTGGCCCTGCGTCTACTGAAAAACGATAACGATCTCAGTTTGTACATGGATTCCAGACTCTGGACGGACCCCGAGGTCCTCGCTTTGGCGAGAAAGGTAAAAAGCTACGCGGATCCCAAAGCCAAAGGCGACCAAAACTATAACACGACGATGGAAATCAAACTGATTGACGGGCGCAAGGTCGAGGCCTTTCAGCAGTATCCCCCTGGCAGCCCGCTGAATCCGGTCAGCCGCGATGAGCTGCGGAAGAAATTCAAGAAGCTGGCAGGCGCTGTTTTCCCGGAGAACAGAATAGAGGAAATTATCGCTATGGTGGATCGAATCGATCAATTCGATGATGCCGCGAAATTAGTACCGCTCCTCATACAAAGCCAGAGGTCTTAGCG
>CAVTUQ010000022.1:0-202060 GCA_963737905.1 uncultured delta proteobacterium | reverse complement strand
CCGCTACGACGGCGGCGATAAAAGAGACCGTTTTCTGACGGATACGTTTGGGCTTCATGTCGAGTGGATTCCCGTATGTCCGGAATTCGAAGTGGGCATGGGCGTTCCGCGCGAGCCGGTTCGACTGGTGGGGAACGTATCGGATTATAGGATGATCGCTGAGCGCTCCGGACAGGATTGGACCAACGCCATGCAGCACTTTGCCACACAGCGAGTGCGGGTGCTCAAAGAATTAGAACTCTCCGGGTACATCTTCAAAAAAGACTCACCCAGTTGCGGCATGGAACGGGTTCGCGTCTACAATCGCCACGGCATTCCAAACCGGGCGGGGCGCGGTCTTTTCGCCAACGCGGTCATGACTGAGCTGCCGTTATTGCCGGTCGAAGAAGAAGGCCGATTGAATAATCCGATTCTTCGCGAAAACTTCGTTCGAGCGAATTTTTGCCTATCATCGCTGGCAACGATACGGCCACCAGCGGAGGTCGGTCCGATCTCTGGTTGATTTTCACACCCGCCATAAACTGCTTGTCTTGTCCCATAGCGAGCCCCACTACAGGAAGCTCGGTCGTATCGTGGCCCAGGCCAAACAGTCACCCCTCGCCGCGGTCTATGAACAATACAGCTGGTTGTTCATGGAGGCACTCGCTCGCCATGCGAC
Source organism: uncultured delta proteobacterium (assembly GCA_963737905.1). Lineage (GTDB taxonomy): Bacteria > Desulfobacterota > Binatia > UBA9968 > UBA9968 > DAIRFP01. Next base: position 201,402 of record CAVTUQ010000022.1, on the reverse strand, counting down.
CGCAAAAAAACATGGTAACGTGCTCGAACACATGATGGGCTATTTTTCTCAAGAGCTCTCGAAAGAGGAGCGCAAGGAGCTGCTAGAGCTGGTGAGCGATTTTCGGCAGCGGCTGATCCCGCTCGTGGTGCCGCTCACTTTGTTCCGTCACTACGTGAAAAAATACCGGGTGACTTATCTGGAGAATCAGATTTATCTCCAACCGAGCCCCAAAGAATTGATGCTCAGGAATCACGTGTAGGAACACGTTGCGTGATGAAAACCCACAAACTCAAGACGGAGATCTGGCTGCCCCAGAAGAGGACTACGGTATTTTCCTTCTTTGCCGATCCCCGGAACCTTGAGGACCTCACTCCCGGATGGTTGCATTTTGAAATCCATACTCCGATGCCGCTGCAAGTGAAATCCGGTGTGTTGATCGATTACCGTCTTCGCCTGTATGGCATCCCGCTCCGTTGGCAAAGCGAAATCTGTGTCTGGGAGCCGCCCCATCGTTTTGTTGACCGGCAAATTCGGGGACCCTATCGAGTTTGGATACACGAACACGCCTTTACCGAACTTAATGGCGGAACCCTGGTCGCGGACACAGTCGAATATTCCACGGCTGGCGGAATCCTCGTCCAAAAACTATTTCTCGCTCGCGATCTCAGGAGGATTTTTGCCTATAGACATAACCGCCTTCGCAAAAGGTTCGGATGGTCAAATCCGCAAGACCCGACGGCGGTCAAGCAATCACACCCGCTTTCGGAAGGCCAAAAAACTTCTTTTGGAGAATTGCAGTGATCCCATTCAGACCATTCATCTCTGAAGCGCCTTGATGTTTGCGATATAGACGCCGCTGTCGAACTTCCGCGAAGTGCTTGCGTAGGACATGTAGCGTATCTTGCCGTAGACGGGCCGTTCCGGCCCCCACGCACGATCGTGCTTGCCGACGATCGCCCAGGCGATTCCCGCATAACCGTTCGGATCTCGCCCATCCAGCTCGTAGCGGTCGTTGAGTCTCACTGCAATGTCGTAGGCGACTGCGGCATGACGGACTCCATTCGAGAATTTTCTTGGCCCAGTACATGCGCAGGTATCCATGCATCCAACCGGTTAACACCATCTGCTTCTGGGCTGCGTTCCAGAGTGGATCGTGAGTTTCCGCGTTCTCCAGTTGCGCTTCAGAGTAAAGGTATTCTCGCTTGTCGTTCGCATGAATGCGCAGGGTTCGATTAGCCCACGGCTCGCCGGAGTGAAAGGTTTCATAGTGCGAGTTGAAACGCACAAAGTTGTGCGCCAGTTCCCTGCGCACGATCAACTCCTCGAGGAATGCCGAGCGATCTTGCAGCGGGGCACCGGATTTCTGAACCGCCAATGCGACGGTATGAGGACCGATATGGCCAAAGTGAAGATAGGAGGAAAGTCGGCTGGTCCCGTCTAGGTCGGGGCGATTACGATTCCTTGAATAACCTTTGAGTTTGTGAACGATAAACCGCCGCAACGTCGTTAGAGCTTCCTGCGTGCCACCCCTTTGAGCCGACACTGGCGCCGTTGCATCATCCACTGACAAACCATCGAGCAAAGACGGATCGGGGATCGAAGCACGAGGATTAGAGGACGTTTTCCACGGCACTCGAGCCTTTGGATTGGCCACAGGCCTGAGGAATTCTGATAATAGCGCATGAATCTTGGGCCGAATGGTTCGTGCGGCGTAGTGCTCTTTGCTCAAGAGCCTCGTGGGAATGATCACGTCGGCGTCCACGGTCCAAAAGGGAACCTTTATCTCTCTCGCCACTCGGGTTCTGACTCGCTCGGCGCCCGCCATGGGATTTTCGTCACTCACCACAACACAGGGTCGAACCTCTGAACAGAACTTCAACAGATCGTGATCAGGGAATCGGCGCAATACGAAGCCGACGCCGCGCGCTCTCAGTCCCTGGGCGACGTCTTGAAGCCCTTTCAGCATGAACTGATAATGGCGGCGATTGGCATGATGAGCATTCGGGATGAGACTAAAGAACACCACAACCGGCCTTTTTAACAGATTGGCAGCCTCGATCGCCAGGTTCAGGGCCGGATTGTCCAGCGCTCTTTGCGAACGCTGCATCCAATAGACAACGCATTGCCCCTCGGGATCGAAGACTCCTCCTTTTCTCAACGTCACCCGGGGGTTATCACAAAGCGCTTCAATAGAATCCACGAACATTCTCCCTCGTTCTTACCCATGAATTTTTGATCCAATAGTTATTGGGCGAACCTGGTTTTTTCTTGGCAGGCTTCGGCTATTCGACTTAGCATTTTTGCGAATATCAATCGATGGAAGGGATATAGTCCATACCAATATGCCAAGCCCGCCAAACCCATCGGATCAAAAATCGCTGTCTGGCGAATCACGGATGTCTTGCCGTGAGGTTCCACCTCGAACTCCAACCAAGCCCGTCCCGGCAATTTCATCTCGGCAAGCAGGCAAAGCTTGCGGTTATTCTCAATCGCCTCAACGCGCCAAAAGTCCAGCGTATCCCCGACCCGGACGGAATCCGGATCCCGCCGGCCCCGGCGCAACCCGGCCCCACCAACCAAGGTGTCGACAAAGCCGCGCAAGCGCCACAACCAGTTTCCGTAATACCATCCAGTCGCGCCGCCAATCCGGCGAATCGGTCGAAACGCTTCTTCCGCCGGAACCGCGACCTCAACTGTTCGGGAATCGACTAGGCGGTTTCCCAAACGAACGCCTCCCCATAATCGCTCTAAACCCGTCGAGGACAAGGCGTCCGACCAGCGAGTCACGGCAAACTCGTTATCTTCATTCTGCATCGCCCGGGTGATCATTTCACCCAGTCCTTTCGGTTTAATCGGAAACAGATTTAATGCCGATGGATCTTTAACGACCGTGGCGTTACGGATGCTGTCTATAAGCTTCCGCCCGATGCGTGCATAGACCGGCGTCACAAGCCCCAGCCAAAGGCTGGAAAGCCGCGGGGTTAGAACCGGGATAGGGATCATGACTCTATGCAATCCTCGCTGCCGCGCATATTCCGCCATGATATCGCGATAAGAAACTTTATCCGGGCCGCCGATTTCAATAATACGGTTCCCTTCGTAAGGAAGATCTAGGGCCGCCAAAAGATAATCCGTCAGATCTTCGATGCCGATGGGCTGCGCCGCCTTTGATACCCACCTAGGGCAAACCATGACGGGCAAACGCTCTACCAAAGCCCGGATGATTTCGAAAGAGAGACTTCCTGATCCGATGACGATCGACGCTCGAAACTCAATGACTTCAACCCCGGATGACCGCAGCAGCTCGCCCACTTCCTGCCGGCTCCGCAAGTGCGGGGAAAGAGAACCTTCCCCCAATCCGCCTAAGTAAATGATTCGGCGAACGCCCGCTTGATCGGCTGCTTGAGCAAAGTGAGCTGCCGACCTGCGATCCTGATCTTCGAACGAGCCTGCCGATCCCATCGAATGCACTAAATAATAAGCCGTCTCAATGCCGGACGTTGCCTGCTGGAGGGAGGCCAAATCCAGGCAATCTCCAGAAGCAATTTCGGTCGTTGGCGCAACCCGGCCGCGAAGCATTTCTGGTTTGCGAGAGAGGCATCGGAGATTCAGGCCTCGGTTTTCAAGAGCGCGAAGCAACCTTCCGCCGACATAACCCGTAGCACCGGTCAGTAATATTTTTTGTCTGTCGTGCATGCGCGTGCTCTTGCTCAACTCACCTGACTAGACGGTCACTCAAAATCTCAGATTTCTTCAATGTATACCTCCGAACTGGCACAAAACCTACTTTTCCGAAAGGTAATCCGTCTTTAAGGTAATCCGTCTTTATTGATCTCCGAGCAATCCGATCTCGTAAGATTGCATCGAATCAAACACCGCACCCTGGTTGTCCTGATTGGATCACATCGAATGGCGTTATTTTCGTTAGTCTGCTACAAAGAACAGTTGATTATGGCTAACCGAACGTTTGAGCGGCCAGGGAGCCGGCGGCTTCCTGCGGCAGAAAGTTCTTCAATTCTCAAATACGGAAAATCCTTACCCTAACCGCAAGCATAGCTGTGCATGGATGTGGTAATCGTATTTACAAGAGCAAAGGGCGCGCGGAATGGCTGTATCCCGACTTAAATCCGTGAACTTGATCGCGTCCATCGTTTGTAGAATCGCAATCTTTTTGATCGTCTTGCCCGGTATCTGCATGGCGGAAGAAGACTCAGTGTTATCCCTGCCTGCACTGAAAAAGACGGACTCAAGCCAAAAACAAGGTGTTCGCAAAGATTAGCGGAGCTTACCATGATCCTAGGGTTATTCGGCGCGCTGCAGCTCCTCTTGGCTCTCCGTGTAATTTTCCGTTTCGTCCGAACCGCCGGCGGTGACCGCATTGAAGTCTCAAATGAGTCGCGGCGTGAGCAGGTCAGCGTCATCCTTCCGGTCCTTAACGAAGCAGCGCGCATCCAAGCTTGTCTTGAATGTCTCGTGGCTCAAACAGAGGCAGTTAAAGAAATTCTGGTGGTGGACGGCGGTTCCACGGATAGCACCCAGTCGATGGTGGCGTCAATACCAATCAAGGGACCGACGCGTGCGCTTGGTGGACGCCAGCCCGGTTCCCAGCGATTGGACCGGCAAAACATGGGGACTTTACCTTGGGTTTAAGAACAGCGATGCTCGCTGCGAATGGGTTCTCTGCATCGATGCCGATGTGCGCTGTTCCCCGCTCCTTGTGCGTTCCTTGTTAGCGCATGCCGAACGAACCGGCATTTCAACCTTTTCGGTGGCCACGCGCCAGCATCTTTCTGGCTTCGCGGACGCGATGCTCCACCCCAGCCTTTTGACAACTCTCGTCTACCGCTTCGGCATGCCGGGAAAAGCCACCTGCAATTCGCATCAGGTTCAAGCAAACGGCCAATGTTTCTTCAGCCGACGAGAAACTCTGTCAAGAACCGATGCGTTCCGGGCTGCCCAAGGATCCTTTTCCGATGATTTCACCATGGTTCGGAAATTAGCCGAATGCGGCGAGCTCAGTGGCTTTTACGAAAGCGATGGATTGGTTTGGGTAAGAATGTACGAAGACTGGCAGGAGACCTGGCGCAATTGGCCAAGGTCGCTACCGACACGGGATCAATACTTCAGCTGGCGTGAAGTCACAGGCCTCCTGGAGGTTTTGTTGGTTCAATCATTGCCGTTGCCCCTGCTCGCTATCGCTTATGCTATCGGCGCGCCGGGATGGTGGGTCGCCGTGAACCTAAGTCTAAGCCTCACTCGTGTCGGTGTGCTCATAGGCACAGCGAGGGCATATGAGCGGAGACCTTGGACCTATTGGTTTTCGCCACTGCTCGATCTCCCGGTCGCGCTGCGGCTAATCACGAGCGCGCTCAAGCGGCGTCAGGTTTGGCGTGGCCGAGTTTATATTCGTCGTCCCGGCGGGGCTTTCGAGCCCCTAGACAGTTCCAAAACGGCCGCTACGTAGTCGTTAACCGTTGGATGGCACGATTGAATATTGGCAAGACTGTCTACTTAGAGGACTTTGTTTCGCGGCACTTGTTGGTGAAATGCTTGGAGCAACACGTAGCGGAACTCTCTGAATGGTCAGCACCGGTCAACGATGAACAGATAGTCGAGAGCGTAGCACGATCCCTCTTTCAATCGCCGCCTTCGTTCTTTTCCTCATCGTCGGCCAGAGAATCCAACAATTTGAGTTGCAGTCTTCCTTCTTTGTCCTTGAGCAAAAGCTCAACTTTTTTTTCTACTTCACTCAATTTCTGATTACAGTACTTGACCAAGCCAACTCCCTTTTCAAATGCGGCAAGCGCATCTTCGAGCGAAAGATCCCCCGATTCCAATTGCTCGACGACTCCTTCCAGCTCTTCCAAAGCCGACTCGAATCTCTTGTCCGACTGATCTTTCTTGGCCATCTATCACTTCGCTCCATCGACGGTGGTGTCGCTTTCAAGCCGACTCTGAGAATCGCTCAGCTTGTTGACCAATTCAAACGGATCAACGCGCGCGCCGTTGATCCGGGCACCCCAATGGAGGTGCGGCCCTGTTACTCGCCCCGTCATCCCCGATAAACCGATCACATCCCCTTTGCGCACCGCGGCTCCCATTTCAACTTTGAACCCCGAGAGATGGAAATACATGGTGTATAGCCCACCCCCGTGGTCCAGCACCAAGCTATGGCCGCTGAAAAAATAATCGCCGACCAACACAACTCGACCATGGTTCGCCGCAAGCACCTCTGTGCCCAGCGCAGCTTTCAAATCGACGCCGGTATGCGGCGCACGGGGCATCCCATTAATGACCCGGCGATAACCAAAGGGTGAGCTGACCTCACTGGATACGGGAAGGAGAAAACGGCCTTCCCACAAACGCTCTGGTGCAGAAGTCATAAAAGCGTGGGAAAATTGCTCCTGATCCTGCCGAATTCTCTCCAGCGTTTCGGGGCTCAACTGGTCGAATTCTTTCGCAACTGAAAAAGATTCCTTTTTGAAAGATTTTGGCTTGATCAGCAACGTCATCTGGCTGTCGCGCCCTACTCCCGTCGTTGTCGTGCCTCTGACAAAGACGGTTACCAAACCAGGCTTCGCTTCAAGATCCGCGCCGACGAGCGCCGCGTAATGGTCCCGGTCACTCAAAAAGAACGGGATGGTCGCCTTTCCCATTCGCCCCTCCACGGTGGTCAACCCTACGCCGGGGATCTTCAGCTCTACGATACCACCTTGAAAGATTTCAGTGGGTTTGGTTGCCGTCGCTTTGGCGGCCGGACGACCGAAGGAGCGACCATCGAAGAACAACAACAGCGCAAGTGAAATTCCTATGACGCGCGCGCTTTTCATTTCATTCTTTTCTTTCCACCCGGCAGATCGCTTTCCCCTTCGCAAACGTAACACGGAGAAAATCGCCGATATCCAAAAAGGTTATGTCCTTGACGAGCTTTCCCTCCGGTATTTTGTGCGCCAAGCTGTACCCCCGATCCAAAACAGCCAAGGGGCTCAGCGCATCGAGTCGCCCGGCTCTCTGGACTAATGGATCCTTGAGCTGACGCATACGATCGCGCAAACGGCGCACAAGGTCCACCGACAATTCATCCACACGCTGTTGCGTTTCACGCAACTTCCGTATCGGGATCGGCTAGCCTCTTGACGAATCCGCGCCAGTTTTCCTTTGCCATCTCCAATTTTCGCCACATACATCTCACCAGTTGCTCTTCCAGATCCATCACCTGCTCCACCAATTCAGACTTTCTCGGAACAGCAATCTCGGCAGCCGCGGTCGGCGTGGGCGCCCGCAAATCCGCGACAAAGTCCGCAATAGTAAAATCTATTTCGTGACCCACCGCGGAGATCACCGGCACCGGCGACGCAAATATGCTGCGCGCGACGATCTCCTCATTGAAAGCCCAAAGATCTTCCAAGGAGCCGCCGCCGCGGCCAACAATCATACCTCCACCTCGCCCGATCGACCGAGCTCGGTGATGCCCTTGGCAATTTCTTTGGCCGCTCCTTCACCCTGAACCTTCACCGGCCACACAACGACGCGGCGATCAGGATAGCGATCGCCGATGATGCGCAACATGTCCCTCAGAGCGGCACCTTTTTCCGAGGTTACAATGCCGATCGAGACAGGCAAGAACGGCAACGCTCGTTTGCGGTCCTCTGCGAATAGTCCCTCGGCGAATAACTTTTTCTTCAACTGCTCGAACGCCAAGTAGAGGGCTCCTTGCCCCCTTGGCTCCATACTTTCAACGTATAGCTGCAAATCTCCACGCACCGGGTAGAGACTGACTTTACCGAAGCACAGGACCTCCATACCATTTGCCGGGGCGAAGACGAGACTGAGGCCCTGGCGTCGAAACATCACGGCCGCGATCTGGCACTTGTCATCTTTGAGCGTGAAGTAATAATGGCCGGAAGGCGGGACACGAAAATTGGAGACCTCACCCACAACCCATAATCCGTCCAACTCTTGCTCCAGTGTCCCCTTGATGATTTGGTTGAGCTCGCTGATGGTGAAAAATCGTGGAGCCGCTCGGGCGAACAGAGGTAAGTCATCCGCCGCTTTTTTCATTGGGGTCTAGCTCCGACTGCTGAATGTCTGCCCACAAAAAATTAGCCCTCCGGACGGAGGGCTAATGGAGAATGCCTTGAAGCGTCTAACAACCGCAACCCGGTTTAGGCCGCCTTCTTTTGCACGAGCTGTTTAAAGACATCCCAACTCTTCAGCAAGTCCAGGGCCCGCTTTAATTGCGCGTCGTTGTCAATGCTGTCGTCACCCGTCGGTCCGGAAGAGGGTATCTGTTTTTCGTTCTCTTTGTCTACCGACTCGGGTTGCGCGTTGGGCGTCTGTTGTGGATTCTGGAGATGGCCCGGCAAGTTCTCCTCGCGCAAGCTCGGCCGCCGCTTTTCATCGACTTTTGCTTCCTGCGGGGGAGCAGCCTCGACAATAATATCCGGAACGATACCCGTTGCCTGAATCGAGCGGCCTTTGGGCGTAAAGTAACGCGCGGTCGTCAGGCGCAACGCGGAACTATCATCCAACGGTAAAATGGTTTGCACCGAACCCTTGCCGAAAGTTTTGGTTCCCAAGACAACCGCGCGTTTATGATCCTGTAACGCGCCCGCGACGATCTCGGAGGCGCTGGCACTTCCCCCGTTTACCAAAACCACGAGCGGGAAGTCCATCCACGAACCGTCTTTCTGAGCGAAATATTTCTGCTTTTGAGACTCGATGCGACCGTCGGTGTAAACAATCAAACCCGAGTCGAGAAATAGATCCGAAATCCGAACGGCTTGGGTCAACAGACCGCCCGGGTCGTTTCTTAGGTCCAAAACTAATCCCTTTATACCATCTTTTTCGGCAGCCATTTTTTCAAGAGCCTTTTGGACATCACGATCACTTCGTTCCTGAAACTGCGCCAGCCGAATATACCCATAACCCGGTTCAAGAGTTCGGCTACGCACACTCTGCACACGAACCGTATCGCGCGTCAAGGTAAAATCGATGAGTTCCGGCACGCCTTCTCGTTTTATGGAGATCGTGATTTTCGTTCCCTTCGGCCCGCGCATTTTCTTTACCGCGTCCACCAGGGTCATGTCTTTGGTGAATTCGTCTTCGATCTTGAAGATCTGATCGCCGGGCTTGACGCCTGCTTTCGCGGCAGGCGTATCTTCAATTGGCGAGACCACGGTGAGAATCCCGCCTTTGACCGTGATTTCAATCCCAAGGCCGCCGAAGCGTCCCTGCGTATCCATTTGCAGTTCTTTGTAGAGTTCGGGCGTGAGGTAAGCGCTGTGAGGATCAAGAGAGCTCAACATTCCATTGATCGCTCCGTTCACCAGGTTCTTGGTGTCCACGTCTTCTACATAGTTTTTCTTAACGATGGAAAGAATATTGGTAAACGCTTCCAGGCTCTCATAATCCTGGCGGGGGACTGCCGAAACACTCGGCACCCACTGAGCTGCTAGAAAGAACCCGAGGGCCATCCCTACGAGCAGCAGGATGACCGGGAAGCCGCGCTTTGTCATTCGCATAGTCAGTCTCCTCGGTGAAGTCGAAACATCCAGTTCGATGATTCTATCCCAACACTTTGGAAATATCTATTATTTTCGAAACCATGGCAAGGGGTCTATGGACTTGCCATCCTTGCGCATCTCGAAGTAAAGCCGTGAGCCGGCGAGGGAATCACTATCGCCCACCCGCCCCAGGGTTTCGCCTCGCTTTACCGTCTCGCCGAGTTTCTTAATGATTTCAGACAGATGCGCATAAACACTAAAGTAACGCTCTCCATGATCGATGATCACCATCCTGCCATAGCCAGAAAAGTGTTCCGCGAACACTACCCGGCCCTTCTCGACTGCCCTAATTTCCTCGCCGATGGGCGCTTCGATATCAATGCCTTTTCGAAAGACTTCGGCTGAAAACTCAGGATGTCTGATTTTGCCAAAACCCCCGGTGACTTTTCCTCGCACTGGCCACTCGAGTTTTCCTTTCATGGCTTCGAGTCCTATCCCGGGAGGGAATTCCGGCGGTTTGCTCACAGCGCGTCGGGACATTTCATCCATCATCTTCTGGAGACGCAGTGCCGCTTGCTCCAACTCCTTGAGGGCTCGAACGCGACCCGCTTTCTCCTGCCGAAGACTTGCAAGGAGCTCTTTTTTCTTTTCGGCGTCCTTGCGGACTGAATCCTGGACCTTGGCGAGCATTCGTCTTTGGTCGTCCAGTTCTTCTCTTTTGCGCGCCAGCGCTCTTTTGACAGTCTCCTGGGAGGTCGCCTCGTCGCTCAATTTCTGAACCAGCTCTTGATCGAACAAAACGGTCGCTTCCAAATAACGCTTGCGCTGCAGTAAAACTCCAGGCGGGACGTCGTCGCTAAGGAGCGAAAAGGGACCCCCACCTCGGTGCCAGCGATAAAGTGCAACGGCCCGTTTCATCAGCAGCTCCCGTCTCTGATCCAGGGAGACTTTGAGTCGCCCTGCCGCGATCTCTTCCTGCTGCAGTTCACTCAAGATCGAAGCAAGCGTGGAGTTTGCCGTCTTCAGGTCGTTGGTCTTCTTTTTCAAATCTTTTTCGATTTGACCCAGTGCCTGGACCGCCGATCCCTCTCTTTTTTGTACCTGATTGATTCCCTGTCGCTGTCTTTCTATTTTCTTCTTGATTCCTTCGAGGTCTTTGCCGACGCTGGCGGCATCGAGCCGGAATCCGCAAAAAAAGAGCAGTACGAATACGTAAAGGGATGATCGTCGACTCATCCTCTTCATCTCTTCATGAACCTCCGAAGGGAGAACAGACTGCCGGATGCTCCCAACAACGATCCGATAGCGAGGATGAGAGCGATGCTTCTCCAATCGATAAATTGGAGCTGGGCCAAGCTGCCAAAAAAAATGATTGAAGTCGGCATTTGATCACGCAGTAACAACACTAAAGACCATAGCCCCAGGACCGACAACCCCGCCCCGATGATTCCTTGGATGAGGCCTTCGATGACGAACGGAGCCTGAATGAGTTCCTCGGGCGCGCCTATCCATTGCATGACTTCAATCTCGTCTTTCTGTGCTAAGATGCCTAGGCGCACCGTGCTCCGGACGATAAAAAATGTGCCAATGAAAAGAATCCCGCCGAGTAGCCACTTTGCCCATTGCAGAGCCAGGCCCACGAGACTCAACCTGTCGACCCATGCTTGCGGATAGTCAACGGCGGTAAGTCCCTTTTCTCTCCGTAGCCGGTTGGCCAATGCCTCGACCATCGGTCCATCCCGATAGGCTGGCTTGACGAAGATCTCGAAGGATGCGGGCAAGACATCTTCGGGAAGACCTTCCAATACATTAGAGTTTGCCCCCAGGGCCGCGCGAAAATCTTTCCAAGCTTGCTCCCGGGAAATATGGCGAATCCGCTCCACTTCAGAAAAATTTTGTATCTTATCACGCAGCAGCGATACCTCCCCGGTGCCCAAACCTTTGTCCAAGTAAGCATTGATTTGAATTTGATCCCCCCAGCCTTTGAGCCGGTTTTGAAGATTTTCCTCTGCCAGCATGAACCCTCCGAATACAAACAGAGTGATCGCCATCGTTCCCGCGGTGAGCACGTGTGTCCAAAACCGCGCCCAGAGGCTACCGCACACGCGGCGGCCGACGAGACCCAGCTGTGATCGCTTCACCCGGCGCGACCCTCTTTGGGGAGGTTCAAGTCGTCCACCAAGCAACCTTCCTGAAGAGAAAGAACCCGCGTCCCGTATCGCCGGCCGAGATCCAGATTGTGGGTCGCGACGAGGATGGTGGTTCCCCGCTCCCGGATCTTGAGAAAGAGACGCAGGATCTCTTCTGCCAGGTCTGCATCCAGGTTTCCCGTAGGCTCGTCAGCCAGCACAACTAGCGGGTCGTTCATCAACGCCCGCGCGATGGCGACGCGTTGTTGTTCGCCTCCGGAAAGGGCGAGAGGCTTGGCCTCAACCTTTTCCCGCAGCCCGAATTCGCGAAGCAAATGATACGCCTTGATGTAGCTGGCCCTTCGCGGCGCACCGGTCACTAGGGACGCGAAGGCAACATTGTCGAGGGCCGTCATGTGCGGCAGGAACTTGAATTCTTGAAACACGAGACCCATCTGCTGCCGCAGTCGAGCAACTCCCCGGCTGTTGAGGGTGGTTACCTTCTTGCCATTCATAAATATTTCGCCCTTGGAAGGGTGCTCTTCCCGGAAGAGTAGCTTCAGCAACGTCGTTTTCCCCGCACCGCTCGGTCCGGCCAAAAAAACCAACTCCCCTCGCGCTATCTCCAGAGTGATATTTTTGAGAGCTGCAGTGTTCGGCGGGTATATTTTCGATACATGCAAGAGTTGGATCATGAAAACTGCCGTTAGAAGCAGCTGAGACGGCACCAACTCTGAAAAAGACTTGACATGAATATAGGTGGCTGTTACAGTTGCCAAAATATTGAATTTATTGGCCTATCTATAAAAGATGTTGCGCCGACTTACAAGCGTTTTCAAGCCGCGAGTAGCCCTGCCACAGCGAATCGAAAGATTTCGCATTGTGTTGATCAAGCCCTCCAAGTATGACGACGAGGGTTATGTGATACGCTTCTGGAAAGGGGTTCTGCCCAGCAATACCCTCAACGTACTTCATGGTTTGACTGAAGACGTAAAGGAACGCCGCGTCTTTGCGGATCTTCCAATCGAGGTTGTTACCTTCGACGAAACCGCAGAGAAGGTTCCGCTCCAGAAGATCATTCGCTGGGGCCGCAATCCCGGTACTAAACTGTTGGTCTGTTTAGTCGGCGTACAAACCAATCAGTTTCCGCGCGCTTTGGACATGGCAAGAATCCTTAGAACGGCAGGGATCTCGGTGATCATGGGCGGTTTTCATACCAGCGGCACGATCAACATGTTGGGAGAGCAAGAACCCGATATTCAGGAGTTGATTCGCGACTCGATTTGCGTCGTTTCCGGTGAGGTCGAAGGGCGATGGGAAATGATCCTAGCCGACTTTCTTCAAGATCGGCTGCAACCGCTTTATAGCTTCGCGCAGGACCTGCAGAACTTGGTAGATATCGGCTCAGCACCCTTGCCGAAAACCAGCCCTAAGACGATGGACCATTTTGCCTATCCTTCTTTCGGTACGGCCGACACTTCACGCGGCTGCCCGTTCGCCTGCAGCTTTTGTACGATTATCAATGTTCAGGGTCGCAAGATGAGGGAAAGAAGCCCGAAAAGTATCGCCGCCATGATACGGCGGAATTACTTGGAGCACGGTATCTCCTTTTATTTCTTTACTGACGATAATTTTGCCCGTAAGAAATATTGGCGCGAGACTTTCGAAGAGATCATCAAGCTGCGTGAAGAAGGTCTCCAGATAACCTTTATGATGCAAGTCGACCTGGCAAAGAAGCCGAAGGAGTTCGTGCAACTTGCGGGCAAGGCCGGCTGCACCCAAGTGTTCATTGGGATGGAGAGCGTCAACCCGGAGAACCTGAAGGCCGAAGGCAAGAAGCAAAATAACGTCGAAGAGTACCGTAACATCATTCAAGAATGGCACGACGCCGGCGTGGTCGTACACACGGGCTATATCATCGGCCTGCCGTGGGATTCCAAAGATCAAGTGCCCGAGGATATTCGCTTTCTCATGGATGAGGTTGGTCCCGATCAAGCGTCCTTTTTTATGTTGACGCCGCTGCCGGGCTCCCATGACCATCGCGAAATGAGGAAGCGCGGTGAATGGATGGATCCAGATTTCAACAAACGCGATTCGTTTCACGCAACCATAAATCATCCGCGCATGACGGCCGAGGAATGGACCCATGCCTATGAGAACGCCTGGGAGACTTTCTACAGCAAAGAAAACATGATCAAGGTCCTTTCGCGCTGGAGTAACCACCCCAAGAACTACTGGAACCTCATGTCCATCTTTTTCTGGTACAAGAACGCAGCCTTGATTGAGAAACAACATCCGATGGTCGCAGGCTTCTTCCGCCTGAAGGATCGCAAGAATCGACGATCCGGATTTGTCATCGACTCGGTACCCATCCACGCCTGGAAACGCATCAAGGAGATTACCCATCTTTTCATCTTCTGGGCCAAGTTCCTCAAGGAAATGGAGGAAGTGTGGCTGCAAACTAGAAAGAAAAGCGACACCGAAGAACATTGGATCGAACAGCTGCAGAAACTTCAAGCCGAGGTGTGGCAGGCGCTGCGTATTGCCGAGCTGCAAAAGGTCTATAGCAATGCCCAAGGAGCCTTGCCGGATAAAGTGCGAGCCCTGCTGGATCCCTTGGAAGAACTATCGTCAAGGATCCTACTTACCCGGAAAGATCTGGACCGCTTCCTAAAGCAGTGGGGGGTTCTGCGGGAGCGAATTCAAGAGTTGCGCCTCCGTGAAAGCGAAGCCGCACACCGCGGGCTCGATGAAATGTACAATATTATTCATGCCAGCATCCGGCTGGGAGACCGCCTACACGAGTGGCACGATGCCTATGCCCGATTGCGAGATTCGCTACCGTCGAAAGCCCGGTTAAGTTTTATTAAGTTTGATGCCCTCAACAACCGAGTCGTCTATTCGCGCCAGGAGTTACAGCGGATCTGGTCTCATACTCTGACGAACCTGCGGCAAATGAAGCTATCGCAGATCCGACCGTGGAAATTGACAACGGCGGTTGTGAAAGATTTTTTCTTGACGACATCCTTTGCTTTCCATTATCGGGAATTTTCCAAGCGCTAGGTTCGATCGCTCGGTTTAACCAAACATCTCACCTCTAGTGAATCTGCGCGACCTGCTTTGCTAGGACTGCGACTTGCTCTTTTACGGCTTGCGCATCTTTGGCATGCGGCGCGAGACGAAGGTAACTCTCAAGATCTTCCAGCGCTTGCCTGAAGCATTCAAGCCGCAAATAAATCAGCCCGCGATCCCGGATGTCCTCCCCTGAGGCTGGATCTAAGAGCACAAGATGCTCCACAACCGACAATCCCTTGATAAGATCGTCTTGTCCCAAGTATATGATTTTGAGATTGTTGAGCATCCTTCTGAGGATCTGTTTCTTGCTGATGGACTCGATCAGGTCGGGATCAAAGGCTATCGTGCCGCCATAGAGTCTATAGAGCATGATTTTGAGGCTATTCTCAGACAGAATCTCTCCTCGGTTGAACGGGTCGACCACGATGTCCTCGTTGTCGCCGATATACTTGACCAAAAAGTGGCCAGGGAAACCGACGCCGTGAAGCGGCAGCCCGATCCTCTGCCCGACTTCTATGTAGAGAACTGAAAGAGAGATCGGGATGCCGGTCTTTCGGTCGAGCACTTCGTTCAAGAAGCTATTCTTGGGATCAAAATAATGCTCGCGGTTACCGTGAAAACCGCGCTCCTGAAATAGGACGTGGTTAAGGGCAGCGATGGATCGGTAAGCATCGGCCTCTCCGCGCAAGCGCGCTTCTGCGGCAGACGCTAACTCCTCGATGCGAGTAACGTAAGTATCGATGTCGAGATTGGGATAATCCGACTGCGGCAATCGTCAAGGCCGCCCGCCCGAGGTCGATTTCAGTTTCGGCTCGGTCGACGGCCTGACGAAAGTCTTTGTAAGGATCGTTGGTCAAATACTACACCCCTACCGACTCAACGCGGCTCCGCAATCACATCCACCAGGTACGGAAGATGTTTTTCCTTGACGAACTTCAGGCCGCGCTCGAGAGCTGGCCGCAGATCGGCCGGGTTTCTGACTGCCCCCTCTCCATTGACGCCGAATGATTGCGCCATCTTGGCAAAGTCCACCGGCGGGTCATCCACGTGGGTTCCGATCCCCGCATTCTCCACTGGACGATTGCGGAACTTTGCGACTTCGATCCCATGTTCCTCCGAGTTGTAGTACGACTGGTTGTTGTGCATGACCATGAGGAACGGAATGCGATGTTTGGCCGCAGTCCATAGCGAGCTCGAAGTCATCAACATATCGCCGTCGGACTGAATGCTGACGGGAAATTTGCCCGTACCCTTCAGTGCCAAGGCGGCGCCGATGACCGCTCCCGGTCCGTAGCCGAGGCCGGCACCGCCACTGCCGCCGAGATACTGGTTCGGTTTGGTAAAATCCCACAGCCGGCGCGCCCACCCATTGGAATTGCCGTTCACCAGCACCCAGTCCTCTTTCTTGATCACTTCGCCGAGTTCCAGTGCCAGCCATGCGGTCGAGATCTCCTTTTGGGAGCCCTTGGCGCGCGCATCCGCGAGCCATTTGGCGCGTCGGCTGTCGTGCTTGTCGCCGAGCTCCTGACGCCGCGCCTCGCGGCCCGCCTTGGTCTTGCCGTCGTTGCCGATGGCTTCACGACACAGTCGGGTCAGTTCCGGTACCGCGACCGAGGTGTCCGCGCACATGGGCAGATCCAGCGCCTGAAGCGCCTGAAAGTCATTAGCCCAGGAGTGTACCAGCATGTCATTCATTGAGATGCTAATGAGCTTCACGCTGGGCGAAGTGACATACTCACAGTTTCGAGTTTGTTTGCTCACCGTTGTCAACGAGCCGAATAGATCCGCTACATCGAGAGCCAAGATGGCATCGGCCTTCTGTAGCAACTCCCGCGCGCCGTCCGTCGCATCCAAAGGATGGGTCGTGGGGAAATTAAAGCGGGCGCCTTTGTCGATGACCGGAGCCGCCAAAAGCTCCGCCAACTCGATCAGCGCGGGCACGGTTTTGGGATGGCGTCCCAGCGTGTCCGCGATGATGATCGGCGCTTGGGCATTGACTAACATTTCCGCCGCTTTTCGAAGCGCTTCGGGGTTTGCCTGCATCGACGCTGGCGGGGCATGTCGGCTAACATCGGGAACCTCAAGAATAGACGTGAGCGCATCTTCCTGGAGATCCGCATCGTAGTTGATATAGATTGGCGCCATGGGCTCTGTCGTGGCGATGCGGTAGCCACGGATAAAAGAATCAGGTACGTCGGCTAAGGTATAGGGCTGATCGTCCCACTTGACGTAGTCACGCACCTGGTTGCCCTGTACCAGTGCCGTGTGAATCCAGTCGATGCGCGGACGGCGGCGTTTGGTGTTCATCGGGCCGGTTCCCCCTAGGACCAAGATCGGAACCCGGTCGATATAGGCATTGAAAATCGCCATGCTCGCGTGCTGCAGACCAACCATATTGTGCACGATAGCGATCATCGGCTTGCCCGTGACCTTGGCAAAACCGTGGGCCACAGCCACGGAGATCTCTTCGTGATTGCAAAAGATGACTTCCGGCTTGTAGTTGCCGCCGTAATTGACGATGGAGTCGTGGATACCGCGAAACGTTGCGCCCGGGTTAAAAGCCGCGTACTCGATATCAAAAGCTTTCATTAAATCGACAACAACGTCCGAACCGTACTGCGGTTGTTTCTTTTCTACCTTGCTTTGTGCTTTGGCCACTTTAAAAGTCCTCCCTTGGGTTTAGATGTCTACTGACGATTGAATCGTGATCACGCTTAGCCCGCCGCATGCATCGGTTCCGTGGACGACGATACCTTCGGCTCCTGCAGCAGGCCCTTTTGAAAGAACAGCTCAAGCGTCGCCAAAAGGTCGCCCTCGCGCCCGCCGGTTTCGGAGGCCTTCCCGACCTCCAACTCGGCAATGGATTGCAGAACCTTCTGTACCGCTGGTGCCATGAAGGCCTTCATCCCGTGGTGGTTAAAAGTCCGCTTCAGTTCGTCCATCTCCTCGGCGCGCCTGCCGGCGTGGATACGCAAACCGACGATACTCGAAGTCACTTTATCTAACAACCCTGGGAAACTCTCCTCGTAACGCTTTAAAATTTCGTCGAGCAAACCAAATTTTCTGGCACCCATCAAGAGCTCGACAAAAAGTCCCTGTAGCCCTTTCGTCAAACCGGCATAAACGACCTTGAACGCCGACGCCTGAGCGATCCGCGGCCCGAGAACCTTGACCGAAAAGCCGTAAGACTGAAGTGCTTGAATAGTCGCTGCCTGGGGTCCGGACACGTAAACCACCGCACCTTTATCCATCTTGGTTGCGGATCCGATGATACAACCATCCACAAAGCTAACCCCGCTGGGTTCGAGAACCTTGCCGATCTGATCCGCGGTCATGGGAGAAATCGCGTTGGCGTCCAAATAGAGAAGATTCCTGCGCTCCGACCGGGCAGCCGCTTTTGCAACTTGGGTTGCTACACGTTTCGCCGCGGACGGGACGACAATGGAAACGATCAGATCGGCATCTTTGACCAGGACCGCTACGGACGCCACGCATTTCACACCGACGTTCTCTACCCGTTTCCGGGTCGTCTCGCTACGGTCTTTAGCGTAGGTCAGGACCTCGACCCCCTGAGCTGTTAGAATCTTGGCCCAGTGATAACCCATCTCACCGATGCTCAATATACCGATGCGTTGAAACCCCATAGTTCGCGCTCCTTTCCACTAACCTCCGCTATTGATCACATCGATCATCTGGCGCAGCCGCGCAAAATCCTCGCGCTTAAAAGGAACCGATAGACGATATAGATGCAATGTGCCCGGATCGTCCGCTTCCTCAGCCAACGGGTCTGTCTGCGTGATCTTACCGCCCGTGAGAATATCTGCAAACGCTTGATTCAACGTGTCGATGAGACCGGGGGTCGGCGGATGGTTGAGACGAATCACCAAGTCCCGCTTCACAAAGCGATAGGAGTGAAAATTGCGGTAAAACGTCTGGATCTCGCCCAACGCCGCCTCGACGCTGTCCATGATTTTGAAGAAACTAAACTCCTTGCCAGTAATATAGCCGCGGCTCAGCATGGCTTCCCGCAAGAACTTTTCCCACTGTTGCCAATAGGGCTTGTCGAAAAGATCCATGAGAATGATTGGCACGATTTGGCTCTTACCGGTTTGCGCCAACGTGAGCGCCTCCGTGAGCTCGTCGTGGGTGCCAAATCCGCCCGGGAATATAACCACCGCATCCGCCTCCTTCACAAACATGAGCTTGCGGGTAAAGAAGAAATGAAAGCTCATCAGTTTGGCATCGTCTTTGATAAACCGGTTTGCCTGCTGTGCCGCGGGCAAACGGATGTTGACGCCAAAACTCTTCTCCCGTCCCGCCCCCTCATGGCCGGCCTGCATAATTCCCGGTCCGGCGCCGGTAATAACCATAAACCCCTCTTGGGACAGCCGGTCCGCAAGCTGTTTGGCCAACTGATAGTACGGATCATCTTCTTTTATATGGGTGGAGCCAAAAATGCTCACTTTGCGGACTGCGCTATAGGGCGCAAAAACTTTGAAAGCATTGCGCAGTTCTTTCAGCGTGCGATTGAGAATTTTGAGATCCCCGCGGCTCGTTCCATCCCCCGCCAATCTGATAATCGTCCGAATGATTTCGCCGATCAGAACGTCATTGCCGGAGCCGGATTGCTCACGCAGCCATGCCCCAATCTGCGCCTCAATATCGGCCAAGCTAACTTTAGGTTGCTCCATCAACTTCTCACTCTATGACATAACACTCGGTTTTCAAAGCTTGGCCCAACCCAGAAAGGACTGCAGGTCATTCTGGCCTACAAAGATTATTGTAAACCGTATTTCCTGTCATTTTGGTGCCCGGAGCCGGACTCGAACCGGCACGGACCCTTCCGGGTCCTCGGGATTTTAAGTCCCGTGTGTCTACCAATTCCACCATCCGGGCACCGGACCGATCATACGAAAACGAAACGGAGATTGAAACTTATCGGCGCCTGAAACAAGCAGGCCTCTCATGCGGGAGGCCTGCTCCAAAGGAAATTAGCCTAAACGAACAGTGGCGCCAAGACTAATGTGATCGTGGCAAGGAGCTTGATTAGAACGTGCAGGCTAGGACCGGCGGTATCCTTAAAAGGATCTCCGACCGTATCGCCGACAACGGCCGCCTTATGCGTCTCGGAACCTTTCCCCCCATAGGCCCCTGTTTCGATGAACTTCTTGGCGTTGTCCCAGGCACCGCCGCTGTTATTCAGGAACGTTGCCATCAAAATCCCGGCAATGGTCCCCACCATCAAAAACGCCGCCACGACCTCGGCGCCCAGACCGAAGAAGCGGAATATGACACCCACCGCTATCGGCATACCCACGGCGATCAGACCCGGAAGCACCATCTCTTTCAGCGCCCCGACCGTCACGATGTCGACGCAGCGGCCGTAATCGGGTTTAGCGGTCCCCTTCAATATGTTGGGATTTTCCTTGAACTGCCGTCTAACCTCGTTGATCACGTAGTAGGCTGCCTTGCCCACTGCCCGAATCGCCAAAGCCGAAAACAGAAATACTAACATCGCGCCTAACAACCCTCCAACGAAGACTTCCGGTTTGGCAATGTTGACGGACAGCAGTTTGCTGCCATAGTGTGCCACTTCATCGAGGTAGGCTGAGAAGAGGAGGAAGGCAGCAAGGGCAGCCGAACCGATAGCGTAACCCTTGGTGAGTGCCTTCGTGGTGTTGCCCACCGCATCGAGTCGGTCAGTTTTATGGCGTACCTCTTCAGGCTGTCCGCTCATCTCTATGATACCCCCGGCGTTGTCCGTAATGGGTCCGAAGGTATCCATGGCGAGAACATAGGCTGCCGTTCCGAGCATTCCCATGGTTGCGACCGCAGTACCAAATAGCCCCGCATGAGGCACCCCGCTAAGATTGCCCAGATGATAGGACGCCAGGATGGCCACCGAGATTACGATCACCGGAACGGCCACGCACTCCAGCCCCACTGCCATACCGGCGATAATATTCGTCGCCGGGCCGGTCTGAGAAGCTTCCGCGATAGATTTGACCGGACGGTATTTGTATTCCGTATAGTACTGCGTGATATAGACAAAGGCCTGCGCCATGGCAATGCCGATAACGCCGCAAAGGAAAAAATAGAACCACGCCGAGGTCGCTTCCGAATGCTTTGCGGGATCGACGGCGAGCAGCCACTGCGCGGCAAAGAAAAACCCGACGATGGCCAAGGCACTGGTCACATAATAGCCGCGGTTAAGCGCTTTCATCGGATCTTCATTTTCGCCGCACTTTACGATCATGACGCCCACGATGGAAGCGATCAGACCGAAGGCGCGGGCGACGAGCGGAAAGAGAATCCCCTTCAACCCGAAGAACGGATACAGCCCGACTCCGAGAATCATGGCACCGATATTCTCAGCCGCGGTGGATTCGAAGAGGTCGGCTCCACGACCGGCGCAATCACCGACATTATCGCCCACCAGATCGGCAATAACCGCCGGATTCCGAGGATCGTCCTCGGGAATGCCCGCTTCCACTTTCCCCACTAGATCCGCTCCAACATCTGCCGCTTTGGTATAGATGCCGCCACCAAGCTGGGCGAAAAGAGCGACAAAAGAGGCGCCGAAGCCGTAACCGACGATCGTAAAAGGAATCTTTTGCGGATCGTGACCCAGTGCTTCAAGTAAGTAATAAAGGCCTCCGACCCCCAGCAAGCTCATGGAGACAACGAAGAGTCCGGACACCGCGCCACCTCGCATCGCGATCTGCAGCCCTTCGTTCAAGCTCGTTCGAACTGCCGCGGCCGTTCGAATATTCGCCCGGATGGAAACCCACATGCCAATGTAACCCGCGATCACAGAACAGAGCGCCCCGAGCACAAAGGAGAACGTCGTCCAGAAAGCCATCTCTACCGGTGGCATCGGATCCACTGGACTAGGCGTCCTCACATAGGCGTAAAGCAAAAAGATCAAAATCGCCAGCACTGCGGAAAAGAACGCGATCGTCCGGTTCTGCCGCGACAGAAATGCCTCGGCGCCCTCTTTGATTGCGTTGGAGATCTCTTGCATCTTCTCGGTGCCCATCTCGCGTTGAAGGACGTAACGGGCAAGGTAAACCGCAAACAGCAAAGAAAAACAGCTAATCGCAATAACCAGTAGGATCATGATGTTTAATCACCCCTTCTCAATTGATATGCATTCACAGGGTTTATTTACGCCAAATGTAAGCTACTCCGATACTGACGATGTAGAGCAGGAGCATCGGACCCGCTAGGAGAGATTGATTAATAACATCCGGCGTCGGCGTCAAGATGGCAGCCACAATAAATATGATAACGATAGCATAGCGGAAAGTACGGAGCATGAGACGGTAATTCCAGATGCCCAAACGCACCAGAAAAAATGTAAAAACCGGCAACTCAAACGTCACGCCAAAGGCCAAGATCATACGAAAAAAAAAGGTGAAATACTCCCCGATGCGTATAGCCGGAGTTACATCGATCGTTCCGTATTGCTCGATGAAATACTGAAACGCAACCGGAAGAACGATCCGGTAGCAAAAAAAGGCCCCGCCCAGAAAAAAAAGCGTTGCACACAAGACGAACGGAAAGACCAGCCTCCTCTCGCCCCCCGAAAGACCCGGAGCAATAAACCGCCAGATCTGATAGAAAATAACCGGGGAGGAGAAAAAAACTCCCCCGACCAAAGCGACCTTGATTTGAGTGAAAAATGCTTCGGTGACTCCGGTCCCAATCAAACTTTGCCCCGGGCGAAGGTTCTGTCGAAGCGGGGCTACCATGATCTTGAAAATTGCATCTGAAAAAAAATAACAGAGTCCAGAGGCTAAAATTATCGCGGCCAAAGATTTGAGCAAGCACCAGCGGAGCTCCTCCAGGTGCTCGGTTAAGGTCATGTAGGAATCTGTCGCCAAAAGCCACTACCCCGGACCAAGATTGCAAAAAAGGGGAAGGATATAAACCCTTCCCCTTTTTCGGTTATCAAAAACCGCGGTAAGGTTAATTCACCTTTACTTGGTTTTAGTTTCCTCGTCCTTCTTTTCCATCGGCGCTCCGCCCGAAGGCTGATCGGCGGGGGCCTTCATTTCACCAGTTGGTGCCGCCGGTTCTGCCGGCGCTGGCGCCGCTGGCGGCGGCGGGGGAGGTGGAGCTGGCTCCTCCTTTTTACCGCACCCTGCAAAGGTTAACATCAAAGCGAAGAGGGTTGTTCCCGACAATAAAACGATTCTCTTTCCCATCCTGAGTTCACCTCCTTTCCCGACACATCTATGAAAAGCCGTTTTGCTAGATAATTTTTTATTACACAAGTTTAGCGTCCTTGCAAGGGGATTTATGGACAGTCAAACGAGAAAGATGCCATTTCGTCTCGCGGGTTTTATAGCTTCGCCGCGAGCGCCACATCGGGCAACAGGTTCTATTATCCCGGAGAGCCAAGGCAGCAAAGCAGTTTCAAGCAAATTCTCAAAGCCGGAAAAAGATTTTGGTTATTCCGAGTTTTCTGTGAAGAATATTCACCACCGAGGCAAAGGGTTCGCAGAGATCGGAGATTTCGTTTATCAAGAACTCTTTACTCCGCGTCCTCCGCGCCTCGGCGGTGCAATCCCCGCGGGTTCCATTCTTGTCCTGAAATACAACCTGATATTTCCGTTTGCACTGCGTGTGTCTACGCTGCTTCTGTTGCGATTAGTTTACCAGTTTACAGCTTTTGACTCTCGCAAATGGCGGACTTCACGCATCCGCCGTAGAACCGAGGGTGTTACCTTCGACCCAGTGGCATCGCCAGAAGCGCATCCTGAAATTCAAGCCCACAAGAACTGTTAGTAACTTGTTGATAAGTAATTCAAGGGGTCAAGCAGAAGGCTAAAAATAGCGCAGTTTAGCGAAATGCCCAATTTCACGCCAATAAATTCCCTTTAAATCAGCCAACTTATCAACTTTATTCAAAACGTGGAGTTAATGGCAATTTTGATCACTTAGACGGATATATATTCTACTCAGACCTGGGAAAGGAGCTTTCACCCAAAACACCGCAAGATGCCACATTCGACATGCAAAAGGAGTCAGAAAGTGTCTTCGAATCAATACCCCTGCAGCAAGCTGCGCGGGGAATCAACCCACCAACACTGAACGGGCAGTCGCCGAGTATCCATCTCGCTTTTCCACATTGACTCCTTGGAAGGTAGATGTTAGAAAAGCTGCATTCATTTGAGGAGGAATTATTTGGCTATCCATCCATCAGTCATAAAGCGGCATCGCCAGAGCGAAAAAAGACGGGCAAGAAACATGGAATCGAAAACCAAGCTGAGGACCTTGATCAAAAAGGCGCGGCAGGCAATCGAGTCGAGCAATCCGGATACCGTTTCCGTTCAGATCAGAGCGGTCAACCGTGCCTTAGGCAAAGCCGTCGGCAAAGGAACGATCACGCGTAACACAGCCTCTCGGTGGCTATCGCGACTCTCCCGGTCAGCGGGCCCCACTGCGACGGCCTTATGACATTCTGATTTCCGGGCGCAGCCCCCCGTGGTTCTTATCAGGGCATCACATTGCCCCTCAAAACATTTCCATTAATCTCTGGTGGAGTTCCCGGGCGAAACGCTCCATCAAATTCTCTCGCATCCGGCGACTTTCTGTTTCCGTCAGCTGGATATCCGTCAACCTACGCACGTCCGAGGTATTCAACGTTTGGTTTTGAAACTGTGATGATGTAGTGACATCCGCGGCTCGCTGACCGGCATAGATCTCAGTTAACCGAATATCCTGGCCGCGCCACAGTATTTCACTCGGCTCCCGGCGGCGAAACGTTGTGTCGACAATCAATGTGGCTTCAAACTGGAGGACCTCGGCATCTTGGTTTACCGACGCTGTTAGGCTATCGAAAGATCGCACAACTCCACTCAAGATCGCATCCGCCCGATCCGCCTGATCCACGACTTGCAGCTCGCCTCTGCGATACAACTCGCCCCGTAGCGCTGTGGTTATCTCGGGCCCCAGGCCAACGTCCCGAGTTCGATTAAGAAACGGTTCCACGTATACGGAGTGAATGTCCTTGGGAAACTGATCGCTCCGTCCCGCGAACTGATAACCACAACCGAGCAGACATGAAAACGCGAGATAAGCGCACAGCCAGATAAAAGATTGGAATACCCAGTTCTTGCCCACCCTCTTAGCCCTCCACTACGATATTGACAAGCCGACGCGGGACGTGAATAACCTTTTGCACCTTTTTACCATCGAGAAAAGTTCTCACTTTCTGATCCTGCAAAGCCTCCGACTCAATCCGGCCTTGGTCCAGGTCGGAAGAAACGGTAATTTTCCCTCGTACTTTGCCGTTGACTTGGACAACGATCAACAGCTGTTCTTCTTCGAGGGCCTGTTCCGAGTATTGCGGCCAAGTAACGGCATCCAGACGGTCTCGATGATCTAGAGACTCCCACAACTCGCTCGCGATGTGAGGCACAAAAGGGTAAAGCATGGTGATAATCGTTTCCAACCCTGCTTTGATGACCGGCGTCCCTGCTTCGAGCTTCGATTCATCTTGCACGCTGGCACTGAGAGCGTTGAAGAGTTCCATAATCGCTGCAATCGCCGTGTTGAAGTGAAATCTCGACTCGATATCTTCAGTGACCTTCTTAATGGTCCTATGAATCAACCGAAAAAGATCCCTCAGATCACCAGGAAGGCCGCTTTGCGAAACATCCGACCTCACTGCGATTAGAGCCTCGCGATGCTGGAAAGTGAAACGCCACAAACGAGTAAGAAACCTATAGGCCCCTTCCACACCTTGATCGCTCCACTCCAGATCCTTTTCCGGAGGACCAGCAAAAAGCTCGAACAATCGTCCGGTGTCGGCGCCGTATTTGTCGCGGATCACATCGTCGGAGACGACGTTGCCCTTCGACTTTGACATCTTGGCGCCGTCCTTGACAACCATGCCTTGGGACAGGAGCGCATTGAACGGCTCGTCCACCTTGACCAGTCCGAGATCGCGCAGCACCTTGGTGTAAAACCGCGCGTAAAGGAGATGAAGCACCGCATGCTCGATACCACCGATGTATTGATCCACGGGCATCCAGTACGCTGCCGCGTCCCGCTCGACTATGCCTCCCTCAAAGTGAGGCGAGCAGTAACGGAGGAAGTACCAGGATGACTCTACAAAAGTATCCATCGTGTCGGTCTCGCGCCGCGCGGGACCGCCGCAACGCGGACAGGCGGTGCTGACGAACGCGGCGTGGGCAGACAGCGGTGAGCCTCCCTTGCCGCTGATTTGGACATCCTGCGGCAGCACGACCGGGAGATTTTCCTCCTTTTCGGGCACCATGCCACAAGCGTCGCAATAGACCACGGGAATCGGCGCACCCCAATAGCGCTGGCGGCTTATTCCCCAGTCACGCAGGCGATAGTTGACCCTCGCTTCTCCGAGGCCCCCCGTCGACTAGCCAGTCGATCGCCCGCCGTTTGGCGTCGGCCACTGTAAGTCCATTGAGAAAACCTGAATTGATTTTGATGCCGTCACCGGTGTACGACTCGCCGGTCCAGTTCACCGGCCGGCTCACCGTCTCGATGATGTCGAGCCCGTGCGTCCTCGCGAAATCCCAGTCTCGCTGGTCCTCTCCAGGTACCGCCATGATAGCTCCAGTGCCGTAGATCATGAGCACATAGTCGGCGATAAACAGCGGTATCTCCCTCCCATTAAAGGGATTGACCACCTGGGCAGAGAGCCTGAGGCCATGCTTGGGCCGGTCTTCAGCCACGCGTTCCTGCTCAGACTGCTTGAGCACTTGAGCGCGGAAGCGTTCCACCTCCGCCCGCTCACCCGGCTCGGTCACCAATCGGTCCACCAGCGGATGTTCGGGCGCGAGTACAGCGTAAGTCATGCCGAATGCGGTGTCGGGCCGTGTAGTAAACACCCGGATCTTCAGATCCGGCCGGCCCGGCAACCGGTAGGTCGAACTCCGCACCCTCGCTACGCCCGATCCAGTTCTTCTGCATGGTGATGACGCGTTCGGGCCAGCCCGACAGTCGATCGCACCAATCCAACAATTCATCGGCGTAATCCGTGA
The DNA here is from genome assembly GCA_963737905.1 of uncultured delta proteobacterium. Classification (GTDB taxonomy): domain Bacteria; phylum Desulfobacterota; class Binatia; order UBA9968; family UBA9968; genus DAIRFP01. The sequence continues at coordinate 174,678 of CAVTUQ010000022.1, read as the reverse complement.
TTTTGAAGAACCAGCCGGCGATATCACGCTTGCTGACCTCGGACTCGCACCGCCAACAACGGCCACCTTCGACCTGCTCGTTGGCCAGAACCGTCTGGCACGAGGGGCACCAATTGACACTGGAGCGCTTGCGGTATGCCAACCCGCGCTGGAGCATCCGGATGAAGACCAGTTGTTCCCAACGATAGTAATCCGGGTCACAGGTGGCGATTTCACGCTCCCAGTCGTAAGAGATTCCCATTTTCTTCAGCTGATCCCGCATGTAGACAATATTTTCCGTCGTCCATTTTGCAGGGTGAATCCCACGTTCGATCGCAGCATTCTCCGCGGGAAGCCCAAAGGCATCCCATCCCATAGGGTGGAGTACGTTGTAGCCCCTCATTCGTCTAAAGCGGGCGATCACGTCGCCAATCGCATACACGCGCACGTGACCCATGTGGATGCGTCCGGAGGGATAGGGAAACATCTCAAGGACATAGTACTTGGGTTTTCTTAAATCCTCTGTGACTTGGAAAGTTTTGTTCTCCTCCCAAATCCGCTGCCACTTGTCTTCGATGACCTTCGCCTGATACCGAGCTTCCATTTTTGAGGATTATGGCAATTTTGCGCCGCTTGAGTGGGCCACCTGATCCAACACGCCATTGATGAAGGTTGGGGAGTCGTCCGTGCCAAAGCGTTTGCCGATCTCGATCGCTTCATCCAAACTAACGTTCAACGGGATATCCGGGCAAAAAACCAGCTCGTAGGTCGCCATGCGCAGAATCACAAGATCCACCTTCGCCATGCGCAGCAACTTCCAGTGCTCAGTGCATTTTTGGATGAGTCGATCGATTTCCACCCGCTGACTCACGACTCCCGATACCAAACGGCGCGCAAATTCCTTTGCTTCTCCACTGCCTTCGAAATGACTAAGAAAGAGATCCACAGCGGCTGCCGAAGCGTCGCCAGTTATCTCGATCTGGTATAAAGCTTGGAGGGCCAGTTCCCTGCCCTTGCGTCTAGTTCCCATGATCAAGCACCGTCGTTGTTTGGACTCTTGATCGGGCCACCAATACGGACTGGTTGTTTATTCTGTGAGCTGGCGAAGGACATTGATCATCTCGATGGCTGTCAGGGCCGCCTCGTATCCCTTATTGGCGTCCTTGGAGCCGGAGCGTTCCATGGCTTGCTCGACGTTATTCGTCGTCAAAACCCCAAAGCCGATGGGAATCCGGTACTTTGACATGGCCTCCCCGAGTCCGCGGGTCACCGCGTCCGATACATATTCGAAATGCGGCGTATCCCCCCGAATCACCGCGCCTAAACAAACCAGCGCATCGTATTTTCCACTGCCCGCCATTCGCTCGGCCAGCAAAGGTATTTCGAATGCGCCGGGAACACGAACAACAGTAACATCGTCCTCTTCGCCGCCATGGCTCTTCAATCCATCCAACGCTCCGTCCAGTAACTTTTCCGTTATGAAATTATTGAACCGGCTTACGATAATACCGATCTTGATTCCCCGTGCATCAAGCTTGCCTTCAATAATCTTCGTCATGAGCCCTACGCGACTGCAGGCAGTTACTGTTTGGCGGGCTTGGATTCGAGGTTGGAAAAAATATGCCCGAGCTTACTCTGTTTCGTGCGAAGATAGTGAATATTGGTTTCGCGGGGCGGAATCTCCAGTGGCACCCGTTCTTCCACTTTAAGTCCGTACCCTTCGAGGCCGAGGATTTTGCGCGGATTGTTGGTCAACAAACGGATGCTTTGAACGCCGAGATCGCGCAACATCTGGGCGCCAATGCCGTAGTCCCGGAGATCCTCTTTGAAGCCCAATTCAAGATTAGCTTCAACCGTATCCAAACCTTTGTCTTGCAAGGCATAGGCCTTGATCTTGTTGGTAAGACCGATGCCTCTGCCTTCCTGATGCATATAAACCAACACGCCTTTACCTTGCTGGTCGATTAGTTTCAGCGACTGCCGTATCTGATCGCCGCAATCGCAACGCTCCGAACCAAAGACATCGCCCGTAAGACACTCCGAATGTAAACGCACCAACACACCCGTCGCATCCCCAATATCCCCTTTGACGAGGGCCATATGCTCAGAACCGTCAACCTCGTTGCGATAAACAATGGCTTTATACACGCCGCCATGGATAGTGGGAAAAACTTCCTCGGCAACGCGTTTAACCATGCTCTCGTTCCGCAATCGATAGGCGATCAATCCGGTAACCGAAACGATCTTGACTCCTTGCCGTTCGGCCAAACGCTCCAGATACGGAAGTAAAGCAAGGGAACCGTTCTCTTCCAGGATTTGACAGATCACGCCGGCAGGTTTGAACCCCGCTAATCGGGCCAAATCCACCGAAGCATCCGTCCGGCCGGAACGCGCCAGCACCCCACCACTGCGCGCCTGGAGGGGCTGCACATGGCCGGGAATCACCAGGTCTTCATGCTTGGTTTGATCGGCGATGGCGGCTTGAATCGTGTGGGCTCGACCCTGAGCCGACACGCCATGCACACCTTCCAATCTTACGGAAAAAGATGCGCCACACAGGAGCCCAGACAAACTGCTGTTCTCCTCCGCAACCAGCGGAATGCCCAACTCCCGAATCCTTTCATCGGTCAATGTCACGTAGATAATTCCCCGACCGTCGCGCAGCATGTGATTAATAATCTCGGTCGTCACCTTTTCCGCGGGGATACAAAAGAAACCGTCGCTGTCGGACCTTTCCTCGTTTACGAGGATGACCATCCGACCTTCGCGGAGTTCCTTAATACCTTCCTCAATGGTTGCCAGCGACATAACCTAGAATCAGGGGTGTTAGATGGCTGAAAGTTGAGCCTAATTCAGCGCCTTGACAAACTTTTGCACGTATTTTCCGATCAGATCAGTTTCGATGTTGACTTTATCACCAACCCTACGGGCGCGCAAATTAGTGTGCTCCAAGGTAAACGGGATAATCGCGGTTGCGAAGCGTCGACGGCTACATTCATTTATGGTCAGGCTAATGCCGTCCACGGCCACCGACCCCTTGGATACCAGGAGAGCTCCCAACCCTGCCGGAACACGAAACGTGAAAAAGGTAAACTCGCCTCGTGTTGCTATCGACTCGACAACCGCAACTCCATCGATGTGCCCCGTAACCAAATGGCCTCCCATCCGGTCTTGGAGCCGCAATGGCCGTTCGAGATTGACCCAGCTGCCGGTTGCGAGTATCGCCAGGCTAGTGCGATTTAATGTTTCAGGCGAGACATCCACTGTAAATCTGCGCTTGCCTTTTTTAACTACCGTCAAACAAGCTCCATTGACAGCGATGCTGGCGCCCAGTTCCATCGGCCCTACGGGAAGGCTGGTCTCGACGGTTAAAACCGCCGACTTTTTATCCAACCGTAGCGAGGCAATTCTCCCCACGTCTTCTATTAAACCCGTAAACATAGGCTTAGAATTTATCTTTGATCGCGCGCGCTTTAACGCCGGGAAGGAGAGCCATTGCAGAGATAGGCGGAAACAAGGGTATCGGTCCCCGACTTTTGCACTCGCATTCCCCGGACTCGAATGGCCTGCTTGACACGTTTGACTCCCAGAGCATCAATCATGACCCGGCCGTCGCCGCCTAGAATAATCGGGGCGTAGAAACACAAGACTTTGTCCACCGCCTTTTCTTGCAACGCCCACGCCGCGGTCGTCGCCCCGCCCTCGATCATCACGCTCAGCACGCCCTTGGCCGCAAGTTTCCGCAAGATCGCCCTCCAAAGAATTCTTCCATGTCGCAGTTTTACTCGCCAAACCCGGGCTCCCAAAGATTCGATGGCATGGGCTTTTTGGTGGGACGACCGTTCGCTGGTGACAATAATGCTCCTTTCAGGATCGGGCTGACGCAAAAGCTTGGCGGAAAGCGAGATACGAAGACGGGAATCCAAAATTACTCGCCAGGGGTTTCGACCATTGGGAATTCTACAGGTCAATTGTGGATCATCGGTTATCACCGTTCCCACTCCTGTAACGATAGCGTCCACCTGATTCCGTAGTTCATGGACCATGTGACGGGAATCCTCGCTGCTAATCCAGCGGGCGTCGCCGGTCACGGCCGCGATTTTTCCGTCCAGTGAGGCCGCTAGCTTCAGGATAACAAACGGGAGCCCCCGCGTAATATATTTTGTAAACGCCTCGTTGAGCGTCCGACACTCTTGCTCCAAGAGCCCGACCCGGACTTGGATGCCCGCCCGCTTGAGCTCTCGAAGACCCCTGCCCCCGACCAGGGGATTTGGGTCCTTCATACCGGCTACGACTTCTTTAATTCCTGCTTGGATCAGTGACTGTGAACAGGGTGGAGTACGGCCGTAGTGGCTGCAAGGCTCCAGGTTGATGTAGAGAGTGGCTCCTTTGGCTTTCGCGCCCGCGCGTTTGAGCGCAACGATCTCCGCGTGGTCTGCGCCGGCGATTCTGTGAAAACCTGTGGCAATGACTTTCCCGTCTCGCACCAGCACGGCGCCGACCATTGGATTCGGACTGGTCCTGCCCGCCGCTTTAAGGGCGAGACGACAAGCCTTGCGTAGGTAACGTCTATCCAAATCCGTCCAGGACCGGTCGGACAAATGCGCTATTCCCTCCTTGGCCGGCTTGAGTTTGACGCCGGCACGCTTTTTCGCTCTTTGATGAGTTCTTCCAACTCAACCATGAATTCATTGATGTCTTTGAAGGAGCGGTAAACCGAGGCAAAACGGACGTAAGCGACTTGATCCGTGTCATGAAGCTCCCGCATGAGAGTTTCGCCGATTACGGAACTAGGAATTTCTTTTTCTCCCCGCTCTTGAAGATTTCGTTCGATGCGGTCAGCAATCGCTTCTATCGTGTTGATACTGACGGGACGTTTTTCGCACGCCCGCTTCAACCCGTTGACGATTTTGATCCGGTCGTAGCTTTCTCGCCGACCGTCTTTCTTAACCACCAGCGGCATCATTTCCTCCACCCGCTCATAGGTGGTAAACCGACGGCTGCAATGAGAGCACTCCCGTCGGCGCCTGATCATGTTGCTGTCTTTGCTCAAGCGGGAATCGATAACGCGGTTGTCCGTCTCATGACAAAAGGGACATTTCATGCAGGACACCCAACCTGTGAATTCATCATGGGCCGGGGAATTAGAAACAAGCCGTGGGCGCTCATGACCATTCCAATCTTCGATGGAATCCAGCCACGAACCCGGGCCACCTTACCGCCGCGAAAGCCGTTGCGGATAGACGGGGAATTTTCGACAAAGCTCTCCGACTTCACCGGCAATGATTTGAAGCGCGTGGTCATCAGCGACGTGATGGAGAGCACGGACGATGAAATCGCCGATTTGCTCCATCTCTTTCTCCTTCATACCCCGCGTCGTCACCGCCGGAGTTCCGATGCGAATGCCGCTGGTTACAAACGGCGAGCGGGTGTCAAAGGGAACCGCATTTTTGTTGACCGTGATGCGCGCCTTATCGAGCGCTTCCTGTGCGACCTTCCCGGTCAATTCCGATTTCCGCAGATCAAGGAGCATCAAGTGATTGTCTGTCCCCCCGGAGGTCAAGCGGAAACCCTGGAACATCAGAGCTTGCGCCAGCACCCGGGCATTCGTTACGATCTGCCGCTGGTAACTTTTGAACTCAGGGCCGAGCGCTTCTTTTAAAGCCACGGCTTTCGCCGCGATGACGTGCATGAGCGGTCCGCCCTGCATGCCCGGAAAGACCTTGCTGTCGATCGTCTTGGCATGCTCTGCTCGGCACAGGACCAGGCCGCCTCGAGGACCTCTCAGCGTCTTGTGGGTTGTTGTGGTAACGAAGTCCGCGTAGGGCACCGGGCTCGGGTGCAAGCCAGTTGCCACCAAACCCGCGATATGAGCCATATCCACCATGAGCCAGGCTCCGATATCGTCCGCGATTTTCCGAAATCTCGCGTAGTCGATTATCCGCGGATAAGCGCTGGCGCCCGCCACAATCAACTTCGGTCTGTGCTCCTTTGCCAACCGCTCGAGTTCATCATAGTCGATCGTCTCGGTCTCCTCGGAAACACCGTAGGGGATGACGCGATAAAGCATCCCGGAGAAATTGACCGGGCTACCCATGGATAGATGACCGCCATGGGCCAGGTTCATGCCCAGATAACTATCCCCAGGTTTAAGCGCGGCGAGATAAACGGTCATGTTTGCCTGCGTTCCAGAATGAGGTTGAACATTAGCATGATCGGCGCCGAAGAGCTTTTTGGCGCGCCCAATCGCCAACGATTCGACTTCGTCGACGAACTGACAGCCGCCGTAATACCGTTTTCCCGGATAACCTTCGGCATATTTGTTAGTCATCACACAGCCCTGGGCTTCCAACACAGCTTCGCTGACAACGTTTTCTGAAGCAATCAGCTCGAGGGTTTGCTCGAGCCTTTCGGTTTCCTTTTGAATAGCCGAAAAAACGTCGGCATCGGTTTGTTCCAGAAACGACATGGTCATGCTTCCTTCACGTAATTATTTTTTGGTCTGATCGTTAGGGATGCGGATACCCAGATCCCGTTCAATCTGGGTGATCTTTTCAATACGACGCTGATGCCTCCCGCCGCCGAAGGGGGTTTCGAGCCACGTTTCCACTATCTCTCGGGCTATTGATTTGTCCGTCTTCGCCCCGCTTAGAACGAGGATATTAGCATTATTGTGTTCGCGGCTCGTTTTCGCGCCATCGACATCGACCACCAACGCGGCGCGAACCCCGGGAAACTTATTGGCGGCAATGGACATGCCGATGCCGCTCGTGCAGATCAGGATTCCCCGCGCGCTTTCGGCTTGAGCAACGCGGAGAGAGACCTCGCGGCTAAAATCCGGGTAATCGACGGATTCGCTCCCTCGGGTTCCGAAATCCGTCACGTCCACACCTCGGGAGCGTAGCAAATCGATCAAGTAGTCCTTGAGTTCTACTCCACCATGGTCACTGCCAATCGCGATCATCATTCGAAAGCGCTCTCCATTAGAGTCGCCTTGAGTTACTCAGTTGACTTGTAAATAGAAAAAATCGCAGGAGTGGGATTGGTTCAACACCACGCCCCCTGCGATCTCCAGTTCGATTTGCGGCGACTGCTTTACGCCATCACCGCGCCATTTTAATTCCTCGCTGCAACTTGGAGAAATTAGCGGTGGCTCTCGATGTAGGTGATTACATCCTGGACAGTCTTGATTTTTTCCGCGTCCTCGTCGGAGATCTCCATTTCGTATTCCTCCTCCAGCGCCATCACCAACTCCACGATATCCAGGGAATCCGCTCCCAGGTCTTCTATAAATGACGCTTCAGGAGTTACTTCCTCCTCACTCACCCCAAGCTGCTCACAGACAATTTCCTTCACCCTGGTCTGAACAGATGCTGCCATCTTTATCTCACCTCCTGCCTACGTTTTCCTCACATGTAAAGCCCGCCATTAACACTAAGCACTTGTCCGGTAATATATCCAGCCCCAGGCCCAGCAAGAAAAGCGACCAACTCCGCGACTTCGTCGCAAGTGCCAAAACGGCCCAGGGGTATAGAACCTAGAAATTCCTCTTGCATTTTGGCGGATAGTTGTGCGGTCATTTCGGTTTCAATGAAACCTGGGGCCACCGCGTTTACGGTAATGCCCCTTGAAGCGACTTCCCTTGCCATAGCTTTGGTGAATCCAATAATGCCTGCTTTGGTGGAGGCATACAGTGACTGGCCGGCATTACCCATCTGCCCTACCACCGAGGACAGATTGATGATCCTCCCAGACCGCTGGCGGATCATGATCCGGCACGCACACTTCGTGCAAAAGAGCGTGCCCTTGAGGTTGGTTCCGACAACCTGCTCCCAATCCTCTGACCTCATCCGAATCAAGAGATTGTCAGAGGTTACACCGGCATTGTTGACCAGAATATCAATTTTTTTATGATGGTCAACGATTTTCTTGATCGCCTCTGCTATCTGATTTTCATTTGAAACATCAAACTGACTGATCTCGCCATGCCCACCCTGGTTGACCAGTTCCTGTAAGGTCCCCTGGGCTGCCGTTTGATTGCCTCGATAGTTGATGATCACGTGAGCCCCCAGGCGCCCGAGCGCCAAAACAACCGCCCGCCCGATGCCCCGGCTTCCGCCTGTGACTATGCCAATTTGATCTTTTAGAATCATGTGAGCTCTTCTGGAGAGAGTTTGCCAAGATCTTGCGGAGACTCAAAATTATCGAGTAGCAGCGCCGGACTGATACGGTTGATCAACCCTCTGAGCACCTTTCCCGGTCCGATCTCCCAGATGCGAGCACAACCGAGACTTTCAAGTTTGCGGACCGATTCTTCCCACCGTACCGGCTGCACAGCCTGTTCTATCAATAGAGACTTCACACGGCCGGTGTCCAGGTTCACATCCGCCTCGACGTTGGTTACGACACCCATCGAAAGAGGATGAACAGTGACATCGTCCAAAACCTTCCTTAGTCCTTCCGCAGCCGGACGCATGAGCTGGCAATGAAAGGGAGCGCTTACAGGCAAATGCAAGGCTCTCTTCGCGCCCCGCTCCTTGGCGATCGACATCGCTCGGTTCACGGCCGCTTTAGAGCCGGCAATAACAATTTGTCCGCCTCCGTTGTAATTGGCCGGTGCCACCACCTCGCCATTGCTGACTGCTTCACAAAGGGACCGAACAACTTCCATCCCCAATCCTAAAATCACCGCCATACTGCCCGTACCAGGAGGTACTGCCTGTTGCATGAGCCTACCCCGCTCACGCACGACTCTTACCGCGTCCTGGAAGCTGAGTGCCCCGGCACAAACCAGTGCCGTGTATTCTCCGAGACTGTGACCAGCCACAAAGTCGGGCCTCAGCGGGGTTTCTGACTCAAACACACGCAGAGCAGCGAGTGAGACTGTCAAGATAGCCGGTTGGGTATTCTCAGTGAGCTTGAGATCGGAGTCGGGCCCACTGAAACAAAGTTGACTTAGCGGAAAGCCCAGAGCCTCATCCGCTTCCGAAAACACTCGCCGGGCAGCCGCAAATTGTGCATGAAGCTCCTTCCCCATTCCCACATATTGAGAACCCTGTCCCGGAAAAACGAAGGCAACTTTAACGCTTGGCTTCACCTTGCCGTTCCTCTGTTTCGACCTCGGCGCTCGGTTTGTCACCTAGGGAGTCGATCTTCGACTTGATTCGTTGCCAAATTTTTCTCGGCAGGCCATCCTTCTTATCATTGCCGCCGCCCGCATCGGCGAGCACCTGGCTGATATGACCGTTGATATCCTGTTGAACCGCTTCCTTGGCGACGCGAATAGCATTTTTGATGGCCCGCGGACTCGACCCGCCATGAGCCACAATCCCGATCCCATCCAGCCCGAGCAAGGGAGCGCCCCCATACTCAGCATAGTCCAGGCGCCGATAAACTTCTCGCAGCGAATTACGACTCATGAAATATCCCAGCCGACTGGCAAGATTCTTCTGAAAAGCTTCTTTCAACACGTCTCCCGCGAAACTCGCAACCCCTTCCATGGTCTTCAGGGCTATGTTGCCGGTGAATCCATCGCAGACGATCACATCGACTTTGCCGTTGAAAACATCCCGCCCCTCTACATAGCCGATATAGTTCAATGCGGTCGCTGAAAGCTCCTCGCTGACGGTTCGGGTGAGATCGTTTCCCTTTCCTTCTTCCTCGCCGTTACTCAAGACCCCGATGCGCGGACTGGCGATCCCCTGCACTTTCTCAGCGTAGATCGCGCCCATAAAGGCAAACTGAACCAGATGATGCGGTTTGCAGTCGACATTGGCGCCGGCGTCGATAATGACCGTCCCCTTCGACAGGCCCGGCACAACGATCAAGATTGCGGGTCGAGCGACCTGCGGCAACCTGCCCATGACAAACATCCCCGTTGCCATCATGGCACCGGAATTCCCCGCGCTCACCACGGCCTGAACCTCTTCGCGTTTCATCATCTCAAAAGCGATCTTCATGGAGGAGTCCTTTTTCTTGAGCGCAGAACTCGGAGACTCTTCCATAGCGATCATTTGAGAAGCATGGACAACCTGAACCGAGGACGATTTCGCAGGATGCCGCGCCAATTCGCGTTCGACGGAATCCTTGTCACCCACTAAGACAAGATCTATGCCGAACTCTTGGGCGGCCAATAAGGCACCCGTTACCACAACCTGGGGAGCATGGTCCCCGCCCATGGCGTCGACAGCGATTTTTAGCATATGCGAGTCGGAAAGGTGAGTTAACTCTCTTCGGTCTTTATCACGATTCGACCTCGGTAGAAACCGCAACTACCGCAGGCACGGTGCGGCAGAACCGTTTCTCCGCACTTCGGACAGGTGCTCCACTGGGGAGCGGTCAGCGCATCGTGGGATCGCCGTTGGTTTTTTACTCTTTTTGAAGTTCTTCTCTTCGGTACTGGCATTTTCTTAGTCCTATCTTTCCCCGTCGCTCAGCGACAGCGGAACAAATGTTGACGTGAACTTAACGACCGACTTTGAGAGTTCGAAAAATCGCCATCCGCGGATCATCCGTGGAGCTGATGCAGGCGCAAGTCTCCTTGTTGAGGTCGGCGCCGCAACTATCGCAAAGCCCGCGGCAGCTTTCGTAACACAGCGGCCGGGTCGGCAGAGCCAACATGACCTGTTCTCTTAGGAGAGGCGCGAGATCAATTTCATCTGCGGAATAATAGCTCAATCCCAGGTCTTCCCGATCCAGCTCTTCAGTCTTACGCCCCGGTTCAGACGGATCTGGGCTGAGTACAAAGTCAAATTCCTTGTTTAATGGAAACGAGTAACGCCTCAAACAACGGCTACAACCCCCCTCAAGCGTCCCGTCCAACCAACCTTTGAAGAAAATATCTTGGCCGGATCGATAATAGACTAGATTGACCTCCACAAACCGAGGAAATCCAAACTCCCGAAACGGGCTATTTTTGTAGAGATCGTTTAGTTCCTCAATGCGTTCGGAAAAGCTAATCTCTTTGGCGGATTCAGTAATGTCGTCGACGGGAATTTTCATCGGCGGACAAGAAGCCTGCTGGTAAGAATATATTCAATGGAGTTTTATTGTCAAGCCAAGTCAACCACCCAGCTCGAAAAAGCCCGTGATTTATTAACCACTTCCAAAGTCTCAGCATCGCCAAGCCAGCTATGCAGTGAATCTAGAGAAGAACCTACGACCCTACCTCCTTTGAAAGCACAACCCGCACGAGGTAATTCTCTTGAGTATTGACCGGCTTTTTGTTAACCCATCCTCAGTCCACATCATGAATTTTCCTATCACACTAGGCAACCGATGGCACGGGAAGCGTTATAATTCTTATAATCGCTTACTGAAAGACACTTTTGATGCGCGTGTCTACAAAATTGGCTTGAGATTAGATTTTACCTGTCCGAATCGGGATGGAACGGTAGCCGTGGGCGGATGTATTTACTGTAACAATGCCAGCCACACCTCCCAGAATTATCAACCTCACGCTTCGGTCACGGAACAACTGGAGCGCGGGGCGGTAGCGATTCAACGACGTCATCGAGCCGAGAAATTCATCGCCTACTTTCAGAGTTACACGAATACTTATGGTTCGGTCTCTAGACTAGAAAAGCTGTATCGCGAAGCCCTAGACTTCCGCGGGGTCGTCGGCCTCTCCGTGGCCACTCGGCCTGATTGCCTACCCGAGGATATCCTCGACCTTCTAACGGATTTCTCGCACCAAACTTACCTTTGGTTGGAGCTTGGCCTTGAGTCGATGCAAGACCGAACGCTCCGGTGGGTGAACCGCGGCCATGGGCTAAGGGAGTTCGTCGAAACCGTCCAGCGCTGCAAACAACGAGGACTGCGGCTTTGCGTCCATTTGATCCTAGGTTTCCCACAAGAAAGCCGGTCGGAAATCCTTCAAACGCCCTCGTTGTTGAATGGGCTGAAGATCGACGGCATCAAACTGCACAACCTCCATGTCATCAAGAATACCGTCCTGGAAAAATTGTACAGCGCGGGTGGCTTTACCCTTTTTAGTCGAGGGGAATATGTTAGACTCGTCGTTGATTTCCTTGAACGTCTCGACCCGGAAATTGTTGTGCACCGTTTGACCGGCGAAACTTACCGCGCAATTACCGTCGCTCCAGAATGGTCGATTAACAAGATCGGCGTGCACAACGCGATCTACAAAGAGCTGGAAGAACGAGACAGTTGGCAGGGCAAATTCCTGGAATTAGTGCCCCCAAGCATTCATGGCGCTGAAGGAGCACGGCTTTGAACGGCCATATTGGTTTGATCCATTCGGTTTTGCCCGCAACGGCAGATATTCAAGTTACCGTCCCGGACAATCACCCGTCCACCCGCAATCTGGGAACCGAGCGAGGCGGTTCAGGCACCATCATCGACCCGGATGGTTACATTTTAACCGTCCACTATGTCACCGTAGGGGCAGCGTCCATCACGGTAACCTTGCCGGACGGGGAGCAGTATCCCGGCGCGTTGGCCGCTCAGGATCAAGAAACCGGGCTTGCGCTGGTCAAAATTCCCGCGCGAGGACTGCCTTTTCTCAAGCCCGCGGGGTTAGATTCAGTCGCATTGGGTCAGCCTGCGGTCATCATCGCCAGTAGTGGCCAGGCCGCTCGCCGGGTTAGCGGCGGTTATGTGAGTTCCATGGACTGCTACGACGGCCATTGGGAATACATGCTCGAAAAAACCATTCGTCTCACGGCACCCAATCCAGGTTTCGGGGGAGGCACGCTGGCCAACTTTAGAGGCGAAATCATCGGCGTCGTCTCGCTGAATCTAACTGAGATCGCTAAGTTCTCTCTGGCAATTCCCATCGATTGCTATCTACAGCATGCTTCGGAAATGAAACAGTACGGGCACGTTCGGAGCCGCCCGCGAAGGCCCTGGCTGGGATTTTATCCCCAACCTTTGGCCGGGCACGTCGTCGTCGGAGGAATAGTAGCCGGCGGGCCGGCCGAAAGATACGGCCTTAAAGAAGGCGATATTATTATCGGTGTAGAAAAAAAGGAGATCCGCTCTCGACCTGAGCTTTACCAAGAGATGTGGAAAAAGCGCCCGGGAGAGCGAATCTCGTTTAGGATATTAAGAGATGAGCAGTCTTTTGATCTGGATATAATCGCGGGAGATCGATCGGATCGCTACCGCTCCTAGTCGTCCCCGCCGACTTTCTGTATTTTACCTTGGCCGACAACCTTGATCGCCAACGCCGGTGTATAGGCATCCGGCTCGTAGTTAATCAACGCCTTATCTGTCTCCTGCAAGTCTCTTAATTTAACTCTGTTTCCGGCCTTCTCGATACTAGTCTTGTCGTCAACACCCACGACCTCTTCTCGGACTTTCCCCTTACGCTCAACTTGAAAGGTGATGGTGCGCTGGCCAACGCTGCTGATCACACCTTCCACCTCGACAACCTTCGTTTTGGTCGCTTTTGTCCCCGTCTTGCTGGACTCCTGTTTGCTCGGCTCTTCCTTTCCGGTAGTCGGCGTCGTTTGTTGGGCGACGGCGGGCGCCGCCGGCTTCGGTTGCTCCTGTACCGATGTGCAAGCCAGCATTCCAACCGCCACTAGGAATGCGGCAATAGATCCGATGACGTAGTTGGCTGAACCCTTCATTCTTTGTCCTCCTTCTCGTCGAGGGAAAATAGGCGCTCGATTTGTACCGATGGGGTCAAGCAATCGTTACGCAAATGCGAAAGTTTTAAACCATAGATCCCTTTGCCTTGTCAAGACGGAGCGGCTTCCTACGTAGATTGAGAACGGGCGAAAAAAGAACTAGGAGTATGGTTGATGGGGCAACTCGGCGCAAACCATAAAATCGTCACAACCGATCGCGTCATCTACGGAGACACCGACCAGATGGGCGTCGTCTATTACGCAAATTATCTTCGGTGGTTTGAAAAGGGCCGATCGGAATTTCTGCGCCAAATCGGTCTTCCCTACAAAACAATCGAAGAGCAAGGGTTTCATTTTCCTGTAACCGAAGTTTCCTGTCGCTACTTCCAATCAGCTCGCTACGATGACGTCATCACGATTGCAACTCAACTCTCGTCCGTCGGCCGCGCCACGCTGAATTTCGATTATACAATCTCACGGGAAGGTGACAGCGCGGCGTTGGCGTTGGGATCGACGAAGCACGCCTGCGTCGATGCGGATGGACGAATGAAGCGGATCCCCAGCAACGTGGTACAACTCTTGGCCAAAGCCTTGGTCACGCCAGCCCAGCCAACCGCAGGCTGACTAAAGACCTAAGCCGCCCCGGACGTTGGGCGCCGTCATAGCGTGAACGCACGATCATTCTTGTACGCTCGGAACGGGGCTAACGGTCTTCTTGGCTTCCGTGATCGCATCCTCGATTTCGATCCGGACCGTGGGATCGCTCTCGATGCGCAACCTTTTTTCCAGTGCGTTCATTCCCTCTGGCGAACCGATCTGACCCAACGCCCAAGCGACGTGGGCTCGCACTAGCATTTCTTCATCATCGAGCGCCCGAATCAACGCAGGCGTGGCCGCACGGCTTCTCGTATTCCCGAGAGCAACCGCAACATTGCGCAATAATCCCTTTCGCTTTGCGCGAAGGATCGGGCTGCCACGAAATCTGTGCCGAAACTCCTCTTCATCTAGAGACAGCAAGGGAATCAGATCGGGTGCATACAGTCCCTCTCTTGGAGCGTACGCCTTTTCCCGGGTTGGTGGAGCCTTTACGTTATACGGACAGATCTCTTGACAGATGTCGCAGCCAAAGATGTGATTTCCTACAAGCGGACGAAGATGGCGAGGCATCAGGCCTTTGAGCTCAATTGTCAAGTAGGAAATGCAGCGGCGCGCGTCCAGCACGTAGGGTCCCACGAAAGCCCCTGTGGGGCAGGCTTTCAAACACAGATCGCATTTTCCACACCGATCGCGAATCGGCCGATCATAACCGAGCGGTATGCTGAGGAAAAGTTCTCCCAAAAAAAACCACGAGCCCCTTTGGGGGGAAATGAGATGGGTGTTTTTGCCGATCCAGCCGACACCCGCGATGCCGGCAAACTCCCGCTCCAGCACCGGACCGGAATCCACAAAGACTTTTCCTTCCACGGGTCCGTTCCAAATCCGTCGAATGCCGTTGAGGAGAGACTCCAACTGGTTTTTGATTAGAGTATGGTAATCATCGCCCCACGCGTAACGGGAAATCCAACCCTTTGGCTGATCCGACGCTCGCGGGCGGGAAAAAGGCGTATAATAATTCATTCCGACCGAGATAACGGACACCGCCCAAGGGACGAGTCGATGGGGATCACGTCGTAGATCCTCGGTTCGTTTCATATAGTCCAGCTGTCCCGAGAAGCCCCGCCGCAGCCACTCGGCGAACGACTCCTCATGGGGCGGAAGTTTGACCGGCGAAATTCCGACCAACTCAAAACCCAGGCGCTGTGCTTCGTCTTTGACCCGGAGCGATAGCGCGTCTTCATCCTGGGCGATCATAAAACCTCCCAACCTACCGACCGATTGAATCGAAACAAGCACGATTGGAGATGAACGGAAAATTGACGGACCGATTAGTGGTAAGGACTCTTCTTATCGGATTCCGTTTTCTCGACATCAAGCAAGGCGCGGCGCCCCGCAAAGCCGTCTTCGATCCGGTGCCAATAGCTGACGGTCGGCTCACCCAACTGCCAGCAGAGAAACACCACTTCCGTCCCTAGTAGGCACGGGAAATCGACGAGACCCTGTTCCACTCCCTTGCAGATGCAACCATAGCTTTGGATCTCTTCCACCCAGCCTTTGACTTCTGCCACGATCCGAGCAATTTCATTATGTTCCTGCAATCGGTCCATGAAATCCATGGCGTCTGGATCGAGTTGTTCATCGCGGATGATGGTTTTGCTTTGGTTTCTCAGTCGCTTGATATTTTCCTCGATCCTTTCCATCAACCTACGCACCGTGGGCAGCAGCACATTCGCTTCGCCCACTGTAAAGAGTCGTGGAAAAGAGACAGAAGAGACCATATTTTTGTTGTTTGGAAAGGGTGCAGAGAGCGCAAAGTTGCCGATCTCTGCTAAAGACCCATCCCGCTTCGCAGCTCTCGCAGCAGGGCAATATTGTCGGAGTGGCCCGTCATGTGAGCGGTAATGGCACCTCGAACCGGCTTCCCGAGTAAGTAAAAGTCACCCATAATATCGAGGATCTTGTGGCGCGCTAACTCGTTGGGGAATCGTAGATCCGTATTGACGATTTTCTCGTCATCAATGAGGATGCAATTGTTGAGCTTGCCGCCATTAACCAAGCCGGCTTGTTGCAGCTGTTCGACGTCCCTCAAAAAGCCGAAGGTTCGGGCCGGCGCGATTTCTTCCTTAAACAAGGTGGGACCTCTGTGGGTGTAAGTATGCTCTTGGATGCCCACCGGCTTGGGATAATTCAAAACATAATGCACCGAGAAGACTTCCGCAGGCTCGACGGTGATCGACTCACCCCCGGGGCTCCCGATTCGATACGGTCGATCAACCACTATTTCGGACCATTCCTCCCTTTCTTCCTGCACGCCGACGTCGTCAATGAGGTTACAGAACTCCAGGGCGGAACCATCCAGGATCGGAACCTCCCCTTGAACCTTGACGAGCAGATTGGTGATACCGTAACTATGCAGCACGGCCAATAAATGCTCCACCGTCCCCACGGCAAACCCCTTGGCGCGGAGTGAAGTCGCATATCCGGTCGATCCCACATGATCCAGGTGGGCGGGTACCTGCACATCACCAGAAATGCCGGTGAAGAGAATCCCACTATTAGGCGGTAGCGGGTGGAGAATAAGACCGGTCTTCATTCCCGAGTGAAGTCCTTGCCCCGATGTCACAACACTCTTCTTCAAGGTGCGTTGCTTGATGGATGGATTCGAGTTTCCGCGTCTTGCTGTCGCCGGTGGGCGCTTCCCGGTTTTCGATTTTCTGCCTCCGTTACCGGTGACCCCTTTGGAGCGGCGCGGCGAATAGTCACCTAAGGCCCGCTGCACCGTCAACAGCAGTGCATCTAAAGACAGCGGCTTCTCGATAAAATCGAACGCTCCGAATTTGGTCGCCGTCACCGCCGTGTGAATATTCCCATGGCCTGAAATCATGACTACGTGGATCGCGGGCTCCTTGCTCCTAATCTGCTTAAGCAGATCGATGCCGTCAATCTGCGGCATCCAAATATCCAGCAGCACGAGCCCGGGCTTTTCCCGTTCAATCAATTCAAGCACGCGAGCGCCGTCGGCGGTGTCCACAACGCGATAGCCCTCGTCGGTCAAAACTTCTCGGACCGACTCCCGAACTTTGTCCTCGTCATCGACGATCAGTATCGTTTTCTGTGCCGGCCGTTCTTTCATCGCCTTCCTAAATTCATCTAAGAATGCATTGCCTTCTTCCTGTTCTCGACAAGCTGACTCTCCGTTGGCACGGGAAACTCGATCGTCAACCGGGTCCCCTGGGGTTCATTGGGTCGCACCCGGATGTAGCCCCGGTGATCTTCGATGATCTGGCTGACGATGGTGAGTCCCAAACCAGTGCCATTCTTTTTGGTGGAAAAATAAGGCTCGAAAATTCTGGTTCTTACTTCCGGCGCCACACCACAGCCATTATCCGCGACCTCTAAAAAGACGACTCCCCGAGAGGGATCATGACTCGTGGTCATCCTGATTTCGCCATTTTCTCCTACGGCCGCCACCGCGTTGTCCAATAAATTGATAATCACTCGTTTGATCTGTTCCCGGTCCAATTCGAGCGGCGGGATATCTCCGTTGCGAAATTGGAAGTGGAGTTTGTCATGCCCTTCCTTGAAGAGAAACAGAGACTCCTGAACGATCGCGTTCAGGTCGTTAGTGGTGAGGTGGGCCGCAGGCAATCGAGCGAAATGAGAAAATTCATTGACGAGATTTTTCAGCTCGTCCACCTGCTGGATGATGGTCGAAGTACACTTATCCAAAACCGCACCGTTGCCCTCGAGCAATTTGGCGTACCGTTTTCGGAGCCGCTCGGCGGACAATTGGATGGGCGTCAGCGGATTTTTGATCTCATGAGCAATGCGCCGCGCGACTTCGCGCCAGGCCTCCATTCTCTGCACCTTTTGAATCTGGGTAATGTCCTCGAGGAAGATCATGACCCCCATGGTCTTTCCCTCATCGTCGCGCAAGGTTGCCGCCGTCACCACCACGGTAAGCAATTGGTCCGGTAAAGGAATCTTAATTTGGCGCTCCACGCTCTCCCGGTCTTTCACGCTTTCCAGGATGTCGCGCATGACTTGGAGCCGTCCGCCCTGAAAGACCTCTTCCTGATTTCTTCCGAGCACGCCCACCGCCTCGACTCCCAACATCTCCTCGGCGGTCTTGTTCCACGTCGTAATTCTTCCCGCGGGATCCACCGCGATCACGCCTGCCGTGATATTGGCGAGAAGCGTCTCCACAAAGCGCTTTCTCTGTTCCAGTTCTAAATTGATCTGCTTGAGATCCCGGGTCATCTGGTTGAACGATTCCACCAAAGTCCCAATCTCATCGTCTCCTCCGGAATCGATTTTGTAGTCCCAGTTTCCCTGGGCAACTTCATGGGTTCCTTCCGCAAGTTTTTGGATCGGGACCGTGATGCCTTTGGCAAGATAAAGCCCACACCAGGTGGCCGCGAAGATAATCACCAACGTGATGAGGAGAAGGGTCAAAATATAGCTATTTTTGATCGGCGCCTTGAGAAACATCAAATGTTTGTACTGTTCGTAGGAACGGGAAATTTGCAAGGCTCTTTTAGTGATGCTTTTGGGCACATAATAGTCGACCACCACGACTCCGAGCACGCGCTTGTCCCCACTATAGATCGGAACGCCTCCACGGATAATGTCCCCTTCTCCAAACGCTTGGGTTCGCGTCACTTCCAGACCCCGGAGCGCCCGATTCAGAAACTCCTTTTCAGGTTTGATGGTGACTCCCGTCGGTACTTGTTCGTTGAACGCGACAACCAGTGATCGATAGTCAGGCGAGAACAATTCAACGGTTCCGAGGTTATACTCCTGCTGTTTGTTTTGGATGAACTCCTTGAGCTCGCCAAGTCGATGAGCCTCGAAGAGCCCCTCTCGAGTCATGCGTTGACTCAGCTGCCGCGCATAGAACAAGGCATTGTTGGCCGAATTTTGATAATAAGTCTGGCCGATCTCCAAGGAGCCTTGCAGCGCGTTTTCCACCTGAAGATCAAACCATCTTTCAAAAGAACGGGTAACGAATCCGCCCGCAATGACGAACAACAGCAACGTGGGCACAAGCGATAGCGCAACAAATGCCAATACTAGCCGCACCCGTAGGCGTGAACCCAGGATCCTTCTCTTGCGTTCGAAGACAAGTTTGACCAAGTTGCGGACAACGAGAAAAACCAGCAGCGCCAGGAGGATAACGTTCACATTGATCAAGAGAAAGAAAGCGATATTGTTGCCCAAAGAGTACTCTGGCGCCGTCTCGGGCAACTGCACTTCAAAAAACGCAAACGCCAATACCATGAGGGTAGTGGCAAGGATCACCCAACCCTCACGTTTGCGGCGCTTGGCTTCCTCCAGCTTGAGGCGTGCCTCGATCGACTCGACGGTGCCCGAACTTTCCATGAGCAGACTTTCTAAGGAGAGAAAAAGACAGCCAAATTTTACCGTCTAAAGAAATAAAGGACAAGCGTTATAATCACACTGATAAGGATACAGGTGGTCAATGGGAAATAGAAGGTGAACCGATCCCGTTGGATGGTGATATCGCCCGGAAGATGCCCCAACCAGGGAATCTTGCCAGCCATCGAAACGATCAGTCCAAGAATGATCAACACGATTCCGATATAGATCAGCGTCTTACCCAATCCGGTCATTTGCGTATTTCGCCCGTCGTTATTTTGTTACTGCCGCGCAACCCATTTCAAAACAGGCTGGGTTGATTCTTCGAACTGGTTCCTTTTGGCGATGCGGGGTTGCGCCCGAAATGTTCGTAGGCCAGCTCCGTCGCCACCCGGCCGCGAGGCGTTCGCTTGAGAAACCCCGCTTGAATCAAGAACGGCTCGTACACGTCCTCGATCGTGTCCTTTTCGTCTCCGATCGCCGCCGCCAGTGTTTCAATTCCAACAGGGCCGCCCGAAAACTTGTCGATCAAGGTTAAGAGGAGCATCGTGTCCATTTTGTCGAGACCGATGGGGTCAACTTCCAACATTTGCAGAGCTTCTTGGGTAACGGATTTCGTGATCGTGCCACTCGCCTTGACCTGGGCAAAATCGCGCACCCGGCGCAAGAGCCGGTTCGCGATTCGCGGAGTGCCACGGGACCGGCGCGCGATCTCGGTCGTGCCCTCGTCTTCTGCGGCGACACCCAGAATGGAGGCGGATCGCCTAAGGATTTGTGCCAGGGCTTGAGTGGAATAGAAGTCCAGCCGAAAAATTTGTCCAAAGCGATCGCGCAGCGGCGAGGTAAGAAGACCGGATCTCGTCGTTGCCCCGATCAAAGTAAACGGCTTTAAAGGCAGCTTCATCGACCTGGCCGCAGGACCCTGACCTATCATGATATCGATCTGGTAATCTTCCATGGCCGGGTAAAGAACCTCCTCCACCACGTGGTTCAGCCGGTGAATCTCGTCGATAAAAAGTATATCGGCGTCTTCGAGATTCGTGAGCAGCGCGGCAAGATCGCCCGGGCGCTCCACCACCGGCCCCGAGGTCGCTTTGATGTTCACGCCCATCTCCCGCGAGATAATGTAGGCGAGCGATGTCTTGCCCAACCCCGGCGGTCCATGAAACAAAATATGATCCAACACATCGTTGCGCCCGCGGGCCGCGGCAATCGCGACTTTAAGATTCTCCTTCACCTGTTCCTGACCGACGTATTCATCGAAACCGCGAGGCCGCAAGTTCACGTCATAGTTGGCATCGTCCTCGGCCAGCTTGGGCGCCACGGGTCGCGCCGGCATCGAGGTCTCGCTCCTGTCGTCAAGTTTCGGCATAGCGGGTTCTAGCGGCTCATTCGCCGGAGCACGTCCTTGATCACTTCTTCCAAAGTCCGTTTGCCCGTCTGGCTCATCTCGCGCACGTTTTTCTCGACTTCCGCTTTTCTATAACCCAGATTGACCAGCGCCGACACCGCATCCTGAATGAGTTGAGAATCATTGCTTTGAGTAACCGCTTCTGATGGCCGAGACTGCAGCGTCGTGAATTTATCTCGGAGTTCGACGATCATACGTTCCGCGAGCTTTTTGCCGACTCCCGGTATCGACACCAGCCGCAGCTGATCGCCATCCTTGACCGCCTGTACCAATTCCTCCGCCGGAATTCCAGAAAGAATATTGACGGCCAACTTGGGACCGATGCCGGAAACGCCGATAAGCAACAGAAAGACCTGTTTTTCTTCCGCTGCCCGAAAGCCGAACAACTGCAGCGCATCTTCCCTTAGATGAGTATGAATGTAAAGACTGACGGAACCGCCCACGTCCGGCAGTCGATAGAAAACGTTGAGCGGGATAAATATCTGATAGCCGACGCCCCCGACATCGACGACGACTTCTCCCGGCCACTTATGCGCCAGGGTTCCGCTAATTTGCGCAATCACAGTGAATCTTGGATTTCTCTCAGGACAGGGCTTCCCCAATCACCGGAGCCGCTTATGGCACCCTGCGCCGGCGCACCGCAGGCCGCCAGTCCGGCGCAGCTTCTACGATACGGGCTTGAAAGGCCTGCCGATGAACGTGACAAACCGCGGCCGCCAAAGCATCGGCGGCATCGGCGGCCATCTTCTCTGAAACATGGAGAAGCGCCGCGATCATTTTCTGCACTTGCTCTTTGGTCGCATGGCCATACCCGACCACCGCCGACTTGATCTCGTTTGAACTGTATTCGTAGACATCCAGTTGGTTTTCTGCGGCCGCCAGCAAGGCCACGCCGCGCGCTTGGCCGAGTTTAAGAGCGCTTTGCGGATTGCGCGCAAAAAAAACCTTTTCCAGACTGACTCCGTGCGGACGATAACGCACGATGATTTCCTGAATGCCTCTGTAGATGCGGCTTAACCGAGCCCCTTGCCCTTGGGCACCGACGGTCGCGATGGTGCCACAGGCCACATGACTCAAGGAATTTCCGACCGCCTCGACGATGCCCCATCCGGTCACCACCGATCCCGGATCGATGCCCAGGATTCTGCGACTCATCACGGCCCGGCGAGCCGAACGGTCCGGGGCTCTCTCCATCAGCTCGCCTTTTCGAGGTACTCGCTGGGGATATCAAAATTTGCCGAAACGTTTTGCACGTCATCATGATCCTCGAGCTCTTCGGTCAACTTGAGAATCTGTTCCACATGCTTTTCGCCGACGGTGACCGTATTTTTCGGGACCATCGTGATTTGCGCGCTAGCAAGAGCTATCTTTTCCCGGTCGAGTGTTTCTTTGACTCTTTCGAAGTCCTCCGGTTGGGTCACGACTTCAAATAGATCACCCTCGTCCTTGACATCTTCTCCACCCGCTTCTAGCACCAAACCCATCAAGCGGTCTTCATCGATTTGTGATTTTTCCACCGTGATGACACCTTTTTTGTCAAACATCCACGCCACACAACCGGTCTCTCCCAAATTTCCCCCGTGTTTGACAAACAAGCGCCGTATCTCAGAGACCGTACGGTTTTTGTTGTCCGTCAACACCTGCGCCAAGATGGCCGCGCCTCCCGGGCCGTATCCTTCGTACTGGATTTCTTCGTATGAGACGCCTTCCAATTCTCCCGTGCCCTTTTTGATCGCCCGCTCAATGTTGTCTCCCGGCATACTGTTGGTTCTTGCCGTGATCACGGCCGTGCGCAAACGCGGGTTGGAGTTGATGTCACCGCCGCCCACCCGAGCCGCCACCGTAATTTCCTTGATGAGCTTGGTGAAGAGCCTTCCCTTCTTTGCGTCCTTGGCCGCCTTTTTGTGCTTGATGGTGCTCCATTTCGAATGACCGGACATAAACAACAACTCCCTGAATTAGTTGCGTTAAACTACCACAAAGCCTCCGCTGCGTAAACCGGGCGTAATCGAAGACTTAATGTTTGGAATGTTTGGAGATTTGATTGACGACTTTAAAAAAAACACGTACATTGCTCTCTGAATTTATCATCCAGTCTGAAATAGCGACGGAAGCGGCTCAAGAGTCTAATAGACCTCTCCCTGCGAAGCGATTCCCAGACATTCTTGCCACCTCAGCCTGCGGCGGAACTCTATTCTGTAGGCGCAGAAGCAGGGATAACCGCAGTGTGGGCGATTGAAAGGAGTTCAATGACCATCCTCATCAGCGAGACAACAGCTTTCCTCTGTTTCCTCGTGTATGCGAGTTTCTTCGAGTGGACCCTGCATAAATATTTGATGCACATGCCGCTTTGGCGATATCCGTTTCGCGCCCATGCGTTGGTTCACCACGGCCTTTTTCGGACCGGCGCCCAGTATTTTCTTCCCGACGCGAAGGTTATCCAAAAGGTGCGCTTTGCCTGGTGGAACGCGCCTTTTATTATCTTGCTTCACACGCCCGTCGTTCTTTGGCTACAAAAGGTGTTGGAAGCAGACCTATTCGTAGGCGCCTTGTCGGCGCTTTCCCTCTATTATTTCCTTTATGAATATCTCCATTACTGCATGCATATTCCCAAACGACGCTGGTTGGAAACGACGGCCTGGTTCCGTTGGCTGGACTCCCATCACCACATGCATCACAAACGACACTTCAATAATCTCAATGTGGTGTTGCCGCTAGCCGACATCGTCTTTGGCACACTCATCCCCTCTAAGGATCACCTAGCCGTGCCGGACCGTGACGACGGCGCCATGCAAGTCGGACTGCTGTTATCCGAATCCTAAAATCATTTCGCTGTTGATGGCTTTTTTCCTTTTTCTTCTTTCGCTATAATCCGGGCTTCCATGTTCGAGGAACCCGCACCACGACGAAATCTATCGCTGAATCTTCTGCGATCTCATGCTCTGTCTGTGTGGCTTTTCCTGCCGTTCTTGTTTCTCGCCGCCTGTTCCCTGCCCCCGTCTAGAGTCAAGTTGCCGCCCGCACCGGCCTCCGCGGGCCGCGTTAGCCAGACGGGCATCGCATCTTGGTACGGCCCAGGTTTTCATGGGAAAGCGACCGCTAGTGGAGCCATCTACGATCAGAACGATCTGACCGCAGCGCACCAGACATTACCCCTCGGCACTCGCGTCATGGTCACTAATCTCGAAACCGGCAGCTCCGCCGAAGTCACGATCAACGACCGCGGTCCCTTTGCCAAGGGTAGAATTATTGACCTCTCCTATGGAGCAGGAAAAGCTCTCGGGATGATCGGTCCCGGCACGATCCCGGTGCGCGTTGAAGTGATCGACGGTCCCAATGGCATTCAATCGATTCGCACTTCTCTCGACTATACCTTGCAATTGGGATCTTTCTCCCAAATCGAGAATGCACAACAACTGCGCGACAGGCTCGCGAGTTCTTATGCGGAAGTTTTCATCGTCCCGCTGCAAGCAAAGGATGCCACCTATTATCGGGTTCAGTTGGGAACCTTCTCCAATCGTAACGCCGCCGAAGAACGGGCACGCCAGCTGTCACAAGCAGGCCTCCCGGTCATTATCGTGGAGAAGTAGGTGGATGTTCTTGTCCGGCTGGCGGCCCGAACTGTTTTTCGCTTCGCCATCGGAAGCATTTGGACACGGAGACCGAGTCCGTCATCCCCTTCGACTCGGTTAGAGGACCGACTCAGGTGTCTCTTAGAAGCAGATAGCGTCCGCCCTCGTTTTTCACCCGGCCCTCCCTCATCAGCTTTTCCAAGTGCGCTTGGACAGAAAACTCCGCGACCCGCTGGAGAGCAGGCGAAACACCCACGTAAATCATTTCGGTGATATCACCAATGGTGTTGCGCCCTTTGCGCAATGCGTCGAGCACCTGCTTTTCGCGCATTACACGATGCTCGATGTATTCCTTAATCTTCGCCTCGGGCTTGCCGACGAGAGGGCCATGACCGGGTAGGATCAAGTTGATATTGAAATCAAGCAATCGCTCCAGGGAGCTCAGGTAGTCCGTCATGTTGCCATCCGGCGGGCGAATCACAGCCGTGCCGTAGCCGAGAATATTGTCGCCGCTAAACAGCACCTTGTCCCCCGACTCATAGAAACAACAGTGGCCGGATTCATGGCCCGGCGTGTGAAGCACTCGCAGCTCGCCTCCCCCAAATGCAATCCGATCGTTGTCGCCGTATTGAAAGTCCTCGCCGCCGAGATACCCCGCGCGGGAGCGATGAATGCCCAGCTTCGCGCCGCAGCGTTTTCTCAAGGCCAGGGCGCCGCCGCAGTGGTCGCTATGAATATGCGTCAGCAGAATCTTCTCGATCTTCTTCGCACCCATCGCCTCTGCTTGCTCGATGATTCCGTCCATGTTCGAGTCCGCGCTCAGCGCCACGTCAATCACCAGCACGCTCTCTTTACCGACAACGTATTGGTTTGTCCCCTGTAAAGTCATGATGCCGGGATTATTGGCGGTGTAATGCCGGATGTGGTTGGGTGTCGTCATAGCGGGCCTCTCAGCACCTTGCAAGTTCGGAATGATCGATGGATGAGTTCCGGCCAGGATCGCCAGCGATGTTTTGCCGATGGTCGCCAGCGCTTCTCGTCGTCTCATTACCGTAAGTCTCTCGAATTTCGGGTTCAGATCTCGAATTAACTCCAATACTCGCATCCTCGAAACTGCTAAATTCTGCAGCAACTGCCGCAGCACATACTCCAAAATTCCTCCGTGCCGGTAGTAATCCAGTTCCGCCGGGGTGTCGATGCGGCAGATGACCTTGAACTCCGTGAGCTTGCCGTCGTCGGTGGTCGCTTTGACGGTAAGTTCCTGTCGCAGCTTGAGTCCGGCCGAGATGCCAACGACATCGAACTTTTCGAATCCGGTTAAACCGAGGGACTTGAGGTTCTCGCCGGGCTTGAACTGCAAGGGCACGATCCCCATGCCGATCAGATTACTGCGGTGAATACGCTCGAAGCTCTCCGCAATCGCCGCTTTGATGCCGAGGAGACGCGGTCCCTTGGCCGCCCAGTCGCGGGACGAGCCGGTTCCGTATTCTTTGCCAGCGATCACAATTAAAGAAACGCCCTCCTTTTGATACAGCATGGCGGCGTCGTAGATCGACATCTGCTTCTTATCCGGCAGATGTACCGTCACGCCCCCTTCGGTCCCCGGCGCCAAAACATTCTTCAGCCGGACGTTGGCGAAGGTACCGCGCATCATGACCTCATGGTTGCCGCGCCGGGCGCCGTATTGATTGAAGTCTTTCTGCGCCACGTCATTATTCGTGAGATAGCGCGCCGCTGGACCGTTCTTTTCGATGGAACCCGCCGGTGAGATGTGGTCCGTCGTGACCGAGTCACCAAGCAGCGCCAACACACGCGCCCCTTTGATTTCGGTGGGTTCTCCCGGAATCTTCGACATATTCTCGAAATAGGGAGCTTCCCTCACATAGGTCGATTGCCCATCCCACTTGAAGAGTTCGCCCTCCGGCACTGGCATCGACTTCCAGCGCTCATCGCCCTCGGTGGCCTGGCTGTACTCCTTCTTGAACATCTCGGACCGCACCGACTTGTTCATCACCGCCTGGACTTCCTGGGGAGTCGGCCAGATGTCCTTCAAATAAACCGGGTTGCCCTCAGAATCGTTTCCCAGCGCATCCTTATATAGATCCACATCCATGCTGCCAGCCAACGCATAGGCCACCACCAGCGGCGGCGACGCGAGATAATTGGCTCGCACGCTAGCATGGATGCGGCCTTCAAAATTGCGGTTGCCGGACAAAACCGCAGCGGCCACCAGATCGCCTTCTTGAATGGCGTTGGCAACGGGTTCAGGCAACGGACCGCTATTGCCGATGCACGTGGTACATCCATAGCCCACCAAATGAAAGCCGATTTTCTCTAGATCAGCTAGAAGACCGCTGTCCGTTAAATATTCAGTAACGACTTTAGATCCCGGCGCCAAGCTAGTCTTTACCCACGGCTTTCTCGTGAGGCCTTTCTCGACCGCTTTCCTTGCCAACAGCCCCGCTCCGATCAGCACCGAAGGATTCGACGTGTTGGTGCAACTCGTGATGGCGGAGATCACAACCGATCCATGTTTTAGCTGGAATTTGTCGCCGTTCATCTGCACGGCCACGGTTTTCGCCGACGTCGCCGCTCTTCATTAAGGACGGCAGCGCTTCCCTGAACGCGTCCTTACTTTCCGTCAGTGGCACGCGATCCTGCGGCCTTCGGGGACCGGCCAGGCTCGGCACCACGCTGCCGAGATCGAGCTCCAGTGTGTCCGTGAACATCGGATCTGGAGATGCATCCGTGCGGAACATCCCCTGCTCTTTGGCATAAGTTTCGACGAGTTTGATCAGCTCAGGATCGCGGCCGGTAAGCTGCAGATATCGGAGAGTCTCGTCGTCGACAGGGAAATAACCGATCGTTGCTCCGTACTCAGGCGCCATGTTGCCTATGGTCGCGCGGTCGGCCAGGCTCAAGGTCGACAGTCCGGATCCATAGAACTCCACGAACTTCTCGACAACGCCTTTCTTACGGAGCATCTGAACGACCGTTAACACCAGGTCGGTGGCCGTCGCGCCTTCCGGAAGCCTGCCGTGAAGCTTAAAGCCGATGACTTCAGGGATGAGCATGATGATCGGCTGGCCGAGTAGCGCCGCTTCCGCTTCGATGCCGCCCACGCCCCAACCCACCACGCCCAAGCCGTTGATCATCGGCGTGTGCGAATCGGTGCCAACGACTGTGTCGGGATAGGCGAATATCGCGCCGTCTTTCTTGGCGCGAAACACCACCGGCGCCAGATATTCAAGATTGACTTGATGGCAGATTCCGGTATCCGGCGGGATGAGTCGGAAATTGTCGAAAGCCCTCTGCCCCCAGCGCAAGAAGGCGTAGCGCTCGACGTTACGCTCGAACTCGATTTGGGAATTCTTGTGGAAGGCATCCGAGGTGCCGAAATAGTCTACCTGGACCGAGTGATCGATGACCAGATCCACGGGTGCCAGTGGATTGATCTTTTTGGGATCGCCGCCCAACCGCTTCATCGCCTCGCGCATGGCCGCCAGGTCGACCACCGCCGGCACACCCGTCAAATCCTGCATCAGCACACGGGCCGGCATAAAGGCGATTTCTTTGTCCTGCTTCGCCTTGGGACTCCAGTTCGCCAGCGCTTGAATGTCGCCTTTGTTGACATGATGATTGTCTTCCTGGCGGAGCAGATTCTCCAAAAGGACCTTCAAAGAGACCGGCAACTTGGAGACGTTCTTAAAGCCCGCTTTCTCCAAAAGATCGAGCCGGAAAATATCGTAGTTCTGATTGCCGACCGTTAGCGTCTTACGGGTGCCGAAACTGTCGACGTACTTCTGCGCCATAGGGATCTCCTTTACAGGTCTGAGACTAAGTATTTTGTAGCGAGGGTGGGGGGATAAAGCAACAGGGAAGATTCGAACTTGAAAAACAGCCGTGAAACGGCCCCGCGAGCTTCGCGAGACAGTGGCTAAGCTTTTAAAAAATGGCCAAAGAGATGCTAGCATTTCGGTAAGCCTCTCCCGGATGATCCAGGGAGGCGGGATAGCAATAATCCTTTTAGATCCCGTCGGAGCAGGAATAAGTATGACACCTACAATTCAAAAGTATTCCGCTGAACGATTGGACACTACGGTATCCATGCTAGCCGAGGCGTTTGTTACCAACCCCCTTCATGTCTCGGCTTTCGGCTCGCAACGCATCGATCAAAATCGATTGTTTTTCCGCATCGGCCTCCGGCATATGTTCGCCGGCCAAGCCTTTGTCGCGTTGGGAGAGGGTCGAGTCCTGGGCTATATCCACTTTAACGCGTCGCCCTATTGTCTCCCGGCGCCAGAAGAGATTCCGCTGGCGGTTACAACCCTATTGAAACCTCTCGGCGAGGCAATTCCGCAGGTCATCAAGTGGTTTGCTCGATGGTGCCATCTCGACCCTGACGAACCGCACGTCCACCTGGGACCCATCGGCGTAGCTCCCGAGGCTCAGGGACAAGGAATCGGCACGGCATTGATGAATCGTTACATCGAGCATCTCGATCAGGAGCGATCCGCCGGCTATCTCGAAACCGACAAACCGGAAAATGTTGAATTCTACAAAACGTTCGGATTCGTTGTGCGGCGCGAAGAGCTGCTTATCGGCACTCCGACCTGGTACATGTGGCGGCCCAGGGAATAACAAATAGAGATTTTAGCTAACCGAAGCGAACGAGTCTGCTGCCAAACTTCAAATTCTCGGATTCCAATTTCCCTACTTATGATAACTGGCTATTCGTATCACGTCCTATGCCGCGCTCTCGTTACTCGCTCGTCTCATCGCTTATCGATCTGTTTCAACGCCTCGGACAGATAACTCTGGTCCACGTATTTACTGGGCTCGGGCAGCGGCCCTTTCGCGCCCGTTTGCTCGGCGTAAATGCGGATATTGTACTTGAGTCCTTCCATAGTGACTTCGCCGTCGGGCGGCCAGAAGCGATTCTGCGTATAAAACTCCCAACCCTTGCGGGCGTGAACCGGCTTGAGTTGCATCTCTTTGGCCAGAAAGTCGATGGCAGCTTCTCTGTTTTCGTGCAGCCAGCGCAGCGACTCCACCATCGCTCGCATGAAACGCACCATCACGGGGCGGTTCTTTTCCGCCCAACTTCTTCGCGTTGCGATGACGTTGGTTTGAAAATAGGGAACACCGTCCGAAAGCTTGCCGATGACATTGAAACCGGCTTCTTCTGCGGCATAATTCAACGGCACTGCGACGGTGGTGGCGCTGATTTGGCCCGACTGCAACGCCGCAAGGTTGGTCGCCGAGCCCCCGGCGATGATCAACAGTTTATAATCGCGCGGGTATTCCAACCCTTTCAACTTCAGCGCCTCGCGCAGCACCGTAATCGTACCGCCAGTCAATGACGCCGTGCCAAAGGTGGCCCCCCGGAGGTCTTCATAAGTCTTGATATTTTTCGCTGCGATAATGAATTGCGCCGTGCCGTTGATGACGCCGCCGGTGAGGATAAAATCCAGGCCCCGCTCCGATGCATCGATATAGGGTTCAGCGCCCCCAGAGCCAATATGCAAAGACCCCGCCGAAAGAGCCTGAACGGTCATCGGCATCCCGCGCAACAACACCAACTGCACATCTAAACCTTGCTGCTCGAAGAAACCCTTTCTCGCGCCGACCCAGAGCGGGCTGTAACCCAGAGTCTTGCTCGAAGCCCCTAAAAAGATCTTGGGTTTCTCCTGTGCGATCACCGCAGAGGAAACCACGACACAGACCAGAAGCACAACTGCGATTCGAAAAGAGATAACCATACGTCCTCCGTCGCGCGAGTCTGTCACACAGGCATCCGATCCACTCGCTACACGTGCGACCGGCTAGACGTTTACAACAAACGCGGGGTCCACGGCAAGCCACGATTTATCGGTTGTTTGCTCATGCGGGAAATATCGAGGCGGGCAGTTCATCACGGGCTCAATAAATTGCCTTGAATCGGCTTCATACCGAGGCTAGGATGGCGCTGACGGATCCTATGAATACACTAAGCAGCCGCAGCGCGCTGGAGCACCGACAGCTCGATCGACTCGGTGAAATGCTTCAACTAGCTCTGCCGGCGAACGCGTTTTACCGAAAGAAGTTTTCGGCACGTGAATTTTCCGATATCGTCTCCATGGAGACGTTGAAGAGTCTGCCTCTTACGAAAAAGAGCGAGCTGGTCGAGAATCAGGTGCTTTATCCCCCCTTTGGCACCGGGTTAACGTTTTCGCTGGAACGTTACATCCGAATCCATCAGACCTCGGGCACGACGGGAAAACCGATGTACTGGCTCGATACCGAAGAATCCTGGGATTGGTGGGCGGCATGTTGGAAGGTCATCTTTGAAGCGGCGGGCGTTCATCCTGGGGATCGAATCTACTTTGCATTTTCTTTTGGTCCTTTTATCGGTTTTTGGGCGGGCTGGGAGGGAGCGCGAAAGCTAGGAGCCATGGCTATTTCCGGCGGAGGTCAATCGACGTCGCAGCGATTTAAGACGATAATTGATTACGGGGCTACGGTGCTTGTCTGCACGCCGACGTATGCGCTACATATGGCTTCGGAAGCGAAAAAAACAGGAATCGATCTGGCGCGAGAGTCCGCTATTAAGATCACCATCCATGCCGGCGAGCCCGGGGCAAGTATCCCCAGTACCAAAAAAATGATTGAAGAATTGTGGGGAGCAAAATGCTTTGATCACCCCGGCGCCACCGAGGTCGGCGCTTTCGCATTTGAATGTCAATCCGGAGCCGTCCACGTTAACGAAAGTGAATTCATTGCCGAGATCCTGGACCCCGACACCGGGAAAGGGGTTTCCGAAGGAGAAAAAGGTGAACTGGTTATTACTAATCTCGGCAGGATCGGCAGTCCCGTCATCCGATATAGAACCGGCGATCTAGTTCAACCCAGTTACCAGTCGTGTCCATGCGGCAGGCCGTTTTTGCTCTTGCAAGGTGGCGTGTTAGGGCGGGTCGATGATATGGTTATTCTCCGCGGTGTAAACGTGTTCCCGAGCGCGATTGAAAACGTCATGCGGGAATTTCCTGAGATCGAAGAGTTTCGCGTGGAAGTCTTTGAAAAAGAAGCGATGAAAGAGCTCAGGATCATCATAGAGCCATGCGCCGACCAGAGTTCCACTGGATTGCTGGCGGAGAACGTGAGCCGACGCATACGTGAGCGCATCGGCCTTCGCCCTCAAGTTGAACGGGTTGCGCCGGGAACCTTGCCGAGATTCGAACTCAAGGCTAAAAGATTCTTCAAGTTGTAGGGGCGGGTGTGACTATAAGGGAGTCCGCGTTACATTTTCGGAAAACGATAGGACAAGAATAATCTCGCGCAAAGACGCAATGTAAGCCAAGTAAAACCGCTCAGCCCTAGTCAGAACGGGCATGAGAATAAGCAAAAAGAACCGAACGGACGGCAAGCTGGCGAAAACGCTACTCCAGCTCCGGGTCAACGGCGAGACAAAGGAAGTCGCCACTGAGATCAACAAGACGTTGTTAGAGGTGCTGCGTGAGGACATGGGTCTCACCGGCACCAAACATGGTTGCGAGCTGGGAGAGTGCGGTACTTGCGCGGTGCTTGTTGATGGCGCGCCGGTACTGTCGTGTCTGATGCTGGGCATCGAAGCGGAAAACACCGAAATCGTCACGGTGGAAGGCATGGTACAGAATGGCAAACCCCATCCGCTGCAGACGGCCTTCGCGGATCTTGGCGCAGCACAATGCGGCTATTGCATTCCCGGAATACTCCTCACCGCCAAGGCCCTGTTAGACAAGAACCCGCAGCCGACTCGCGACGAGATTCGCCAAGCCCTGTCTGGAAATCTCTGTCGCTGCACCGGCTATACAAAAATTTTGCAAGCGGTCGAGTTCGCTGCCAAGCAATATGCCGGGTAAGGCAAAATGAAGCTACGGCTATGATGTAAAAAGACGAGATTCTTCGCCTGCGGCTCAGAATGACGGCCGGACGGCTTTTCATTCGGTATCCTTTCTCTTCATCCTGAGCACAGCGAAGGATCTGATTTCACTCGCGTTCAAAGATCCCAGACTGAATTGACTGTATAGCAAAAGCGAAACGTCATGAAAAAGAAAAACTTCTCGGTGATCGGAAAACCGCTCCGCAAGATCGATGCGATGGCCAAGTGCGCGGGCGAGACGGTCTTTGCGGATGATCTCAATCTTCCCCGTATGACTTATGCGAAACTTTTGCGGAGCCCCCACCCCCACGCGCGCGTCCTCAGCATCAATGCCACGCGGGCGCTCCAGCTCGAAGGCGTGTTCGCCGTGATCACCGGCGAAGACTTGCCGGAAAAGTTCGGCATCATGCCTTCGACCCAGGACGAGGAGACGCTTGTCACCGACAAGGCGCGTTACGCAGGCGATCCGGTGGCGGCGGTAGCGGCAGCCAGCGAGAGCCTAGCCGAAAAGGCGCTTGGCTACCTCGACGTCGAATATGAAGTTCTGAAACCGATTCTCACTATCGAAGAGGCGCTGGCCTCCACAGAGGAGAGTGAACGGATTCACACGTGGAACCGGCAGGCCAATATTCAAAAGGCCGTGTCCTTCGAATTCGGCGACATCGAAGGCGGATTCGCCCACTCGGACCACATTTTCGAGGGAACTTTTTTCTATCAGGGCAACACCCACCTGCCCATGGAACAGTATTGTGCCGTGGGTTTCCATGGACCGGACGATAAGCTCACGGTTTGGTCTTCAACCCAGACGCCCCATTATCTCCACCGCGCTTTGGCCAAGGTTCTGAAACTTCCCGCAAGCCGCATCCGTGTAGTTGCGACTCCCGTGGGAGGCGGTTTCGGCGGCAAGAGCGATCCTTTTTCGCACGAGATCGCAGTGGCCAAACTCTCCATGATCACGCGAAGACCGGTGAAAATCACGCTTACCCGCGAGGAATCCTTCTATGTCCACCGCGGCAGACACCCGGTCAAGATGTTTGCAAAGACCGGCGTGAAGAACGACGGTACGATTCAGGCGATGCAGTATAAGACTTTTCTCGATGGCGGCGGCTACAGCAGCTATGGATTGGCGACCGTCTACTATACCGGCGCGCTGCAGACGGTCACCTACAAAGTGCCGGCTTACAAGTTCGAAGGCGTGCGCGTCTTCACCAACAAGCCCGCCTGCGGGCCAAAGCGGGGTCACGGCACGCCGCAGCCGCGCTTTGCTCTGGAGATTCAACTGGACGAAATCGCCGAAAAGCTTGGCATCGATCCCATCGATCTCCGGCTTAAACAGCTTGTGGAGCCCAACACAACGACCATCAACGGCCTGCGGGTGAGCACCACCGGACTACGCGAATGCAGCGAGCGCGTCGCCGAGCGCGCCGAGTGGAAGAATAAATTCCGCAAGCTTCCCTTTGGCCACGGCGTCGGTTTCGCGGCCAGCTCTTATATCAGCGGCGCGGGCTTGCCGATTTACTGGAACGACATGCCCCACTCCGGCGTGCAGATCAAACTCGACCGCAGCGGCGGAGTCGCGGTGTTTTGCGGCTCCATAGATATCGGCCAGGGATCCGACTCCATTCTCGCTTATGCCGTCGCGGAAGAGTTCGGCATCGATCCTGCCGACATCAGAGTGTTGACCGCCGATACGGATTTGACGCCGGTGGACCTAGGCAGTTATTCCAGCCGGGTGACTGTGATGACCGGCAACGCCGCGGTGCAGGCCTGCGGCAAGCTCAAACCCATGCTGCTCGAAGCGGCGAGTAAAGCGCTGGAAGTACCGCCGGACGATCTCGAATTCGCCGACGGCAAGATTCGCAGCTCAAGCTTCCCCGAACGTGGCATGAGCTTCGCTGACGCGGTGACCAAGGCCGAGGGAAAATATGGGACGCTCGGCGCCACCGGCAGCTACTGGCCGCCGAAGAATCCGCGTGATTTCAAAGGCTCGGGAGTCGGTCCCACGCCGTCCTACAGCTTTTCTACCTCTATCGTCGAGCTTCACTGCGACAGCATTACGGGCCAAATCAAAATAGATAAAGTCTGGATCGCGCACGATTGCGGACGCGCCTTTAATCCGCTGCTCGTCGAAGGTCAAACCGAAGGCAGCGTTTATATGGCTCTCGGCGAAGCGCTGATGGAGGAGCAAATTTTTCGCAAAAACGGACTGCATAAAATACCATCGATTTTGGAATACAAGAGTCCGACCACACTGGAAACACCGGAGATCGAAACGATCCTGGTGGAAACCAACGATCCGGAAGGACCCTACGGAGCGAAGGAAGCCGGCCAGGGGCCGCTGTTGCCTGTGGTTCCTGCGGTCGCGAACGCCGTCTACGACGCCATTGGAGTGCGTATCCATGAAGTTCCGATCACACCGGACAAAATTCTTCGAGCTCTCGAAGGGCGATTGAAGGCGGTGTCAATTCCTGATTTTAAATTTCCCACGCCGATAAAATGGCAACCTGGCGAAGGTATCGAAGTGACGCAAAAGAGTTGAGGTTAAACTGAACATCCTCGGGCGATTTTGGTCGGATTCGGCCATCATCCTTGCCCTCTCCCGGACGGCGGGACGAGGGAGATTCGGATTCGACTCGCGCTCGCTATCGCCAGTGGCAGAGTGAAGTTTGCCATGATCGCAGAGTTTAAATAAAGTCGAACCATGCTTCGACTACCAGAGTTTAACTACATCCAACCGCGCTCGCTGAAACAGGCAACCAAAGCATTGGCCGAATTGGGCACCGATGCGATGCTCGTGGCCGGGGGCACGGACGTGTATCCAAAAATGAAGCGTGGGCAATTCACGCCGAGGCATTTAATCTCGCTAAGAAACCTGCGCGAGCTGAAAGGGATTCGTCAGAGCAAGGAAGGTCTTTGGATCGGCGCCGGCGAAAGTCTGACAGCGGTTGCGAATCATCGACTCATCGCCAAACATTTTCCCGCTCTCGCCCACGCGGCGGAATCTGTCTCCACGCCACAATTGCGCAACATGGGCACTATCGGCGGCAATGTTCTCGTCGACACGCGCTGCAATTACTACGATCAGACTTTCTTCTGGCGCCAGGCAGTGGGCTTCTGCATGAAAAAGGACGGGCGAGATTTGTTTAGTTGCTCCCGGTAGCGCAAAGTGCCTGGCGATCGC
Source organism: uncultured delta proteobacterium (assembly GCA_963737905.1). Lineage (GTDB taxonomy): Bacteria > Desulfobacterota > Binatia > UBA9968 > UBA9968 > DAIRFP01. Next base: position 139,064 of record CAVTUQ010000022.1, on the reverse strand, counting down.
CTCGTCGGACACTGCGCCCGTTCTCGTGAGTCTGGGAGCCGAGGCTATCCTGGTAAGCAAAAATGGCGAGCGGCGAGGCAAGCTCGAAGAATTGTATATCGACGACGGAATTGATTATTCGGCCAAAGCCAAAGACGAAGTGCTGAAGGGATTACTCATTCCGCGGGAAAGCTTGGCACGGCGCAATGTCTATCTTAAATTGCGCCGCCGTGGCTCCTTCGATTTTCCGATCTTGGGCGTCGCCGCAACGATGGAGACTGACGAACAAGGCGAATGCCGTCATGCAAGAGTGGTGTTAACCGCCGTCGCGTCGGCGCCGAAAGTCGTCGCTGAAGCATCGACGTTGCTTCAGGGTAAGAAAATCACAAAGGAGCTGATTGACGCCGTCGCGGATGCCGCGGCAAAAATTTCCCATCCGCTGGACAACGCCGATTTGGATTATTGGTATCGGAAGCGCATGGCAAAGGTGTATACGCAGAGAGCCTTAGCGCAAGTGGCAGGGTTAGAAGATCAGAGTACTGATGAAAAGTTAGGAATGCTTCGAGTACCTCAGCATGAACGGAAAAAATCTGACATCAACTCTTTTCGTTCGTCCTGAGCTCCGGGACTCCGAGAAAGCTTCTCAGCTTCCTGCTAGACCAGGAAGTAAACCGGCATGTAGCGGAGTTACGACTATGTAGCATGGATCTCAGAGGCTTTCCTCGACGATCTTCAAGAACGGCTGCCCTATGATTTTGTTCGCATTGAGCGAACTATCGCGCCCCATCAATTCGAAGTCACCGCTCTGCTGCAGCATCTCGAGAATCAAAAAAAATTTCCCGTCCTGTTCTTTGAAAACCGCTCGATCTATGGACGGCAAACCCTTGCGTTCCCCTGCTGAGCAATGTCTTTGCGACCCGCCAGCGCTGCGCTTTATCTCTCGGCATGAAACCCAACGAGGGCGAACGTTGCGCGCTGTCTCTCGGCATGAAACCCAACGAAAGCGAGCTACCGCTCAGCCTCGAGTATGCCCGGCGCGAGGACAGGCTGCTTCCGCCGGTAATGATCCCTGCGAAGGAGGCGCCGGTCAAACAAGTCGTCAAGCGCGGCGAAGAAGCAAATATTTACGACCTCCCCGTAGTCCGGCACCACGCCATGGACCCGGCGCCGTACATCGACATGACGCCGGTGATGAAGGATCCCGACGAAGGCTTCTACAATATTGCTTTCCAGCGCAACATGGTCAAAGGCCCAAGGAAGCTGGGCCTGCACATGTCGCCGCGACACAACTGGCAAATCCACCGTAAGAACGAAGAGAAAAACCGCCCGACGCCTGTCGCTATCGTCATTAGCCATCATCCGGCATTTTATTTGGGATCGCTGAACGTCTCGCCATTCGGCGTCGATGATTACGCCAAAGTCGGCGCCATCATGGGAGCGCCGCTCAGGCTCACGCCGTCAGAAACTTTGGGAGAAGATTTCTTGGTCCCGGCCGACGCCGAAATGGTGATCGAAGGCCATGTGCTTGCCAATGTGAAGGAAGTGGAGGGACCCTTCGGCGAATTTACCGGCTACTACGGCCCGCAGCGGCTTCGCAACGTCATCGAAGTGAGCGCCATCACGCACCGCAGCGACGCGATTTTTCAGCATATCTTTACCGGCCACCGTGACACCTGGGTGCTCGGCGGCATCCCCAAAGAGGGAAGCCTCTTTAATCTGATTCGCGGCGTCGTGCCGACGGTCAAGGCCGTGCATTTCCCGATGTCAGGCGGTTGTCGCTTTAACTGCTACATCTCCATCGACAAAAAAGTCGACGGCGAGACTAAACAAGCAGCATTGGCCGCGTTGGGAGGATGCGACTTCGTCAAGCATGTCGTCGTCGTCGATGCCGATATCGATATCTATAACGAAGAGGAAGTCATGTGGGCCGTGGCCACGCGCGTGCAAGCGGACCAGGACGTGGACGTCATCAAAAACGTCAAGGGAAACACGCTGGATCCTTCGCAGACCGACAACATCATGACCGCGAAGATGATCATCGACGCCACGAAGCCGGTCCAGCGTCCCTACGAAGCCCGCGTCACGGTGCCGAAAACCGCCATGGAGAAAACCCGGCTCGAAGATTTCATTCCGCGGGCCCTGCTCGACCGGCTGCCGAAGGTCTAGACTAAAAATATTTGACTCGCGCATAGAATGCGCAAGAAGAGCGGCGTAGGCGGGGCCTTTGCGATTGGCGTCTTGGATCGGGAGAAACTCCGAGTCGGACTAAGATTATTCTCGCGCAAAGGCGCAAAGAACGCCAAGTTCGGCGAAATAGAAAAATTAATTGCTTGACCTAGGAGAATAGAGAGCTATGACAAAAATCTTCTGGGTGACCTGCCCCCAGTGCAAGGGCGAGTTCTATTGCCACTGGCAGGAGCTTCGGCACAAAAAAATCAAGCTCCTCTGCCCCTATTGCAGCCACCAGTTTTTAGACGAGGAGAGCCCAAAGATCGTTGAGTGAGGAGAAGCCACCTAGTATATTTTAGATTTTCGATTGCCGATTTTAGATTGGGGGCGAAGAGAATGAATAAAAGATCTCAGATACGATGGCTGAATTCTTCTTCCGACAATCGGAAACCTGTCCTGAGCCAAGCCGAAGGATCCAAAACCTGTGGTGAGCGATGCCGAACCATCGAAGCGCATAGGGCAAAGAGCCAAGTGCAAGAAACAGGAGAAAACATATGAGAAAGAACGTCATGCGTGTTACGCTTTGCGCTTTACTCTTAGCGCGAGGCCTTTACGCCGCAGTGTTTCTTGCTCTTTGCTCCATGCTCCTTGCTCCCTGCTTCCCCGCCGAGGCGCAACAGCCAACGAAAATCCCGCGGATAGGATTCCTAAGTGGTGGCTTCCCTTCCACTAACTCGGCCCGCCACGAGGCGTTCCGACAAGGTCTGCGCGAGCTGGGATACGTGGAGGGAAAAAACATCGTCGTCGAGTATCGATACGCAGAGGTAAAAGCGGATCGCGAGCGTGAGCTTGCGGCGGAGCTAGCGCGTCTGAAGGTGGACGTCATCGTCACGACTGGTCCGACAGTAACCCGTGCTGCCAAGGAAGCAACTGTCACGATTCCCATTGTCTTTGCGCAGGATGTCGATCCTGTTGCCAGCGGGTTTGTCGCCAGCCTTGCGCGACCTGGAGGGAACATTACTGGACTGTCAACCCTTGCACCGGAGCTAAGCGGAAAACAACTGGAGCTTTTGAAGGAGATCGTTCCTAAGCTCTCCCGCGTGACCGTCATCGGAATTTTGACCGAACCGGGCAACGCGCAAAGGTTAAAAGAGATCGAGCTCGCCGCAGGGGCGTTGAAAGTGAAGCTTCAATACCTAGACGTACTAAGTTCCAAGGATATTGAGAACGCATTCCGCGCCGCAGCCAAGGGGCGCGCTGATGGAGTCGTTATGCTGGGGAGCGCCGTCTTCAATTCTCATCGAAAACAAATTGTCGAGCTTGCGGTAAAGAGCCGGCTTCCGGTGACATACACGAGGCCAGAGTATGTGGAAGACGGCGGGCTCATGACCTATGGGCCGAGTATTAACGATCTGTTCCGGCGCGCCGCCACGTATGTCGACAAGTCCTCAAAGGCGCGAAGCCAGCCGATCTTCCGGTCGAGCAGCCGACGAAGTTCGAGTTGATGATTAATCTGAATGCGGCCAAGCAGATCGGCCTGACCATTCCACCCAACGTACTGGTAAGGGCGGATAGGGTAATCAAATGAATTTTGGATTTTAGATTGCCGACTTTGTTTCATCTAGCACTCTTGACTATACATAGCGTCATAAGTAATTGCGCATATTCTGCTGGTGTATGCCTAATCGTTCGGGGGTAACGGACACTCTGAACCGATTCGTGATGCGCATAAATTAAAGGCATCGTGTATAGAATACGTCCGAACACACGTATTCCAGTTGGAGAGAGATATGCAGAAAAAGTTGACCATCACGCTAGACGAGCGGGTCTATGAAGGACTGCACAGAGTCGTGGGGCGGCGTCGTATTAGTCGATTTCTAGAGTCCCTGGCGCGGCCACACGTGATGGGGCGGGACTTGGAAGCAGCCTATCGTCAATGGCCGCCGCGAGAAAAGCCCGGGAAACGGAGGCTCAGGAGTGGGCCGAGGCTGCCGTCGGAGACGTCGCCAATGAAACGCGGTGAGGTATGGTGGATCAATTTCCAGCCCTCGACAGGCGGGGAGATTCAAAAACAGCATCCCGCTGTGATTGTGAGCAACAACGCTTCAAACAAGTACCTTAACCGTATTCAGGTTGTGCCTCTGACCACTTCGGTGGATCACCTTTACCCTAGCGAGGCGTACGTCCTCGTCAAAGGGAAAAAGAACAAGGCCATGGCGGATCAGCTAACAACGGTGAGCAAAAGGCGCGTGCAGAATCGATTGGCTCGTTTGTCCGGTTCGGGTCTACAGGCAGTTGAGCAGGCAATCAAAGTACAGTTGGGACTAACTCTGTGAGCAAATATATGGTTAGGGATCCGTTTATTACTTCGCTGTAGGCCTGTGCTAACAGGCTAAAGGTCCGCAAACTTATCGAGTCAAGAAATCATATCGAAAACGAAACCCAACATGACCGACCTGCGAAGCTTTATTGAAAAAATTCGGCAGGAAACTCCCGAAGATGTCTTAACCATCAGCAAGCAGGTAGATCCTCGCTTCGAGATCACGGCACTGGTGGTCAAACTGGAACAGGAGAGGCGGTTTCCCATCCTGATCTTTGAAAACGTCAAAGGCACGAAATTTCCAGTCGTGACTAATGTACACGCGTCGCGCCGGCGGCTGGCGGCGGCCATCGGCAGCGAGCCACGCAGCGCTGTGGCGGGTTATCTAAAGAGAATCGAGCGCCTCATCCCGCCGAAAGAAGTCGATACGGGGCCGGTGAAAGAAGTCATCTTGAAGGGCGACCAGGTGGACCTGCGCACCATCCCGCAAATCATCCATCATCAAGACGATGCAGGACCCTATCTGACCGCCGCCGTCACTCTGGCCAGAGATCCGGTAAGCGGCCGTCTGAATTGCAGCTTCAACCGCCTCATGTCTATCGACAAGAACCACACCTCCATCCATCTCACCTTGGCCAAACATCTCTGGGAGTTCTATACGAATGCGGAAAAGTTGAAGCAGCCTCTCGAGATCGCGGTCATTCTGGGCACGCACCCCGCGTGGTCGTTGGGAGCGCTGAATATCGGTTCCATCGACGAGGAAGAGTTTTATCTTATGGGATCTCTGGCGGGTGAAGCGATGGAAGTCGTGCCCGCGGAGACCCTGAGCCTCAAAGTGCCGGCCCGAGCGGAGATGATTCTCGAAGGAGAAATACTGCCCTTTGAGAGAGTGGACGAGGGACCCTTCGGAGAGTTCACGGGCTACTCGCTGGGCAGCCGGAAGCGCGAAGTTTTTCACGTCAAGGCGATCACCCGTCGCAAAGACGCTTTCTTGCACGACATCGTCGTGGGCCACCTGGATCATCTGCTGCTCTCCACGATCCCCATGGAGGCCAATCTCTTCCGCGCCGTGAAGGCCATGGTCCCGTCGGTGAAGGCCGTGCGAATCCCGGCGCCGTTTACCGTTTATGTTTCCATCGAGAAAAAAACCGAGGGACAGGGAAAAAACGCGATCCTGGCGGTACTCGGTTCTGATCTGTACATGAAGCATGTGATCGTCGTGGACCATGATATCGATATCTTCAACGACCAGCGCGTGCAGTGGGCGGTGGGCACACGCTGCCAGGCCGACAGAGATGTCATGATCATCAGCAATGTCGGGGGCTCCGATCTCGATCCTTCCGACTTGAAGGACGGAGTAACGGCCAAGATGGGGATCGATGCCACGGCTAAGCCGCGCCTGGACAGTTTCACTCCGAAGCACACGCGTTCCCAAGGATGTCCTCGATCGACTTGGACCTGAAAGACTTTGTTCCCGCCTCCTGGCTGGCGCCAAAAGATGTGAAGCGTTAACGCTCGCACAAACGGCCCAGCGCCGCGGAGCCGCTGTGAAAGACTAAGATTCACCACGAAGACTAAAGTCACAAGAGAAAATATACTCTTGACTTGCCGCTATTCGGTCTTCCCGCGGAAAATCTTTAGCTGGTAACTGAACGCAACGACTGCCGGGAAAACTTCGAAAACTTTTAAGCGTAGACTAGAAGTGAAAAGTCGATAGATCTCAAGAAATTGTTTCACCCTCGTTCGGTGGCGTTGATCGGCGTCTCCAACGAACAAAACAAGCTCAGTGGCCGACCCTTTCGTTTTTTCCGTGAGTACGGCTACGCCGGCAACATCTATCCTGTCAATCCGAAGTATCGCGAGATTGCGGGGGTGCCTTGTTTCGCGAAGCTGTCTGATATTCCGGGTGAGGTGGATTTGGCGGTGATTACTTTGCCTGCTACTGCAGTTCCCGAAGCGCTGACGGAATGCGGCGCCAAAGGCGTCAAGGCAGCAGCCATCATCAGCTCCGGGTTTGCCGAAGTGGGCGGCGAAGGAGTTCGCCTGCAAGAAGAATTGCAGCGTATTGCATCGGAGAATGGGATTGCAGTCTGCGGCCCGAATTGCTCCGGATTTGTGTACTTTCCAGAGAGAGTCATGGCCACTTTTAGCGTCGGTCTCGACGGCGGTTTTCCGGAGGCCGGCGCAGCAGCCTTTATCAGCCAGAGCGGCGCCCTGAGCTCTTATATTCTCGGCGCGGCAAAAGAGCGCGGTTTAGCGTTTCGTTACTGGATCACCACCGGCAACGAGTGCGTGCTGAGTTTTACCGATTATCTGCAGTACCTGTTGGAGGACCCGGAGGTCCGGCTGGTGCTCGGCTATCTCGAAGATGCCCGCGACGGAGAGGCTTTCCAAGCAGCCGCGCGCAGGGCTTTGGTTTTGGACAAGCCGCTCATCATCATGAAAACAGGCCGCTCCGAAGCGGGCGCCAAAGCCAGCGTTTCGCACACGGGATCGCTTGCGGGCGCGGATGAAGTGTATCAGGCGGTTTTCTCTAAGAACGGAGTGCTCCGCGCTGAAAGCCTCGATGAACTTTTCGACCTTGCTCTCCTGGCTCAAGCTCCCCGCAGACCGCGCCGCAAGCGGGTACAAGTCGTTTCGATTTCGGGAGCGGCGGGTATTCTGATGGCGGATGTGGGAAACGAGTTCGGCCTGGAATTCGCAGATCTCTCCGACGCTACCAAAGATGAGTTACAAAAAATTATGCCGGCCTTCGCGTCCATCGCCAATCCCATGGACGTGACGGCGGAGGCTGTGGCCAGGCCGGGGCTTCTAACTCAAGCGGCCGAGGTAATTCTCAAGGATCCCAACGTGGATAATCTCGTGATGTTTTTTGGGATCGTGCCGGGAGCGCACGAGAAGCTCGCCGCCGCGATGGCGCAAGTGGCCCACGCCAGCGACAAACTTGTTATGATGACCTGGTTCCCATTACCCCGTACGGATATCTGGACAAGTCTGGCCCATGCCGGCGTTCCGGTTTTCCCGGAGCCGGCGCGGGGCATACGAGCGCTCGGTAAAATGGCTCAGTACGTGGAAACGCGGCAGAGAGTTTTGTCCCTTACGCCAGGCCCTAGCGATAAAAAACCCATTTCCGGTTCAAAGAGCGAAAAGATTCTGGATAAGGCCAAGGACGAAGGACGCAAAGCCCTGACCGAGGTTGAAGCAAAGACCTTGCTAAGGGCTTGGGGACTCGCCGTGCCCCGCGGGGGACTCGCCCGAAGCGCCACGGAAGCTCGTTCTCTCTTCAGTAGCATCGGCGGCGCCGTAGCCTTGAAGGCCTCTTCACCGGATTTGCTTCACAAGACAGAGGCCGGGGTGATTCGCTTAGGGATTGAAAGCGCGGATGATGTAGACCGCGCTTTTGAGGAGATCGTGGCGAAGGCCAAAAAATGGGATCCGCGGGCACGCTTGGATGGCGTGCTGGTGGAAGAAATGATCGGCGGAGACAGACGAGAAGTCATCGTCAGCACTCGGCAGGACCTGCGCTTCGGGCCGGTTTTGACTTTTGGCCTCGGTGGAATTTTCGTCGAGGCGATCAGAGATTTTGCGGTCTGGCCGGCACCGTTGAGCCTGGATGAGGCCCGGGAGATGATTTGGAGAATTCGTGGCTATCGCATCCTGACCACTTTCCGTGGCCGCCCCGCCGCCGACCTAGAGGCCCTCGCACAGGTGCTGTGCCAGGTGGGGCAACTTGCCAGCGAGTGGCAAGAACGAATCGCTGAACTGGAAATCAATCCTCTTTTTGTTTTGCCCGAGGGCTCGGGCGTGGTCGTGGGCGACGCTCTGGCGGTTTTGCTATAGTCGAGACGAACGGACCAACCGCAGAGAACGCAAAGATCGCAAAGGGAACGCTTGAGTTCTATGCGTTCTTTGCGGCCAGGAGCCGGCGTGCTCGGTTCCAGGCTTCGACCAGTCCGCCGGGTAGAAACAACACGACAAGAATGAAGAGGGCACCAAAGACCAAAAGGTGGAGTTCGACAAGTCGAACCGCTAGAACTTCCTTCAGGATGACATAAAAAAGTGCGCCTAATACCGGCCCATAGATCGTCCCTACACCACCGATAAAAGAAATGAGCACGGCGTCGAACGTCCAGGCCGGAGAGAAGGTGTGTTGCGGGTAGTAACTGACATGGTAGTAGGCGAAAGCGCCGCCGGTGAGTCCGACCATAGCCGTCGAGATTGTCAGCGCCAGCAGCTTATGGCGGAACGCTCCGACTCCCGAAGCTTCCGCCGCCGCCTCGTCCTCCCGCACGGCTTGGATCCCGAGCCCGACTCGGGAGGGAACCAGTGCTGCGACCACCGAAACACAAAGCACGGCTATAACCAGAGTGAGATAATAACGCGGTAAAATATTGTAAGACGCAAGCTCGGAGGCGGGGATGGTGGAAATCTCCGGCATGAGGTTCCCCACCGTGATGCGCAGGATCTCGGCGAGACCAAGGGTGCCGATAGCGAAGTAGGCGCCGCGGAGACGGAAAGCCGGCCCTCCGATCAAAACACCAAACGCTGTCGCCACCAGCGCGCCCGCGCCGAGGGCCAAGAAGAGCGGAATACCACCCGCCCAGAGCGTGCGTGTGACCAGCGCGCCGAGACCAAAGAAGGCCGCGTGGCCGAGATTGATCTGGCCCGCATAGCCCCCCATGAGATTCCAGCTTTGGGCCAAAGCCACGGCAAGAAAGATTTGTACTCCAAGGTTCAGCAAATCATTGCGCGCGGTAAAAAGCGGCAGGAGGGCAAACCCCGTAGCAAGCAAAACTCCTCCCAAAAACGATTTCACCCACGCCCTCCAAACAGCCCCTGAGGTCGGACCAACAAAATGATGAGAAAGAGAATGAGCCCCACCACCTCGCGGTACGGGCCGCCGAGAAATGCCACGCTGGTCGCCTCAGCGAGCCCGAGTATGATACCGCCGGCGAAACTGCCAAACAGGGATCCGAGCCCTGCCAGCACCACGACGATCAGCGCCTTTAAGGTCCACTCAAGACCGATGGACGGGCTAATCGAATACGAGACACTGACTAATCCCCCCGCGATGCCCGCCAGCGCAGTTCCAAGGGCGAACGCAAGTAGGTAAGTTTTCCCCACCGGAATTCCCATGAGAGCTGCCGCCTCCCAATCCTCGGCAGTCGCGCGAATGGCACGGCCCCAGCGCGCCTTCGCAAGGAACAGGTGCAGCCCTGCCAGGATAGCGAACGCGAGCGCGAGACTGCTCAGACGGACAAGAGGAATTGCCAACGTGCCGACCCTGACGACAGCGCCGGCGTAGGCGGTGGTCACCGCCCGCTCATCGGCGGTCCAAAGACGGATGGCTAAGGTGTGTAATATCAGGGTGAGACCGAATCCGATCAGCAGCGAATTTTTTATGCGTATCTCTTCATCGGCTTTCACGACGAATTGAAACAGTGCCCAGTAGAGAACCAGCCCGACCACAAACATGGCCGGCCCGACGCCGAGCAGAGAGACAAAGGGATCGATCCCCCAAAGGGTAAAAAGCCAGAACGTTCCGTAGCCGCCTAACATCAACAGCTCGCCGTGGGCAATGTTCAAGACACGGAGAACGCCGAACGTCAGAGAGAGACCGGCCGCGGCAAGGCCGTACAACCCTCCCACAAGGAGCCCAAGGATCAGTTGCTGTGTGAGAATCATGAGGACGTTCCTCGCGCCAGCGGACCCAAATAAGCCGCGCGAACGTAATCGTCCTGAAGTAGCGTTTGACCTTCACCTTCACCAACGATTTTTCCGCCTTCGAGGATGTAGGCGCGCTGGGCCAATGCCAAGACTGCGTGAACGTTCTGCTCCACAATAAGCAGGCTCATCCCCTCGCGATGCAGCTCCGCGAGAACGGAAAATATCGATTCGACGATTCTCGGCGCCAGTCCGAGGGAAGGCTCGTCGAGCAGCAGCAGACGCGGAAGCCCCATGAGCGCGCGGCCGAGCGCGAGCATCTGCTGCTCGCCCCCCGAAAGCAATCCGGCAGGCTGATGCTCCCGTTCGTGGAGCCGGGGAAAAATAGCATAGATTCGCTCCATCTGCGCCCGTCGTTCCTTTTGGGCGCGCTGGGTGAACGCGCCGAGTTCGAGATTTTCCCGAACGGTCATCCTGGCGAAGAGACGGCGCCCCTCGGGAACCAGGGCAACCCCGCATTCGACGATCCACTCGGGCGCCTCAAGGTCAAGGCGTTTACCCTCCCATCGAATCATCCCCGCGCGCGGAGCGATCAGCCCGGCAATGGCTTTAAGTAACGTAGATTTTCCTGCGCCGTTGGGGCCGACCAGAGCGACGAGCTCCCCTGATCGGACCGTGAGACTCACCCTGTGCAGCGCCGCCAGCGCGCCGTAAGAGACTGCAACATTCTCCACTTCAAGCATGATTCCTGTGTGAACTCCGTTCAAGCAGTTCAAATCGTTCAAGTCGTTCAAGACGTTACAGGTAAATCCGTTTCCGACGGTTTGAACTGCTTCAACGATTTAAACGACTTGAACCTTTGCCTAAGTCGTCGCGCTTTCTCCCAGATAAACCTCGATCACGTGTGGGTCTTTTGCGATGCTCGCGGGCGGGCCTTCGGCAATCTTCTCTCCTGCGCTTAGGACCACGATAAGATCCGACAGGTCGAGCAACGCCCAAACGATGTGTTCCACGAGGATCAAACTCAGCCCTTGACTCCGCAGCCGACGGATAAGCATCATCGCCTCTCCAGTCTCTGCCGGGGTCAGCCCGGCCATGAACTCGTCGAGCAACAAGAGCTTGGGCGCAGTCCCGAGGGCGCGCGCCAACTCAAGGCGTTTCCTGTCCATCACGGTGAGGGTATGCGCGGGACGGCTCGACTGACCCTCCAAGCCTACCGACATCAACAGTTCAGCTGCTTTGTTGCGAGCGACGGTTCCGGACAGCCGCTCCCGGCCATAACCAAGGCCGACCAGCACATTTTCGAGGACGGTCAGGCCGAGAAAAGGCCGAACCAACTGAAAGGTTCGGGCAAGACCTTGGCGACAGATCCGATGGGGTGGAAGACCGTTCGTGCGCTCGCCGAGGAATTGAATCTCGCCCGAATCGGGAACGAGCGCGCCGCTAACCAGATTGAAAAGGGTTGTCTTCCCCGACCCGTTTGGCCCCATCACGCCGAGAATCTCGCCGGCCTCAACGGCCAGGCTGACATCTTTGACAGCGGCAACGCCACCAAAAGCCTTCGAGATTTTATCGAGAGTAAGAAGGGACACTAGATTTTTGATTTTGGATTAATCCAGAATTGGCTTAGCCTGAGGCTGATCAGTCCTTCGGCTGAAATCCAAAATTCAAAATGACACAACTCTCGGCTATCGTTGACTAAACGGTGGCGCAGGGTAGACAAACGATGCCGTAGCAAACTCTTTAGGCCAGACCAATTCCTGCTTCCCTTTGAGCCATTGCTGGAAAAAGACTTTGACCTCGCCAGTCCCATCCGGCCGAAAACGTACCGGACCAACTACAGTTGTCATCTTTGTGGCGGCAATGGCGTCGCGGATTTTGTCGCGATCCAGGCTACCGGCCCGAGCGATCGCATCGGCGAGGATCTGAACGCAAGCGTAGGAAGGACCGACAATCGGGTCAGCCGGGCGATTGAACCGCTTCTGATGCGCATCATTCACCTCGGCCACTTTGGGGTAGCGCGCGGCGAAGTGCCACCCTGGCGAGAGTAGAAAATAATCGCCATCCTTCCCGAGGTTCTGCGACCACACCGGCGGATCGGCCGCCCGAATAAAAACCACAGCTCTAGGATTGAAATCCAACTCCTTCATCTGCTTGACGATAGTCATGCCGTCCGGTGGGGAAGGAAGAGCAAACAGCGCATCCGCGCCCGCCGATTTGGCTTTGAGAATCAAGTCAGAGAAGTCCTTGGCGCCGGGTGCATACTCCCCGCTCGACACCACTTGATACTTGTTCTGTTTGGCGAAACTTTCCCAAAGCGAGCCCATCTCCTTGCCCCAGTCCGTCCTTTCGAGGAAAAGCGCAACCTTGGTGGGTCGTTGGGCTGCTGGGATCGAAGCGTTGAGCAAGACGAACGTCTCTTTCGCTAGGTCCGGCGACTTTGGAAAGGGCGAGAAAAGATAACGTAACCCTTGTTTGTGAATGCCATTCAAGGCAAAGGCGATGCCGAGATAAGGAATCTTATTTTTATCCGCGATGGAAGCGGCCGCAGCGTGAAGATCGGATCCGGCACCGCCCAGATACGCGACAACGCCCTGGGTAGCCAGGGTTTCCAGGCGCGCCACCGTCTTGGTGGGATCTGACTCATCATCCAACATGATCAACTCCAGTGGCATCTTCTTCCCACCCACGCTCACTCCACCAGCAGCGTTGATCTGCTCGACAGCGATCTCGTAACCCGCCCGGACTTGGGCGCCCAGGGCGGCGTATCGCCCGGTGAGGGGCACCACTGCGCCGACCTTGATAGTTTGAGCAATCCCTCCGGAGCTAAATCCGAAAAGCGTAAGCGCTACTGAAAGGCAAGTCAAACTTAAGCGCTTCATGATTCCCTCCTTTGACCGACTCCTCCGACGCTGTAGATCCAATTGAGCCCAGGGCTTTGTCGAACGGAAAATTGCCGCGACCATACCACGGGAGCGCGACCCGGTCAAAATTAAATCATATCTTTCCGAGTACTAATACCTCCTATCCTTCCTCACGTCTCGACCCTTCCGTTTTTTTCATTTGACGCCCCCGATGCGCTGAGTAGAATAGGCTCCGAGTTTACCTGGGTCCCAGAGCGGCGTGATTTCTGACACGAGGAGGGCCTTTCGAGAAAAATGCCGACGACCAATCCCAAAGCGGATCCGCTGAATGCGGAAGACACGTGGATGCTCGCTGAGAACCACCGCCTTAAAGGCGGTGGGTTCCGTTCCGTCTAAAGACGGCTCAAGGGCGATATACGTCCCATGAACACTCACACAGTTCGTCGCCACGTCAAGCACGCAGCCCTGCGCCAACACATCACAAACATCGCGACCCTCTCTGCCTTTACCATTGCCGACAAACTTTCGTCACGGATCTTTGCTTCATCTTTCACCCTTGCATTGACTGAAGGCGATTGTTCACCCAATGCTTTCCCAGCTCTATGGAGTGTTCCTCGGCTTCCGTCTCAGTTGTGAAAGTAACGTCATCATGCAAGTCAAATTTTCCTGCGTACCAGGTGATAATCACATGCGGTCGCCACATTCCTTTTTCGTTGTTGGCCGTGACCGTGATTACATAGTCAAGATATGAGACGTGCTTCATCGTGCGATCTATTTGTTCTTGGACGATTTCGGTGGGCTTTCCGTCTGTCCGTTTGGCTGCAGCTTGTCGGGTTCTGGGGCTTGCGGAACTTCCCTATGGGTCACGCCGGGCAGCCGCTTTATGATTTTGCTCCCTGGCGGCGGCTCCTTATTAGAGATACAGCTCACCCTTGGGGCCTTCGTAAAAGTAGTAGTCCTCGGCCTGGCCTTGCGTAACGACAGCGAGACCAAGAAAAAGGGCAAGACAAAATGCAAGGTTCAAAGTCACACCTCGCCTCGGGTAAGTGACCCGTGAGTAAGTTCCTCGATTGTCTCCTTTAACATTTGGAGCGAGACCGGTTTTGTCAAGTAGGTTACAATACCCACTTTTAAAGCTTTTTCCTCGCAAAGTGCTGACATCCACGCCGTAAGTGCCACGACGGGGATGTGAGCGGTTTTCGGATTCTGTTTAAGCATCGCGGTTGTCTTGATTCCATCAATATCCGGTAGTTGCATATCTATGAAAATGAGGGCCGGTCCTTCGGCCTCAGCGAAGGCGATCGCTTCATTGCTGTTCTTGGCCGCTATGCTCTGATGTCCCAGCTTTGTTATGAATAATTTCATGATCTCACGAGAGTCGTTGTTATCTTCGACGATAAGAATTTTCTTCACTGGACCCTCTGTAGGTTTGCGATTGGAGTACTCTTAGGCGTCGAATCACACTCCGGCTGAGACTTCTCAGGCATCCTTTTTCAATTCTTTCTCAATCTCAGAATCGATATTGCTGATTCGGATACCGAAAGCGTAGAGCTGCCGGTAGACGAGGAGCTGAAAGATTCGCGGCCAGCTATCAATCATTTTGATTGCGGCGTCTTCCTTTTCCTTGAGGCGTTCTAAATCGACCGTGTTCATTTCCTATATCCGCACGGGATCTGGGTCTTTTGCTACTATCAGGGAGAATAGACCGGCAGCGTTGAAGTACTCTGCGATGCCTCGCTCTAAATCCTCGTTCGTTGAATAGATTCTAACTTCCGTAAACCGCATTGTTTGCGCCCGGTGCACAGCCCCGCTATCGGTTGAAAACGGCGGTCGTGTATACGCCTGCAGGGGCGACGAGTCAAGAGGGGTTATCCAGTGGTGAAGGTTTTGGTCTATGCCGTCAGGGACCAATGAATTGAAAAGAAATCATACAAAGAAAAAGACAGAATCGCCGGTTATGAAGACGTAATGGTTGACGAAGGCGAAGAGATGGAGCTGGTGCGCTGGTGAAGGCTCGACCCTTGTGGGACAGCCCGTGCGTGGCCAAGCGGGTCTCTCGGTCACGCAAGTTCTCAGCCCCAAACACCGCCCGCTAAATTCTTTTCGTATTGTCATGTACCCGACGAGTTGAGATGGACATGGCGCAACAATTCATAATGGAATATCGTTGAGTCTGAACTTAAATCCCGGGGGTCAACAAGGACCGGGAGCCCGAACCAAGGGAGGTCTATTATGTTGCTCCGAGACCATCCGTTGATGTCTTACAAAGGTCTGCCCAGCTGGCCTCCCGTCTGGACGTGGATAGACGGCCCCGAAGACAAACACCCAAAAGGCGAAGTCGGAATTTTGAGATCGGTATTTTGTCTAAGATACAGCGGGCGAATAGATGCTTTCTGCTGACTCGTTCTGAAGAATCATCTTACATGGGTTGTTTGCTATCGATGACGAGATGTTCTGTGCTCAAATAACGAAACTACTGCAAAGTTACTGCAATGGTTCCATTGCGGAGATCGGTAGCTTGGATCTCACGTATACTTTCTAGGTGGCGAAGGTAGGCCGCACCCCGACCGCTTCCGTAAAGGCTTAGAGATCAAGGCTTCCCTGCGTCAATCCATTTTTTTGAGATTATCAGTCCAGCCTTCTCGGTTCGCTCAGGTGTGTCGTAACCAAGCTGCCAGTCGATTTGTTTAATAACTTCGCGTGATGCTCCATCCAGTATTGTGCAAATTGGTTTCCAGGGAAATGCGCTGTTATCCTTTTCTGTTGTGACTCGGATAACGTCCCCTTTGTATTGTTCTTCCATTAACACTCATCCTCGCCCTTCTCTCGCTTCAAATTCTATCGTGATTCGGCACTGAGTTCAGTCTAAAAGTGAACAATCACAAAGATTAACGCGGTCCATAAAACAGTTTCGAAGACATGTTCACTTAGGCTCTGACTAAACCATCGTTGGTTGGATGGATTGTGACCTCTGTGATCTGTATGCTCATTCCAGTCCGAAGGTCACCGCTTCCATACGATAACTCTACCGCCCAAATATTTTGGCTTCACGAAGCCGACGATCAACCCACCGTCTAGCTTCTTTGAGGGCGCGCTTCTCGGCGGCTGTCTTTGTTGAAAAGTAAGAAGTCGATCCAGGTAGCTGAACGTCTCGAAAGGTTAGGGTGTCTTCATTGAATTGAACGTGAACGCTTGCTCTCCAATCCTCCGTGTCTGGTTCTTGATGCGCTTTTACAAGAATCAGGTGACTACGATATCGCTCCATCACTGTTCCTCGTGCTATGCGGCGTCGATCAATCCACTCGGTAGCGAGCTGGACTAGCCAAAGACCGATGCACGCAGCAATGAACACGAGGAAAACCTCTTCGGGCATTGTCTTATCCGTTTTCGCCGAGAAGGAAAGCAACGCCAGTGCCGCTCTAAAGAATGGGGATAAGAGGTTCGTATGTAGGGGCAGACTTTCTGAAAGTCCCTAAAGTGACAAGCGTTAGGACGGCTGATTCCTATAGGAGGTACAGTGACGGGCGAATTAGCCCAGGTGGTCAAGCTATGGTTTGCAGGGGCTTGACTGGGGTGACGGGTGACACTAGGTGACGCAGATTTTAGAAAGTCCGCTATGAAGATGATTTATAGGGAAGTTACGCAATAACAGCGTCATTATCTGTCACCTGTCACCCGCTCTTAATCTGCCCACTAAGGAAGCGTTCCAAAGCGGCTATCGTCACGGGTTCCACAAGAGTCGGCGCATGTCCCACGCCAGGCACTGCCACCAACTCTCCATGTGGCAGGACCTTCACTATTCGTTGGGCTTGCGCCTCTGACAGAACATCACTCTCCGTTCCCCATACAATCAAAGTTGGGAAGGATAGGCGCTGAAGCACAGGCCATAGTCCGGGCCGTGGTAGGTAAGGCGCACGGTGTTTCATTCGCTGCTGGATGTATGCCGGGTCCATCTTCCATAGCCACCGACCATCCGGTCGTTGCCGAAGCACGCCGAGCGCAATTTCCCGCTGGTCCTCTACGCTGCGGGTGGCCATGCCGGGCATTGCTTGGCGGCGGTACGCCATTGCATCGTCTAAGGTCGCAAACTCTTCTGGTCTACTGCCCACCGTTTGCGTAACCCTCTGGACGCCGGCCTCCACGTCTGGACCAATGTCGTTGATCACCAAGCACAACAACCGCTCCGAGTGTGCGCCTGCATAGGCCATTGCTATGATTCCGCCCATTGAGGTGCCGATTAGAGTGAATCGCATTAGTCCCAACTGGTCGATGAACTCTGCCAAATCACTGACTAGATCGGTAAATTGGTATTCTCCGGCAGGTGACCACGCACTCTCTCCATGACCACGCACGTCAGGAGCAATGACGTGGAAGCGATCCTGGAGTTGCCGGGCCAGCGCATTGAATGCTTGGGCACTCGACGTGTAGCCGTGGACGCAGACCACAGGCGGTGCACCGACATTACCCCAATCGAGGTAATGCAGCCGCAGGCCGTTTACCGTAACGAATTTGCTCGTAGGCTGCGATGGAGTTGTCATGGAAAGCTCTCTTTCTCGTCCTGTTTGATAGCAGATTCCGCTGCTGCGTTTCTATACTCGTGAGAGTAAAACTGTGAAGCGTCGTTTATTCGGTTCTCTAACCCTCCCGCACAACCTCCCTGCCTCTTTATCCTCCCTCAACCCGACAAACTTTGAATGTCTTAGGTGACCATCCGGCGTCCATTCGGTGAACTCGATGTGTGAGCAACTTGGTTCCACGGATAGGATAGCGGACGACGACAACGGGGCTTAGGTATTGATCGATGGAGAAATCAATTCAATGCTTACTACGGATAGAGCTGCTCCTTTGGGCAGGTCGAGAAGTATGATTCAAACGGCGGCTCTTTTTCACTTCACCCCTATCGAAACTTCCGCCTTTGAACCTTTGACGGTAAATTTAGCCTCTTCCCATTTCGGTGGCCCGAAAGTTATCCTCACATTATTTGAAAATCCGTATGGCTCTAGAGGTATCCCCAAAACATTTTTATCCATCTTGCCGTTGCTGTTTTCATCATGAAATACCGCGACACCATAATCCCCATAGGGAACATCGTTGATTCTCCATGTGACGGTTTGACTGTCCACGTTAATCGTCGACGAGTATATCGGTTGTTCGCCTAGCCATTTCTCGGACGAATTGAATACGGCGATTTTTACCTGTCCTTTCTCAGAGCGAAGCCCGGGGATCTTTAGAATTAGGGTTGCCTGTCCCCCTGACTGTGCCAACGATGACGTGGCAAAACTCACACCCACAAACAATAGGATAATGTACGCAAGGGAATAAATAATTCGGCGCGGAAGTGGCAACTGATAACCGCATTTCAAGCACCGTCCATTGATCGCCTGCACAGCTATCTTTACCTTGCGTTCGGGGACCACGATTCCCAAATAGCCGTTACACTTGAACTATAGACAGTCAACTGGGCGCAGTAAACCATAAAAGAAAAAGGCAGGAAATCGGTTCAGCATACTCCCAAGTTTTCCAGCTTTCATCGTGTCGTCTTTCAATCGGCCCATTGGCTATGACCGCGACAATGGCTATAAAACTCATCGAGTAAAACGCTCATGTCTGCTTCAAGGTCACTACAAGAACGATGATAACTTGGAAAACATCCCGAAGCGAAAGCAAGAAGCAATATGGCAATCAACTTTTTCATTTCCTCCCCCTTATTCAACAGCCTCTTGCCATTCAATTCTGTCGCGGAACCAGGCATTCGTCCACCACGATCCGGGCAACCTCCAGCCCGAACCATTCCGCCAGTTCTTTGATGCTCACGGTGAACCGCTGAAGCTGAAATCGCGTGATCTCCACGATTGAACTAGAGCGACCCGGCACAAAAACACTGCCGCCAACGTACCAGTCCGGGCTAAACGGATGGACCGGCATCGCACTGCTCGTTATGAAGTATCCCTTGTAGGCTGCATCATCATTGCATCAATGTAATTTATTCTTGCCCGCTTCTATCAGAATATGCGTCAGGTCGTCCACGAGTGGTGTAAGGCGGGATGAAGTTTCCATGTCGCGTTTTTCGTTCAGCCACTTGCATAACTGCAACAGTTCATCGTTGATCCGCACCAGTTGCTTGAGGGTATCGTCGTCGATCATCATGAATGGAACTCCGTAAAAGCGGCCACACCTATAGCGCCGTCTAGCGGAGGGAGTCAAGGGTGCTAAACTAAGAAGTATGAAGTTTCGATCACTAATCGTAGCGGTGATGTTACTGGCAGGATGCGCCACCCAGCCGCCCCCAGTCATCCAACCGCCCCCGGTCATCCAACCCCCAGTCATTCAGCAGCCCCGGTCAGTCAACCGCCCCCAGTCAATGAGCAGCCGTCAGGATTAAGCGACAGCCCCAAGAGTCAGATTAATAAAGGTCGTGACCAGGACTTGTCCGATTGCGAGCGTGAGGCTGCCTTTGCTGGCGCTGGCGACAAACGCCAGGTTTTTGATAAGTGTATGAAGGCTAGGGGCTATTAGTAGAAGTCCTCGTCACAGTAAGGACGGCCCGGCGGTGTTTTCGTCATCTGAAATCGGTTGGATACACTCGGGCCCGTCGTAATTCGCTGAGTTGACGATTTGCGAAACGGCGTGAGCCGCCATTAGCTCCTCAGGATGAGTTTTCAACAGTGATTTGGCTTTGGCGCAAGGGTTCGGGAAGCGTTGTGTGGCCCAGTCGTGATGTGTTTAAGCGAACAACCGCCGAAATCAAAAAAGCTGGTCTGTTGGTGCGTCATGCGTTTAGATAAACAAGAGTTGGGAAACCCGCTGTGAACTGTTTAACTGTCCACTCCCTCGACCAAAGTGAGGTGCTGCGATGGATATATTCATAAAAGTCGCTCCTCGATACTATGAGCAATTGCGGAGTCAAATCCCTACCGAGTCTCCCGCCCGTGAGGCCATCGATAAGGCGACGCGAATTGATCATGCCGTCGAGGGGGTGCTGTTTGAAGGTTACAATATTCCCTGTGACCAAGATCAAGCGCGCATCCTTCTCGAAACAGCCAAGCAACACTGCCCCGAGATTGTCCGCGACATTCAGGAAGCCCTGAGGCTCGCCCAACGCGACTGACAGGCCGGCGTAAACGTAGCGGGGAGGATTCCAACTTCTCGATGACGAATAGCACGAACCAACGTCTGCACTGTCATCGTGACCAGAGACGGGGGGAACAAGACGGAAGCGTCTGACTTCTACGTCTAAATTATATACGGCTAGACAACTTCAAAAAAACGTCCGAGCTTTAAATCGCCGGGTCAGTGGTGAGACCGGGAGCCCGACTGGAAGGGAGCCCAAATGTGCATGGAAACCCGGCTTCTCATTTCTACAGCCCTCGCCCAAATATCACACCCAAAAGCTACATGTCTGAAGTCACGAAAATTAATCGCAGCCGCATTCTGATAAACAAATCGACGATACGGCGCGACATAAAGTCAACGGGAAGCGAAGTGTACCTGCTTCGGGTCACGGCAAGTGTGGGCCGACAATTATCGGCGCCCAAACCAAGGAGGCGGCATGTTATTTCGAGACCATCCGCTGATGTCCTATCGAGGGCTTCCTAGTTGGCCCCCGACTTGGATCTGGATCGACGGTCCAAGAGAGGAGTACCCAACGGGCGAAGTGGGAATTCTGAAATCGGTTCTATTATCTAAGTTACAGCAAGCTATTAAATGCTTTCTGCTGATCTGCTATGAAGGCTCATCCTATCTCGGCTTTTTGTTGTTCGATGACCGTGCATTCTGTAGCCAAATCGTAAACGTATTACGAAATCACTGCGATCATTTCATTGCCGATATAGGTAGCCTTGATCTCTCCTGCACTCTGTAGAATTTTACTCTCTCACTACTACTCTAAGCAGCAGCATTACAAGCGACGCTTTGTTGTCACCACTACTCCAGTCCATCCCCTAAAATCTAAGCCTTGATCATTTGACCGGCTGAATGGCTTCTTCCATCCGCTTCAGGCCACTGAACTCGGTTCCTTATGCGTCAATCTCTTACAAAGTATCAGTAATTTTAATACGGCCCCGAAATTTCTATATCAGTAGAAGTGAACGTTGCCTGAGAAAATACTCAGGAAAATTTTATAGAAATCACCACCAACTCTTCACTAGGAATAAATCGGTTAACAGTTGGCACATCCTTTGTATGATTATAATAAAAAGGGACCGCTCTTATGGGAAAATATATTTTGGTCTTCGGGCTCAATTTAATGTTCATAGGATGCGACGAACGCGGTCGACAACCAGTTATCGGAACTGCAAGTCCATCCATCCACAAACTTGAACGCTTGAACACCTCGATGAGAGACTCCGATTTAGAAAACGCCATTCACGCAAAACTTGAAACCGATCCGGAATTAAAATCAGCCTATCTTAGCGTGAACGCTGACGCGGTGAGAAATGAGGTAACATTGTCAGGAATTGTACGCACCCATGCCGCACGTAAAAAAGCAATAGGGTTAGCAAAGAGCGCAAAACCGGGACTTGCGGTCAACGATAAGATAGACGTTAAACCAGCAGCCTGATCCTGCTCACACGACAGCACGAATAAAGGGTGTGCTAATAAGGCGGTGTATTGATGGTCATCTCTTTGTCGTCGATATCCCATCAGTTGTTTCTCAGTCGGATCAAGCAGCCTTCTCCACCTTGGCCTATTTTCAAGAAGGCCGTCGAGATCAGGGCCATACAGAAGTATCTGATCGTTTGCGATCGGTCGGAGGCGGAAATCCTTTATGACGCGGCAAAAAAGTATTGCCCCGAAGCGGTTTCCGAGATCGACGCAGTTTTCAAGCTCGCCAGTTAACTCTGATTCTTTAAATCTCTCTTCCAGGTGCGTATTCCGACCTAAATCGACACCCATTCCGCTGGCAAAACGACACTCTTCCTCTGTTCCGATGCAAATCGGCACCCCTGTTTAGGGTGAGCTAACCCAGCAAGCGACGCTGGATAACCGGGCTGTTATCCTCCCTGGCTTAAAAAGCCAAGGAGGTTGAATGGCCAATACGAGGTTATCCATGCGTAAGATCAAAGATGTTCTGCGTCTGACCCACGACACTCATCTGAACACGCGGCAAGTGGCGCTGAGCTTAAACATCAGCCGCAGCACCGTCACAAACTATCAAGAGCGGGCTCAGAAAGCGGGGTTGTCCTGGCCTTTGCCCGAAGACTTAACCGAAGAGGCGTTGGAGCAAAGACTGTTTCCGCCCCCAGTCTCTGTTGAAGCACCAGCCAAAGCGCTGCCGGATTTCGATTACATCTACCGCGAGCTCAAAGCCCACAAGAAGTTCAATCTCACCCTCGATCAGCTCTGGCGCGAGTATCGGGAACAACATCCTGACGGCTACCAGTACTCGCAGTTCTGTCAGCTCTATCGCGATTACCGATCCAAGCTCGATTACTCGATGCGTCAGGACCACAAGGGCGGCGAGAAACTGTTTATCGACTATGGCGAAGGGCTACCATTGGTCGATCCGCAAACCGGCGATCTGATCTCAACCGAGCTCTTCGTCGCCGTCTGGGGCGCCTCGACTTACACCTTCGCCGAAGCCTCTCTCACTCAGCAACTGCCGGATTGGATTGGCTCGCACACCCGAGCGTTTGATTACTTCGGCTGTGTCTCCAAAGTTGTGGTGCCCGATTGCCTCAAGAGCGCCGTCAGTCGCGCCTGCCGCTACGAGCCGGAGATAAATCCAACCTATGCGGACATGGCCAGCCACTACGGCGTTTGTGTTATACCGGCACGTCCCGCTCGCCCCAGGGACAAGGCCAAGGTCGAAAACGGCGTACTGATCGCCAAGCGCTGGATCTTATCCGTCTTACGCCACCGCAGGTTCTACACCCTGGCCGATCTCAATACGGCCATTGGTGAATTGCTGGAACGTTTGAATAACCGAGCGCTGCGCAAACTCAAACAATCGCGCCGCGAACTCTTTGTTCTGTTCGATCAGCCCAACGCTTTGCCACTGCCACAGAAAGCTTACGAATACGCCGAGTGGAAGATCGCCACCGTCAGCATCGACTACCACATTGAAGTCGACGATCACTACTACAGCGTGCCGCATGAACTGAAGGGCGAAAAGCTCCAAGTTCGGTTGACCGCCCACACCGTGGAGGCCTTCCGAAAAGGCGAACGCGTGGCCAGCCATGTCCGAAGCTATGTGCCCCATCAACACACCACCCTCAAGGAACACATGCCGCCAGCACACCAGAAGTATTCTGAATGGAGTCCCGCCCGATTCATCCACTGGGCGCAGAAGACCGGTCCCCACACCGCTCGGCTGGTGCAAACCATCATCGAGAGTCGCGCCCACCCTGAGCAAGGCTATCGCTCGTGCTTGGGGATCCTGCGCCTCGATAAACATTACCCCAAAGAACGTCTGGAAAACGCCGCCGCTCGGGCGCTGCGCTACTCCAATCTCTCGCTCAAAGCGCTGCGCAAAATGTTGGAGAACGGACTCGATCGATTGGAAGAAAAAGACTCTGGCTCGACGACGACACTGCCCGCGCACGACAACATCCGCGGCGGCCAGTATTACCACTGAGGGTGAAAATCAGATGACCGAAACAAAAAATGACGCGTTTAAAGCCTCATTAACGAACGTTCTCAATGGGGTGAAGGGGTAGACTCTCCCCCCATTGCAACCACAACCCAAACACGAAAGGAAAATCTCCGATGCTCAACGAACAAACTCTGCAAACTCTTAACGCTTTAAAACTCTTCGGCATGGCACGAAGCTTCGGCGACAAGATCGCTCATCCCGCATCCGCCGATCTCTCCCACCCGGAGTTCTTCGGTCTGATCGTTCAAGACGAAAAAACCTACCGCGATAATCTTCGCTTAAAACGTCTCCTCCTTAACGCCAAGCTCACCCAACCCGCTTGTCTCGAAGACATCGATTACAAACATTCCAGAGGCTTAAACAAACAGACGATCTTGGAACTCTCCTCTACGGACTGGATCACCCGCCACCATACCGTGCTCCTGACCGGCCCCACGGGCGTCGGCAAAAGTTACATCGCCTGCGCGCTCGGCAACTTCGCTGCGCGCCACGGTTACACTGTACTCTATCTGCGCGCTCCGCGTCTGTTCGAAATGCTCCTTCAAGCCAAAGCCGACGGCTCCCATCTCAAAATGCTCACCCGCTTGGCCAAGGTCCAACTGCTTATCCTCGATGATCTGTTTCTGACTCCACTCGATGATTCGCAACGTAACGATCTGCTCGAAATCATCGAGGACCGCTATCAGAAAAATCCCACTGTCATCACCAGCCAGTGCCCGATCAAAGACTGGCATACCATCATCGGTGAACCCACCGTCGCCGATGCCATCTTGGATCGCTTGCTGCACCACGCTTACAAAATCGAACTGAAAGGAGAGTCGATCAGAAAAACCAAGAAATGATTTAACGGACTTGCAACCAACAGGACCCTTAGGTTATGAACAAAATCCCAGCGTCGCTTCGCTCCGACTCCTCGGATTGCCGATTTGCTTCGGAATCGGTGCCGATTTCATCGGAATACGCATCCAGACGGCGCGATATGAAAGACAAGATCTGCCTGGTGCTCGTTGACGGTAAAGAGTGCGGGCTTCCCCTAACCAAAATCGACTGGGAGACAGAAGTGGGAATCTATGAATCTGCTCGCGGTCACTACTCCTATTTTTGGGAAGAACACGAGACTCGGCGGAGAATATAAAAGGTTTTTTCAGTTTTTGCTTACACTCCTCCAGAAGAAGAAAACCGCTAAGTAGAAAAGGTCAACTAACGTGAGACCATTGAACTTGGTTATGGCAATCACTTCGGCAGATACGTTATTTGCTGTCCGCCAAGGGATGCCTCCGCCATCGCACCTCGTATCGGCCTGACAAATACCGCTATACCATCAACGAACTGGGCATTCGCTGCGGCGCCCTTATCCGCGTATACTGCGGAGGCGTTGGCGCCAAAATCAATCTCGTTTCGTTTGAATTTGTCCATCGCCGCCTGGTTCTCGAACACAATAAGCTGGCTATAGTCCTGAAGGCCGGCTTGAAAGCCGGCTGATACCTGGGTCAAGTCCGCGTAACCGATGTGTTGGCCCTTCTCGTAGACGACACCTCGACCATTGGCTCCACCCACGAGCAAGCCGCCTTTGGTGATCTCTGGGAAAAAAGCGTAGCCATAACCATTCTTGGCAAAGGCCTCAAACTGCGGATCCACTTTGTTCCATTCCTGCCTTGAAGCCTGGGCACTCTTCAAGAGAGAGTCTCCTTCCTCCTTAGTGACTGATCCTGTGCTGCAGCCGACCATTAACCCCATGATCACTACCATAACAATAGCGCGAGTCTTTGATTGCATAGAGCCTCCCTCGGGAAAGAGATCCCGTCTGCCAATAATCATCGTCAATTCTCGACGAACATGGCACTTACTCCTTCTTCGTATTCGCAGCTCTCTGCCAGCCGTTGCCGGTAGATGGTCTAAGAAAATAATGACTGATATTTGTGACTCGTCAAGGGCGGTCGCTACGTCGATGCGAAACCAAGGTTTATTCAGCCGCTGGTGGTTCGACCTGAGGTGATGGTTATAAATTGATCGGCCGGACGCCAATGGCGCGATGCCCTGTTGAGAAACAAAGCAGCCGTAGCCTCAGTTGCACCAAGACAGGCAGGCAATCCATTCAGGGAGATAAGCACCAAATTTTTCTAGTTCCAGCTAAAAACCTTGATCATCGCTCGTTGCTCGTGGCGTTTAAGGATGTATAATAATGCGACTCCCGTGAAAATATTGCTCGACATTTCCCCACAACATTACGACCGTATACTGAGCGAGTTTGACGAGGAGTCTCGCATTTACGCCATTCTAAAAAATGGCCTAGTATTGCACCATTTTGAAACAGATAACGAAATTAGAACCGTTGCGGTCCTCTGCGATAAATTTCATGCACGAATGATTCTCGCTGCTGCTGAGATGTACTGCCCTGAGGCTGTCGCTGAGATCGAAGAGGCAATCAGACTTTCCCGCACATTGCACTAAGACAAATCCTTAGGGCACCCGTGAAATAGGCCGACAGCCCTCTCAAAATGACGAGAGAGTTTTTGTACACGATTAGCTTACAAAAATTTAGTTGACGATGGGAATTTCCTTCATCTATTACTATCGAATCGACGAGAGTCATACTTGTTTGGTAGATAAAATGCCTTCGTAATCCGTAAAGGCTACGGATTTACCCGATCCAATATTCGTGACAATCAGTCCCAATATGGCATCTTGTTTGCCAGTGAAAGACAATTATGGAACACACTTGTGAACATTGCGGTGGGTCGATAGTAGGTAACGCCTATCGCGTTACGAGCGAAGAAGCAGGCATCACCCTGCTTGACCTGATTGTTTGCTCCCCCTGTTTTGAAGAGGCAAAAAGGCTCCATCTTCATGCAGAGGAAGTCGATATTAGAAGCAAACAGACTTCAGCTCGAAACCGAGGGAGTCACCAGCACCGACCGCGCATTTAACTGAAAACAGCCGGCTCCAACGTTATTTGGCTGAATGGCCTAGCTTCTATGCTTGGCCCCGGTCGTCTCCTCGGCTTCTTTTACCCCGAACGCGGTAGGATTTCAGGGCGTGTTACGCGTCTCAGACGGGTCTACCTAAAGACACCCACAAATTCCATTCCTATCCGTGAAACTGTGGCTCCGATTTGCCACGACCCTCTGGTTAGGCATTCAGTCTCCCGTAGCCTTGGGCTAGAGCCGTGTGGGTGATTCGGTCGATGTAGTTTTGCTTCCCTTCGAGGTACTCTGCCATTCCTTTTGAATTCGCCGTGGTCACCCTCATTTTAAGTGTTGCGTATTCTTGGGCGTCCTTTACAACCCGGCCGCATAGCTTTTCTGCGGAAGGTAGTATGAGATATGCTTCACAATCTGGGAAAGAACGGCCGGATGATCATGAGTAATGACCCCTATACTTATTGGCCGCGTGATTCTTCTCTCTTTCTCGTTTTTGCACATCGTTCTCATTTCCAATAATTACGACGACTAATCAGAAGTTTTTCTGGGGCTGAATCCCCGAAAAAGATAAATGGGCACAGCTCGGGTAATTTCTAGTGTTCAGATTTTCCTAACCGATCGTGCAGGAAAATTCATACAACAAAATCTGAAATATCTAAATTCCGCAAGCTAGAATGATATTTAGCGAGATTTACTGTGGCATATGTCTTGCGGATAAATCTTGCAAGGTTCGTTGCGACGAGGGGAGAATTATTGGACAACGGACGCGTGGTTTTAAACCCGTCTTTCATCAGCCCAGTGGAACTTTTTTGCTAATAAGGAGATGTTTATGGCTCGCCGTCACGAAAAAACAACGACAGGGAGAATATTCGAGAACATCCTTTTTTGGAAGAGGTCTTCGGCGATAAGGCCCCCGCCGATATCCCGAATTTACCGGTTCTCGAACTCGCAAAGTGTTTTGAACTGTTTCAGCCAAAAACCTTGCATGCCAACAGCGGACGCCGGAAATCTTCGCAGCGTGGAAATAGGGCGGGTGAATTATTGAATCACCGAAGTGAGTGATTGGTCATCGTGCATCCATCGGGGCAAAGCCGAAAACCTTGAATCGTTGCGGTGAAATATCTTTTCTATCGATTCCGTCGATGTATTATTAATTAAAGAAAGTTTTCCGGAAAGCCTGTGGCAACAGTTCCGGGCACTGACCGCCGAGAAAGGATGAGGTCCAATGCGACTTATAATTTCCGTTCTCGCGATTCTATCAACTTTGTCTTCCATTCCCGCTTTCGCCCAAGTCAAAAAGTGGGTGGACGGAAAGGGTATCGTCCACTATGAGGCGATTGGAACAGGTCGCCCTCAAGCTCCAAACGCAGATCAGCCAAAGCCAAATGCGCGCCGAGCTCTAGACAGAAGTCATGCAGGCCTTACGCTCGGTGATGATGAAGCTTCATTCAAAGCCGCTCAAAAGGGAGGTTATGCCGGTAAAATCGGTCCTGACGGAAACTACTATCGATGTACCGGAACTCTTCCGGAGGGAGCGATCAATATGGGTGCTCTTTTCGTTGCAGGCAGACTGGCTTTGATGATGATTGATTATCGTGATTTCGGACTCGGCGGCTGGGAACAGTTAGTCAAGCAGACTACCGACAAATACGGGCCACCTATAGGCGAAGGGCGAACCGCGGATTGGAACGACGGCGCTTCCGCTCTCAATTTCAAGCACGAGCTGAGCGGAAATATCCAAATCACCTTGGAAGATTTGGCGGTGATGTCGAAGTACTCGGATCAGGAGAAAGCTGCGCTACCAAAGTTTTAAAATAAATAGAGTCATCTCTTCGCAAACTTTTCACAAAAGGAAGCTTTGCTCTTTTTACGACGTAAACCATAATCGCACGAACACTGGCAGCCAATATACCCGCGCAAGGTGGAGTGGGCGACGCGTTGTTTTCCGTTCACAATGGAATAATGTTCTCAAGGCAAGACGGTTGATCATGCCTGGGATTCTCACCAAAATTCAAAGCGCTATTTACCGGGCGACCGTCGTCGCCAATGCAAGATATCGCGATGACATTTTGAATCTTCAGGCGATGAGTTTGACTTACTCGACGTTACTATCGCTCGTCCCCTTCCTTGCCGTAATGTTTTCCGTATTAAAGGCTTTTGAAGTACAGAATGTGCTCGAACCCTTTTTAACGCAGATGCTTCAGCCACTCGGACAAGAAGCATCACAGGTCGCCAACAGAATCATCAAGTTTGTTGACAACATTCGGGTTGGTATTTTAGGCGCGGTCGGCGTGGCCATGTTGTTTTACACGGTCGTCACGCTTGTCGCCAAGGTGGAAGACGCATTGAATCAGATCTGGCGTTTGCCGCGGTCGCGCACGTGGCCGCAGCGAGTCACGACCTATTTGAGTGTGGTTTTAGTCGGACCGGTGATGGTTTTTACCGCGTTGACGCTTATCGCCTCGGCGCAAAGTTACTGGCTCGTAGAGCGCCTCTTTGAGATAGGCTTTTTCAGTTACATCTTTACCCTGACGACCAGCGTCATGCCGTTCGTTCTGCTGTGTGCCACTTTCACATTTCTTTACAAGTTGATGCCCTACACGAAGGTGCGCTTCAGTTCGGCGCTTATCGGCGGCGCGACGGCGGGGGTTCTGTGGCAACTGGTCGGGATGGCATTCGCGGCCTTTGTAGCTAACTCCGCTCAGTACGCCGCCGTCTATTCGAGTTTTGCTATTATCATCGTGTTTCTCATCTGGCTTTATGTCGGATGGCTGATTTTTTTGGTCGGGGCTGAGGTCACCTACTTTCACCAATACCCTTCCGTTTTCGTGCACGAAGCACTCCGTGGTGGGAGAGGGCATCGATTCGAGGAATGGTTGGCACTTTCGGCCTTAATCGAGATTACACGACGCCATTTTTCCGGCGAAAATCCTTGGCAATCTACCGAACTGGCGGGCTATCTCGGAGTCTCGAGCCTGGAGAATTTCGTTGACCAGTTTGTCAGAGCCGGTATTCTGCTCAGGTCCGCAGAACCAGAGGGAGTCGCGTTGGCAAGACCACCCGAAACCTTGGCCGTTAAGGATATTCTGGACATCGTGGGCGACTCAGCCACACAAGACGACAAGAACTCCGGACCTGCTGCCGATATCTTGCTGCGCCGTGATCAAGCCGTCCAAAACGCGTTGGATGGAATCACTCTAAAATCCTTGGTCGCAGAAAATCGTTCGACGATCCTAAGATTTCCTCGTTCCGGATCAGGGGCTCAGTCGCGCGCGAATTAGCCCACTACTTTGATCGTTTTTATAAAACCTACTTCTTCTGCGGTTTTCCCGGTCGATCCTGGAGATGTGGATATTCTCCAGTTCCAATAGGACAGGAGGGAAATCTATGAAATTCGTTCCACAACTCATTGCGGTAAAGCTAGTGGTAATCTTTTCACTTGTATTAGGCTGCCAAACGATTACTGAAATGACGCGCAGGGAGAGTGACAAAGATGCAGCCATTACCAAAGCGGTAAAAGAAACCTTGCTTAAAGATAAGTCAGTAGATTTGACAGATGTAAACGTGAGAACCACTGACGGATCAGTCGATTTGAGTGGTACTGTGCCGTCACTGGAGGCGAGAGAACATGCTATCAAACTCGCATGGAAAGTGGCTGGCGTTCAGACAGTCGTCAATCATCTTGAGGTAAAAAAATAGTTAACCAAGTGTCGCCTGCATGACCGGAACATCCTGGTAGGTGGTGACGGGTGATACGAGGTGTCATCTGTCATCCGATTCGCGGCTACAAGATTTCTTTGTGCGAAACGGGATGAGGGCTTTTTGCCAGAATAAGACGAGTCTCTAAAACCTGCAACTCGATTGCTCGCTTCGTAAGTGCGATCAATCGACTCAGACGGTTCGACATCTCTGCCTTGGTGTTGTCAAGGTTTACACCTGCTCGCTGGTGAGCCAGTTCGTTTCGGAGCCGCGTGTAGACCGTCTCCATTCTCTACTCTCGATCCTTGTGTGGGTCCGGTGTCAGCGGAACATCAGATCTTCTCTCGAATAAAATCTCCACTCGGCCTGGACGGTCATTGAAGAGCATCAGGAGAATGTGATAGAGATGCATGAACTCCTCAACCGGACTTATCGACTGGCGGGCCGACCGAAAGAGTCCATAGTAGCGCTCACTCAGAACCGTTGCTTGCTCCAACTTCTCTTTGAGCCGCTCGGGAGATCGACCAACAACGAACTTCACAGCACCACCTATTAGCGAGTACCGGCCCGTACCTGCAACGAGCACGTGGGTGCCGGGTTGATCGTCCAACGAGGAAAAGTCCTCTCGCTCCACGCGAGCATTCTCGATGGCGATGTTCTCGAAGAAAGCAAGGCGGTTTGAGGGCTGCGGTGTTGACCTTCGTTGCAGCAGCCCATCCCTGGCCTTACATGATTGAACAGCAGCAAGATGCACCGTGCTGCCAATCTCCCACCTCTAATTGATCTGCTTCGATCTCGACCTTGTCTATGCCTGGCTCGTGCGGGTTAAACTCAACCAAAGGAAATGTCAGGCCATTGCCTTTGATTGTTGCACAGAATGTGACGGTTCCCTTAAACATTATCTTCGTCCCCCGCCTGGACCAGAGCGTCACTCCGGTCGAATCCCTCCCGGCGAGACAGCGGAGC
This sequence comes from uncultured delta proteobacterium, assembly GCA_963737905.1. Taxonomy (GTDB): domain Bacteria; phylum Desulfobacterota; class Binatia; order UBA9968; family UBA9968; genus DAIRFP01. The sequence goes on along the minus strand of CAVTUQ010000022.1, from coordinate 107,888 downwards.
CATCGAACTTGACTTCATAGAGCCATTCGTCACGTTCCGGCAAAACTTCTGAACCAGCCGGGCATACATCGGTTCAATGAACCGGAGCTTGGCGAAAGGGAGGGCATTTGAAGTCTTTGCTTTCACGAGGTATGCGGCTGTCAGGCCTTCGTGCTTCCTGCAATTTAACGAGGAGGCATAAATTGCAGACTCTGCAAAAAGGGATCAACTTCCCGCCTTAAGGAATCTGCAATTGATTTCTCTCCCGCACGGTAAGCCTCCAGAAAGCTAATCCATATCAAAGGGCTCTTGGAAGACGCTGGGTGTGGATGGGCACATATTAGATTGTTGATAAAGTTCAGTACAAAAATGGCCGGATGGTGCTTTCAAACCTCGGGCTTCCACTTTCGCGTCGAACCGGACGCAACTTGCGTGATTGGCCACAACGGGTGAATTGATTGGCGACATCGGGGGGAATATTCAGTGTATCCAAGTTTTCTAGAAACAGATTACACTTTCAACCCGCTGCGGGTTACTTTATCTAGCGTTCCATTTTCGATTACAGCATGTCAATCGAACTTACATTTAGGAATAGTTCCAATTTGAGAGAAATCTCCGCTAAATACTCTCTGCAGCTGTTTTTTTTGCCGGCAGCCAAACCACATCACCAACTCGTCTTTCGGTTGTTAGGGCTGCATACATTATCATTTTCCACCATCGATCGAAGTACTTGAATTTGGATAGTCCGCAAGGTGGCATCTCACTTGCTAAATTCTTTCGTTAAGAATATAAGAGCACGGTAAAATTCTGATGCGACCGTAAGGATCGGATCAACCATCAAAGCAAGGAACACCCATGGCGCGATCATCTGACAGAAATATCGGACCACAAACCGCACATCGGAAAAACCGTCCAGAGGAATCTGTCGAACGATTTGCCCCGGCCGACGCGCTACGGCAAGAGGCAGCCTATGTCGGTATGAAGCTGATACCCTGGGGTGACGTCTGGAAATCTCTCCGAACCGCCAGATTTCGCGGCAACGGGGAAATGATAGAAGTTTTCTACGACACTCTTTTCAAAGAAGCCGTTTTTGATGATCGCGGCGCCTGGTCTTTAGAACGCCGAAGACTTCACTAACAACGATTTCGTCAATTATCATCACGCCGGACAGAATAGTCGGGGAGCAGTGTCATGTTTTGTCTCTCTGCATTCCAACCGGAACTGCCATATCCAACAATTGTTCGCTCCGTGTAGTTGACACTTATACGGGATGCCCGCGGGCGAGTTACTAACTTCGCCAAAGAATGCACATCAAAGTCTGACGATTCTTGCGATGGCTGTTTTTGGCAAGGGATAGCTGACGAATTTGTTGGCGGAGAGGCAGGGATTTGAACCCCCGTCACCCTCCCGGGTGAACTTGATTTCGAGATATGCCAGGATCAGCGACGCAGACAACGCAGAAAAAAATTAGCAGTGAGAAACAGCTCTCCCCTACCCTCGCGTTTGTTAATTTCTGTAAGCTCCCGTCAGTAGATCTTTCACAATTCTTTCACAATCACCCGTCGACGCGCTTCTTACAATTCCAACAGGGCGAAAGCCTGGTCGCAGCGAGCGAATCCCGTCTACTCTTCTTGAATCTCGCCTCAAGTCGCGTGTTTCTCATTTGACTTCTAATCAAGTGCCCCGTTCTAACTCACGAACGTTTCAAAGTTTTTTTGGCACTGTGCAACGATTGTGTAAGAACTTGAAGAACAATCACACCGGGCTAGCGGCAGCATGAATCACAACGAATCAACCGAGATTGTCAAAACTCATCACGCCAGGGGTGGCAGGCAACAAGAAAGCCCTTAAACATGGGCTTCACACCTACAAAGCCATGCTGAATGGCGACGGCTTAGATGAAAGAACGTCGCTATTCAAAGCAATACGAGAGAAGGAGCAGGAGTTAGTCAAAGCCCTCGGCGGCGATCCATCACCGCAGGAGCAGGCCATCATCGGGGATTCGGTTAAAAACATACTCTACATCGCGAGCCTGGATAATTACCTGATGGGGTTGAAGTCGCTGGTACGTAAAGGCCGGCCGCATCCAGTGCTTGCGATCCGTACGCAGCTATCCGCCCATCTTAGAGAAAACCTAAAGACATTGGGCTTAAGACCCGTGGCTAAAAACTTGAGCCTGACTGAGATCCTCGCCAAAGACGACGATCAGCCAGCTAACGGCACCGGCGCGACGGATGATGGTGCACGATAACGGAAGTTACCTTTGGCGACTTCGCCAAGCTGGCAAGTAGGCGCGGACGCACACCGGAGTATTTAGCCGAGCGCTTCACGAACAAGATCGAGCGGCCGTCAGAGTTCTTTCATCGTGTCTTTCAAGCCCAGCGTGCAGCTGTGGTGATTCCACATCGTAGCGTTTTGGAGTTCTACACGTCCATGTTGCATCAAGACTCGATAGGACGTCATGACGCAAGTGCTTGTGGATGCGGGCAGGCTGTCTTTGATCGAAAAAAGTGGGCTTCACCGGCATGCAGGAAAAGAGTACAGCGGAAGATGTCACAGGCAGCCTAAACGGGGGGGTGCTGGATGCTTGATTTCATTGAGTTTGGAGCGGGACAAAAACAGCCTATGGCTACTTAACCCCTTCGCTGAAGCGATTTAGACCATGAAGAAGACCATTTCCCCTGTAGAGTTCATCCGCCGTGTGATCAAGGAGTCCGAGCTCGGTAAGCCCTTCAAGCTCATGCCGTTTCAAGAAGAGATCTTGAATCTTGCCTTTGCCTTCGATGAGGACGGCCGGCTGCCCTACGACACGGTTATCTACAGCTGTCCCAAGAAGAGTGGGAAAACCACGATCAACGCGGCTTTGACTTTGTATTGGGCTCTGACCCAGGAGCCGCCGAACGAACTCATATTGGCGGCCAACGATCTGGAACAATCAAAGGCGAGGGCGTTCGCCTCCTGCGAAAAACTCATCACCTACAACCCGGAGCTTCAAGCCGAATGCGAGGTCCAGCAGAAAAATATCTTTCTAGCCAATGGGTCAACCATCACGCGTATCAGCTCGGATTATCAGGGCGCCTCAGGTAGCAATCATGGGTGGGTTTCTTACGAAGAAATTTGGGCGGTGACCTCCGAGAACGGGCGGCGATTGTTTGAAGAGCTGACCAGCGTCCCGACCCGCAAAAACTCTGTCAAGTTCATCGCGATCTATGCAGGCTTTGAGGGCGAGTCGGAGCTTTTGATGGACCTCTACAAGAAGGCCGTAGGCAAGGACGAGCATCCCGAAGGCCAGGGAGAGCGCATTCATCCAACTTTGCCGATCTACGTCAATCGTGAAGCAAGGATCTTTTGCTATTGGGACCATGAGGCCCGTATGCCATGGCAGACCCCGGCGTATTACGACGCCCAGAGGCGGACCCTTCGGGCGGCAACGTTTCAGCGGCTGCATCAAAACCAGTGGGTATCATCCGAGAGTCGGTTCATCGACGAACAGACCTACGACGCCTGTGTCGTGGACGGCCATCCCGATCTATCCGGGAGCCTCTTCATCGGTGTCGACGCCGCGGTTCGGAAGGACAATGCCGCTGTCGTTTGTCTCAAGTATGCGGAGGAGAGCGATCAGTTGCTGCTGGCAGACTACAAGATTTGGAAGCCTTTACCCGGGCAGCCGATCAACCTCGAGGCTTCGGTCGAGTTCTATCTAAGGCGTGTCTACAGTAACCCCAACGCCCGCATTGAGAAGATCCTCGTCGACCCCTATCAGATGGCGCGCTCGGCCCAGACGTTACAGACGGAACAATGGAAAATCAGCATGACAAATCCTGCATATACCGGCCTCGACCGGGACGCAAGTAAAAAGAGGGGCCATACGCCCCCTTACTCTCCCCCTCTTTTCTCGGTATTTTCCGCCGGCTGTGGCCCAGAGGTGTGATTTTTTTTACTCCCCTATATCTATTTGGACACTCCTTTTGAGACCAACCTTCCCTCCAGTGACTGTGTATAGTTTTGAATTTCCTGAGGAATAGCGCATCCGAGTTTCAATTCTCGGATGGCATGACGGTTGCGTTATAACTGAGTAGAAAAGGAGATACTCAAATGGCTACAGAGATCAGAGTTGCCACCGGCAAACTCGCCTTCCTCCGTGTTCATGAGGTTGGCACCGGTTTCGGACCGCCCTCGGATTTTATCGACATCGAAGTTGTCTGCGGCGTAAAGGGAAGGGACGGAGGATTTGGCTGCACCCTGCGCAACGACAACAACCGTTTCGCCCACGCTGGGATGCTCGACCTGCTACGCGACGCGTTTAACCAAGACACCGTCATCGAGATCGAATACCAGGTCGATCCCGGAGAATTTGGCAAAGCGAACGGCACCATTCTTCGGGTGACCCGCAGAAAATAGATCAATGGTCCGTCAGCGCGGGGCGATAGGTAAATGCGTGCCCATCTGCCGCGGCCGAAATAGGGGTCGTCAAATACGACGAACGGTCGTCTCCGCGATAGTTTAGTTTCTCAAGGCCATAGTCCAAAACGAAACCTTGACGGCGCGGGAGACCGGGCGCGAACCCGGCTCTTGGGTGTTGCACTCCCTCCTGTTTTCTCGCTATTTTCACGCCCGCTGTGGCTAAGGTCTACATCGTGAGCTTTCGCAGCCATAACGACGACAGGGCGTCAAAATTCATCGTCTTAGCTGCCAATATGCGAGCCGCCATCAAAAGGCGTGGAAACATGGCGGGGCTGACTTTCAATCACGGTTCGATCAATTCACCGCACAAGAGACGGCCATTAGGAGGAAAAACTTAAATTATCTTCCCTCGTTTCCCTTGGCTGTCCCTAAAAGCCTTGACATATCCACAACCAGGGCATCCGAGCGCGGCTGAATGGCATCATCAGGCAGGACGGTTTCAAAAGAGAAGTTAGCGTGCTCAGGGTTTATCTCACGGAGTACGACATAGATTGCGGACCACGCGCCCCATGGGCTCGATGAAAAAGGGCGACCAAAGTCATCGTACCGGACCCCCGGCGCCAGGGAGTCTTCCGGTCTGGAACCAATAACATAAATGTGCCGCACCGTAGCCAGGTTCTGCTGGGTCAAGTATTCACGAAGGACGGTTAACTCAACGGCCAAAGGCGCAGTAAAATAGGCGTGCACGTTATAGGCCGCGCCCAGACACGCACTCAGAGCAGCAAAGCCAAGTGTGATACGGAGCACTATCGGCGCAGCCAGGCGACAGCACATTTGCCCATAACTCCACAAAGCAAAACACACGTAGACAACAAGCAAAGAGGTCAACGCTACCTGAGTACGATAGGAAGCCCAACTCTCTGCGACAACCAAATTGGGCAAGTAACTGAGGGGAAGAAAGAAGAAGGCGACCAAGGACTGACCAAGTCGCTCTTTGGCGGTGCCCTGAAAATATCCGGCTAGACCCCCGGTAATGAAGAGCGCAACACATCCAGCAAGCCAACCGCGGGGCACGAGGTTGGCAAGGTTCAAAGCCGTCAGTAGTGGCTCGTGGATGAACCAATATATTTTCTCCACCACATCGGTGACCAAGGCAGACCGAAGAGGCGCGAGTTTGTCACCATAGAAAGCCAAGCCGAGCTTGTACGTGGCAAACCCAAGCACGAGACCGACACCCATGACAGAGCCGTGCCATAACACCCGACGGAAGAAATCTGGCAGCGTCCGTCCTGGCTTGAACAGTACAAGCGCAGCAAAAACCCAGAAGAACATGGCCGCCGGCTGATATATCGTCAGTGCGATCAGCTCGAGCAGGCTCGCACCAGCTGCAAGCGTCCATTTTCGCAATCGGCGCGACTCCGCAAAGGATTGCTCGGCGAAAGACACTGCTCCACCTGCACAAAGGGCGGCAAAAGACGCAAACGCTAAGACCATCCATGCCGCATATTGCTGAAAAGCTGGCATGGTACAGATGATCAGGGCTAAAGAAACAGACGCCCAGATATCCCATCCGGCCTTCCTCAGCGTTTGACACAGACTCCATGCGAGAAGCGTGATGCCTATAACGCTGACGAGACGGAGACACCACAGGTCTTCAATCCTGTTCACAAAAGCAAGGGCAAAACTCGTAAGCAACGCATCTGTCGGACGGCCTCCCGCAATGCTGAGTATTTGTTGGGCAGCCATCATTCCAAGCAGGTGATGCGCAAGCATGGAGAAATCGTCCGCGCTTGCATAGTCGGTGCGCCACACCGGGGAATAAATGAGCAGCAGCACAGCGGCCAAGAGACCAAATACAAGTGTCTTGATGAACACTGTCCTCAGCGCAATTCCAGTTCGTTGTGGAAAGAGAGAAACAGCTGTCGCAACTGTTCCAGCATGTCGGGCGCTTTTTTGGATCAACGGTTGTTAGCGCAACCGCCGGAAGCGCCTTTTACTTTTCTACTTCGGTTTCGCTTTAGCCTTCTTTTGCAATTCCCTTAACGCTTTCAGGTTTGTGCCGCGTGGCTGATCCCGAGATGTTTGGCGGCCTCGGTCATGGTGTACTTTTTGGCCATGCGGCCTTATATCATAAACCGCAGTCAATTTTGCTTTTCTTTTTCTTCGCACCCGCGCTTGCCTATCGGCCGCGAGTCGGTGCTCGTGCGTTTTCCGGCAGGATGCTTTGGGGCAACACTTTTGCCAGTCGCGGTTCTTCACGAAAAATGTCTCGCATATCGAACAGAGGCCGATCAAGAAAATGTCACCGCTTTCGAGTAGGTTTGCGATTGTTTGCCAGACTAAGTTAGAAAATTCCCGCTTTACGATTGCGCCAGTGAATCCAGGTACCGAGATCCTCGCAAACTGCTTGGTAGTCGGGATTCCTCGCCAACGTGGTTTTTCTGCGTGTTTGTTCAGCTCGTCCAAAAGCACTTTTAGGCCAACCTTTGGACGATAGTAACTCATAAAGGCAGTCTGCTTCTTGCGCATTGCGGATTTCCATGTTCGTGGTATTGCCACGGTAGGCGCGAGTAAATCCGTGAGCGCATAGCGCAATGTGTTGTAAGCGGCCTTTAGTCGGGTGCTGTGGTACCAATCTCTAAGGAGCGCAAACTCCCCCACCGGAGCGTGAACGATTCGAACTGGTTCGTTGTTCAGGAAGCCCACTAGGACCTTCAAATCTTCTAATGTTCGGGTCATTCGTTGTTTTTTTTCAAATCACCGTAGCGGGCATATGTTAGAATCCCTGTGACTTGCTACTAATATTAGACTCAAGATGTCTGAAAAGCAACGCAGCAAACAAAAAAGGAGGGTGGCCACGATGGAGACTCTGTTAATGGTCAATGACGCGGCGAAGATACTTTGCAAGAGCGAGCAGACGGTGCGCTGGTATGAGAAAGAAGGGAAGCTCGCTGCGATAAGAACCGCCAGCGGTAGGCGTCTGTTTAAGGAAAGCGACGTTAGGGCGTTGGCTGCAAAATCATCAGCACAACACCCCGCGCCCTCGGCAGCGGACTAAAATGGTTGAAGTCTTAAAATGCGAACGCCCGAGGCACGACTTCGAGGCGGTCAGAAATCAGAGAGGCACAGATGACCAATCGAAATCATATCGCGCTATACTTCGCTCAGAAAATTCGGCCGGGAGTTCTTCGGCTTAGCATTATGTCACAATGACCGCCGCCCGAGCTTGCGGGTGAATCCGGACAAGCAACTCTGGTATTGCGATCCGTGTGCAAGTGGCGGTGATGTTATCAGGTTCATCGAGATAGCCGAGAAGGTTTCCTTCAAGGAAGCGCTTTCCATCCTTGGCATAGACACAAAGCCAAATTACCGACCTATAGTTACCGCAGCGCAACGTCGAGCCGCAGAGTCGGCAGCGGCATAGATGCGCGAGCAGCGGCGTAAGATCAATCTATTGTTGGGCGACGTTCTTGAACAGATCGACCTTGCCGACGATATCCACGACATCGAATTAGCTGAATCCTTTCTCCGCGAGCGATCCTTCGCCGCGACCTTTACGAGGACTTGGACATCTCGCGCAATGCTGCGGACCTCCTATCGATCCGGTCCACGATTGAAGCGATTACCGAGGGGATCGAGTTATGACCTCCGACGCGATCGCCCGAGACAATCCCGATATTGTTGACGCCGTCGAGCAAGTTGGGCTCGAGTTAAACGGCCTGCGAGACCAACGGCACGGGCGGCAAAAATACCGAAGCCTCTGGGAGCGAGAAAAAGGAGAGACGCGAGAGTCAGGCGGATCTGCTGGTCAAGATTATCGAGGATTCGGGCGCGGAGTTTTTTCACACGCCGACAGATGAGCAATTTATCAGTTTCTCAATCGGCGATCACGATGAAACCTGGCCGATTCGATCAAGGGCAACGCGGCGATGGATCACGAGTAGATTCTATCGCGCAACCAGAAAAGCCCCGAACAGCGAAGCGATGCAGTCAGCGTTGAATGTATTTGAAGCAAAAGCGGCATGTGAAGGCGACGAACGAGAAGTTTAGTTCAGGGCGGCATGGTATGAGGATGCCCTCTATTACGACCTCGCGGACAGTGAGTGGCGTGCAGTGAAAATAGATGCGGCCGTGCTGGGAGATAATCAGTGAGCCTCCGGTTAGGTTTCGTCGGTACTCAAATACGCTCGCGCAAGCCGAGCCGGTCCAGGGCGGGAATCTCAGTGCGATTTGGGATTTTATTAACGTCAGAGAGGAAGCGGACCGGAGACTCATGGAGTCGTGGCTAGTAACGGCGTACGTTCCAAACATCCCGCGCCCAATGCTTGTTGTGTACGGCGATCAGGGAAGCGCCAAAACCACCGCGGAGAAAATGTTACTTGAACTTGTTGAGCCGAGTTCAACTCCATGTTTGCGCACGCGGGATGCATCTGAGCTTGTGCAAGCATTAGCCCACAGATACGCGGCGGTTCTTGACAACGTGTCAAGTTTACCCGTTTGGCTTTCGGATCTTTTGTGTTGCGCGATCACCGGCGACGGATTCACGAAACGACAGCTCTTTACCGACGATGACGACATTATATATAGCTACCGCCCCGCTCTACTGTTCAATGGTATCAATGTCGCAATCAGCAAGCCCGATCTACTCGATAGAAGTCTCTTAATCCAGCTCGACCGTATCTCCGATGATGGTCGGCGCGAGGAACTAGAGTTGTGGAAAGACTTCCATCCGAAGCGCCCCGCGATCCTGGGCGCGATCTTTACGCAGCTCTCCAGGGCGCGATCAGAGAGTATGACAATGTAAAAAGTCCTTGATTGCCGCGCATGGCGGACTTTGCTCGCTGGGCAATGGCGGCGACCGGCGATGTTAAGCAATTCTTGGCCGATTACAAGGTAAACGTTGGTCGGCAAAATTCCGAAGCGGTGGCGGAGTCGGTGGTCGCTACCGTTCTCCTCGATTGGCTCAAGGATAAATCAGAATGGTCCGGTCAACCCCATGACCTACACGCAGCTCTTAAGGGACATGTGTCGTCCCTACAGATCCAAGAGAAACAGTTGCCATCGACACCGGCGGCACTGGGTAAAAAGTTGCGTGAGGTTCGCCCGAATCTCACATTACTAGGTTGGAAGATACATTTCGCCAGAGGTGGTGACCGACTGGTAACAATTTCCAGAGAGTTGGGGGGAATCTCCCGCCGCTGCCGCCTCTCCCGATCGAAAAACTCGTCACCTTCAGCTACCCCGACGGCAAGTTTGACGTAGCGATCTTCAGCGGGGAGTTTTCGCCGGGGATGAGGTGTTACAAGTTACGGAACCCGATCGATCGGGCCGGAAGTTATCGCGGAAGTGACGACGGCGGATGAGCAGGGGTAAATTGACTTTCCTTTCGTTTCGGCTAGGGCGGCGCTGACACCGTCGCCCGTTGGCCGGGCAAGGGAAGCGGAAATATTAAACCATTAACCCCAGTAAAAAGGAATTTTTAACATGACAATGACAAGCGATCAAATTAGAAAGGCACTCGCGCCCCTCAAAGATTTCGCTCCAGCGATTTTGGCTACGGCGGAAATCGCAGATCTCGAAAGTCAGCGCGACGCACTACGGCGGACAATTCGCGACTTGCCCGCACAGGTGGAAGAGTTAAAGCGCGAAAAGCAAGCACCTGGAGGCCGAGGATGCCTTCAAATTCTATCGCGTGATCGACATCACTTCATAGAAGATCGCGGACTACGGGGACAAGCGGCTCAAGGCCAAAGCCGCCAGGGCCTCGATCAATTACGAGCTTGCTTGTCTACGGCGTGGCTTTGAGCTGATGCTAGAAAAGCGGATGATCTCCACAGTGCCGTTAATCAAGCTCTATGATGACACAAACGTTCGCAAGGGGTTCATTAACATGGCTGAGTTCGACGCCTTGCTGGAGAAGATCGAGGGTGGAGACGTGCGGGACATTGTAGAGTTTCTCTATCATGCCGGTTGGCGTTCGATCGAAGCCAAGGCGTTTCAGTGGTCGTGGATTGACGGCAATATGATCAGGGTCCCGAAGGAGATCGCCAAGAACAAAAAGACAGATCGTTTCCAATCGTCGGCACACTGATGGACGTTATCGAGCGGAGGCAGAAGCTAAGGCGCTAGACTGTCAGTATGTGTTTCACCGAGCCGGAAAGGCAATAAAATCGTTTCGCAAAGCATTCAAGGCGGCGGCCAAGGAGATCGGCTACGAGGGCTTATTGCCTCACGATATCAGGCGCAGCGCGGTGAGAAACTTCCGCAAGGCGGGGCTGTCCGAGGGTGACGGGATGATGCTGTCGGGCCATCTAACTAGAAGTGTTTACGAGCGCTACAACATCCGTGACGATCAGGACTTAACCGACAGCATGAACCGCGTCCAGGAGCACCTAAAGAAAGAGGCGGAGAATCGGAAGGTTATTCCGCTAAAAGGAGAAACGGCTTAACGTGTATCTAAAAGTTCCTTCAAATTCCTTCACAAAAGGGCACTTTACGAGGGTAAGGGGAAGTTGATTTCTCTTGCACAGGCTTTTCACTGGGTATCAAGAAACCGGGGTAAACTCACGCTAAATCGCCTATTTAAGGTTTGGCGGAGAGGGAGGGATTTGAACCCCCGTCACCCTTCCGGGTGAACTTGATTTCGAGTCAAGCGCCTTCAGCCGGGCTCGGCCACCTCTCCGCTTTTTGTTAGGTCCCGTTTCTTCTGCCTCAAGCGGCTAAAAAAGTCCTCAAGCATTGCGGAACAATCTCCAGAGAGCATCCCACCTGCAACCGGCAGCCGGTGATTAAGGCGAATATCGTCGCAGAGTTGATACAGGGATTCCACCGCCCCCCCTTTAGGATCAAGACAGCCAAAAACAAGCCGCCCGATCCGGGCCTGCACGATGGCTCCCACACACATGACACACGGTTCGAGGGTTACGTAAAGCTGGCAATCGGACAACCGCCAACGACCACGATGACGAGAGGCCCGTTCTATAGCCAGCAGTTCTGCATGTGCCAACGCGCTGCTGCAGCTCTTCCCGCCGGTTGTGGTCTTTCCCGATGATTTCGCCTTCGACAAACGACAACGGCACCCACCGGCACCTCTCCACTGGCTGCGGCTTTGTTTGCCTCGTCCAAGGCTACACGCATGTACCGCGCGTCTTTAAGATCGTTATCGGCAAATGGCTCTATCAAGACCTCCGACGATAGCACAAAACCAAAAGCTAAGAAAATTCCGCCTGACACTAGACCGGATAATTCGATCCGGACGACTTGTCCCTTGCTCGTTGCTCGCCAGTTATTACTCAAGACTAGGGTGGTTGTGTGAATCGAGAACAATACACAGCCGCCGCGAGGAAATGATTGGAACGATTAAGGATGCATATATTCAATGGGCGGCGGCTCGATGTCGGTCGTAACTTGGGTGACGCCTGCCACACCTTTCGCAATGCGTGCGATCTCTGTCTCGAGGTCCGGGTCGGCAAGAATACCCGAGATATTGACCTGTCCTCCGTCGCTGTGGACGTTGAGAATAATGTTGCGTGTTTTCGGCGACGTTATGAGCGCGGCCTGTACCCGCGCCGTCATCATAAGATCCTGAAAGGCTTTTTCAGATTGCGGTGTGGGCTGAAATTCTTCCCTGCCCACTGTCTCACTGATCAAATGCGCAGCACTATCCGTATGTATTCTAGAGCTGTTTATGACGAGATCGTAGCCCACCGGATCTTGCCAATCCGTATTGAATAGTGCCCTTAGCCTGCGGCCCCGAACCCGGTCGAGTTCACGAACAAAGTGTCTTGCGTTTTCCCCCTCGAGGCCTTTTCGTACTTTTACTTCCTGTATCCGATACTCCATGGGAGCAACGATCAAAACCTTCAGGACATGCCGTACCCCAGGAAAAAGCTCTTGACCTGCTCGGCCGTAGTAAATCAGTCGACCCCCTTGCGCCACCTCGCACATGGCCGCTTGGAGCGTGATTCGATACAGTCGCAGGCTCTCCATCCATCGCTCCCACCAATGGCCTTCCGCCTCGAGAACCTCCGTGTATTTGGCTTCGGGAATGCCATAACGACGGCTGGCTTCTAGCAGAACTTCACGATCAACACATCTGAAATTCAAAACCGCGGCCAATTTTTCAGCGATCTCGCTACCGCCGCTGTATGGAGCGTGAGAAATAGTTACAATCGACATAACAACTAGCCTCCTTTGCCGAATTGTTTTGACCGGAGCCTACCTTCCTGCAGGCTTTACAAATCGATCAGCTATTGCTGTTCCGAGATTCGGGCGCATTCTCCCACTATGCACTTTCGCTCGTCAAGCTCATTTTGCTAAAATTCGTCAAGGTTTCAAGTAATTTGGCAGCCACCACTTAATCTGCCGTTTTAAAGATTATAGAACCCGCTTCCATCATGCATGGCTCCGCAACGAGTTCAAAACTTGCCTTTTGAACCGGCCTTGGGGGGGCCATCTTGACAACACACGCACTCGCAAGTATGTTCCGTCGGCCTTAGAAGCCCATGGAGAAAGGATGAAACAATAACTTAGAGATCATAATCAAAGTGGATAACCAACTGCGCCCAGGAGCGAGCTGCCATGACCACACGAGACTTTTTGACAACGAAAGAGGTTGCAGAATATTTGCGAGTTAACCAGTACACGGTTTACCGGCTGGTTGCGCAAAAGAAACTGCCTGCTTTTAAAGTAGGATCACAATGGCGCTTCAAGCGCAGCGTGCTAGATCACTGGCTCAAACGGCAAATGAATCTCTCGACACACTAAAGCTCGCATTCCCCGTGTCGACATTCTCAAGGCTGAGCTGCTATCGAAAGAGCCTTTCTAATTCGAGCAACGAGATCGAGAATTTTTATCGGTTTTTGAAGAAAGTCGTCGCATCCGCCTTTGAGGTATCTGCCTTTCAAATGGGGGAACACGCTCATCGCCAAAACCGGGAGGCGGCAGGTCCTTACATCGCTTCGAATAAAAGCCACGACCTCAACGCTGTCGATGTCGGACAAGCTGGCTTCGAGCAGCACAATGTCCGGTGGATGCTCCTCGACTATCTTGATAGCGCCCGCTCCGGTAATCGCAATCTCGGTCTTAAAGCCGGCGAACGCCAGCTGCTTCTGCAGCGCCGCTGTCTCCCTCGGCTGATTATCGACGATGAGAACGGTCTTTTCACTATCACTTCCCACGCGCAATATTATTATCTGGATTCGAGAGATCAGCAACCAACGAAACATCACCCAAAATCGCCTGGCGATAGATCTCGGAAACCCGGACGACAGCAGTTGCCAAGTCGCGCCAGAATGAGATTCCAAGAACCGAAAATATCTCGGAGATTGGATTTAGCCACGGCGGTCGTCAACAGGCGATACCAGGTGGCCTAGCGTAAGGGAAACGACCTTCCACCTTCAAGATTACTTGACGGTGCGCCCGTTCACGACAATTCCGGAGGGATCCGTACACGTACAAGGCTCACCCGCTAGTCCTAGACCATAGGGACAAATAAATCTGCCAACATTACACTCCCGCTCCGTCACCTGATCCATAAGAGTTCCGAAAAACCCGCGCGGCTCCTCTGCTTGTCGCCGTGACGCGGTCGTCGTGTTCGTGCTTGCGCAAGACATGATCAAGATATTCAATAAAATCAAAACCCACAGACGGAATTTCCAACATATAGCACCTGTCTGCCGAACGTATTGAAATTTCATCCTATGGAACTCTCCCTGTTCACCCAGCATCTTCATTCAATGGATATTATATGATGACCAGTAGCAGGCGGAAAGGAGTACTGAGGCATTGGAACCCCCATCCTCCCAGATCCGTACAAGTATCCGGAGGAGGAGAGTTATCATATACTTGCCTGACATAACAGGCGACAAGTAGCCGCATATTTAAAAGACAAATTCGGCCACCCGAGATATACCTGTGATCATCACTACTGCTTTGCTGGAGCAAACCGCTAGAAACCACGCTCTGCATGCAGGTGCTGCATAAATTTTGGAGAAACCGTTTGACATCCCCACACTGCGAGAGGTTCTGGACAGGTATCTAATAACTGACGAAAGTAGGGAGAACTGTCTTTTGTGCGTCACAAGTGGCGCAAACGGAGAGCGAGGGATTCTATCGCAGGAGTTCCCAGACACAAACAAAAATGGCACACACGTACACCGGGCCGTCACGGTCATTGCGCGCGTTGCCAGTAATCGTCGGCTGCGTCTGAGCGCAAATATCAGGAACAGGAGTACACACGCCAAGGCTTTGTTGTAGGCCAGTCCCCAACCCATTCCCCATTTTACGATTGCTGCGACCACTACAGGATTGGCTTCTGCCGCACCAAGCGCGAAAGCCTGATATGAAACAAGGCCGTCGGTAAACTGCAGGAATAAAGACAGAGTCAAATAAAATTATCGATTAATGTCTTGGCCAAGCCGAGAACGTGCTGTTCAGCTGCTTCTTTTGAATCAAACTTATCGGCCGGTCCATGCACCTCAAAGCATCGAAGTGTCCTACCGTGGTTGTATTGTACGTGAGCTTTTCCTATCCAGTAGTTTCCCTCAGGCGTTCGATCAGCTTTAAACTTGATCAGATGGGTCCCGTAGTTATGCTCATTCATGTTGCCAGGCTCCCTAAATGTAACATCGGAATGCTTCTTGCGCTTCGATTTCGTCGTTCTATTTTTTCTTGGACGGCTTCGGTGGGCTTTCTGCCTGTCCGTTTGGCTGCGTTTTGCCGGGTTCTTGGGCTTGTGGGACCTCGGGCAGGTTCTGCCGCTTCATTAATTTTGCTCCCTGGAGGCGGCTCCTTATTTGAGATAACCAGCTCTCCATAATAGTCCTCGGCCTGAATTTGTGTGACCACGGCGAGACCAAGAAAAAGGGCAAAACAAAATGCAAGATTCAAAGTTGTGCCTCGCGGCGGGTGGGTGTTCCGTGGGCATATTCGTCGATTATCTTTTTTAACGTTTGCGGCGAGGTCGGTTTTAGCAAGTAGGTTGCAATACCCACTTTTAAAGCTTTTTCCTCGCAAAGTGCTGACATCCATGCCGTAAGTGCCACGACGGGGATGTGAGCGGTTTTCGGATTCTGTTTAAGCATCGCGGTTGTCTTGATTCCATCAATATCCGGTAGTTGCATATCCATGAAAATGAGGTCCGGCCCTTCGGCCTCGGCGAAGGCGATCGCTTCATTGCTGTTCTTGGCCGCTATGCTCTGATGTCCCAGCTTTGTTATGAATAGTTTCATGATCTCACGAGAGTCATTGTTATCTTCGACGATAAGAATTTTCTTTTTCACTGGACCTCCTGTAAAGTTGGTGCTTGGATTCTAGTCCCTGCCTGTTCGGTCGACCGGTTTTGCCCACCCTTAATTACCAGAAACGGACCTGCCATTCGTACATCATATGTTTTGCTGAGGGCGAGGTACTGCTCATAAAAATTCAGCCGCTCCGCTATCACGTTGAAGCGTTTCAAGGCGGCCACGCCTTCACGACGCAATTCCACAAGATGTTTAGCGACGGTTACTCTTCCAGGTTTGTGAGTCATGACGGTAACCCCGGTGACAACGCCGCGTCGATACGATGAGAGACTCTATCGAAGGCTCTAGCCTTCTCCAGGTATTCCGCGAGAAGAACCATGGCACAGAGGCAAAGGACCGCCAGGGTGAACCAGAAGATGCCTTTCAGCGGGTGGCCAAACTGATTCTCCTTTCGCATCGAAACGAGCGAGAAGACAAACAGTGTTACCCCGAGAAGCCCGGTAAAGAGATAGCTCGCAGCCGATGTTGTGAGTTCTTTCACAGCGTGATTTTATCCAGCCTTGCTGAGTGGGCCTAATCTTCCGATGTATCGAGTTCTCAGTACCTTTGTGGGGAGATTAGTCTCTGTTTTGAGTGAGTCGAGCTTGCGCTTCGCATCCTTCCAGCACATGAGGCCCTGCCGGATGTAATCCGGATGGAGCTTTAGGGTTTCACAGATGTATTCGAAGGACAAAATATAGTCGCCATCCTTTTCAAGAATCCACTCTTCCGCCTCTTGGAATAGCCTTTTTTCTCGTGGCCGAGTTGCAAGAACATAGTCCTGAAAACATTGGACAGCCTCTTCCAGAACCGCCAGCATGAGTTTTTCCTCGCCCTCGCGGATGTCTCTTTTTAATAATTTCTCAATGGCATCCGTGTCCGCAGGGTCCAGTAAAAGCCACCCATCGGTTACCAGACCATGCTCAGAAATGAATTTTCGCCGCATTGACCTAATCCGATTTCAGTTATTTTTTTGGGTAGCTCTTCGGGGAAAAAGAGCTTCGATCCTTCGCTGTACATGCCGCCTACTGCCCGAAGGGGGGGCTGTGCTGACCGTCGATCGCAGGTGATGTCTTCGCCTACGTTTCTTGAGGGTACGAAGAAAATCCATAATCCTTAGCCAGGGCCTGCTTGACGTGTTCAATGGCTTTTTAACACCATTTGAAACTAGGAATAGCGACGCGCAACCAAAGATCCGACAATAAGGAACACGCCGATGAGCAGAAAATAGATGCCTTCACCCATGTTGTTGGCTCCTTCCCGGGGGACCGATAGAGCAACGCAGGGGCCTTGATCAAATGCAGCCAAAAAGAGCAGAGATGGGTAAGGGATTCCTGAAAAGCACCCGATATCGCAGGCTCCGGATGCCTCAGTCTTCCAGGCAAGAAATAGCAACGGGCGAACTGACCCGGCCGGTTAACGGGTTGAGGGACCGGTGACACTAGGTGGTGCGGTTTTCTACAACTAAATTTGAGGAGATGATCAGATTAAAAGTATTGGTTGGCGCGCCCGGAGGGATTTGAACCCCCAACCCCCAGATCCGTAGTCTGGTGCTCTGTCCAATTGAGCTACGGGCGCTCGATTTGATCGCGGCGGAGAGAGGGATGTGTAAAACCGCTACATGTCCAGATCATCGCAGACTAACAAAGAACAAACGCAATTTCCACAAAATGACGGCTAGCATAGCCCTCGAAAACCTCGCCCTGACGGATCGTCCAGCGCGCCGCAATGCGCTGCTCGGTTGTCATCTCCCCACCGACAGAATCCCGCAGGCTGGTTGGTTCATCGACTATCTGTAATACGGCGATGTCGGCATCGCGTCCAACTTCGAGGCTACCGAGCCGATCCTGCCAGCCGATGACGGTGGCGGGATTGATCGTGCACATGGCGATGATCTGATCCAAATTTAAACCCAACGCCAGGAACTTGGTGAGGACCGTTGGCAAATCACCGACGACGCCGAACCCCGGCTGGTTCAAACGGCCATGCAGATCTGAGCTGATAATATCGGGCACTATCCCTTCACCCATCGCGCGGCGCACGAGATTGAAATCGAAGTGACCGCCGGCGTGGCCGACGTCGAAGATCACGCCGCGCTCTTTGGCTTTGCGCACTTCGGGAAGGAGTTTGCCTTGCTCATCGATAATCGAGGGCTTCTGCGGCGTGTAACAATGTGTGATCACATCGCCGCGACGAAGTGTATCGGCAATCTCACTCATCGAGATACCGGTATTACCCACATGAACCATCACGGGCGATTTCGACGCTTCACCGGCGCGAATCGCCAGACGCAATGCCTCCCGTCCGTTCTGTCCCACGCCTTTTTTGTGCAAGCGGACCTTGATACCGACGCCAACATCGGGTGACTCGCCGACGGTCGCCGCAGCGGCGTTTGGATCAGCGAACCGCAGGTCTTCCAACTCTCCAGGATCGTTTAACACGCCATGCTGGGCGAGGGCGATAAAGGCGATCATGCGCGTTTTGGACGGCTCGTAAACGAGTTTCTTAAAGCCTTTAAAATTTATCGGTCCCGACGAGCCGGCATCGATCGCCGTTGTCACGCCGGTGCTCATACAGAGCGCGTCTAATTCGCAACCGTAGGGGTTCACCCCCCAAAAACTATGAACATGGAAATCAATCAGACCGGGCGTCACATAACAACCCGGCACTTCGATGACTCTTTTCGCCTGCGCGCGCGGCAGTTTCGCTTTAAACGCTGCGATGCGACCATCCGTAATCCCCACGTCCAATTCTTGGCGCACGCCCTGAAGCGGGATTCAGCACGGTGCCGCCGGTCAATATCAGATCGAATATGTCACTCATAAGTGCTCAACAAAAGTTAAGAAATCACGGCAATCGCATTCACCTCTAACAACAACTCGGGTCGCGCCAAAGCCACGACCTGGACCATGGTGCTGGTCGGAAAGTTAGACCCCAATACCTCTCGTCTCGTTTCGTTGATGTCTCGATGATTGCGCACGTCGGTGGTAAAAATGTTCATCGCAACGACGTCGTTGAGCGTTCCGCCGGCGGCCTCCACGGCCTTTTTGATTTTCTCAATAATGTACCGGGTCTGTGCACGCGCATCCCCGACACCGACTACATTGCCTTGCGGATCCGAGGCAGTCTGACCCGCAACAAAGATCATGCGGCCGGGCTGGGCGATGGTGACCACCGAATAACTGCCGCGGGGCACCGGTAGTCCCTCAGGATTCATTGCCGTCTTTGCCATAATTGTATACCTCCTTTTTCAGTATTGGTTGTCGCGCGACGCTAGCAACTATTGTGCATCAGCACCCGTGCTTGGCTCGCGCCACAGAGTTTCTGCGCGGTTCACCCAAGCCAAGCTACGCGCGCTAGGTTTCGTGAAAAAAAAGTTCTTCCAGGGCGGGCTCCCGTTGCAGAAGCCCCTGTTGCAGCTGGTAGCGAATCAACGTCTCCAACGACTTCCGCGTTGAAACGTCAAAGCTGTAGCCATAGGGATCGTAACCGACCGTTTCACTCAACCAGCGGGCTTCCTCCATCTCTTCTTCGTTCATGTACTTTTCGGCCAAGCTACGGGCTTTGCGGAAAGCCGACAGCAGACTATTGGCGACCCACGGCTGCTTCGCAACCAGTTTCTCCTGAAGTACCAGGGTATGGATAACCGGAATCACCTGCGTTCGACGAAAATAATCGGCTTCGTCGCGGCGGTGGTCTTTCAGCAAACGGCGCAGTTTGGGATTTTTTGCCAGGGAACCGTAAGGCTCCAAGGCCGCGTCGATGGCGCCTTTCTCCACCAGTTCGATGGCATGCTCACGTGTTCTGGGGGAAGGAATGAAGTTTATGGTCACGGACTTCGGCGGCGAGCCGGCGGCCTCCTCACCGACATCGGGCTCTGCCACAAACCACTCCATCTGTTCCGGAGACACTCCGTATTCGTTTTGGAGCAGCCCGCGGAGCCAAACGGCGGTTGTGGCGTTGTAACGATGCGCGCTCACACGCTTGCCCTTGAGCTCCGACGGATGGCTCAGCGTCGATGTGGCCGGGCAAAAAATGCAGCGATGCCGAAACTGGCGCGCGGGAAAAATCGGCAGCCCGCGAAGCGAGGCCCCTCGCATCCGCGCCAGAATCAGAGAGGAGGTCGAACATTCGCCCCCGTCGATGGTCCCTCCAAGGATGGCCCGATGGCGGGCGCCGGTATTATCGAGCCCGCTGCCGAATTGACTCTCACACCGAAGCTCAATGCCCTCAGGGCGAACGGTACCATCGAACAACGCGCGAGTGCGGGCGGTCACCGCAAAACCCAAGGTTAGTTTGATCGATTCGGCCATGTCGTCCTCAAAGAAAGATCACGTCCATCCTCTCATCCACTTTTCTCTCAGCCTCACCTTGTTCGCGTAAAAGCGCCATTCGCAACTAGAGCTGCTGTACACAAAAGAGGATGTCGCTGTACGCAAAAGAGGATATTCGATGGATAACGAAGAGAGCGAGATCGGCCTTAAACAGACAGACAGTTTCGATATCATTTTCGACGCCACCACCGCGAGCGCGCACAAAAAACACGCGCCAATGTTGCGCGTCGCGAGCATACGCGGTCGAATCAAAAAGTCCATTAACTCATCGGTTCTTAAGAACCTTACCGAATTCGGAGAGAAGCTGGCGGAGAGAGAGGGATTTGAACCCTCGGTACCCTTTTGGGGTACACACGCTTAGCAGGCGTGCGCCTTAGACCACTCGGCCATCTCTCCGTGAGAATGTTGACTCTATAGTTTCTGGCACGAAGCGCCAGAAACATGCGGTATCGCAGCACCCTAGGAAGTTGTCCTCGACATTAAATCCGATGTGTGCGAAACAAGATCCTTCCTTGAGTTCAGTCAAGTTAGCACACAGAGATGGAGTTTTCCACAATTCTCAATCTCACAGATGTCGCAAAAAGAAAGGGGGCGAAGCGAACGTAATTCGTTCCTCCCCCTTTTTATGAGGACTCTGTCCGAGTATTTATTTTATTTCTTATCCTATCCTTCCCAGATAGGTTTCACATAAGTATCGAGCCACTTTTTCGGGTCTTCCAAAAAGAATTTGTCATTAACCGGAATCGGTTTGGTACCCTTGGGGAAGGCAGATTCAATGGAGGTCCTCGACTTAAAGTCTTTACGGGAGGACTCGCGCCCTACCGAATCGATCACCTGCTGTCCTTCGGTGGAAATGGCCCATTCGGCAAAAAGCTTTGCGGCGTTTGGATTCGGCGCTTTAGCGTAGATGCCGGCCTGACGCGGAAAGACAACCGGCGGAACGGTCTTGATGTAATCGACCGGTGTGCCCTTTCCTTTTTCCTCGAAAACGTCATGGAGCAGCGCAGGCATGCAGATGGCATACTCCCCGGAGATCACTAGGCGAAACATCGCGCTTGTGCTCTTGTGCACCGGTACGTTCAAGGCTTTTAGGCCTTTGACGAAGTTGTTAAACCTCGCGTCATCTTTCCACTGCTCCTTGAGGCCGGCGAGCATCGAGCTTAGCGGCCCGGCCCGCATCGGATCATCCAGAGCCACGAGGCCTTTGAATTTCGGGTTGGCCACGTCCTCCCAACTCTTGGGTAGATCTGCCGGCTTGATCTTTTTGGTGTTGTAGGAAAGCGCCTGGATTTGCAAACTCACGGTGGCCATTGTCGGGTCGTGGAGAACCAAAACGTCCTTCTGCACGGTTTCGTAAGGCATGATTCCCCCGGCGGCTCGAATCACCGGCGGCGCGTTATCCGAAAGTATCACATCGACGCTCGCCTGGCCGCCCTGCAACTCCGTCAAAACGCGCGTAACGATTTCCGGGTTTCTCCCTTGCCAATAGATTGCCTTGATTCCCGGATACCTCTTCATGAAAGCATCCGTAACGCCGCGCAGATGCTCTACGTCCCAAACGGAATATATAATCAGATTACCCTCCTGCTTGGCTTTGGGATAGAGATCCTTGCTCACCGTATCGAAAGCCTTGGCGGCATTCGCCGTCGCGTTCGACGCTGCTGCTTTTGGAGCCGTTTTCGGGGCTGCGTCTTTAGTTGGCTTCTCCGCGGCCTGCCCGCCTTTCCATAGAAGCATCGTTGCTAGAATGGCAATAGCGCAGCTGGTGTCCTTCTTGTTGGTCATGTCATTAACCTCCTTATGCTGCACTATATAGTTTGATGCCTTCATTTCACAAGCTGAACTTCAAATTGAATGCAAACTTGGCAACCGACACGGCGACGATCAAAATAATCAAATAAATCACTCCCCCTGCCGCTGCTTCAGCCCATTGTCCCACTCTGAAATATTCGAACAGTGTCACCGGTCCGTACTCATGTCCCGGTGACGTTAGCAACACAGCCACGTCGACGTTTCGGATCGCCTCGATAAAAATATAGAAGAGGGCGCCGCCCACGGAGGGTTTCAAAATAGGTAAAGTGATTTTGAAGAAAACGTGCCGCCACCGGGCGCCATGCACCCACGCCGCCTCATCAAGTTCCTTGTGTATGTTAACGATCGATCCGGAAGCGTTTCTGAAAGCATACGGAAAGTAAGCGACGAAGAGGCCGAGACCCAGGGCCCAAAAACTATTGTACAAAGGCGTGCCCAAAAAGACGATAACAAGTCCCACGGAAAGCACCAACGGCGGAAACGCCAGCGGCAAAGTCCCGACGAACTCGAAGATCTTCGCACCGTAAGTTCTTGTCCTGTAAATCGTGAACGCCATAACGATTCCCGTGAGTACCGTGGACAAAGCGATGATGATGGATAGGACCAAGGAGTTGTAGAGCCCGGTGACAAAACTCGGATGCCTCATCACCTTAGCGTAATTGGACAAAACCATGTTCGAAGGAAACTTCATAAAGGTCTCGTAGTCGAAATAAGGGATCATCGATACAACGATCAACACCGCAAACGGTATGGCGATGCCTACCAAGAAGTACAGGAACACCGCTAAGAAAGTAATGTACTTCCATGCACCGATATCCAAGACTTTGACTCTGTAGCCCTTCCCGGTGATTGTTGCATAGCGCTCGGAAAACCGCGTCGCACGCACATAGAAGATCAACGTAATGACCGACAGCACGACCAAGACTACGCTGTAGGCGGTCGCCAGACCGGTATTGAATTCCAACGCCATCGAGTCGTAGACCCTGCTGACGAAGACGTTGATATTTCCCGGCGTTCCCTGAAGTACCGGGGTTTCAAACGATCGTAAACCGCGGAGAAAATTAAGCACGAAGGCCGACAGAAATGCCGGTACTGCGAGCGGGAACGTGATGCGCAGTGTGGTACGGAGCGGCCGGCTGCCGGCGATGTAGGCGCTCTCCTCCAGTGATGGATCAAAGGACAGAAAAACCGGAAGGAGAAAAAGATAACCCAACGGCACGCACGCCAGACCGAATACCCAAACCATGCCTGCCATGCTGAAGGCATTGAAAATCAGTGTCTCAATTCCTAGATATTCATGAAGCAAATTGTTGAGAATTCCCGACTTCGGCGCCAGGAGCAGGATCCAGGCGATGTTTTTCATAATCGGCGGCATCAAGATCGGATAGAGCGGCAGGAGCTCGACCAGCGCCTTCCCCGGTGTATTGGTTCGCGCGACAATCCAGGCAAGCAACGCCCCGAGGCCAGTACCCAGGGCCGCCGACCCCGCCGCATAAATAATGGAATTGTTGAGCATCGGCAAAATATCTCGGTCGCCGAACACTCTGAAGTAATTGGCCAATGTGAGACCGACAGAGGCGCCCAACTTGCCTGTGGTGAGGCTCCTCAACAAAACAATGATGATGGGCGTGATGATCGCCGTGCCGGCAAGGACGCTCGCCAGCAAAGGCACCATCGTGCCCTGGCGGTAAGCGAGTTTGATTGATTTCCAGTTGGCCGTGGCTTTTACTCCTTGAAGCTTTAGACAAGCGGTTGGACCGGGGACTGGATTCTCACGGGTCAACGATAAGGCTGATGGCAGACTTGTCGATCGATAAGAATGTCTTTCCGCCCTCACCGTTGAATCGTATCAAGGGGCAGAGCCTATGGGACGTCACGACGATTTCCTTCGAGCCAACTTGGACGCGATGATCCGTCAGTCCGCCTCTATGCTCTCGGCTGGTCATCAAGCCTTCCAGAACATTCTCCGTACCTTCCGGAAATTTCTCATTGCTGAGCCTGATTTCAGTCGTTCGAATAACCATTTTACAGGCATCACCCGCCGCCCCCCGTTTCGGCGCCGCCAAGACAAGTGTCGCGCCGTTGAAATCCGGAACCGATACTAGACAGTCGCTGCCCTGCACGTTGACTATGTTCGCATCCATAAGCATCGCGTGCCCGATGAAAGAAGCGACGAAAGAATGTGTCGGATGGTTGTAAATATCCTCCGGTGCAGCGTATTGAAGGATTTTGCCGCCTTCCATCACGATGACGGCGTCGGAAATCGTGAACGCTTCTTCCTGATCATGGGTAACGTAGAGGGCACTGATCCCGACTTTCTTAATCAGCTTCCGAAGTTCGACTCTCATTTCTTCGCGCAGCTTGGCGTCGAGGTTGCTCAACGGCTCGTCCAGTAAAATCAGCCGCGGCTCCAAGGCCAGGCTTCGAGCCAAGGCGACCCGCTGTTGCTGGCCGCCGCTCAATTGCGATGGATAGCGGTCTTCCCGACCTTGCAAACCTACCAGCTCCAACGACCCAAGAGCTTTTCGTTTGATCTCTTGCGTTCCCAGTTTTCGTAGCTTGAGCCCGAACGCAACATTGCTGTACACCGTCATATGGGGCCAGAGGGCGTAGTTCTGAAACACAAACCCGATTTCCCTGGCGTAGGGAGGAACCAGGATGCCATCTTCAACGGAGGTTTGAACTTTGTCTGCGATGGAAATCGAACCGGCATCCGGGACTTCAAGGCCAGCGATAGATCTGAGAAGCGTCGTCTTGCCGCAGCCGGAGGGCCCCAAGAAGGAAAGAATACCTTTTTCGAATTCGAAACTGACGTTGTCCAGGGCTTGGACGTCTTTGAACGTTTTGATCAGACCCTGGACCTTCAAAATAGCCATGCCTACGGTTCAACCTCCAGTTTTTGGCTGCGCGATTCCGTCGCTAAAATCACTGCCGAAGTGGCACCCTTTAGACAAGCCCATGGGCAAAGAATATGATAAACTCACCCCTGGGTTGGCGGAGGGGGCGAGATTCGAACTCGCGGTCCACGGAGTGGACGCCGGTTTTCAAGACCGGTGGTTTCAACCGCTCACCCACCCCTCCGATAATGTTTTCAGCTATTTGCGAGATGCCCTCCCACTCTGTTTATCAATTCGTTTATCAATTTGCGAGGTCCCGAAGGCGTTGGCAACGTGAGCGAAAAGCAAATCAAAAGTCAGAAAAACTGAAGGAGGTTTTATGAGGGATCTGATTATTGAACAAATTGTAAGGCGCGCGCCAGGCTAGACCATGGCGGTGACGTAAACAAGGCGGCCGCTGAGTATTTTCCCACCCTGGAAAGTCCAAACAAAGGTAGCAACAAATCTCTGCGGCGTGACGACTACGGATATCGGCGCGTTCGTACTCACATTCGGGCAGTCTAGTTCACCGGCTTCCGGCGCTTTGCCGTTAGGGATCCTAACAAATGAGACAACCGAACTCCTGCCCGGAATCGCTTTTGATGAACAGCCCTGAAGAGGCCTGGAAGATCGCTGGCGGCGAAACCTCTGCATCGTAGATAAGGTTTTTCAGGTGTATCCAAGTGAACTCCGGCGCAGGGGTGGTAAAGAGGACGGGCTGATCGAAAGGGACTCCGCGCTCGCTAAAGCTATAGAGCTTTGGACCTATGTTAAGTCCCGCTTCTGCGGGGTTGGGAAACCGAAGCAGAGCCCATATCTCATATTCCCCCGGCGGGAAGGTTCCCTTGCACCATATTTGAGAAGTAAAGAAGGTGCGCTCCGGGTGTTGCACAACAGAGAAACCGCCCGGCAAGCTTGGCTCCGGGCTCTTTATAAAACCCTCAAGAATACAGCCAGCAACTTCAACCGACCACCCACGAGAAGTTCCGTTTGCAAACCTTCAAACGGCCGATCCCAGAAATTGAAACGAACTGATCCGCAAATGGTACTTCACCCGCCTTTCGTTCAAAGCGATCAATTAGTGCCGTTTTTGTCTTGCTATCAAAGTCTGGTCCCTCGCTGCACCAAGGATTACGTTTGACTAATTGAGCACTCGGCGCTGGTACAAAAAACACATGCCGCCAACAAAAAGAAGGTAACAAAAGCGGTTCTTGCTAACGTCTTCACGATTTTATCCTCCTCTTGACTATTTGAAATGCACCGCAATGCCCGGACTCGCCCGAGCAGCGACACACATCTAAGACGTTAGAGGTGTCCTTCACCGGATCTTCAGCTTCATCGGAAAAACGCTATTTCGCTCCCTCCCTGACGCAGTCGGGGTTAAAGACGCCTTTTCGCGAAAAGAGCCAATATCACTGGCGGGATGGTGCGTCAAGAAAATAACTAATCGCTGGAACGCGGATAATTCAGATCCTCTGCCTGCTGAACGGGGCGCGTGGAACGGGGGCGTTACTTCCCCGGGTCCTTTTCAGTTCCTGCCCTTGCTTTTCAGCTCCTTGTCCTGTTCCCGATCGAACGCCGGCAGGTGAGCCCGATACCCTTCAGAAATTCTCGACAGCGTGGTCCCGGCTTCCCTTTCAACTTCTGGCCCGTTCAAGAGATGATGTCTGCGCACGACATCATCTTCGAACTCCTTGAAGTGCACCTCGTGAACTTCCCGAAGGAAGTTGTCGAGAACGTTCCTGGTCGACATAGCGGAGTGCTGTATAGGAATTTTAACCCAGCTTTTTTTCTGGCCTGAGCTATTCGCCGGACCGGTGGGATGTCAATCGTCTTTTCTGTTTGATGAAAATCCCAACGGTGGTTAAACGGCCCATCGGCGGCGCGGCCGACCATTTCCTAAGGGGCCTTGCCCTCCCCTCAGTTTTTCCGCTATTTTCCGCCCGCTGCGGCTAAGGTCTACATCGTAAGCTTCCGCACCCATGACGACCGCAGGCCGTCAAAGTTCATCCTCCGAGCTGACAATATGCGATCCGCTATCAACATGGCTTGGGAACATGGAGGGGCTGATTTCCAATCACGGTTCGACAAATCCACGGGGTAAGCAATGGAGATGGGAGAAGGGGCGCTACGGGTTCTGTGATAGCACTATGACCAGGTGCTCGGGAAGTTGGGCGGGAATCTTTTTAAACACCGATTAAAACTGTGCTTTTGATACGTTAAAGGATTAAAAACCCCTGGAAAATAGAATCGATCAATCGAAATGGAGGAAGTGATGGATGGAAGGCTGTTTCATAGAGGGCTGGATATAAACCTTGCCCAGGGTGAAAGCAAAGAGAGGCCCAGTTACCAAATGTACCCAAGAACGCATTGTTCATCATTGAATTTGTAAGCATAAACGCATTCCTACAACAAAGTCAGCGGCTCTTTTTTTCGTGAAGTCGAGTGGGTAAAATTTGATGTTTTCACAGCTCCGGCAACATAGAAGTAAGGATTTTGAGCCGCAGATACTCTTCGTCTCTCAGTCCGTAGGCTCGCCTTTGGATGACGCGAATCTTGTTGTTCAACCCTTCGACGAATCCCAGGGAGACTTTGTTTTCCGGTCTGCTGTAA
Organism: uncultured delta proteobacterium; assembly: GCA_963737905.1. GTDB lineage: Bacteria > Desulfobacterota > Binatia > UBA9968 > UBA9968 > DAIRFP01. Next base: position 80,588 of record CAVTUQ010000022.1, on the reverse strand, counting down.
GCGGCGATACCATCCCAATGCTTCTCGATCATCTGCGCAAATTTCTCATAGGGCCTAAGCCGCTGCCATTTGAGCGACGCCTTCCAGTTCTCAAAGAAGCGCCTTGCCCAGCCTTCCCGCTCGTAGCTCCACAGCTGACCGAAGGACTCCTTGAGCAGGTAGGCGGTGTTGAGTCGCTTGTTGGCACTCAGCAAGGTCTTGAGCGCTTGACGGCCTTTAAGGGTAAGGTTTTGGCGGCGCGACAAAAGCGTGTACTTCTGCCCCTTGATGAAGCCTCTGTCTTTGCCTACAAGCCGGCCGTACTCGCTTTTTCTAACTCGATCCAGCGCCTCGCCCAAATGGCGCATCACATGAAACTTGTCGTACAGAATGGCCGCTTGCGGCGCGGATGCCTCAGTGGCGTTTCGAAACGGCTTCCACATGTCCATCACCGCCAAGCGAATCCGGGCGCTCTGTGGCTTTCCCAACGCATTAAAGAACTCTCTCAAGCTTTCCTCCGAACGGTCTTTGCCGCCAAACCAGATCGGGCGGCCCCGTCTCCAAGTCACTCACCACAATCCGATAAGTGTGACCTCTGCGAATCGATACCTCGTCAACTCCGATGACCTTCGGCTTGGGCTTACCCGCTACGAGAGAGCTGCGCCTTCAGGTACTGCTTGTCCAGCTCTTTGACCGTGTGCCAGTTAAGCTTCAGTTCTTTGGCTACGTCCTTGATCGTCGCCGCGCGGCAACGCCGCCCCACATAGTAGGCAAACCGCTTGGTGTAAAACGGATTGTCCGCCAAAAACTCCAGCCGCTCCCGCTTCACTTTGCCTGCAGCTTCGGCAATCCACTCGCCGAACCTCGAACTCCACATACACCCGCGTATCCCCGCACGACAGGTCCCGAACCTGACGAACCCTTCGGTCGTACCAGCCACTCTGCACCCTGGCGCAGCTGCCGCATACCGTTTTTTTGACCGTCGTACGAGGCTAACAACCCGAGCCTTCGGATCACCGAAAACTCCTCGCACCGTGGGCTGTACTCGAAACCCACCGAATGCATACGTGTCCCATAACCGCCGTACTCGTCTCCTTGATGTTGCCATCGCAACACCATTTTAGGAGTTACTACCGACACAGTAACAGGAATTTACCCGATAGTTCCGGTCGGAAGATCCTCTACAACTACCCCGGTTTCTCGCTATTCACGGAGTGTTGTGGCTAAACTGCAAAGAGGCCCATGAACAGAAAGACCGTCTGGCTACTCACCATCCTACTTCTGACTAGTGTCAAACTTGCCGAAGCGCAGCAAGCAACGAAAAAGTCGCATAGCATTAAACTACACTGGGAAGACACCAGCGATAACGAAATGGGATTCAGGATTTACAGAGTAACGCCTAAAGGAAAGACAAAGATAGCTGAAGTTCGCGCCAACGTTACAACTTACACAGACAAGAGCCCTTCGTCTAGAACCTGTTATGTAGTAACAGCTTTCAATGCTGCCGGAGAGTCCGACCCAACTAATGTAAGCTGCGTAGGTAATGCATCTGAAACGAAAGGAAGACTGTGTGAAATTGAGCTCCGCCCGAACGGTTTAAAGCTACTATCTGAGGTAGAACAGACATTCAAGAAACGGGTACGTGATCAATGGTCTCAAGACATGGACCGCCATGCGACCGGATTGATCACCCCTGACGGGACACCAACAATAGAATGCCACCAGGCACATGGAGACTTAAACGAAGAAATAATTGTCCATCAGCTCGCTCACTTAAAGCTCAAAGCTGCCGGTTTTCCGACCATAGAGTTCAATGGAATAGAGCGCAATCTTTCGCAATGGATTGACGATGACCTATACGATTCGATTCAGCACTGGATCATGTATCCGTATCTGCGTAAGCTGGGCTACTCGCCCGATGCTGCCAGGAAGAGCGAAGTGAAGCGTGCGATCACCGAGAATAGATTTACGGACGAACCTTTACCACCTTCTGACATAATCTCTCGCTACTTGCGCGTTGCGCTAGAGTCGAGTGATTCGCTACTAATCGATCAATTAACCGAATGGTATTTGCGACGAGGTTGGGATGCGCAGCTCAAAAAAGCGCAAGGTTTGGTGCAGTTTATCAAGGACACCAACCCTACTACAGCCGAACAAGCTGTCCAATCGCTAACTGAAGTAGCCAATGTCCTTTTTGAGCCCTACTTAACATTTCAAGTCGAACACTGGGAGGCCCAGCCCTTAGGTTCTATTGCAGACCGTAAGGTCGTAATAAGAGCACTACCACAAAGCCTAAAGTAGGGATAAGAGATGTGGATGCTGGATACCGCACAAGCACAGGAGATGAAAGAGGGGGCGCTGCGGGTTCTGTGAAATTTCAACCTTTTGAAGGTGGCTTGAGGTCAACAGCGATATTTATGTGTTGGTATCTTACAACGTTCTCGGTTTGATCCTGGGGCAATGTCAAATGCTCTTTAGAAACTAAGACAATAAATCGGTAGCCTGCCAATGTTGCGCGAGTTGATCGAAACTCGCTCTGCCGCTAGCCAATCTGCGGGAGTAAGCCTCGGGAGTTCGACCCTGTAGAGTGCTGACAATGGCCGATCACTACAAACGGTAACCATCAGGAGAGAATGGGGCAAGGTGTAGCAGTGCCAACCCGGGCCTCGCGACGCAAACACACCATTCACATCCACCAGCGGCAACAAAACTGTCTCATGACCTAGATTGGACATGAGTTTATATAACGCCTCCCTTGCGCACCAGAGCTGATAAAATGCCGACAGGCGCGCAGCCCCGACCTGCGGCAAAAGCCAACGATGTTCATTCGGGTGAAATGCAAATTCGCTGATACCTAGGACGTTCCGGGTTGGATCGTTCACTTCGATATCAACCCCAAGGTGGATACTGAAACTGACCACACAGGCCACCCATTCACGGCTGTGGGATAGGCTAAACCTCGGTTGCCGCCTCTGTGAATCGGGAAACACAAGCTGCGGCACATTGCAGGTACGCTCGACGACACCAAGCGAATCGGGCGGTATAGACAGGAGGTTGGAAACGGCGAATCTCAGCAGCATACGCCCAAGTAAAAACTGGCGTTTGCGCTCCCTCCGTTTGAAACCGGTATACCGCAGGCCTTCGCCAGCACCCAATTGCTGCTCGAAAAATCCTATATCATTTTCGTGCACGAGGTTCCCGTCCAGTAACCAAAAGGTAACAGACGGAATGTCGACTTTATTGTTCGTCAATTTTGACAAAGTCACCCTTAAGCGCAACTCCCGCGATGACGGCGCCCGCATGGCACTCAAAATCCGTCGTGCTCGACATCTCAACCTTGCGATAGTAGCTGACGATATTCACAACGGCATTGGCGCCGAGTTGCTTAGCACGCCTCTCCAGTGCAATCATCGCTGACAGGAAAGCCCAGTTGCAGGCCTTTTCGTCGGACTTGCCAAACGCATTGGTCTTGCGGTTGGATACGTCACTTCCGAGCTTTGTCAAAACCTTCGGGTATTCCTGCTTCCCAAAGAAGAATTTCACCGAACCTTCAAGCTTTTCGTCCGCGTCTTTGGTTGCCATGGCGGCGGCGATGGGCAGAAAATGCTGAGTGTCGCGCGCATAAGCCGGCCATGTCCCGGCCAGCAATACACTCAGAACTGTTATCGAAAGGGTAAAGTTCTTTCATTTTATCACTCCCTATCCAAGGTTGAAATTCCTTCGGTGAACATGGCTACGGACATCCTTTAAAAATGAGTGATGTGTTAATACCGCCAAATGCAAAGTTGTTGGACATGACATATTCACACTGCAATTCACGACCTTCCGTCGTAATGTAGTCCAGTTCGGCGCATTCGGGGTCTATCCGAGCCAGGTTAATGGTGGGCGCAAACCAGCCCTCGCGCATCATTTCAATGCTGATCCATGCTTCTAGCGCCCCACAAGCGCCAAGCGTGTGGCCCATGTAACTTTTCAGTGAACTGATGGGGATGTTGCCTCCAAACACGTTCGCGGTGGCCTGTGATTCCGCAATGTCGCCGTATTGAGTGCCGGTGCCATGGGCGTTAACGTAACCAATTGCCGAAGGCGCCAAGTCGGCATCGGCCAGCGCCAGCTCCATCGCTATCTTCATGGTCTCGGCATTGGGGTGGGTCACGTGACAGCCATCGCTGTTGGTTCCAAAGCCAACGATTTCTGCATAGATGGTCGCACCGCGAGCACGGGCGTGCTCCAACTCCTCCAGAATCAGGCTAGCGGCACCCTCACCGATCACTAACCCATCGCGCTCGGCATCGAACGGGCGGGGCGTTGTGTCAGCGGCGTCATTACGCACGCTGGTAGCGAAAAGTGTATCGAATACTGCGGCCTCGGTAACACACAGTTCTTCCGCGCCACCAGCGATCATGGCTCGTTGATAGCCGCCACGGATTGTTTCATAGGCAAAGCCGATACCTTGGCTGCCCGAGGTACACGCGCTGGAAGTTGGAATAATGCGCCCGGTCACGCCGAGAAATACACCGACATTCACGGGTGCGGTGTGCCCCATCATTTTGATATAAGTGGTGGCATTGATTCCTTTAGTACTTTTTTCGCCGATCATTTTACCAAAGTTGCAAATCGCTTTGGGAGTGCCGGCGGACGAGCCATACGCGATTCCAAGCCAACCACTCTTCAGCACAGGATCATCCAGCAGGCCCGCATCAATGAGAGCCAGCTCGCTGGCGCGAGTTGCCATCAACGCAACTTTGCCCATGCTACGGGTGGTCTTAATCGTGTAGCGATCGGAGAGCGAAAATTCGGCCGCCGGTGCCCCGAGTTGGGTGTTGAGGCCATCATACTCGGCCCACTCCGCCATCCGGATTACGGCGTTGCGATAACTACCCAACCGCGCGCGAATAGCTGGCCCAATTGTTGCCGATGGGGCTGATACCGGCCATGCCGGTAACAACCACGCGACGGCTCATATCAATCCACCGTTGACGGAGATCACTTGGCGAGTAATATAAGCCGCCTCCTCTGTAAGCAGAAACCTCACTACCCCCGCCACTTCCTCCGGCTTGCCGATACGGCGTGCAGGTACCAACTTGAGCACTTCTTCCAATTGTACATCTCTTGTCATTTCGGTTTCAATCAAACCCGGCGCAACGCAATTCACCGTAATCTCGCGCTTGGCCAGCTCCAGTGCCAGCGCCTTGGAAGCGCCGATAATCCCTGCCTTGGCCGCGCTGTAGTTGACTTGACCACGATTGCCGATCAGACCGGAAACCGACGTCAAAGTTACGATGCGCCCCGGAGCGCGGCGGCGCACCATCGGCATAATCAATGGATTGAGCACATTATAGAAACCGTCGAGATTGGTCTTTAGTACAACATCCCAGTCTTCACCGGACATGGCGGGAAACGCATTGTCGCGCGCGATCCCGGCGTTGCAAACCACGCCGTAATAGCAGCCATGCTGCTCGATATCGACCTTTAATGCCATGGCAGTGGCTTGACGCTCGCCGACATCAAATTGCAAAACACGGACTTGCCGCCCTAAGGCAACGATGGACCGGGCTACGTTATCGGCCTCCTCACGCCGGCTGCGACAATGGAGCACGATGTCGTAATCGTCGCGCGCGAGGCGCAGAGCGATGGCTTTCCCGAGACCTCGACTCGAACCGGTCACCAAAACACTTTTTCTCATTCCGATCCACCCTTGACGAAATCGTCTACATTGGGGGGCTGAAACACGGTGACGGTGGCTGTGGCGACCCGCCCTTCCTCATTGTCGATGTAGCACTCAAACGAACCCAACCCATTTTCGCTCTGAAATAGACGCCGGACATGAACCCGCAGCAAGCTGCCCAACACAAAATTCGGCCGACTGCATTCATAACGCCTGGTTCCCAGCAAAAATCCAAGTTTGATCGGCTCCCCACGCAATTGGGCGTTATACCCCGCCCATGCCGCGATCCCCTGCGCCATATATTCAATCCCAACCCAGGTACCGACGCCGTCAGGGCCACAAAACAAAGTGTCCGACCTAATGCCGACTTCAGCGCACAAGCTCTCTTCGTCGACTGAGATGACGCGATCAAGCATTACCATCGGACCTGCGTGCGGAACCAGCGATCGGACGTCCGGAATGGCCATATCACTCCCTCGCAAGCACGAGCGTTGCGTTCGCACCGCCGAAGGCAAACGAATTGCTCAAGACCCAACGCAACGGGTGCCCGAGACTGCTTCCAGGTTCAGCCACACTCAACGCCGGCAAGTCGGGATCGGGCACACCATCCCACAGATGAGGTGGCAGCTTTCCCTCAGGATTTTCATCCTGCATCGCCAACCAGCATAATCCGGCCTCAATGGCACCAGCCGCACCCAGCGCGTGGCCGGTAAACGGCTTGGTTGAGCTAACTGGAACCGCGCCGCCGAACAGCGCATGAATCACTCGCGATTCCATCGCATCATTTTGTAACGTCCCGGTGCCATGCAGATTCACATAATCGATCTTTGCGGCTGGAATATACGCCCGCGCCAAAGCACGCTCGATCGCCAGTCGGGCGCCCACGCCGGCAGGATCGGGCGCCGACATGTGATAACCGTCGGACGACTCGCCCCAACCGCGCAGGGCAACCACGGCCGGCTCAGTGCTCATCAGAAACAACGCAGCCCCCTCCCCAATATTGATGCCGTTACGGTTCCGGCTGAGCGGGTTGCATTGGGTCTCACTGATCGATTCAAGCGCTTTGAATCCGGCGACGGTGAAAGCGCACAGTGAATCCACCCCGCCCGTTAGAACCGCATCGCAAGCACCCATCCGGATCAAACGAGCGGCACTGGCGAGCGCTTTCGAGCTCGACGCGCAGGCGCTCGAATGAACATAAGCTGGCCCGCCAACGCCGAGCGTGGCGGCTAGCATAGCCGCGGGGGAACCCAATTCCTGCTGACCATAATGAAATTGCTCCGGTAATACGCCCGTCGTGACATATTGGCGCAATGCCGATTCGCTGTTTGCAATTCCCGACGTACTCGTACCGATCACAATGCCGATCCGGCCGGCACCATAGCGTTCGATGGCCGCCTCTACCGCCGCTCGGATCTCAATCAGCGCTCCCAATGCAAGCTGATTGTTGCGGCTACGATGATCCAAAGGCAATTGGTCTAACGGTGGAAGTTGGCGTGTGGTATCGACCGCGCCGAGCGGCAACGGGTGCCCGGGCGAATAGGTGTCCGTCATTGCAACGCCACTTTGCGAACGATCCAGCATCCGCCGCCGTATCTCATCACGCGTGTGGCCCAATGGGCAGATCATTCCCAGTTGATTAAGATAAAGCATGCTCAAGGACCGCTAGAAACCGACCGAATAGTCAGCCGGTAGTGGTACTGCAGATTGGATAATTCTATTTTCCCGATCCAGCGCGGCTGACCACTATAGTCGATCACCATTACCGGCATATCGTTTCTTAGGAGCGTACGGCGCAAACCGCTTTCTTCAATGCGCCAGCCAGCCGGCAAGGCTGGCCGAATAGCGTCAACGGGCCAAATTGTGAGTTGAAGATCTTCCAACACATCTTCGTCACGCAGTTGAGCCGGTAGCATCGAGTGCCGCCAGGACTGGAGCTTCTCCCCATCATAATGCAGCGTCAGCACGCGCTGGCCGAGTGCGAGCCCAACCAGGTCAAGGCGCTGCGGATCGATTTCCAACGCCGCGTCCAGCTCGTCTATATGCGCCCCTCGCTCCACAGTGAGATGTTGCTGCAAGGTAATCGATGAACCCAGCGACGCCGGCGGCAGCTTCAGTCCAAGCCGAGCGGGGTGAGATCCTGAGGTCGCACAACCACTAAGCCACAGAGCGAAGAACCCAAATGCGACAAGACTCCGGATCACTCCTGGTAGCATAGTTCCTCCGCGTCGCCAAGCACCGGTTGGTTCTGTTCTATATTCATTTACTGTGTTGGGTCATTCCTAAAGCATGGAACGACCAACCAAACCGTGGCTATACCGATTGACATGGTTAGGCCGAACGCTTGCAGTGCAGGCGTCTTGCTCAAACCAAGCAGGCCGAAGGAAAGCAGGGTACTCAATGCCGACAAACCCGTCGCGAGCCATCCGGCTTGGTGGCAGTGAGTCGAATTCTCCTGGAGAAAAATACCGTAATCGACCCCGATTCCCATTATCAGCATCAAGGCCAACATATGGAACAACTGCAGGCTATGACCAGCCATTCCCAGCAGCGCGAGCGTGGCGACACTCGCTAGTGCGGTGGGTGTGAGCGCGCGCCAAGCGGCGCTACGATAGCGTGGGAACAACAAGCAATACACAGCCATGTAAGAGAATAGGACCACCCAGCTCATATATTTGCGATAGCGGCCGAGCACAGATGAAATTTCGTGGACCTGATCTACCCATCGCACGCCTTCAAGTCCCGCGGCGGCATACTGCAATACGGGCAAGCCGGTCTTGTTCAATCCACGCAACGCGACAATGCTAGAATAACCACCCTCCATCTGACCGAGCCAAAGATGGCGCCAGGGTTCGCTAGCTGGAGTTTTCAGGAAATCGTCCGGGGTCAGTGTCAATGCTGAAGTAAGTAAGTGCTGCCGTGTGGCGGCGACCCATCCACCGTTCTCGCCGATCCGTAGGGCCAGCGCCCTCAGTGGCCCATCTTCGTTCAATAACGTCTCTTCGACCAGTTGGCGGTGTGTCGTCTGGGCTCGAAGGGACGGCACCCAGTTTGAGCTGGCTTGATAGCCGCTGATGATGTGCTCTTCGATCAGCGGATCTAGCCGCTGCTTGAGCATTTCCTCACGCTGCAGAACCACTTCAGGCGTAGTGCCACGGACGATATAAAATTGGACCGGCGATGGAGTATCTAACAGGCGGCTCAGTTTAACTTGGTCGTCGATCAAGTTTTTTGGCGGGTTGTGCAACAAACGGATATCATCGTTGAAATCCAATCGCCAGAAGCCAAAAACCGCGAAAGCGATGAACAACACGGCCACCAACAGTGTTGATCGATTGACGCACAGAACCGGCCAGCGCGCTAAACTGTCGGTATACCATTGCACCAGTCGCGCGCCTTTAGGCGCGCTGGGATACGCCCGTATAGGAAACCAAAACACTACCGTCAGCCAGGCAAATATTAATCCGACGGTAGAAAATACCGCCATCTGCTGCAAGCCGGGGAACGGCGCCAATAGCAGTCCGAAATAGCCGATGAGCGTCGTGACCAATGTCAATACCAATCCCGGCAACAGTCGCCGCAACAATTGTCCTGAATCAAGCTGTGCCGCCACGCCGAGCCGATGGCACAGGAAGTAAATCCCATAGTCTTGAGCAACGCCAACGAGGCTAGCGCCGAATACCAGAGTTAACATATGCAGCCGGCCAAACAGCCATGAGCACACGGATAGCGCGCCGAGACAGCCCACACTAATCGATAACAGGATCATCGCTATCGGATAGAGCCGGCGAAACGTAACCCATATCAGTAAGACGACGCCGACGCTCGAACCGATACCGATGGTGGACATTTCGTGTCTCGCCTGGTCACCGGCAGCAGCGGCGTGGAGAATCACGCCCGCGACTATGACCTCGACTTGCGGAACCGCTTTTTTCGCGGCGTGTCGGGCTTGCTCCAACAAGGGCATGACCGCCTGCTGAGCCTCCATTGAAAACGCCGGGACGCGCAGGGCGAACGGCATCACCACATATTGACGCTGGAGGCCACTAACAAAGAGTCGGCCATCACGCGGCCGCACCGGCGTCTCTTGGGCACGGGCTTGAACCCAGCGGCCAAACAGACCGAACGGATCGTCCCGCCAAGCGCCCAACTGAAATCCAGCGAACGGGCTATATAGCTTGGCCAATGCGATATCCGTCCAATACTGTTTGGGTTGGCTTCGCAAATCCGCTTCGGCTTGTGGCGTAAGTAGGTTGAGCCGATGCGATTGAAACGATGCCATCGATTCACGTTGACCGGTCATAGGATCGGCAGCTTGCAGCAGGTCAGAACGCCCCGCCAGCACACGGTCGTAGGCGTCGGCAGCGCGGTAAGCCGCCGCCCAGTCCTCTGCGCCCATAAGTACGATCAGTCGCTGCTGACCTGAATCGACCATGCGGGTGAAGGCCTGCTGGAGCACAGGATCGCGCTCTTGCACCGGCAAGAGCGCGAGAATATCGCTGTCGGGGGCGATGCGCCCACGAAGCCATAGATAAGCGTTATGGGCCAGTAACAAACAGACAACCAACGCCCACACCCAGGCAAGCACCACGCGCTGGCTCAAAACAAAGCCGCCTCATCAACACTCATCGCGCCGTCACCCGTCTGGATCTTAGAGAACACGATGCTGGGTGCGGTCGCCGCTCGTCTCGCTGATTGTGATGTTCTTAACATGCGCGCCGCCTTCAAGCGCGACGCTGGAGATGGCCCTCGCCAAGGCCGGCTCGCGCGCTTTGAGGGTCACCCTCCAGCTATGGTCCTGAATGGCGCCGTCGACCTCGAACAGTTTTTCGATTTCGCCCAGATCGCCCGCCAACAAGGCGAACAAGACGCCGTTGATCATTCGCACCGCTGGCTCTTGTTTCGCGTCAAGCCGCATCGTCACTCGGTCTCCTTGCAGATGGACGATTTCATCGCGTGTGAGCCGCACAGTAGTGGGGAACGGCTGCAAGGTCCGCCATAATACCCCTTTGTCGGCAACCACGCAGAAGCGGCCGTTTGAAACCATCGGCTTTTTCAATCCTGTTAGTTGCTTCGTCTGGTCGAAGTGCCCGCATAACACCTTCGGCTTGGCTAGCATCGATTGAATTTCTTCTACCGGGGCGGCGGCCCACAGCGGCATCGAGGCAAACACCAAACTACAGGCCATGAACCAAAATTTCATGGTTGTGAAATTCTTAATTTTTGAAATAGTACCGCCGGGGATACAAAGCACATCTCCCGCGTCGTCATATCGACGGCAACTTGCGTCGTGCTGGCACGGAGGAGCCGGCGTCCGCTGGCGGCATCGGTGATCAGATAATCGATCTTGAGACGGTTTTCCCACTCGACAACCTCGGCACGCAGCTTGAGCCGCTGCCCAAACGTGGCCGAATCGATATAACGCAGGTGCATATCGATCACTGGCCACACATAACCCGACGCTTTCATCTGAGTGTAGTTGTAATCGATCGTATCGAGTAAGGCGCAACGCGCAACTTCCAGGTATTTGACATAGTGGCCATGCCAAACAACTTCCATGGGATCGAGATCAAAAAACTGAACTTGTATCTCGGCCTCGGCAGACCAGCCGACTCGGTAACTTACTCATACAGTTTCCAGACGCGGCCACGGATCCGCTCCAGTAGTAGTCGCAAATCCGGCTCCAGTCGACGATCTTCCTCGATCACGTTGATATCGGTATTCAGGGCGTCCATCATGCGTCTTCAATGCCGCCCCCGGAGCCACGGATCGATTCACTCTGCAACGGAGCCAGACTCCTTGACGAACAGCGATCAGCAGCGCCGCAACGACTTGCTCCACCAATTCGAGCACACGCAAACAATCGCGTGCCGCAATGGTACCCATGCTGACTTTGTCCTGGTTGTGGCACTCCGTCGAACGCGAGAACACCGATGCCGGCATGGTCAACTTGAGCGCCTCCGCTGTCCATGCCGAAGCGCCGATCTGCAACGCCTTGAGCCCATGATTGATCGCTGCACGTGGCCCTTGAACCCCAGACAAGTTGGCCGGCAAACCATTGTTGTACCGGCTATCCACCAGCAGTGCCATCTGCCGGTCAAGCAGATCCGCCAGGTTTGCGACGGCATTTTTCATGCTGTCCATAGCAAACGCGATATGCCCGCCGTAAAAATGACCGCCATACAGGACGCTTTCGCCTTCCGCATCGACGATGGGATTGTCGTTGGCGCTGTTGAGTTCATTTTCGATGGACTCGCGCAACCAGGGCAGCGCGTCAGCGAGAACACCGATCACGTGGGGCGCGCAGCGGATCGAATAGCGATCCTGCAGGCGCTTTCCGTTGGGCTCCAGCCGATCGCACGGCAAGTCTTGACGCAGCCAGCCGGCCACGCGCTGCAGGCCTGGATGCGGCTTCACTGAGAATAACGTGGCATCGAAATGGTGCGCATTGCCGTCAAGCGCAAACGACGCCAAAGCAGTGATGCGAGTGACTAGCCGGGTGAGATAATCGGCGCGCACGTAAGCAATGCACGCCAAAGCGGTCATGACCGCCGTCCCGTTCATGATGGCCAGTCCTTCTTTTGGCCGGAGTCGCAGTGGTGTGACACCAGCCTCAGACAGTGCCTGCGCGGCGCCTACCTGGACGCCGTTGCGCCAAACTTCACCCTCGCCGCACAAAACAGCAGCGAGGTACGATAGCGGAGTGAGATCGCCGCTGGCACCCACTGAGCCTTCAGATGGAATCAATGGCAATAAATCGCACTGCAGTAACCTCACCATCTGTTGCAGCAGTTCCAGACTGACGCCAGAGAACCCTTTGGACAACGACGTGAGGCGGGTTGCGATCACGGCGCGCGTCTGTACCGGACTCAAATACTCGCCCAGTCCACAGCCGTGATAGATATAGAGCTGGCGCGGCAACTCGGCGACCAGCTCAAGCGGGACCGGCACGGTGCACGAATCGCCGTAGCCGGTGGTGACACCATAGATCGTGCCCTTTTCGCGCAACAGACGTTCCACAAAGTCCGCCCCTCGCGCAATGGCAGATCGAAATTCAGTAGCATCGGACAGCATGACGTTAGCCGAGCCTTTCCGCGATGTCCACAATGTCCTCGATTTTCAGCGGTCCATTGTCAAATTCAATCGTACGGGCTGAGGTTGGGTTCTTCAGGTCAGCGGGGTGCATCAGGCGTGTCCAACGTGGGTAAATGCCAAAAATCGTAAAAATTGAACCATTGCAGTGGCGCCCGCAAGCAGAAATGCTCCAGCCGACGGGCATATTCTCCCACAAGTCCAGCGAGTACTTCATCCCGACCCTTGCGGGGTAGATGAATCGACTCACGGAACAGCTCGAAGTGAATTTCCGAAGTGTCCCCGGTGCGGAGGGAAAACAGCAGATAAACCGGACAACGCAGCAGGCTCGCCAGAATGTATGGCCCAACTGGGAAGGGTGCGATCTCTCCGAGGAATTTGGCCATAGCAACCCGAGGGTTTGATGACACGGGAATGCGATCGCCAGCGATCGCAACGAATTCACCGCGCCGGACTTTCTCGGATAGCATCACGGCTGTCGCTGGAGACACCTCGGTCACCTGCATGAGATTGAGCTGACTCTCGGGGTCAAGTTGCGCCAACAAACGATTGAATCTCTCTGCGTGTTTTGTATGGACCAGCACCGTCAGTTTTAATGCAACCCGCTTGGACAGCACCCGACACAAATCCAGATTGCCCAGATGAGAGCAAATTAGCAGGCCACCGCGCTGCGCAGCCATTTGAGCAACCATTAGTTCCCGGCCGTTAAACTCAACACGATCGGTTTTGAACGATCCAGTCCACAGTAGCATCTTGTCAAGCAGATTCTCGGCAAATGACGCAAAGTGACGCAACACGGTGACCCAGCCAGGTCTAATCAGCAAAGCACCCTGAAACGCAGCGAACCGTCTAAGGTAATCACTCGATGAGGCTCGCGCCTCCGGTTTGGTGACCATGTACCAGAGCAAGACCGGGTACAGCACAACACGAAACGGCCAACGCCCCAGTATACGACAGATCAAAAACAGCAGGCGCATACCGGCAACAGAGCTAAACTCGTTAATTTGCGCCCAATGTTGCCGCCTTGTCTCCAACAAGGGCTGCGTCATCGAGACCTCCGATGGCGCGCGATTAGCATTGACAGGCGCAACAACATGCCGAAGAATAAGATCGTGTGCATTCGCGAAATTAGGAAATTATCCAACACGAGCCGAAAATGCGAGACCCCATCGCTGGGATAGCTGACCGGTGTCGGAACGTTGATAATTTCCAGTCCGTCCCAATATAGTCGGACCAGTACTTCGACATCAAAATTCATCCGCGCGCCCAACTTCTGCCGCTGGTCTAGTGCGATGATAGGCGCAAGCGGGTAGACCCGAAAGCCGCACATCGAATCCTTGATTTGCAGCGACAACGTATTAATCCAAACCCAAACATGATTTAAATACCGGGCGTAAAACCGGACCCAGGGCACTGTGGCTCCGTACTCCGCGCAACCGACAATGAGCGCCTGTGGACGTGCGGCTGCTTGCTCCAGAAAACGCGAAATATCGGATACCCGGTGCTGGCCGTCGGCATCAATCTGGAGCGCGTGAGTATAACCCGCCTGAATAGCGTATCTGACACCCGTAAGCACGGCGCTCCCTTTGCCGCGATTGACCGGATGCCGAATCAAGGTGATCTGTGTCGGCGCGCCGGCAACCAGCACATCAAGCATGCGAGCGCATCCCGATGAACTGCCGTCATCCACGAGTATGCACGACAAGTTCTGTGCAAGGACCCCACGAACTACGGCATCGATCGCATGTTCATGGTTGTAAACCGGGATTACTACACAGGGTTTAAACATCCGCCGGTCCAAACATTACTCTTCCGCTGGTATGCGTGCCGACTGACGAAGTGATCTTGAAGGACAAGCATGACTTCGCGGGCTCATGGATAAGCTCTACTGTAAACGGCTTTTCTGGCCCGATTATACGCTGAAATTTCAGCGCGTGGATTCCCCGAAAGACTGGCGGCAAATCAAAACATTGTCGCCCGTAAGCAATCACCCAATGAATTTGGACCACACCGGCGAGAATCGGCACGCCGGGAAAATGGCCATCAAAATAACACAGGTCGCTTGGAGCGCTCAGCTGGAGCACGGCACGCTCTGCCTCTCTTTCGAGGAGACACTGAAGCGGAAGTGTAGAACGAGACTGCTCGTCGTCGAGCAATGCAATCAAGTCGGCATGCGTTGTCTTGCCCTGCGCGTTTGTTGGCAAAACATCGAGATAACGCCAGATCCTGGGTATTCCAACGCGCTCAACGGATTGGCCGAGCTTATCGCGCAGCATTCGATTGAAAACTAACTTACCGAGCTCCGCCAGCTTGCTTCGACCGATCACCGACGGCACGATGAAGGCGGCAATCCGCGGGCGTCGCCCTTCCACGACAATCACGCGGGCATGAGCCACCATGGGGGATGCGGTCAGTTCAGATTCAATCGCAGTGAGCGATATCCGCTTTTCCTCGATTTTGACAATCCGATCGACGCGTCCCTTGACCAGGAAACGGTGGTCTCCCAGGGATAGGGCACGGTCCGCCGTTCGAAACCAGTCTTCGTCAGGTAAATGCGGCGAGCGAACTTCTAAAACGCCTTCAGAATCGATACGACACGTAACACCCGGCATGGGAGTCCATGCTTCATCCATGCTCGTATGTTGCTGACGCCAGGCAATGCCACCCGTCTCAGAGCTTCCATAGACTTCAATCGGCACGGAACCCAGTAACCGTTTTGCGTCACAGGCAACGTCGAACGATAGAGGTCCACCGGACGAAAACACCGCGCGCAACCGGTTCGACATCATCGCCCAGGCGGGATGTTCCGGCAAACGTTTCAGATGAGCCGGGCTGGATACTAGCAGACCATCGCGTTCCGCCAATACCGCCATTAACTCCTGCGGAAATGAAAAGCTTCTCGCGTGTAATGCCCGACCCGCTGTCAGCGGCCACAAGACATTGAAGAGCAGACCGTAAATATGTTGATGGGACACGGTAGTTATTACGTCGACGCCGCCCAAAAACTCCCCAAACTGCGTTTCAAGGGTCGCCACTTCTCGCGATATCTGTGACAGCTTTTTCGGAATGGCTTGCGGCGCACCGGTACTTCCAGATGTGAAGAGCACCAAACCGACAAAGTCACCACTCAAACGATCGAAGGCATCACCGTGAGCCTTTACGCATTGCGCTGCCGGCATAATGGGATTCCATTCGGATGAGAAGTCGCCCAAATAGCCATGCACAGTTTGACCGAGGTACGCGCAGGTAGCGGGCAACGTATCGCCAGGAAGGTAAATCATCTTACCGGCCGCCCAAGCTCCAAACAGCGCACTAGCGAACTCAATGCTATCATTGAGGTAAAGTGCGAATGCTTGGCCCGATTTGCGCTGAAGGAGGTCTCGCCACGCTCGTACGCGGGCAAGGAAATCCTCATACCCAACCGATCGTTCAAGACGCCAACCCACCCTGTGGCCGGGCTTTCGTGCGGTGATGAGCAGGCTCAACATATCGAGGAATTCAGGCATTCAGTTGCCTTTTGAAATGCCAACGAACGACATACTCTCCTGCAAATAAAAGCCCCATCATTAGATATGCGATGACTCCGTTATACAACGTCCAGGTAGCCGACGAGGCCCATAACGCGGTGATGAGCGCAATCACACCGTTAGCGGCGAAAAAAATACACCAGACTTGCGTCACCCGTTGAGTATAGCCGATGGCCCGCGTCGGAAGATTGGCCTCGCGAATGCGAGCCAAACGCTCGATCATCGAAGGAGGGGAAATAAGGCTGTAAGCGAATACGCCCAAGAGCGCTGCATTCACCAACACCGGATAAAGTTTCAAGGGAAGCAACACGTTGCTCCACACGGCCACCATGAAAAGAAGCAACGTCCCTCCTATCCACCAGCGCCCGGCCTGGCTAATTTTTAGCATATGCAGCCGTGTCAATCCGACAAGCACCAACAAGCCGGCGAGAAATCGGGGCTCGATTTGCCCCTGGCCGAGCCAGACGGCCAGGGGATAAATCAAGGTGATGCAGATCATCACTAGACTTGACACAGACATCGGGGATTACTTTGCCTGGAGTGAGGCTAACGCGTTGACGACATCCTGAACCGTGCGGACACTCTTAAAAACCTCCGGCTGCAGTCTCTTGCCCGTAAGTTCCTTTAGCTTGACCGCAAGATCAACGGCATCGATGCTATCGATATCGAGATCGGAGTACAGATTCGCTTCAAGCGTTATTTTCGACTTATCCAACTCGAACATCTCATGCAACATATCGACCAACATCGGGTAAATGTCCTCGTTAGTTACCACATTGGATAAAGCCATAGCTTAGTCCCCCCTTCATTTCGTCCTGTGACTGGCGATCATGGCGGCGAGCGAACTCACTGACGCAAAGTGGCGACGAACCTCTTCTGCATCGCCCGACAGGGATATCCCATAACGCTTATGGAGGGCCACCCCCAATTCGAGCGCGTCGATGGAGTCCAACCCAAGTCCATTGATAAATAAGGGCGCGTCAGCATCGATGTCGGCCGGAGTGATGTCTTCAAGTTGAAGAACATCGATGATCAGTCGTTTTACTTCGTCCTCAACCGACCCCATGACGTGCTTTCTCCTGAGTAAAATAATCCTGCAAATGATCGGTAAGCCGCCGAGCGGCTAAAACATTGCTACCGGCTTCAGTGATAAAATGCCGGATATCGATGTCCTCTTGCACCTCAATGCGGTAATACGACGGGCGAGACGGCAGCCGCCACCATCTTTCTCCCTTGACCAGCATCGGAGGCGCACAGCGTATAAGCACCGGCGTAACGTTGCACTGAGCACGCACCGCAATATTCGCCGCGCCCCGTTTAAGAGTGATCGAGCCGTTCGCGCGCGTGCGCGTACCTTCAGGAAAAATGATCAGATTACCACCACAGCGAACTGCTGCAACGCAGTCTTCAATGAGTTGGGCACCATAATCATCATTGCGAACATAGGCCGCGGCACGAACCGTGGCATGGGTGAACGGGTTGCGCCAAAGCTCGCTCTTGACGATGCAGTCGGCCCGCTTGACAAAGGCCATGAGAAACACAATATCGATGAGTGTCGGATGGTTGGCAAGAATCAGCAGTCCGTAGCGTTCCAGTCGTTCCAGTCCGCTAATTTCATACCGAAACACGCCCATCAGTCGCATCAGCTCAACGATAAAGCGGAAAGTTAACCTGATTACATCGCGCGCGATAACTGAACGCAGCTGCCGGCTTCGAATGACAATATTGAGCGCGGGAAATAAGAAAACTCCGCCAATGCCGACCGTAACGAAACTCAACCCGGTACCGAACACTCGCCAATAACGGATAAGACTACTAAACATGACGGGACCAAAGCCACCGACGTGTATCACATATTCGTTGGAGGGTGGGATCTTTACGCAAGTAGAAACGCAGGATCTCCAATCCGGCCGGCAAGCGCTCAAAACTTTGAGGACTATGTTCCAAAGCATCCGACCACGCAAGCGAGACCAGCTCATCATCCGGAGGCTGCATTAACCAAGCCCACGCAAAGGGTTGTTCATCGCAATCTTGAAATACACAATACGGAGTCGGCAAAGGGCAATCGTATACTACGAGCAACACTGCAGGCTCACCCTCCGCAAGCAGTCCGCAGGCCTCAATAACAGCATGTTCAACGCTGCTTCTACCAGCCGATAGCCCGATATCACTGGCATGATCACCGCGCCCAATCGAGAACAGGCCGCCGGTAGCGTTGTGGACCGATAGGCCAAATGACGTCGGAGAAAGCGGCACCCCCTTCGCAAGATCCAACAGCAGGTCAACTGATCGCGAAGCCTCTCCGTGTCGGGAGCTGAAGACGGTAGGAACATCGATGCGGTGACCCAGACACCGATAGGCGACTTCAAGAGCCATCTTGCCAAGAAAGCCCGCCCGCCGACGTAGCATCGGTGGCATTGCTTGAACCGGGGCAGCGATATCACCTCTGATAGCGCAATTTGCGTAGGCCCATTCCCTCCAGGCCTCCTTCGTCTCCACCCCTGGAGCCCAAGCGGCGCAGGAGGCAATCGAAAAACTGACCCCACTGGAACTCATTGTATGCTTAGTCTGTGAATTAACCTATTTTACAGGCATTCAGCCGATCCGGTCTAGCAAAAATTTCAGCCGATCCGATCTAGACCGCCCATGTAAGGGCGCAGCACTTCCGGGATGACCACGCTGCCGTCTTTCTGCTGATAATTTTCCAGCACGGCGACGAACGTTCTTCCTACGGCAAGACCGGAACCATTGAGGGTGTGAACGAAACCCGGTTTGCCCTTCGTTTCTTTCCGGTAGCGAATCTGGGCTCGGCGGGCCTGGAAGTCTTCGAAATTCGAACAGGAGCTGATCTCTCGATATGCAGACTGACCCGGCAGCCATACTTCCAAGTCATAGGTCTTTGCCGCAGCGAAGCCTAAGTCGCCGGTGCAAAGTTCGACTATCCGATAAGGCAACCCGAGCTGCTGCAACACGGTCTCGGTATCGGCAACCAATTTTTCCAACTCATCGTGAGACCATTCGGGCTCGGTAAATTTGACCAGCTCCACTTTGTTGAACTGATGCTGTCGGATCAGGCCGCGAACATCTTGACCATAGGAGCCTGCTTCACGCCGAAAACACGGAGTGTAGGCGACGTACCGAATAGGGAGCTGCTCGCGTTCGAGCATCTCTTCTCGATGGATATTCGTCACCGGCACTTCGGCGGTCGGAATGAGAAAGAAATCTGGTTCCGACACACGAAACAAATCCTCTTCGAACTTGGGGAGCTGTCCGGTTCCCGTCATTGCTTCGCGATTCACCAGGAACGGAGGCAAGTCCTCGCGATAGCTGTGCTTTTGCGTATGCAGATCGAGCATAAAATTGATCAAGGCCCGTTCGAGCCGCGCGCCCGCGTCCTTGTAGAGGGCAAAGCGCGCGCCGGCAATTTTGGCTGCCCGGGTAAAATCGAGAATCCCCAGTTCTTCACCGATGTCCCAGTGATTCTTCGCCGGGAAATCGAAATGCGGCGGGTCCCCCCAGCGGCGGACGTCTCTATTTTCCGCCGCGCTTCTGCCCACGGGGACACTTAGTTCAGGCAGATTCGGCAGGGTTAACATGAACTTTTCAAAACCCGCTTCGATCTCTGCCAGCGGCTCCTCCCCTTTGCGGATCGCTTCACTGACCTCTTCCACCTCTCCCATCAACGCAGTCGCGTCGCCGCCGGATTTCTTCGCCTTGCCGATTGCGCCGGAAAGCCGGTTTTTCCGCTCCTTGAGCTTCTCGATACGGGCCAGGGCATCGCGCCGTTGTTGATCGAGATGCACGAATTCGTCCCAGTCGATTTCCGTTCCGCGCGTTGCCAACTGTTCTCTTACCCGCGTCAAGTCTTCGCGCAAAAGCTTCACATCCAACATGCAAAATCCCCTAAACAAGTTCAAAGGCATTGACGATATGCTCTATCACCGGCTCACCCTCTGGCCATGAGATGCCGACGACGTCGAACCTCGCTTCGCGTTCGTGGAGTCTTTTCTGATTTAAAAAAAACTGCGCGGCTCGAATCATCTTCCTTTGTTTTCTGAACTCGACGGCTTCCAGAGGCGTACCGAATCGATGATCGGTACGGGTTTTGACCTCGACGAACACGACCACACGGCGGTCTAAAACGATCAGGTCCACTTCTCCCGCCGAACATCGGTAATTGCGCTCGACGACCCGGTATCCTTTTTTCCGAAGATACTGCTCCGCGGCTTTCTCTCCTTCTTTTCCCAACAGCTGCCTGGGATTATTCACTCTCGCGCTTTCCCTGGATGAGCACTAATCTCGCATCCTCGCTCTCGGTGCAAGCATCGCGCACAGGTTTAAAGCTTCTTCGGTGAACAGGAGACGGACCAAAGCGGCGCAGTGCTTGGAGATGGGCGACACAGGCATATCCTTTGTGACTCGCAAAGCCGTACTCGGGATAGCTCTTGTCGATTTCGACCATCATTGCATCCCTCACCACCTTCGCCAGAATCGATGCCGCGGCAATGGAAAAACACAACTGGTCTCCCTTGACAATGGTTCTCTGTTGCGGCCGAGGTTTGCCCGGGATTAACCTTACCCGGAAAAATTCAGCGGGGATTTTCTGGTTCCCATCGATGAGAAGACAATCTGGGGTTTGACGCAAAGCCTTTAGCGCCTTGCCCATAGCGTGCAAACTCGCCCTAAGGATGTTAATTCGGTCGATTTCTTCGACTCCGACGATACCGAGTCCCCAGGTCACCGCATTTTCTTTGATAATGGGCACCAACGTCTCGCGCTGGCTCGGGCTCAACATCTTGGAGTCTTTGATGTCCGGGTGCGAAAACCCCCGAGATAGAACCACCGCCGCCGCCACCACCGGCCCCGCAAGCGGGCCCCTGCCGACTTCGTCTAATCCGGCAATACACTTAAACCCACGGGAATACGTTTCCTCTTCAATTGCACCGGGGGCAGGAGGTTGAATAAGCTCTTCCGACAACGGTATCTGATTGTCGCCCATCGCCTTTTCTTTTAGCCGAAAAGGGTAAATAACTGCAAATAAATTATCGTTCGACGGATCATAGTATCTGGGCAATACCGGTAATTCCGGCTTAAACCGATGACCCCTATGCTCTTAATTTGCTTGCCCTAAGATATCTGGTTCGAGCATTGTGCTGCTGTTATGGGTAACGTGATTGGAATTGATCTGGCGCTATGTTACAAAAAATCTGATGAAATTGACGCGTGAAGAGGTCCAACGGGTGGCCATGTTGGCCCGGCTGCAACTAACGCCGGAGGACCAAGAACGCCTTACAGAACAGCTAGATAATATCCTGCAGTACATGGGAAAGCTCAACCAATTGGATACATCCGGGATCGAACCGTTCACCCGCGCGGTGGACATGACAATTCCCATGCGTGATGACGTCGTCACCAACGAACCTAACGCCGAACTTCTCTTAGCCAACGCACCGGCACAAGAGAACAACTTCTTTCAGGTTCCCAAAATCATTGAATGAGCCTCTCCGCACTCACGCTCCACGAAGCCAAGGAAAAGCTCCGCAAACGGGAATGTTCGGCGCTGGAGCTTACAGAGGCCGTTTTTCGGCGAATCTCCGAGACCGAAGAGAAAGTCCATTGCTATATAACTCTTTGCCGCGATACGGCTTTAGAGGAAGCCAAGCACGCGGACCGACTGCTCAAAACGGAAACAAATCCCCACTCTCTTCTCGGGATACCGATCGCGGTGAAGGATAATTTTCTCACTCGCGGTATTCGAACCACTTGTGCGTCCAAAATTCTCGCAAACTTCATCCCGCCCTATGACGGCACAACGGTCAAGAAGCTCCGGGCAAGCGGCGCGATCATCATCGGGAAAACCAACCTCGATGAATTTGCCATGGGCTCATCAGCGGAGAACTCGGCATTTTTTTCGACGCGCAATCCCTGGGATACGAGTCGCGTTCCCGGCGGCTCTTCCGGCGGTTCAGCGGCGGCCCTCGCTGCCGACCAGTGCATCGTCGCGTTGGGCACCGACACCGGCGGTTCCATCCGCCAACCGGCGGCCTTTTGTGGTATCGTGGGCCTCAAACCGACCTACGGCCGAGTCAGCCGCTACGGAATCATCGCCTTTGCTTCGTCCATGGACCAAGTGGGACCTATGACCAAAGACGTTAGAGACTCCGCGCTCATGCTCGAAACGATAGCCAGCTACGACCCGGCGGATTCCACCTCGGCTAACCGGCCGGTTCCGCCCTATTCGGCGTCGTTGACCGGAGCCGTCAAAGGGCTGCGCCTAGGTATTCCGAAGGAATATTCCGTCTCCGGCATACAGCCGGAGGTAGACCAAGCGCTTCGCAACGCAGTTCGTCAGCTCGAAAAGAATGGCGCCATCATCGAAGAAATTTCTCTACCGCACACGGATTACGCGGTGGCCGTCTATTATATCGTCGCTACGGCCGAGGCGAGTTCAAACCTGGCGCGCTATGACGGTATGAGATACGGCCATCGCGCCCGCGCGAAGGATCTCATTGAAACTTACATGTTAAGTCGCGCAGAAGGATTCGGGCCGGAGGTGAAACGGCGCATCATGCTCGGCACCTACGCCCTTTCCGCCGGCTATTATGACGCCTATTATCTCAAAGCCCAAAGAGTTCGCACATTGATAAAAAAGGACTTCGACGAAGCATTTGAGACATGCGATGCCATCATCACTCCGACAGCTCCAACAACGGCGTTCAAGATCGGCGAGAAAACCCAGGACCCATTACAGATGTACCTTTCAGACATCTATACCATCTCCGTCAACCTCGCGGGTT
Source organism: uncultured delta proteobacterium (assembly GCA_963737905.1). Taxonomy (GTDB): domain Bacteria; phylum Desulfobacterota; class Binatia; order UBA9968; family UBA9968; genus DAIRFP01. The sequence continues at coordinate 57,525 of CAVTUQ010000022.1, read as the reverse complement.
TACCCGCCCTCTCTTTGCCCTGTGCGTTTGACTCTGAAGGCCTCCCCATCGGCATGCAGATAATAGGAAAGCACTTTGATGAATCGACGATCTTGAACATCGCCTACGCTTATGAGCAGTCCACGGACTGGCACAAGAGAAAACCGAATCTGTAAGCAGTCATGAAATACGAAACAGTAATCGGCCTCGAAGTCCATGCGCAGCTACTAACCGAATCGAAGATCTTTTGCGGCTGCGCGACGAAGTTCGGCCAAGCCCCCAACCAGAGTACTTGTCCGATCTGCACCGGGTTCCCGGGCGTCCTGCCGGTGTTGAATAAGAAAGTGGTGGAATTCGCGATTCGCGCGGGGCTCGCAACGCATTGCGAGATTGCGCGTTCCAGCCGTCTGGCGCGCAAAAATTACTTTTACCCTGATCTCCCGAAAGGTTATCAGATCAGTCAGTACGAACTTCCCATCTGCATCAATGGCCATATCGACATCACTCTGAACAGCGCCGCCAAACGCATCCGATTAACCAGAATCCACATGGAAGAGGATGCTGGGAAAAGCATTCACGATCTGCGGAGCGACGCGAGTCTCGTCGATCTCAACCGCGCTGGCGTACCATTGTTGGAGATCGTGAGCGAACCCGATATCCGAAGTGCGGAAGAGGCGGGCACTTATCTAAGGACTCTCAGAGCTATTCTTCAGTATCTCGGGATCTGTGATGGCAATATGGAAGAAGGCAGCTTTCGTTGCGATGCTAACGTCTCAGTGAGGCCCGAAGGAACGAGCGCGCTGGGCACAAAAGTCGAACTTAAGAATCTCAACTCTTTCAAGGCGGTTGAAAAGGCTATTGAATTCGAGATTCGCCGCCACACCGAAACGCTCTCGGACGGAGGCAGGTTGATTCAAGAAACTCGTTTATGGGATCCGGATCGGGAAGAGACCCGTTCCATGCGTACCAAGGAGTTCGCCCACGATTATCGCTATTTCCCGGACCCCGATCTATTGCCTGTGGTAATCGACGAGGAATGGATTGATAAGATTCGAACCTCCTTACCTGAGTTGCCGGCTGCCCGTAAAGCCCGTCTAATTTCTCAGTACGACATCCTCCCCTACGACGCGGAGCTTCTGACCAGCCGCAAAGATATTGCCGACTACTTCGAATCGGCTCTGGTAACCCACAGGAATCCTAAGGCTATCGCCAATTGGATGACGGGTGATCTCTTTCGTTTACTGAAAGAGCGCAAGCTTGACGAAAGGCTCTACATCACCAACTGGCCCGTCAAGGCCGAGAATCTCGCGGCCATGATCGCGCTCATTGATCAAGGCAAGATCAGCGGCAAAATCGCTAAGACGGTTTTCGAAGCGATGGCGGATTCCGGACGGTCACCGCAAGAGATCGTAGTGGAAAAGGGGCTCGAGCAGGTCTCTGACTCGGAAAGTATCGAGAAAGCGATCGATCATGTCTTGGTGTCTCATCCTAAACAGGTTGCCGACTATCAGGCAGGAAACGAAAAGATATTTGGCTTTCTTGTCGGTCAAGTCATGAAGGCAACTCAGGGCAAGGCCAACCCGCAAAAGGCAAATGAAATCTTAAAGCGAAAACTCACAGAGGGAAATTAGCTACGCTACTTTTGCCCTCGGCTCAAACCCGATCGAGGGCCTTGGGACTACTGAACGGCGGAGACGGTTTTTCCACTCTCCTCAGCAACCGCCGGATGAACCTCCGGTCGATAGGCCTGCGGGAGATTGAGAACAATGCCTTTGAGGCCATCTTGGCGAAGCGCATGAAGCTTTCGCTCCGCTTCGTCGCGACCCGTAAAATTCCCGATTCGGACGCGCACCGCTCCGCTACCACCCACCTCGGTCAGGGAAACCGCAAACCCCCGCTGTTCCAGAGCTTCGGCCCAGCGCCGGGCCTCGGCCATCTCGCCAAACGCCAGCTGAATCACGAATCCCTGCAAGACCTTCGCTGAGGGCAACGCAAGTGACTGTGCTCCTGCTGTCTTAGCCTCTCTACTATCCAACAATGGTTGCTCCTTCAACGGATCTTTTATTGCCCCCTCCACTTTCAGTGCATCCGTGATCGGAACAAGCGCTGGAGATACAGGGAGCGACGCCAGATCAACTCCGGGCCGCACATTTTCTGTTTCCGCATTGTTCTGTTCTAGACTCGCTAAAGACGCACGGTCGGCAGATTCTTGCTTTCCCACCACAACGTCCTTCTTGAGGGGAGCTACAGATAATTCTTTTAATTCTTTTGTCGAAGCTTGGATGGGAGCAGAAGAAGCGACCGGAGCTTCACCCGGGTTGTTAGCTGCAGGGCGCACTTCGTTCCAATCTGCGAGTTTCTCTGTCAATCCGGTCGGAACTTTAGCCTCACCCGAATTATCGTTTGGTAGAGGAGAGTTCTTTCCCTGTTCGCTGCCCTTAATTGATTGCTTAGCTACAGGCGCAAGCGAAGCGGCTTGCTCCAATCGCGCCTCCGGTTTCGCAGGGATTCGCCCGACGATCAGCGGTTCCTCCTGAATCGACCTGCGCGAATCTGGCTTCAATTCTTGCGGCCGGTAAGAAACCAGTTTCATTGGACCGTCATCGACAACAGCGAAGATTACAGCTTCGGCCAGAAAGGCATTTTGACTTAAATCTCCTCGCAGAAAGCTTCGAACTCTCGCTTTAGGGAAATACAGAGTAGATCGTTCCAATGAGATTCGCGGTCCCGCGGCATCGGAAACGAGATTTCTCCAAGAGAGGTTTAATCCATATCCATTCACTTCCTTCTCTTGATAGATATCGGAATCGCTCGCAAGCATTGACAGCAATTCCTCCCCGTACAGCGAAAAGACCCGATGGATTTTTGCGCCATGGTCAAGCTTTGAGTCGAAGGTGTCCGGCACACCCATGATAATTTCCAGGAACCGTTCATCGACAGAGGTGGTCGCGGAGTGGGTAAAAAATCCGATCCCGCCGACAGAAGCGATGTTATTGGCGAACTGGAGATTCGCAGTTTTCGGGTTCCGAACGATGCGCTCGACTAAACGATCGAGGTTGGTTTTATATTTTTCACCTAGGTATCTGGCCTTTTGTGTAGTGTAGTATGTCGGCGGAGTAGTTATCAGTCCCAACTGCAGGTTTTTCTTAGGGTTTTCTTCCATCGTAGCGCAACCAGACAAACCCACCGCGACCACAAAAAAAAGAGCCTTGAGACAGCGCGGCCAGACGATCATGCCACCCTTCCAATCCGACGATTGAAGACGCTTTGCTTGACAGCATCCCCAGGTAACTTATAATGAAACGGTTTTTTGCGGTGCATACCGAGAAATGATAATCGCTACGCTAGGTAAAAACAACCTTTTTCTGGCAAGGGGCTTAAAAGATGGCTATCGGCGAACTTTTATTAGCAAAGAATTTTATTAATGAGGACCAACTAAAAAAGGTTCTCCATCAACAGAAGATCGCCGGGGGCCGCATTGGCGACAACTTAATCGCTCTCGGCTACATCACCCGTGAAAAACTCGAGTCCATCCTCCAAGAGCCTCCCTTGGTCCCCAAGACAATCGAGGAAACCGGATTAGAAGCAAACTTTCTCCTCAACTCCGTTCTGCGGATCATGTACATCTCCGCCGTTCAGACGATTCCGGAAATATCAGAGCAGATTAAATTGACGCGAGGCGTCGTCGAAGCTTTGCTGGATTTCGCCAAGAAAGAGGCGCTCGTTGAAATTCGCGGTCCATCCGAGAAGAGCCAAAATGTCATGCGCTATGCTCTCACCAGCGCGGGCAAGGAGCGGGCAAGCGAAGCCCTCAGGCGCTGCGAGTACATTGGTCCGGCGCCGGTCCCACTCGAACCCTATCAGATTCAAGTCCAAAAACAGACGATCACCAATGAGATCATCAACATGGAGAAGCTGAAAAAGGCACTTTCTCATCTAGTGCTATCCGAGGATATCATTAGACAACTCGGGCCGGCGTCGAACTCAGGCAGAGCCATTCTTTTCTACGGAGCCGCGGGAAATGGAAAAACCTCTATCGCTGAAGGTCTCATCTCAGCCTTCGAGCAACCGGTCTATGTACCCTACTGCATCGAAGCCGACGGGCAGATCATCAAGATCTTCGATCCCTCGGTCCATGTGGCTTTGTCAACCAACTCCAACGGTGCTAACGGGAGCAGTCATCCAATGTTCTTGCCCCATATGGAATACGATCCCCGTTGGGTTCGTTGTCGGAGACCGTATATCATTTCTGGCGGCGAGCTGACTCTTGAAATGCTAGATTTGGATTTCGATATCCATTCGAAATATTACGAAGCCCCGTTACAGATGAAGGCCATCGGCGGCATATTCGTCATCGACGATTTTGGCCGCCAGCGGGTACGGCCTCACGAATTGCTCAACCGCTGGATTTTTCCTTTGGAGCGAAAAATTGATTACCTCACACTTCACACGGGGAAAAAATTTGCCCTGCTCTTTGATCAATTAGTCATTTTTGCAACCAACTTCCCACCTGAAGAATTGATGGATCCTGCCCAGCTTCGCCGTGTCCATTACAAATTAAAGATTAATCCACCAACAGCGGATGAATATAGAGAGATCTTTCGTCGGATTTGCGAGTCCTACGGCCTGGCATTCTCTGAAGATATCATGGCGTATCTTCTCAACTCGTTTTACCTAAAACACAAGGTCCCATTTGCCGGATTCCATCCGAAGTTTATAGCGGAACACGTGATTGCGGCTAGTAATTATCTTGGCACGCCTCCGCGGATTACCAGTCAACTGCTGGATGATTCGCTAGAGAATATGGTTATTCTACCCGGCTCTTAATAACGAGAGTGGTTTTTGGATGCCAAAGTCTTTCGCGCTGATTATTCAGTCCGTAGAATCTCCTCCCGCTCCGATTGCCAAGCAGCTGGAGGCCCGCGATTTCTCTGTCCATTTGAGCCGAACTGTCGACGAAGCCGAGCGGGTATTTTCGGCTTTTCCCGCCGACCAAATTAAGTTTGTATTGATCGACGTTACGCTTTGCCAAGGCACGATCTGGGGAAGTTTCCTCGATCGGATACGTACGACACCATCGGAAATAACAGTTGTTTGTTACCATCCTAAACATTCCCGTCCTCTTTGTAACCTGCTCGGTCACGCTGCGGATTCCGGCGATGTCAAATCTCCCCATTCCGTCAAAACACCTTTGATGATCGGGGAAACGCCACAATTCCACGAGGTTCTGAACCTCGCAAACCGTTATGCCATGCACGACATCACGGTTCTCGTGACAGGCGAAACAGGAACCGGGAAGGAAGTGATGGCTCAGTACATTCATTCTTTGGGACCACGTGCCGATAAACCCTTTGTGGGTTGCAATATGACAGCCATTCCCGAGACGCTAGTTGAAAGCGAGCTTTTTGGGTATGTGAAGGGTGCGTTCACTGGAGCCGATCGAAACAAGAAAGGCTTTGTTGAAGCCGCGGAAGGGGGAACACTATTTCTAGACGAGATAGGTGATCTCGCCCCAGCTATCCAGCTCAAACTTTTACGCTTTCTCGAAACGCGTGAATTCTACAAGGTAGGTGAATCCACACCCAAGACCAGCGATGTTCGAATTATCGCAGCAACTAACAAAGAACTGGATGCGGCGATCCAGAATAATGGCTTTAGAAAAGACTTGTATTTTCGTCTCAATAGTGCGCGAATTATCCTCCCACCTTTGCACGACAGGCGAGAGGATATCATTTTACTCGTGGCCAATTTTGTCTACCAAGCCTGTAGCCAGTTTCGCAAGCCATTAAAGAAAGTCAGCAGTTCCGCCAAGGCCCTATTCCTGGATTATCCCTGGCCGGGAAACATTCGCGAACTTAGAAGCGTTGTTGAAAGTGCGGTGATGGTTTCGGACGGCGATTACATCACGCTGAGCGATCTCCCAATGAACTTACAGAACTACGCCACTGGGCACCGTGAGGAAATTGGGACAAAAGCCATTCGCAACATCGAGGAGGGCGAGAAAAATCTCATTGAGGAGGCACTGCGTCAAACCAACGGCAACAAGGCGAAGGCCGCCGAGGCGCTCGGCATATCCACGCGGACACTGTATAGGAAAATCGAAAAGTTCTCCCTCTCCCAAGCTGACGCCGGGCGCTCCGAGCCACATTGAAATTGCTCGGTCCGTTCAAAAAAACATTCTGCGGAGACGACCTTTACGAAGCTCAAAGCGGCCCTGATCTTTACTGCTTTCGTACTATGCTCTGTTTGTAAACAGTCACCGGCTGCCACGGTCCGCCTTCCCACCGTGGGGGAAATAGAACTGTTCACGGATCCCGATGAGTCTTCAGCCGTGGTCGCAATCCTCAAGAAGGGCGACGAGATCTCTCCCTTGGCGAATACCTTGGGTGGAGGAAGCGCACGGTGGTACTTGGTTAAAGCGAAGAACGGTACGGTTGGGTGGATGAAACAGAGCGATACTGACGAATCGAGAAAACTCGAAAAGTTTTTTAAGTCGCTTCCAGCAGAGCCCTCGTTGCCTCTATCAAGTCATTGTCCCGTCATCACCCGCCGGAAGTTCCGGAACGAATACGATTGCCGTACCGGTCGTAATGAATGGTGCTTCGGTCATTGTTCCCGTCACGTTCAATGGTGCTCTAAAGGCCAGCTTGGCGTTGGATACCGGGGCCACGATTACAGTTGTGTCTCGTCGCATCGCAAGCAACCTAGCTCTGAGCGCGCTAGGGGCAAGTAAGGTGGGAACGGTGGGGGGCGTTATTACCGTGCCGCTGGCCCGATTGGGATCTCTCAAGGTAGGTGACGCTGAGGTTCATGATCTGGTCGTGTCCATTCACGATTTTTCAACAGACCCGCGCATTGAGGGCTTGCTGGGCTTGGATTTCCTAAAACATTTTCATGTTTCTCTGGATGCGCGACGCCGGCTATTGATCCTGGGTCCACGTTGATCCTAATGATAGATTTTACCTTTTAAAGTTATGCAAATTAAGCCTCTATGTACAATTTTGTTCAAGATGAACAGAGTTGTGGGAATAATCTAGCAATTTGAGGAAAAACCTGTCCTTAGGTTGCTGAAATCACGAACCTTTTCCACATCATTACGCTGGCAACTATTTTGCTTCCCACCTCATTACTTTAGAGTAACCACCCGTTTCTACACAGGTACTAGTTTTCCGCATAAAGATTTGGCGTTATGCTCACGGCCCAAAAAGAAAAAAATCCGCTTGAGACCCAGTCCTTGCCACAACGTACGCCGACCACACGGTCCATTGACAAGGTGGTCAACTCCATCGAAGGCCTTCGTGAACGTGTGGAAGGCTTTACCCTTGAACAAGTCTCCCAGATTGATCAAAGATTGCAAACAATGTCCCTGGGGCTGGGCGAGATGCAACGACGGCTCAGGGCGCTGACCGAAATCAAACAGCGAATGAGCCGACTAAAAAAGACAGTGCAACTGGTGGAGGCGCAGAGTTTGGAACAGGGCAGGCTCACCACGCTGGTTGAACCCATAGCGGTTCATTCTATAGCCCAGGTGGGGACCCTGTTGAAATTCCGGCGCATCATCAATTTGATCAAAGAAGCCAAGAGCGTCCCGGAAGTATTACCGTTTGCCAATACGCCGGCCTGGACTCCTATTGTTCCCAAGCCTGCTGCGATCATCCCTCAGTCCCCGACGAACGAACAAGAGCTAGCAGACTTGCCGGAAATCGAGCACGCCTTACCAGAGAGATCTGCGCGCGAAACTGGTGTTGTCGCGATCCGTGAAGCTCCAGATGAATCTGAGGTGGTTCTCCATCCGGCTCCGGCAATAGACATTGAGCCTGTTTTTCCGAAACCTGTTGAGACGCTCCCAGAAACGCCTACTAGCGATCAAGAGCTAGCAGCAGACTTGCCGAAAATTGAGTACGAGTTACCCGAGAGATTTACGAGCGAAACTCCTGCCAATCTTACGAGTGAGGATCTAGAGCAAACTGAGGCCATTCTTCATCCGGCTTCGACAGAAATCGACTTTGAGCCCAATGAACCCTTCTCAGACAAGGCGACCGACACGATTTTCTTTGACGATAGCACAACATCACTCCAGCCACGGGAAATAATCGCTGAATTTGCCGATACGCGCAACGAGTCATCACCGAGTCATGAAGCCATTTTTGAAGAATTCAAAGGTACCGTAGAAATGGAAGTGCACCCAGCCGTTTCGGAGACAGAAACAGTGGAAACTACGGGTCAAACGCACATGGCCACTTCCGAAGAAGCAAACTTTGACCAACGGCTCCTAGATGATCTCATAAAAGATTACGGCGAATTCACTATCTTGCCAAATTCAACCTCAAGAGCTGAAGCCAAGAAACAGCCAGGACTCGAACCTTCAACGGCCACACCGCAAGTTAACGCATCGGCGACAGTACATCTGCCGACTCAACCGAACCTTCCCTCACAACGAAAAGACGGAGAACTCGATCGGAAGCTCAAAAAGCTCATAAAGGACTACGGGGAGTACGATCTTTATTCTAGGCAAAGTCCGCTCAATCTAAAGACGGGGGTGGTTGCCGCATTCCTACTGCTGACTCTGATTTTTTCGGGATTCTATTTTTTCTCCTCCTCCAAGTCTGCTGTACCCGTCAGCGCCTCTTCAGCGTCGCCATCCTCAAACTCCTCGGAGACGACATCGAAGAAGGCATCTCCGACTGGCGAAACCAACATAGGAGAAACTCTTTCAGCACCCTCCGTCTCAAGTGTTGACAAACCCAAAACGGTTGAAGCGGGTCTATCGCACAATCCTGCCGACAAAGCGTCAGAAAAAAAAACAAAATAAAGAAGGCTGGTCAACTCTATGAAAAATGAATTGCAAAATCTAACCGAGGACATCTCCCGGCTCTATGAGGAAATCACTCAAAAAACGGAGTCCCTAGGACAGATCGATAGCATCACCCGGCTCTATGATGAACTCCAGTCCCAACTCCAAAGTATTTCTTCGGAGGAGGTCGACCTGTTACAGAGCCAGATCAAATCGACCCTTGAGCAAATGGTCGGAATCAGCAAGAGTCTTGCCGTTATCAAGACGCTCAAGACCGCGCTCAATGGTCACGACGATGTGGTTGACCAAATTAAAAAGACGCCCAGTGGCACGAACGCGCGCCGATCTCTGGAAGATCGGTAATGAATAGCTCATCATTTCCTAGTGAGTTATCCGTATGCAAGGCAATTTAGCGCAGATTAGCCTCAACGACATCCTACTTCTCGCCACCGGCGGCAAAAAGTCAGGCGTTCTGAAACTCTCTCGCGGCAAAGAGACAGTCGAAGTATATATTGCCGAGGGTAACATCATCCATGCTACCTGCCCTATTGGCGAGGGCGAGAAGGCGCTGCTGTATCCCGTGACGTGGGGCGAGGGGGTCTTTACTTTAATGCCAAATGGGACTGTTCCCATTACCACCATTAAAAAAACGTCAGCCGAAATTCTCGACGAAGTGAAGGCTATGAGCCGAGAGTGGGAGACCATATTGGAAGTCATCCCCTCAGGAAAAGCTGTCTTTCGGATTGCCGATCCTGGCGAGGCACAAAGTGGCCCTATTACCGTGCCCTATGTTGGGTGGCGAGTGTTGAGCAAGATCGATGGCTCGCGAACCGTACAGGATATAGCCGAGCTTCTACGTATACCGTTCGCCTACACAGCAAAAGTTATCTTCAACCTCCACAAGTCTGGTTTGGTGGAAATTGTCAACCCTTCTTCTAAAACCCGGACCGATATCGTCCCCCCTGCTTTGTTTGATCGGCTCACGAGCATCCTCACGGAAGCCATGGGTCCCATGGCCCCGTTGGTACTGCGAGATCAGATCGATAGTCTGGGAGAGTCTCAAGACAATTTCCCCGAAGCCAAGCTGGACGACTTAATCGGCCTAATCAGCAAAGAGATTTCTGACGGGAAGCTGAGGCAGAAGGTTGAAGAATCCATGCTTCAAGAGATTTCCAATTTCAAGAAATTCTAACCTGTTTTACAGGAGGCGGCATGCCACAGGAATCCCTTTCTTTGGAAAGTACGAAAGTAGCTACGCCCGCAAGCCCCGGCTGGCAGGGAAGCAGTCTCAGGTGGAAGTTTGTGACCGCTTTCGGTGGCCTTATCCTGCTCTTGGGTCTCTGCGTTATAGGAATCGTGTATTACCTGACTGGGAATGCACTCCAAAGGCAAGTCGATCTACGTTCAGCGGCCATTGCCGCGAACCTAAGTGATGCTGCGGCCGGTTATGTGTCACGAAAGAACGCTCTGGAACTGGACGCACTAATTGCCAAATATGGGCGACTGGACGGAGTGGCATATGCCTACATTCAAGATCCCAAAGGCGAGATTGTCGCCACCAGTCTTCAACCCTTTCCAGCAGAATTGAAAGAAACCGGCGCTACGGCGGATCAGCGTACGTTTAAAGCACGAACAACCAGCGTGCGTGGTCAGTCGGTTTACGAAACGCAGGCTCCGCTTCTCGATGGCCAATTAGGAGCCGTTCACGTGGGACTTTGGGCCGAAACGGTGCAACAGGATGTTCGCGGTACTTTGCTCACTATAGTTGGCCTAATCGCGCTTTGCCTCGCCATCGGCATAGCGATTTCAACCATGATTGCGAGCAAAACGATTCGTCCCCTATTAGAATTGAAGTCGATCGCCGACGACATAAGCAGGGGGCAGTTGGATACGCCCGTTTCTTTTCAATCCAACGATGAGATTGGTGAACTCGCACGTTCCCTCGAACGAATGAGGGCCAGCTTGAAGGCAGCCATGGCTCGTCTCAATCGGGCTTGAGACAATCTGTTGTTGGGTTTGAAACAAGGAGATCAACGATGATAGGCTCGGCGGAGTTTAAACCGTCAACAGAATCAAAAACCCAATCGCGGTTAGCCCTTTGAAGGAGAGAAAATGAACCCAACTTTGCAGATGAAACCCGGGCTCTTGATCTTGGCGTTGCTATTCTTTTTCGCGCTCACGATCGCCGGATGTCGCGCAATTTGGCGGCTGCGGATAAAGCGGGAACGGTCCCCCTACAAAAAGTCATGGTTGCATACAGCTCGATATCCGGTAACAACGCCCCCCTTTGGGTCACGCAAGAGAAGAGGGTTTTTCAAAAAATACGGCTTGGACGTCCAGTCCAGTCTTGATTGAATCGGGAAGTACGTCCGCGCAATCGTTGATCGCCGGAGACGTGAGCTTCGCGCATATGGCAGGCGCCGCGATCATGCAAAGCAATCTGCGCGGCGCCGACGCAGTGATGATTGCCGGCGTGATTAACACCCTCACTTTCCAGTTGTATACGGACAAAAGCATAAGCCGGCCTGACCAATTCAAAGGTAAAACTGTTGGCGTCACTCGCTTTGGATCATCGACAGATTTTGCGATGCGTTACGCATTGGAGAAATATGGCCTTGACCCCAATAAGGATCTAACCATTCTCCAACTCGGAAACGTTCCGGCATTGTTGGCAGCGCTGGAAGCAGGAAAAATACAAGGGGCGATGCTCTCGGCGCCCACGACCCTCAGAGCCAAGAAATTGGGGTATCCAATGTTAGCCGACCTCCAGATGCTCGGCCTCGAATATCAACATACCGGCATAGCAACGACCAGATCGCTGATCAAATCGAAACCGGAGCTCGTTCGCGATTTCATGCGAGCCTATGTTGAGGGAATCCACTACGCTAAAACCCATCGCAGAGAAACATTGGAGATTCTCACCAAATATCTCCGGACCGATGATAAGGACATATTGGATGACACTTACGACTCTATTGCGCTCAACCTGGTTCCAGAGAAACCTTACCCCACTCTCAAGGGTATTCAAATCATCCTGCGTGAGCTAGGGGTCAAAGACCCCAATGCCCGGTCAGCCAAGCCTGAGCAGTTCGTAGATCTTACTTTCATAAAAGAGCTGGACAGCTCTGGATTCATAGATCGGTTGTACAAGTCCGCTGCGGTAGCAAAGGCGGCACCGTCACGCCCCGAGCCCCTACCCGCCCCAGAGATAGTCAAAGAAAAAGCCGCTCCCGGCGGAAGCCAAAGGCAAGGCCGTCACAGCGGAGGAAAAAGCAAAGCCGGTTGCCAAACAGATTCCGTTTTCGACTGAAAGGTCGGCAGCAACTCCCGTTACCGCCAAGGCAACAAGTCCAGCATCCCAGGAGTATACGGTAAAGGCGGGCGATACTCTCAGCAAACTGTCTGAACGCTTCTACAATTCGCCGTACAAGTGGGAAAAGATCTACGATGCCAATAGGGATTCTGTGAAGAACCCACATTACATCTACATCGGGCAAAAACTGATGATACCATCCGACGACCAGGCCGGTTAGTCCTTCCTTTGTAGGAAAGGCCAAAAGAAAAGAGCCGGACTTTTATCCGGCTCTTTTCTTTCCGTAGCCCTTCAGTAATTCTTAATCCTTATCCTGTCAGTACCTTGAGCTCCTGAAAGTTCTCGATAACGCGGTAGTCCTGCTGAAATCGCTCCAATCGTTCGCCCGCTTGTTCGATTTTCTCGTGACGGATGTTTCCCAGAAATCGGTCAGCCATCTCGAGGTACTCGATTTTTCTCGGTTCGATCTTCATGATCCTCGCCGCCGTGGCATCTACAGCAACCAAGTCATCACCTAGGATCAGGACGCCGCTCTGTTTGGCTTGTCCCTGGAGTGGCCCATTCCCCTCCATTCCAACAATCCCATCGACAATGGCAAATTGCGGAATCGGTAATGAACTATTAATGTCTAAGATGCTGCCGTGAATACCTGCCCAATGGAGCGCGTTCTTTGGCCACCCATAGACCGACCCGGGAACAACGCCGAACATGTTCTTTAGGGAAAGAGTCACACCGGCCCAGTGATGGGTTTTTAACTTCGGCATCGAAACCAGCAAATCCGCATTGAACAACGTTTCGGGAAGATATAATTCCCTCAGGTTGGTAAAATTACTACGCAGTTTCGTGCGACGCACATCGTCCGTATTGAGATCCACATAGCGAACTCTGTGTTCGTTGATCACATCATAAATCCCCGAAGCCGTTAGGAGGTACTCGCTGTCACGACGATGGCCGGGTCCCTCGGCGACCACAACCTCCCGGGCGCCCAAGCTTCTGAACGAACCTATGGCCGCTTCGATCACCGCGGGATGGGTGTTAATTACGCCCTTGGGGTCAAACTCGACCAAGTTCGGTTTCAGTACGATTCGTTTCCCCTTTAGATCAAGCTTGAACAACTGGATTCCACGAAGAATAATATCCTCCAGCGAAGCTTGATAACTCCTGGCCTCCAGAATCGCGATCCGAGAAATCGCTGGTTTCCGATAAGCATCTCGGTCCCAACGAACTGATGGCCGGCACCCGACAAGAGAGGCGAGCGACGCTGCAGCCGAAACTTTGATAAACTCCCTGCGATTCATCATTCAAGCTCAAACGTGAAACAAACTAGCCCCATTTCCAAACGCGAGCAAGGCCAATGCCACCGCCTTTGTTTCACCTAGAAACCTCGTCTTTTCAAAATTCTTCACCAGAAGCTTCTTCCATTCTCTTACTTCCCGATTATAGAGCGTTAAACAAAGAATACCCCAGCCTAGGGCGGTGCCGGAAGCAGCTTCCTGCAGCATGTTGTCCAAAGCACGCAAACTTGTTTGATTGGCCTCACTCGCCGCCCGGTCTTGAAGCGCGATCAAAGCCACCGCTGTTACATCCGGGTACGGCCACAGGGCTTCCCCCAAGACTCTGGAGTTTCCATAGTTCCACCCACCGTTTTCACACATCCGATCGTAGATCAACATTTCGCCCTGCCGAATTCTTTCCTCACAATTAGTCCCGTATCCCACCAAACTCCGCTTCAACTTCTTTAGTGCCATTAGCGAGTAACTGGTTGGTTCTACCCAGCTGAAAGCTCCAGCGGTCCAAGACCACCCGCTGAGGTAGGGATCAAGTTCTGTCATTTTCTTTATTAAGGACAACCGGACCAAGAGCGATGCGACCCAGCCGGGCTTTCTTCCCTCTTGCGTCAAAATCCATTTCGCCGCCCTCAAGGCAGGTTCGCTTTGGTCTTGAAAAGATAAAAGCGCTAAAACCGCAATAGGAGTGGTCCATGAGCTTTGGTTCGATGTGTCGTTGAGGGGAAAACTACCGTCCTCTTTCTGGCGCCGGAGCAACCACTTCAGCCCCGCAGTCCTCGGCTCAATGAATGCCTTCCCTTCCATTGACTTCAAAGCCATCAGTGCAAATGACGTTGACTCTGTATTACTGTGTTGCCCCTTGAAGTAACCCCACCCTCCATCCTCATTCTGTACACCTAGCAATAAGTCGGTCGCTGCATCAATCATGTGTTAGTGACCTAATGTCCTGCGGGAGAGCATAGATATGGTGTTTGCCATCGGAACTAGTGAATACTAATTTTACCTGATTATGATACGAGCGAATCAACCCCGTCCACAATTTAGAGTAATCGTCCCCTTCTCCGTAACCGCTAAGCGGGTGCGTTACAAGAAACCTAACACCCAACGATTTGAGCTCTGCTCTGATCTCATCAGGGGATCCCGCATCAGGGACGGCTTGGCCATACGGATAAAAGTACGTTCTGCGGCTTATATAGACCGGGTTGGATCGATCGTCGCCCCGTGTATAAGTAGTACATAGGATCGAAAACTGTGGCAAGGACTGCTTTATCGTCTGTATGACTCCGAATCCACTCAAACGTCTCTGAAAAACCTTGCCAGCTTGCAGGCAATCGTATGCCGAACCAAGCCCTTGTCGTCGCCACATCCTTACTGAATAGATAGTTGGAAATCCATCCCACGTGCAACACGACGACAAGGGCAAATGTGACTCGCACGAAGTGACACAGGATTTTCTTTCGAGTCTCCGAAGTCATCAAATCACTTAAATGAAATTCGGCGGCCTGAACGCCTCGGAACAAAAAGAAGTATATCGCAGGAACTAACGGAATCAGATAGCGCGAGGATGAAACGGCCAAGCAACCACCAAAGCCAAATACAAAAGGATATAGGAGCGAAAAAATACCGACTGGTCGTTAAATGACCGCCATAATCCCAATAGCAACAATAAGCCTACTGGCAACAATAGACCCGGGGATTATTCTCGATTGGAATATCAAGTCGAGAGCTTCCACTATGTAACGCAAGTTACCCCAAACAATCTCTATGGCACCGAAGGGATCGTACCACATGATTACAAACGCGGGGAGTTCCGAACTGTACGAACCATAGTATTGAGCAGAACTCGCCGTCTGGTTTGAATGGGTTCCAACCCACAGCCACCAGGGGGTAATAAGTAAAAGCACAACGCACGACATAGTAGCGTCAAATCTCGATATCGCTTGCCCATGCGAAATGAAAGGCCCCGGCCACTGCCAGCGGACACTCCTGCTGATCGAGTCAGGCAGCCGAGACCAACAAGAGCTGCCAATAGCGTGACGACTGGGTCCGCGAAATACACCGCTCCGAGGAATCGAAAATCACAAAAGCGCACAGAGACAAAGCAAAAGAAACAAGATGTCACTGACGGTAAAATCTGTGAACGAAAACACAGCCGATTGATACACACCAGCGCTGCGAATAACAAAGCTTCGGATTCTTCTCCTTCTATGCGGCGACGATAGAAGAAATAACTGAGAACAAAACTCGCGGAAAGAAATACCGCGTTTGCAGCTTTCAAGAGACCAATGTTATCGGGAAACTTTGGGTCAAGGCTCCATAGCCAAGAAAGAATATACGAATAGAGAAACGGATATTTCGTTTGATCGGGAGCGGTAGGAAGACTAATGATCCGATACCCGGATCCGTCGCTGAGAGACTTTGCGACGACAGCATAGATGCCATCATCATGGAAAAGACCAAGCACATCCTTGTTGCTGCTCCAGACGCTTGCCACACCAACTAGCAGGCCCAGGAGGATCGCCCATAGAAAGAACCCAAATTTACTGCTGGACTTTTCTTGCCGGAACGAGCGCCGGAGCCAGGATTTCACGCGAAATATTCCTTAATTCGACGAAACGGCATCAGTCGTACTAACAAAAATGGCTGCGACACCATCGTCATAGACGAGCTTAAAACGCGGGTCCGTACGCATTAGGTTCATAAGTGCCTGGTCGGCTCCGCCAATGACCAATCGGGCTTTCATCAGCTCCGGGTCCGATTCCCATCCCTTTAGACCAGACCATGTGTTGACGGAGCGCTCTATGCGTTGATCGCCATGCAAGTTCATTCGACCATCCATTGAAACGGGCAACCTGGGTAAAGCCCAGATCAAATACCCTCCCCAATTGAAGTGATTGTAGAGCGGCCCAGAGTAATTCTTTTCGTTAACAAACTTCACCGCCGCGACAGGGAACCCACGCTCGACAGCGCTTTCCAACTGCCGTTCCGAGATTTGACGGTGCAGACCGATCATGTAAGTCGCCACCGCCAGTGCAACAACTACACAGATGGCCCGCAACTTGGTAAAGCCGAAGGAGGGCTCGCTGCTCACAAACCTCCCAAACTCACTGATAGTAAACACGGCAGCCAACGCCAGAACCCAAACGTCTCTTCGCGCTCTAAACGCGAGAAAAGTTCCCATTAGTAACAAAAGAGTTGGAAACGGAAGCCAAGCTCTCTGCCAACCAAGGCCAAAGGCCGCTGCAATCGCGAGCCCGATGACCAGCCAGTCCGCGAAAGCTCGAAAGGATAAAGGGAGGAGCTCCGAGACCAACTGAAAAGCTCCGGTCTGTCCGATGACTTCAAAAATCGGAATATAAAGTCGAAAATGATAGGGGGTTATCAAAGTCGCAAGCAGGCACGCCAATAATAGAAGTGATACTCGCCCAGGAGAGACATTAGGCTGACGACGCCCATACAGGCTGAGGGACGGCAACTGCGACAGAAGAATCTCCACGAGAAATAGTCCAAGAGTGGCGAGACCATAGACAAACTGCATGTGCAAATTCGCCCACAAGACGAATAGCGGCGGAAGCGCTAGCATTGGGGTAATCTTGTCCGTTCGCCTCACATGAAACAAAATGGCAAGCTCCATGGTGAAAAACAGAATCGAAAAGAGCCAGGATCTGGGAGAAATCAGACTACTCATGGCGCCAACAGCGACCGCCACGAAAAGCACCTCAACTATGAAAGGCAACTTCGCCCGCCGCAGCGCGCCATGTAAAACGGCCACGATGAGCAAGAACATCGAGACCGTAAAGAGGAGGATCCCCATTAGACCAAGTTTTGTAAATAGAGCGTAAACCAGGATCTCAAACAGCCAGCTATAGGCAACCCAGGGTTTTCCAACGCCGTAGCCAGAAAACGGATCGGTCGCCGGCACCTGGGCGTGATCAACTATCCATTGGCCGGTGCGAAGATGCCACCAGATGTCCGGATCGATGACTGGGACCATGGCTTTGAACGCCGGAATACAGTAGAGAAGCACGACGATGAGCAGGCGGCGAAGAGTCTTTTCCGAATTTGCCAGGGACGCTGGGATTGGAGCCCCTAGGTAGCGGGCAACCGCAAGGCTAGGAGAATTCGCAGACAGGCTATCTCTTGCCGTGGAATTCGCTTTCGACAAAAGCGATCGTATGCTAGTGACGTGACCTCCCAAGTCACGCAATCTGACTGAGTCGATTGTCTTTGAGATCATCCATCTGGGAGGACTCGACCAGGGAAATTTCCAACTTGTCGCCGACTTCGGTGCGTGATTTCTTCAATGTACCTTTCGGCAATTCGAGCACGCTGTGGCCTTTCAGACGCACACCGGTAACTCGATAGGGGACTAAGCCAGAGATAATACCGAGGACCATATTATCTTTATCCAGAAAAACGACATCAATGGGGAACTTCATTCCGATCGTATGAATCCCTTTGCTTGGCATCAGCCAAAGGGCCTCTTCCGGACCTAAGTGGGTTCTTTTCAGAAGGCCGACCAGCCGAGTGAGAAAGCTATCCGCCTTCCGAACCTTGGTTGCCAGCCAGGTTTTCTTCGTAAGATTAGTTACGGGCATCTCTATCCCTTAAGGGGACTCGATAATGTCTTCATAATACTCAGAGCAGCCGGACCCAATAAGAGGATAAAGATGGCCGGGAGAATAAAAAAGACCAGTGGGAAAATAAGCTTTATCACCGCTTTGCGCGCTGCTTCCTCCGCCGCCTGGCTTCTTTTTTCGCGCATCGTCGACGCATACACTCTTAGGGAGCGCGCTATGCTGCCCCCCAACTCTTCGGTTTGGGTCAGAAAAGTGATGAGCCCACGAAATTCTTCGATCCCGATCCTGTCGGCACAACGAGTCAACGCTTCCTTGCGCACTGCACCCGCTTGCAATTCTTGGGTTGCGAGCAACAACTCCTCGCCCATCGCCAGCCCCTGGTCCGCCTGCTCTTTACCCACGCGATTCAAAGCCGCATCCACACCCATTCCCGCTTCCACACAAACCACGATCAGATCCAAGGTGTCGGGTAGTGTTTCCTTCATTTCCAAGACCCGCATTTTTGCTTTCCGACGGACAGTCAGATAAGGCAACATGTAGCCGACGATTCCGCCGACGCCTCCCAACAAAATGACATCTTGAGTAGACGCCTTCGAGAAAAACGCCAGCACCAATCCGCCAAATGAGAATGCGAGACCAAGAAAAATACGAAGGCCCCAAAAAATACGTATTGCTCTCTCCCCTCGGTAGGCAGCCTGGTGCAAGAGTCTCCCCACTTTCGAGTAGGCCCCAGGTATCTCCCGTTTGTCACCCAGAAAGAAGTTAGCGACAGTCTCCCAAAAGGTATCTTCCTTGGCGTCGTACAAGCGAAGCCGAGCCGCTGTCTTGGGCTGAGCGGCGATGTTGTCCAATCGTCTTTGAATAGCTTCTTCAGCTACCGGCGCTCTCGATGCCAGCGTGAAATAAATAACCCCAAAAACCAAGGCGAATATTCCGATGGCGATTAATGCTTCCATAATACCCCGCTTAGATGTGAACTTTTATGAGCTTTCGGAAAACAATTATTCCGAGAATCTCTAAAACCAGCGCCGCAGCCAGCATTGCTCGACCCATGGGATCAGTTAACATCTCATTCATCATCTGAGGCTCCCTAATAAACATAAACACGCCCAGAAATGGCGGAATGGAGCAGACGGTCCAGGCACTCATTCGGTTCTGTCCGGTCAAGCTTTTGATCAATCTTTCAATTCGAAAGCGGTCTCTAATGATGTCAGCCAGCTTGTTCAGTAATTCAGCTAAGCTTCCGCCGACTTCCCGCTGGACTAGAAGGGCTGTATTGAAAAGCCTCACTTCAGGCAAAGCCATACGCTCTTCCAGCTTCTTTAATGCGTCTGCCAGAGGAAGACCGAGATTGACCTCCTCGATGAAAACAGAAAACTCTGTGCCGAGAGGATCAGGCATCTCCTTAGCGACGAAAACCATTGCCTGGGTTAAGCCCAACCCCGCCTGGAGGCTCTGGCTTATCATGTCCAAGCCATCTGGCATCTGTTCCAAAAAACGTCTCATTCGCTTCCACGTAATATACTTAAGATAGGCGTAGGGGCAGACAAGCGCGATCAACCCCACAACAACGGCTAGGGGAAATGGCTGACCCACAATCAAAAAAAGAAAAATGGCAACCCCGCTGGCGACAACAGAACACAAAATAAACAGACCTAATGTCATGTCAACATTGGCCCGTTCAAGGAGTAAATCGAGATGCTTGGCGAACTGGACTCTGGATAGCAGCGCATTGACCCACGGAACGTCACTGTACAGAGAGCTTTTCAAAAGGTTCTGTACGTCCGCTCTGGAAGCATATCCGGCACGGCCGATCGTAGTGAGCCGTCTTTTGATCCTGGCCTGCGGCGAGTTTTGCACCGCCATAGGCACGAAGAACATCACTATGATAAGCGACATCGCCGCGAGAAAGGAAAACAATACAATCAGTAGTAGGTTCATCACGCCCTTCTTTTCGCTGTCATTGACAGCGGCAGAAAATGAGTATTCGGAATTTTAAACCCATACCGCTCCAGCCGATCCATAAACGAGGGCATCACTCCCGTCGCCACAAAGTCTCCCAAGACCTTACCGTTTTCGACGCCTCGTTGCTCGAACTTGAAAATTGTCTGTGTCGTTATCGTGCTGCCTTCCATACCGCTAACTTCGGTAAACTCGACGACCTTTCGGCTACCGTCGCTGAGGCGCGATAACTGCACAATAACATCCAGGGCTGAGGCAACTTGTTCTCTTAGAGCTCTTTCTGGCAGGTGGATACCGGCCATCAACATCATCGTCTCCAGACGCGATAGCGCGTCGCGCGCGCTATTAGCATGAATGGTGCTAATCGAGCCGTCATGTCCAGTGTTCATCGCCTGCATCATGTCCAACGCTTCGCCGCCTCTGACCTCACCGATGACGATTCGGTCCGGTCTCATACGCAACGCATTGCGCACCAAATCCCGCTGCGTCACTGAACCCTGTCCCTCAATGTTGGGGGGCCGGGTCTCCAGCCGCACTACGTGTTCCTGCTGCAGCTTCAGTTCCGCGGAGTCTTCAATGGTTACGATACGCTCGTTTTCCGGAATGTAGTTCGACAGACAGTTAAGGAGAGTTGTTTTTCCAGCCCCGGTTCCTCCGGAAACTAAAATGTTTAGGCGTGACTTCACACAGGCCGCCGCCACTTCAGCAATTTCTGCGGGCACCGAGTTGAATTGAACCAGATCGTTGATCGTCAAACGGTCCGTGCCGAATCGGCGAATCGAAAGAACTGGCCCATCCAGTGCCAATGGCGGGATAATCGCGTTTACGCGCGACCCATCCGCCAGTCGGGCATCGACCATCGGCGAGCTTTCATCTACTCGTCGCCCCACTCGGGTTACGATCCGCTCTATAATCTGCATCAGGTGGGCGTTGTCGCGAAAGCGGACATCGGTCTTCTCAAGTTTACCGTATCGTTCCACAAAAACATGACTATGTGTGTTGACCAGAATGTCGGCGATTTCAGGGTCTTTCATTAGGGTTTCTAAAGGTCCCAACCCAAATACCTCATGCTGAACGTCCGAGACCAAACGGTCCCGATCCGCACGACTAAGAGGAATGGCTTCAGCCATGACCATATCCTCAAGAATTCGCCTGATCTCGACCTTGACACTTTCCATTTCCAAGGCTGAAAGCTTGGTGAGATCCAAGGTGTCGATTAACCGCCGGTGAATTCGCAACCGCAAATCCTGAAGAATCGCGTCCGGATTCCCAGCCTGCATGGGTCGCAGAGGGGTTCTAAGACCGTCGAAGTTGCCGCCCCTTTGAATTTCCCACTTGTCTTTATCGGATTCGAACGGTGGATTTTTCATTGAGTCCTCTCTTACTTACTTGAGTAGCCCTCGCATCGGAATCCAACGGCCAAGGAGGCCAGATTTCTTATCTTCGTCCTCGTCGTCTCGCATCGTTGCGAGCCCGGAATACTTGAAAGCTTCCAGCACAGCAGTCATCAACCCCGCATAGCTATCGGCAATGTCGGATCGCGGGTCGGACTCTTCAATCGACAGTCCCTGATTGACAGCCGCAATCGCAGTTGGATAATTATTTGGGAGTGTCCAAAACACCTTAACGCCAAGGGCCTTTTCGACGGATTCGAGACTCATGAGCTTACTTTTGACGTAGCGATTCAAAATAAGCCGGATCTTTTTGTCATAAATACCCATGCGTTCGAACAGCTCGAACGCTCTATGGGCACTCTTTAACGACGGTACATCCATTTCCGTAACGAAAAGAACGAGTCCCTGCTTTGTCTAAAACCAATCCCAGCATCTCATCGAATTCTTTCGCGGTATCAACAACAACGAAATCAAAGGATTGAGCCAACACATCGAGAATCTCGTCGATATCGGATGGGGTAATTCTTCGGGCATCTTCAGCGTAGAAGGGCTCTGCAAGAACTCTGACACCGGAGCTATGTTTAACTAGGGAGCCGTCGAGAAGCAGAGGATCAATTCGTTTGACATTTTTCGCCAAGTCTAAAATGGTGTACGACGCATCGATATTTAAGAAACTCGTCACCGAGCCAAATTGCAAAACCAGGTCGACCAGACAGACTGATTTGTTTTGACCTGCCAAATTCGAGGCAAGATTCGTTGCGAGGGTGGTGGAACCCACTCCGCCTTTGTTTGACGAGACCGCAATTATTTTGCCCCGCTCGACGCCTCGACCGGGCGAGACATGGACGTCTATCTTCTTTCGGATATGATCGAAAGACTTCAAGACCTCTGGCCAATTGAAAGGCTGGGTCAAATACTCTTCAGCCCCGGATCTCATCGCCCGCAGGAGAGTCTGAGGATTGTCATCGGGCGACGTCATGACCAAACGGACGTTGGACAGTTTGAATTTGATCTCTGCCGCCACGGCGAAGGCTCGCTCCTCATCGCGATTGAGGTCAATCACAGCAACGATCGGCCCGCTCTTGCTGCGTAAATGATCAAAAGCATCCGCGTAGTTTTGGACCCTTGACTCGATGAAAAAAGCCGGCTCTTTCTCCAGCTGTTGTCTCAATGAGGCTAGAGCCAGACTGTCTTCACCGATCAGATAAATGGGCAGCTTCATGATGCTTGTTTCATTTCCCCTACGTCGTTGATCCCAGTACGCGGCTCAGAACACCGATGTCACATGACTCTTCAAGGAATGGTCGCTCCCGGGGCCCCTGGTCGATCAGTCGATCTTTGTCCTGACGTTCCGGGAAGCGGAATCTGGCGAATATCCGGGTCGTCATACTTTTCCAACGAAGGAAGCTGCGGTTTTTCACCGGGCTTCATCGTTTTGACAATCCGCGGAGTGATGACAAACACCAACTCAGTCTCCTGGTTTCTAAAGCGCGTGCTCCTAAAAAGCGTACCTAAGATAGGTATGTCACCCAAGGAGCGGAAACTTGGTTAGATCTTTGAGAATTCTGTCGGTCGAGCAGACCGCGCGATCACCAGGCTCTCGCCTTCTCCCATCTCAACGCGGTTTACAGTTCGCCTCACCTTGAGACCCGGGAACTCCCTGAACCGAGACCGCTCTGGTCAATTTCACTCACTTCAGGAAAAACTCTCAAATCAATCCGATCGGACCAATTCAGCGTCGGAACAAAATCGAGCCGCACACCGAAGGGCTTGAACTCGACCGAGAACGAATCCGACAGAGTTTGGACTACTGGAAACTCTCCACCCGCCAAAAAACCGCCTGCTCGGCCATTCTTCATAACAAGTCGAGGCTGAGCGAGTATCTCGGTGACATCTTTGTTTTGAAGCATGCGGTACAAGGTAGTCAGAGAATATGAACCGTTGACATACCGGAAAAAGCCGGAGGCACCCGCGACTGCCGGAAGTGGTGGTACAAACCCGGACTGGGTGCCTAGAAATGTATTGGAAGTCGTGTTTCCAGCCTGCTGGCGAGAAATCAAATCCGATCTCTCTCAGCTTGAGGAGTCGAAACTTCCGCAACGATAACGTCCAGCTCGATCTGCCGAACTTCTTTGATCGTCAGCAGATCAATAATTCCGTCGATCTTTCGTCTTGTCGCCCCATCTGTCGCTATCGGTCATCGATTCTTCCTCGAGGAAGGCTAGCTGCCCTCCGCCCGCAAATGCAGTCCCAGTTGGGGGAAGTCGCACGGAGCTAGTTCTGCTGACATTGACACTCGTGCTTGTGGAGGGTGCAACTTCCTTCGGCGGCTTTGGCGGAATATAAGTTTGGGCTATTTCCAGGACTTTGTCGTAAACTACTTCATTGGAGACTTCGCCCTTTAATAAAAGGGAGGGCCCTGACGTCGAACTTCGACCTTTTCATTGGGGAACAGTAAGCGCAGTTGGCCTCGCAGCGCGGCGACATCGGGGAGAACTATCAAGATCGTAATTGGCGACGTCTCCCTTTTCATTGAAAACAATCAGCGATGTTGTACCCACGGCTTTGCCGTTGATCAGAAGTTGACTCGGAGCAACGACCACCACGTCCGCAACGCCGGGTTGCGAGACGGAGACTCGTTTGGCTCGCTCGGCGAGCCGAAACACCATTGACTTGTTGACTGTTACAGAGATCGTTGGTGTAGCCTGCTGAGCCGCTGCTAGAGACAACCAAGCAGAACGAAACCAAAGCCGTTGCGGCCAGAAAACCACTTACCCTTGTCCACATAACCTTGCGCTTTTTCATGAATGCTCCCCTTCCCACTTAGAATTCCACCACTTTTCTGTCACTGCCGTGAAGCACTTCCACCCGATATTTCTCCGGAGCTTGGGCGATTACAGGGCGACTCCCTCCGCCTTTACGGGCCGGCGCCGCAACCGCAAGCAGATCCCGTTTGTTGCTTCCGGCTGTCTTTGCATCCGCGTCATCCCCTATGCTCCGTAACGCGAGGACGATCTGCCCTTCTTGCGTCGCAAGCGAAAGCTTCTCCGACTCTTCAGGCGTCACCTCAACCGTGATCGACCGAGCTACCTGGGGCTTGCCGTCTTTCTGCTCCACGCTTTGTGCCACAGAGAGCACTCGCTTGTTCTGCAGCACGATCTTGGAAATCTTGTCGTCCTGGTTCTGTTTGCCCGGCGGCGTCGTAGTCACAATCACATCCACACGATCATCTGGAACGATAAAGCCGCTGACTCCGATGATCTCATCCACCTTAAGGGCCATCGCCCGCTTACCCGCCTCCAGCCGAATAGTTAAACCCGCCCCTTCTCCAGCCAGACGCGACTCCGAGATGGGTTCATTCGCCATGATCTTTACCCGATTGGTCTTGCCCACCAGCTGCTCGGGTGAAGAGAAAGAGCCGGTGGGTACAGATGCTTTCGGCCACTGAACAGCCTTGACCATGCCTTTCTTGATCATGTCGTCGTTGATGGCCGTGCCCGCGGGGATTTCCTTGGCAGCCACCACAACGTTTTGAGTTTCTTGCCTCAGGGCCTCGGCGGCCTGCCGCTGCTGACGAAGAAAGTTATAGATCCCGTATGCCGCGATCAATCCGAAGAATACGGCGACAACGAGCGCAATTTTTAGCCTATTTTGCATAACAGCTCCTCTTCTGTGCAGATTTTAGAAATTTCGGTTACTTATCGGCTCCCGAGCTAGTTTATTGGTTAAAAGCCGGCCCACCGACCAGTGGGATCAAAATAGTAAGCCACCAAAGTTCCGGCCCCAATCGCAACGCCCCAAGGGACTGAATCGGCACCTTTGGCGGTTCTTTTACCGATAGAGTCAGGGAGCACTCGACCGAAGCTAAGGATGGCGAGCTTGCAATCGGACCACGTGTCCTTAAAGAATCCAGAACCAGAATGGAATCTGCCGACAGCGGTATAAGCGACAGCAATAACCCCGGCTATCATTGCCGAGTAGAAAAGTACGCGTGGAAGCCATTCGACGCCAAGAAGCGCACCGACCACGCCAAAATATTTCACGTCTCCCGCACCCATCCATCCAAACGCAAAAGGGACGATAAAAACGGCTATACCTCCAATGAACCCCAGGAGGCTGTGAGAAAACTGAGTAAAACCTTGGGACGCGTTAAGCAGCAAGCCACCCGCAAGTCCAAACGCAATAATCCAGTTCGGAATCCTTCGCACCGTCAAGTCGAAGAAGACCGAAAGGACAGTCACCAGTAAGATCGAGAAGTCGAGCGGACTCAGCAATTTACGACGCCATTACTTCATTCAGTTTTTGACCGAAACCCTGACAATTCCTTTTACTTCTGCCTCGGGGGCAAGAATCGGCCGTTTCTTGCCCCCGAGATCGGACTACGCAAATGCTTATGATCCGCCACAACCGGCAGCAGTACCGGCGTTAAGACAGCCAACGATGCTGGTCCAGGTGTTTGACAGCGCCTGATCAGCGTTTGTACCTTTAACGGCAACCCAGAAAACCAATGCGACGAGAAGGACGATCAAGGTGTATTCCACCAAGCCTTGCCCCTCTTCCTCGACTACCAACCTTTTTAGAAACTCCATTGTTCTTTCACCCCCTTTCTTTACGACCATCGATTAATAAGTCTTGAGTCCCGATCGACGTCTAACCAACTATCTAAGGCGATTTTTTGAGGAATTGTCATCATGTTGACCTGCCGAAAGAGCAGTAATTATGCCAGTAACCTCTGACTATATTTTTCAAAGCCTTACGAGATCAAAACCGGATTTTTGCAAGATTTCTTTGACAAAAGTGACAGGCTCTTTGAATGAAGTGTCACAAATTGCGCAACAAGTAGCTATGAAGACGATCAGCTATCAGTTAACCACCAACGCGTGAATTGCTGGTCTTTGCCATGGCGCAGAAAATATGCCACCTAGAGAAGGACTTGAATCCAGACGACTGTTTTGCCGAACAGACTATTGAGATCCAAAAAACACGCTTCGCCTCTGGAACATGTTTTGCGTCGAGGAGCCAACGTTTGCGTGTTGCGCTAGTTCATGAACAAGATTGGATGACGACGATGTTCCCACGGCTCTTTTTTGTGCGCTCGGAAGATTTATGTCCGTTTTTAAGTGCGAGTGTCCTATAAAAATTTGCTCCATGAGACTTATATGAAAACTGGCGGAGACGAACGAAAACCGTTAACGATCTTGGTCATCGAAGATCATCCGGATCAACGGGACCTCCTGGCAATTGTTCTTCAGCGAGAAGGCTACCGCGTTGTGACTGCGGGGAATGGCATGGAGGCCTTGGAAAAACTCCAAAAGGAAAACGTCCAGATTGCGCTGTCGGACATAATGATGCCAAAAATGGATGGTTTTGAGCTGATCAAAAGTATCCGCAGTGATCCCGCCCTCAAGGGCATCTACATGATTCTAATTACGGCCAGGATCCAGGAAGGGGATAGAGTACGCGGGCTCGATCTCGGGGCCGACGACTATATTACGAAGCCATTTTCCTTTTCCGAGTTGCTGGCCAGAGTTCGCGTGGGTTCTAGAGTCGTGCACTATCAACAGAACCTCGAGTATCAAACCCAGATTGATCCACTGACTGGCCTCTTTAATCGACGCGCGTTCGAACGAAAGATTGCGGAAGAATTTGAAAGAGCAAAGCGATACAACCATCCACTCTCGGTTCTACTTTTGGACATCGACAACTTTAAAACTATCAACGATACCTATGGACATCACGGCGGGGATACCGCGCTCGTCAAAATTTCCGCAATCTTGCGAGAAAAAACTCGGCGAAGTGATTTCCCGGCCCGATATGGTGGAGAAGAATTCGTCCTGATTCTGCCCGAAACTGACCAAGAAAGCGCCCTGCAGGTGGCCAACAAGATTCATGAAGAAATCAGGTCGCAAACATTCGGCATTAGCACTAGCCTCTTTCCGCTCACGGTCAGTATCGGCCTAAGTTCAGCCTCGACTAAGCAATATACTGACTGGCAACAAATGTTAGAGGATGCAGATCAGGCGATGTACGTGGCCAAAAATAGCGGCAAGGATAGGATCCAGGTTTGTCTTCCCCGAGGCAAAAAGGGCTTGACTCAAACATCCGCACACGCCTGACGAATGTCGCTTCGAAGCGTAGCCCTTCTCATCCCGTTCGTCCTAACCCTCGTTGTTGGCGCTTGGATACTATTTGAACCGCACCAAGCGAGCATTTCCGGCGAGCTAAAATGGGCCGGGAGCCGCGACTCCATCGGCGTCAAACAACTGAGTACTAGAACATCTCAGGTTCCCCAAAGTATTCTGAGTAAGCTCACTAATTATTTCGCGACTTTCAGAAGTAACAAGGAATTGTTGCTTTACGGTTCTATCGCCGTTTTCGGAATTCTAATCGTCGGATTGGCTATTGCCGGGGCCAAGTCGGCTCCGAAGGATACGACAGCCTCGGCGCTCGAAGTCTTGAAGCAGGAGAAAGAAAGAGCCGAGCATGTGGCCCGGCTCAAATCAGAATTCCTCAATCAAGTCTCACATGAGTTACGCACCCCACTTGCGGTGATCATAGGCTACATAGAGTGCATAACGGATGGACTCTACGGAGAGATTGAATCCAAGCATCAGGAAATTCTTCAGATTGTTGCGAAACAGTCGAGTCATCTCAAGAACATGATTGATCAGATCCTCATTTTTTCCCGGTTGGAGGCAAACAAGCAGTCCCTTCGTGTTGAAGAATTTCCGGTTAGTAACATTTTTGATGATCTTCGCGATACCTTTGATTTCTTGTGCAGGCAAAAAGGTCTTGAGCTCAGATGGGAGCTTTCCAAAGAGGTCAATACACTTAACACTGACCCTGAGAGATTCAAAGAGATAGTTAGCAATCTGCTTCAGAACGCAATCAAGTATACAGATCGTGGAGTCATTTCAGTCCGGCTTAACTGGTTGACAAGCCAAACCGTCGCCCTCGACGTATCCGACACTGGGATAGGAATTGCCCACCACCATCTCTCGAACATTTTTGACCCCTTCATGCAAGTTCACAAGACTTCATCTGAGAATTCACGCGGGGGAATCGGATTGGGCCTCAGCATCGTCAAAAAACACGTGGATCAGATGAACGGAACAATGAGCGTAGAGAGCGAAGTAGGAAAGGGAACGACATTCAAAATCGTACTGCCACGAGCGTCCGAAGGCGGGCGTCTGGCGAGGCGCCGCTTGCGAAATTTGATAAAGCTGCCGCTTCCTCGCCTCAAGGAAAACGCTGTATCACTCCTAGCGTCTTCTAGAAGAAAGGTTAGTGAGGCGAAAAACATCAATCGAGCGGTGGGATAGCTTCGGAACTTACTGGCGGTTTATAGGTTTCCAGAGAACTCTTTTCTAACTTGCCATCTTTGGTTTTATTTGATGTGCGTTAATAATCGCCGGCTCATCACAGCATGGTCACGCCACCTTTATATCGGCGCTCCTAAAACCGCGCCTGAATGGCGGTTAGATCTGACACATTAAGGACCATCCCATCGCTCACTGCAATTGCCACGGCGTGAGTTCAAAATGGGTCCGATGGAAAGCATCCATGAGACAAACATGTCACCTATGTGCACGATGATGTCGCAGAAGTAGGATTAGAAAGGCGCCAACATTTCTTCAGCGACCCGCCGCGATAATGAATCCACTTGAGACTACACGATTTTCTTTATGACCTGGAGGCAATGGCATACGGCTTGCTGCCAATCACCGCTAGCGAGTTACGTCAAAAAGCAGTCACTAAACAAACGTCCTGGACAAAGACACTTGGCGACATCAATCACAGGTGGTAACTAATTTTCACCAGGTTGGAGCTTAATGAACCAAGTCTTTGCTGATTTGTCTGGGAATACTCTTTTTGAACTCCGCCTTCGACAGGCTCTCCTGGCGGCCCAACATGATGTCAAGCAAGTTGGCCTGTTGCTGATTGATATCGACGGCCCAAACAACTTTCCAATTCAAGATTCTGAGCTGGCAAAGGAATTTGCTGAGAAGATTTGGATCCGTCTGCGCACGGTACTGAGAGACTCAGATACAGTAGTTCGCATGGACGGCGGAGAGCTGGCAGTTTTGTTACCCTCTGTTGCCGGGCCAGATGATGTCATTTTCGTCGCACGGAAAGTTCTGGGCAAGTTGGAAGAACCTTTGTTACTTGAGGCGGTAACATTCGACGTTCGGCCACGCATTGGAATCGCACTATTTCCAGAGCATAGTAGCAGTGCAGATAACTTAGTGCACCGAGCCGATATCGCGCTAAGCACCGCCAAAAGGACAAGAAACAAATACGTAGTGTATGCACAAGAGCAGAATAATGCGCCTCGCGCTGTATTACGCATGAGCGAGTTGCGGCGGGCGATCGTAGCCGATCAACTGTTTTTGCTATATCAACCCAAGATAAACCTAAAAACTGGCTTGATCGGTGGCCTTGAGGTTCTAACCCGCTGGCAGCATCCGGAGCTCGGACTGATTCCACCCGATGAATTTATTCCGGTGGCCGAAAGAACCGGCTTAATCATTCCCCTTACTCTCTGGGTACTCCATCAGTCGCTTCTCCAGTGCCGTGCCTGGAACGACTTGGGAATCGATATAGGCATTGCCGTCAATCTATCCATGTGGAACCTGGAAGCTCAAGAGCTACCGGACCAGATCGCGGGTCTTACCAAGAGCATGGGAATGCCGGCCGAAAGATTGGAGTTCGAAATTACAGAGAGCGCGATTATGGGGGATCCGCAACGAACGATGCGCACGTTAACACTCATCAGAGATTTGGGGGTACGCTTTACTATTGATGATTTTGGCACGGGATATTCGTCTCTGGCGCATCTGAGAAAGTTACCCGTCACAGGGATGAAAATTGACAAATCTTTCGTTCAGAATATGGAATCGGACCGGGACAATGCAGTCATCGTGCGATCCATCGTCGATTTAGGACACAATTTGAGCCTTAAGGTAACCGCGGAAGGTGTGGAAACCCAGGAGGCTAACGACATGCTCGTCGGCTTTGAATGCGATGAAGCCCAAGGCTATTACTACAGCTACCCCATTCCAGCTCACGAGATCACGCAATTGTTGAAGCAACCCCGACATAAACCGACAGATTGCTCTCTCGGGACAGCAAGTTTTGCGAATATGACGAGTAGCACAAACGGAAAAACACACGGGCGTCACGTCACGTTACAACGGCCATAGCTTGACGTGCGAGAGAAACCCAGTCAAAATTGTTACTCTCAAGAATTGGATGAAAGGAGTTCAAAGTATGAAAAGAAGGATTGTTCGCAGCATGTGTGGAGGGCTTTTAGTGATAAGCGTCTTGGCAGTTCCGGGCGCGTTGCGCGCACAACAATCTACTACGCAACAGACTGACGGGTTCTCTGTCCTGGGCAGCGTATTGCTGTCGGTACTTCACGTCCCGTTCAAATTTGTTACCTGTGTGGGAACCCAAGCCGGCGCAGCCGTAGCCTACACCGCAACTTATGGGGTCGCCGGGAACTATGAGGGCGGAACCAATGGGAAACAAATTGGCGAGGTAGCTCGCAGATCGTGTACAGGGGATTGGATTATTACTCCCGAGCAAGTGAGCAAAGACTACCAATAGCTAATTCTCTTGGTTATTGATCAAATCTTGCGCTGATAGTTTTGCTGAATTGTCGAGGCCAAAAAAATCCCAGCCAGTTCTGGCTGGGATTTTGGCGCCAATTTTTGAGACGAACGGCTATTCGTGTTCAGTTACTGATCTCAAAGCGATCTTAATATATATAATCTATGAACTTCACTTCCGCATTCGGTGTATCATAAATGCTTGAACCGTTCGTCTAAGCCCCTCCTTCACCATGACTTTAGGCTCATAGCCCAAAAAATGGCGTGCCCGAGTAATATCAGCCAAAGAGTGCCGTACATCGCCAGCCTTGGAGGCAGCGTAATTCACATTTGCTTTGATTCCTAGGATTTCCTCCAGCAGACGGATTAACTCGTTCAGAGTGATGTGTTCACCACAACCTATATTGCAAACATTCCCATTGACTTCACTCGCCCGTAAAGCAAGTAAATTGGCCTCCACCACGTTTTCAACGTAAGTGAAATCGCGGGATTGTTCGCCGTCGCCGTAAACAGTTATAGGCTCTCGCGCTAATAGTTTAGTGATAAATTTGGGAATAACTGCTGAGTACTCTGAGTGAGGATCTTGGCCGGGACCAAAAACATTGAAATATCTGAGGCTCACCGTTTCCAGCCCATACAGGTCATAATACAGCCTGCAGTAGCGCTCCCCGACCAATTTCTGTAGCGCATAGGGCGAGAGTGGATTCGGCGACATCTCCTCCGCCTTGGGGAGAACCTCTGTATCACCATAAGCGGACGACGATGCCGCGTAGACGAGACGACGAACACCTGCTTTCCGGCAACTTTCTAAAAGGTTCAAAGTCGCGTTCACATTTGCTCGGTTCGTACCAATGGGATCGTAAACGGACCGTTGCACCGATGGCACTGCCGCTTGATGCAAAACGTAATCGACATCTCTAACGATCTCATCACTAACCCGCTCGTCGGCCAAGTCCCCTTCTACGAATTCTATGGAATCGCGTGCAGTCTTCAAGCGTATTGACTGACCCGTAGACAAATTATCCACTACCCGAACTAATTCCCCCTCGCCAACAAGTCGTCGCACAATATGCGAACCGATAAAGCCCGCGCCACCCGTTACCAAGATAACGCTTACGCATCTTTGAACATATTACTCGTACCAAAAGCCGCTATCGTGGACATGAATTCAAGGTAAGTCGTTCCATTGTTACTGGTTTCTCCATCAGAACAATGCCGGCCGTATCGGCTTGTCATAATCCCAAGCTGTCACCATAATTGTTTTCTGAACTCTCACGACCGTTTATGGGATGTTTCGAACGATCATCGGCCCAAGTACCCTGGTTACCGGCAAAGGAAGACGCTGCCATATACGAATGGCTGTTTGATACCTCGGATTCGTCGGGTTCAGATCAGGAATGCTGTTCTGACCATCCATCAGGTATTGCCAGTAAAGTTGGACAGGCTTTGCACCCCATTGTTTCTTGAAATTATACGTCCCTTCGTTGAGCGTTGATCGGCCAAAGTCGAACTTACGGAACCCATTGCGTATGGCAAACTGTATCGCTTCCCAATAAAGCATGTTGTTAGGACAGAGCACATTATAATCGCTGATTGAGGATGCCCAGGGCATTTCTAATGTTTTCCTAAACCAGGAGCCGATCCCAGCAGCAATCACTTTTGTGTTCGTGGTAGACGGCAAAAATCCTCGTGCTTTCCGGGAATCCTTCCAGAATATTATGGAAAAAGCTCTTTGCATAGACTGGCGTGCCAAGGTCTCGCATATTACGGGCGAAAACCTCGTAGAACCCATCTAGGAGTTCTAGATGACCGGCCACAGATTGCAACCCACTTTTCTGCGCCTTTCGTATCTGGTTGCGCAGCTTGGCATTGAAAGTTCGCCATTGAGCGTCAACATCAGTAGCCAAATCTAATATCATCGTGACCTTATGCTGCCGACTCGGAATCCCTTTGAGGGATCCCCCGACGTGTCGTAACTCAACGTGTGTTGCTCCAAGGGAACGCCGAAGCCGTTCTGCCTCCTCAGCAAACATCCTGCAGCTGAATCATTCTTGCAAAGTAGTCCACCGTAATTGACAAACGGGACTGAAATCAAAAAATGACCGAAAAGCCTACTACGCATGTGGACGAGGGGAAGCACTCCCTGCCACTCTCCGTTCTCATCGATCGCAGCAAGGTAATGACAATTATGCCCAAAGCTTTCAGTAATGACATTTCTCCATTTGAACTGATGATAAGAAGTCGCGTCTTCGACGGACCGAATGAAAAGTTCCCATGCGCTTTCTTCTGAATCGATAGTGACTACTTTCATTCCATGCCACTATCATCAGACTTTAGGCAACCTCTGTGCCGCGAATATTTTCTCCCGGCCAAAAATGTTTGAGGAAAAACCCTAACCACTACGGATTCAAAATTGCACAGAATTATAGACAAAATGTTAGTTTAGATATTCTCTTTCAGCCATGATAGGATGATCTTATAATTTTTGACCTAGAAATCGGTAACTTAGCAAACAAACAGAGCATGACCGCGGTTTGGCACAAGCCTTGCCGGGACGGGTGCTATTGACCGACGAACTAGCGTGGCAGTTAACGATGACTTTGATGGTCGACGCCGACCTGTGGGGCTTGCTTCGGATATCGGAGCCGATGAGTACAGCGCGTCGAGTCCACCGCCGACAGCACTGGTTCCGGCAGCACCGAGCAATCTAGTAGCAAACTAAACATGACACCCATCGGGAAATATTCTGTTGTGTAGCTATAAAAGCCTGGGGGCTGGCATAGATACAAGATTCATCGCGATTGCGAGCAGTGACAAGTTCATCTAAGGTATTTATCGGGTTTTGGGGATGGGAATGGGTCTCATTAATGAAATCTTCCGGATTTGCAACGCTTACGTCATTAAGCAGCTTTAAGGTCGCCAACAATGCATTGTTCACGGTTCGGCGATGACCGGCGAACAGCGAGGTAACCTAACCGTGGCGGGGAAGTGCTAATGACAACTGAACTAGGTCATCTTCTTACGAATCGATTACTGAGTGTTGAAACATGGATAACAACAACAGTGAAACTCCAGAGGGTATTATGATTTGTGAACAGAAGGTTCGTTTTTTCTCAATCTTCAGTAATCTGGTCGTCGTCATGTCTCTTGCCCTGTTGCCTTTGCACGTATACGCGCAAACACCCAGCAGCGCTCCCCGAATCCAGAGCAACAATCTCTCACTTCTAGGGACATTCAAACTACCGTCGGGAACTCTGGGAAGCACGCATGGTTTTAGTTATGCCGGAACGGGAGGATTAGGGACATATGGCATCACCTATAACCCCGCAAACAATTCTCTTTTTATTGGCGGGCATCCGTATGAGCAAGAAATTGCGGAGGTTGCCGTACCCCAATCATTTTCCGGAATACCTACCGCGACCGTTTTGCAGAACCTTACGGATCCTCTCGAAGGCAAACTGGGCTCTATTAATCCC
This sequence comes from uncultured delta proteobacterium, assembly GCA_963737905.1. Classification (GTDB taxonomy): domain Bacteria; phylum Desulfobacterota; class Binatia; order UBA9968; family UBA9968; genus DAIRFP01. Next base: position 23,127 of record CAVTUQ010000022.1, on the reverse strand, counting down.
TCCGATCCTAATTCTAAAATCATTGGATCGGCATTTGTTTATAATGACCGCTTATATTTAGGTGCATTTTCATATTATGACGGTGCCGCGACCCAGTCAAAATCACAATTTGTGAGGCCGATCAACTTATCCACCAAAGGACAAGTACAGGGTCCGTTTACTATTGGAAACAAATACCCGGGCTGGGTTGATAAATATGCGGCCGCTATTCCTGCCGAATGGCAATCTGCGTTTGGTGGACCGGTCTTGGTCGGTGGCTCCGGTGGAGCTATAAACTCCCTTCAATCGTGGGGACCGTCAGCATCGGTCATTATTCCCTCCGATATTGGAAGCAAAAATCCGGTCGCAGCGACACTTGTGCTTGGTTATCCGTATGGAAATCCTCTAAACAATACTAATGTGGGAAATCTTTACTGGAGCCAGGCGGATGTCATCACGGGTATGGCATTCCCTCAAGGAACCCGCACCGTCCTGTACTTCGGCAAACATGGGCTCGGAGCATACTGTTATGGTACCGGGGCGGCATGTAATGATCCTGCCGATAGTGGCCAGGGAACCCATGCGTATCCCTACCAGTCCCATGTCTGGGCCTACGATGCGAATGACTTAGTGGCGGTTAAAAACGGACAGAAGCAATCTTGGGAAGTGAGGCCCTATGAGGTCTGGAAACTTGACTCGTCATTCGTTGATATTCAAGGCGTTGCCTACGACGCGATTAAGCAAAGAATTTACGTTTCGGCATCATGTGAAGACACCAATTGCGCACCGCTCATAAAAGTGTATCAGATAAACAATGTAACTGGCTCTACCCAACCTCCCGTTACCGCACCTAGCGCGCCCAGTAACCTAGCGATTAAATAATGGATGGTGAACTAAACCGCTTCGCGGTGGCACTGGCTATGTGAGGCCGGTTGTTTTTCACTCAGCCTTTTGTTTTCCATTTACCTTCCTGGCTCATTCTCATCATCTGGTTTAGCGTAGCTCCCAAATTTAATCCAAGGAGGAGTTTTTATGGGAGCACTGCGGACCAAGATGATCGAGGAGATGAAGCTTAGGAACTTCTCGCCCCGCACTGAGCAGTCCTACGTTTCACCGATGGTGGGGCTGGTAAAGTATTATCGTCAGTCGCCGGATCAGCTCACTCAAGAGCCGATTCGCTCTCATCTGTTGCATCTCCAAGCCCGGGACCTCTCGCCGAGTTCACGCAACGTGGCGATCTCGGGGATGAAGTTCTTTTACTATCAGATGCTGGGGTGGGACGAATAGAAGTTGTTTTTGCTGCCAAGAAAGGCAGCTGGCGATTGCCGGAGGTGTTAAGCCAGAAGGAAGTCGAGCGTTTGCTTTATGCCAACGACAAGCTTCGCAACCGCTGTCTTTTGATGACGGCCTATGCAACAGGAGTTCGGGTCAGCGAGCTGGTCAGGCTTAAAGTCAGCGACATCGACAGTGAACGGATGATGGTAAGGGTGGAGCAAGGTAAGGGGAAAAAAGACCGCTACACGATTTTGTCAGAGCGGCTGCTCTTGGAGCTGCGCAAGTATTGGAAAGAGCATCGCTCGCCGATGTATCTTTTTCCCAATGCCAAGGGCAGTCCGATTTCCATTAATTACGCCCATAGAATCTACAATCTGGCCAAAGAGAAAGCGGAAATTCAAGAAGGCCGCGGCATCCACATACTGCGCTATTGCTTTGCTACACTTCAGAGTACCCAGCGTTATTTGCAGATCCGCCAGCCCAAGCTTGTCTCTACGGGGAGTCCTTTGGACCTTTTGAGATTCCCTGACTGAAAGGCGCCTTCGCCTTTGCTGCCTCTCGAACATGGGCGGGCAGGAGTAAGAAAGGCGCGCCCCGAGCTAGCCGACATTTTTCGCCAACACGGGGAGATCTACCGCCGTGCGGATCGTTTGCCAACCTACCATCTCAAGGTGATGCGGGCCGTTGAGCTCTGTCGCACCCAAGAGCTGGGAGGGCATCTCAAACAGTGCGACACGTGCGGCTTTGAGCACCCGACCTATAACTCCTGCCGTAACCGCCACTGCCCGAAATGCCAGTCCCTGGCCAAGGCCAAGTGGCTTCAAAAGCAAACCTCTGAGCTTTTGCCAGTGGGGGTACTTCCATCTGGTCTTCACCCTACCGCACGAGCTGAACCGGCTCATTCTCGCCCACAAAAAGATTCTGTTAGCTCTCCTGTTTAAAGCCGTCGTTGAAACGATCCTGGAGTTTGGCCAAAGGCGCTTTAAAGGAACGGTAGAGATCATCGCTGTGCTTCATACCTGGGATCAAATCCTCAATGACCATTTTCATCTGTACTGTCTGGTCCCTGCCCGTGCTATGTCCTTCGATCACCACCGTTGGATCTCTGAACGCAAAAACTTTCTGTTTCCGGTCACAGCTCTGAGCCAGGTCTTTCGTGGAAAGTTTCTCGACCTGTTACAACAAGCCTGTGATAAAGGAAAAATCCCAGCGGCTAACAGGGATACCCAGACCTTGTGGAAAAAGAATTGGGTGGTTTACGCAAAAAAACCTTTCGCTTCCCCACAGACCGTGCTTGATTACCTCGGCCGCTACACCCACCGCGTGGCTCCGTCCAATGACCGCATCCTCAACGTCCAAAACGGCCAGGTCACCTTGAGTTATAGAGATCGCAAAGATGGAGATAGAAAGAAGCCCTTGCCCCTTGATGCCCATGAATTCATCCGGCGTTTTCTCCTCCATGTCTTGCCCGAATGCTTTATGCGCATCCATCACTTCGGCTTCTTAGCCAACCGCTCTAAGAAACGGGCACTGACTCAATGCCGCAAACTTCTGAAACTTGATCCCGCTTTGCCCCAAAGCCCCAATCAATCAGCCATAGACTTGCTGCGAGAAATCATCGGCGTCAATCTCAGTCCCTGCCCGTGCTGCCACAAGGGAACCATGATCGTCGTGGGGGAACTGCCCCGTACATCAAGCTCTCCCCGATGGATTCCTCATGAAAAAGCCTTATTCGCTCTTAAGCCCGTTTAATTCCCAACTGTCAACCTGCGGTCTTCGCACGGGTGTGTCTGCCTGTGCGAAAACTGGCGCCGAAGCCTCATTGCGCCGTCGCCATCACAGAAAACCTATCGGCGCCGAACGCGACCTTCACCCGCATGCCGATCTATCGCTAACAAAGCGTCACACTCTGCTCGGCTGTGCGGCTTTACAATCTGCATAGCCTAACTGACGCGTTGCTCCGCGGTTTAGTCCAACACGTTTTATCCCCCGTCGATCCGACGCAGATTATTCCGCGACTTGATTGCTTTCAGGGTTTGGGGATAAAGCGCTATACGTTAGGCCGCACCGCACCGAGACGTTAGTTAGGTATAAAAGCGACCAAAGAGCACCATTAGGGACCGGCTTTGCGATGGTGCTAGCGAGGGACGGAACCGAGCGCTCCACCACCGGGTATTTTCACATTGGCAAAGTTTTCACAGCGTTCACTCGTTTACAACCCGATAATTCGCTCAGCAACATCGCGCTGACTTTGTTTATAGGCTTCAGCACGTGCACTAGCTTGCGTAGCAAAGCTTTCACTCGTGGAAAAAGATCTTGTACCGATAATTTAAGCGAACTGCCGAATCAAATCGAGGTAGTGTTTCAGCATCGTTTGCTGACGAAATTTCGTTAAAACTTTTTGTCGTGCAGCAGCACTCATTACCTTTCGCCTCGATGAGCAGAGAAGCGCACCTAACGCTTTCGCCAATGGCTCAGCGGTGGCATACAGATCTCGAATAAAACCGTCTGTGCCGTCATCAATGATGTAGGGAAGTTCCCCCACCCGAGTTGCAATCACCGGCATTCCCACCGCCATGGCTTCTAGAACCGTCAGAGGCATCTGCTCACGTAAAGACGTTAATAAAAACACATCCATGGCTCGCAAATACGGCAGCACCTCAGTTTGCTCGCCGACAAACATGGCGTAGGAACGCAATCCTGAAGAGTCACAGTGAGCCTCTAGACGCAGTCGATCTGGGCCATCGCCGACGACCAATAGACGAACAGGATACTTACGTGGATTGCTACTCCGGAACACTTCAAGTAACAGAGTAAGGTTTTTTATGGGATCGAGACGTCCAGAAAATCCAATTACTAGGTCCGATTCCTGATAACCCAGTGATGCCCGCATTTGCTGTCGCTCCCCTTCGCTCGGCGAATAAAAAGAAGTATCAATCCCATTTGAAATGCGGGTAACGGCCGATTCCGAGAGCCGGAACCGGCTACGCAGCATCTCCTCCAACTCATGCGATACGACGACAACCTTAGACACGAGTCGGTAAACGATAAACCGGATCACGTCTCTCCGCCATGCCGTCGAAACGCCCTCATCCACATTAAAACCATGTTCGTGGTGTATGATATTTGAAATGCTTGCTAAGCGCCCGAGCCAAATCGCGTCAATAGCCCCCCAATTGTAGGTCATCAGTAAGTCGGGACGATTCTGGCACAATGTCTTGTATAGCGAACAGAAGAACAATCTCCTTGATTTGTACTTGCGGAACGGAATCATCTGAACTCGACTACCTGAAATCCACGTGAGCGCACTGGCACATCCATCGAGCGACAAGATTGCATGCTGATGCTCATTCGTCGAAGCATTGATTATCGCACACATGATTTTCTCCATCCCACCAAGACCAAAGGATGGCACGACGTGCAGAATCCGCATAAAAGAAACCAAAGACTAAGCGGCGAAAGGATCTCGCACGGGAGAAGGCGGTTGTTTTACCATCAATTTGGTCGACAGGACTTGTTCTTGTTGTGCGGCAAGTCGCCTCAGCACCATCGATAACCCGATTACGTGCCAGAGAATCTCATTATATTGGAAGGGAACAAAGCTTCCCCCTACGACAAACGCAACTAAGCTCGTTTGAAGGGCGACCGCACCCTTTCCCAAATCTACCAGCGCCTCATTCCTAGAGGCAACTCTTCTCACGTGAGCACAAGCCCTAAACGCACTCAAAAGGATAAGCACGTACAGAAAGAGGCCAACATATCCTAATTCAGCTAGGACACCGAAAAAGCTGCTGTGCACCGACCGCTCGTTCCCATACTTTCCGGCGGAAAAATCATAAGCGTCGTAGGCTTTATTATAGCTATTGAACCCTATGCCAAGAATCGGATTACGCGCCGCCATGTCTCCCGCAACCGACCAGAAATGAAATCTTCCTATAGCGGATTTGTCCTCTTCTTCTTCATATGTCCGGATCGTACCCATTCGGTTCCAAAAGGCATCCGGAAGTGCCGGCAGAACAATGACAAGAACCACTAACGTTCCGAGCAAATTGCGGACCTTGTGACGGGTTCGTAGGATCCATACCCCGCCCATAGCGATCGCCGCAAGAAAGCCTCCTCTTGAATAAGTAGACAGCGCCCTATAGACGCATCCGATAAGTAATCCGCCGAAAAACCGCTTTACCCACTTGCTCTGACTTGTTTGCATCACAAGACCGGCCAATGGAACCAGCATCAACATCCCTACCGCCGTTCCGTTATTATCTCCGAGGAAAGCCACTGGATTATTGTTAGCCCCTCCGGGAGAAGCCAGGAGATAGAACCACCCCTGCTTGCCCTGCTCCAGTCCTAAGCCCAGAACGATGGTAAGACTTACTAGCCGAAACTTTGCAAAGTCATCCGTCAACGTGACGATTAGATGAGTCATCACAATTACTTTTACAAATTCGATCACGTAGGGCCAACTATAAGTAGAATGCTCCGACAAGAGAGACGATAAAAACGCGAGGAAGAGAAACGACCAGAGAAGAGCAATCCTGCCGTTCCACGCTAGGCGGTGCCGCGACAGAACGGTGGACACGATAACATAGAGCCCTATGACAAAAGACAAACGAAGCGATCTTACAAAATCTCCCCAGACCCAATCTTCCGGTCGAAAGTAGGCGTTAGCTAAATAGCACAGTAACGCATAGAATGGCGCTTGAAGCGCGTAATATGTGCCTATAGCGGCAGCTATCAAAAATATGGCGAGACGTAGCATCGGAAGTTATTGAATTAAGTCAGTCTACTAAGGAAGCACACTAAAAGTAGCGTTAATTTTCTGACAACGCTTTGCCATAATACTGGCATAGAGGCAGCGTCACCGCCGCCCAGTCATAACTTTCAAGCACTTTTTGCCGTCCACGTCGTGCCATCTCCTGAGCGCGATCCGGTAAAGCGCACAGTTCCGTGATTGCATGCACCATTGTGGCGGCATCGTCAGCCAGTCGCAAGTGAATGCCATCTTCCAGGTCCAAGCCCGCCGCTCCCAAACGCGTCGAGACGACGGGAACTTGCATCGCCAGCGACTCTAGTATTTTTAGCCGGGTGCCTCCGCCAACTTGTAGCGGAACAACGAACACATCGGCGGAACGGGTATACGGCCTGACGTCCTCGACTCGACCAGTAAATTCAATTTTCCCAGGGGTCTCCCAGGCTCGAAGATCTGCAGGAGGATTCTTGCCTACGACAGTCAGTTTATAGGCTATCGCTACATCGTCTAGTTTAGGCAAGACCGACCGGAGAAACCATCGTATTCCGTCGGCATTTGGCAAATAGTCCATTGCGCCTGTGAAGACCATATGTAGCGGTTGTCCATCGAGCCGCAAACGCGACGGTGTCGGCGTAAAGAATTGGGTGTCAACCCCATTGGGCACAACGAAACCCGTCTTAACTCCCCAGTCGCGTAGCATTTGCCTCTCCGGCTCGGAACAGACAACCACGCAGTCCGTTTTGCGCATAATGGTGTGTTCATAAGAACGCATTTTTCGCCATTGGATCCAAGAATAGCCCCTGCGCAACACGTTGCGTTCGGACCTTACTAGCTGGGCATAGAAGGAAGTGAGAAGATTATGGGTATCAAATACAATTTTAACCTGCGACGACGCTCCATCCAGCCATTCTATATATTGAGCCGCATCCAGGTGATTCAAGTGAAGCGCGTGGACGTCTCCCACATGCATGCGACGACGGATCTCTCCAAGGATCTTAGGAGAGAAGTTTTTCGGCAGCGGATAAGGACGCCTTGTGAACAGCGCGCTTACTATGTAGAATAGCATTGTCCAAGACGGCCGGTTTCGAGAAAAATTCACGATCTCGACTCCTAAATTCCGGATCGGCTCCTCACAGTTGGGAAAAGGAGGAGAGAGGGCAACGAGTATTACTCGGAAGTGAGCTGAAAGGCTTTTAAGAATCTGATATGTCCGGATCTGACCTCCATCATCTAAAGGCCAAGGAAACTTGTCCGTCACAAATACGATCGATAAATGTTTTTTTGAACTCATTGGCCCGCCAAAATCACGGAGTAAGGCGGTTAGTTGCCGTATGCGACCTTCGGATGCTCATCTCGGCTATGGTTCTTTCAAAAAAGCAGTATAACAGTGAAGAGTTTGCAGCCTGCTCGGCACCCGTAATCCGAGAAATGTTAGGATCGTCAGCGCAATGTCAACAATATTGATTGTCCACAGCTCGGAAACACTTCTCGATCAATCGGATATCTGTGAAACCTTGATATAGATCAAGTAGCGAGTCCTCAGGCGACCAGGAGACGGTTAGTATACGGATCCAAAAGTTCCGCATTTGGAATCGGAACAGGTCGGTAATTGTATTTGAATATCGGTAAGATGGAATACTGAATCTGCAACAATAACCGCGGTTGTGTAGTGGGCACCTGTCCTCTGTGAACACCCCAGGTGTCCGCAACGAAAGTCGTACCCTTCGGACCGACAATTTTGATTATTCGCTCCTGGCCGTAAAGACAGTCGACTTCTTCGACAGTATATGGCTTTGAAAAAATACGTCCCGATGATCGGTGCGATCCCGCAATGAACTCATGGGGACCTGAGTGATCATCGACATCCGTTAAATAGACGAATAACTTGAAAAAACGCCAGTCGTCCGGATCACGGTGGAAGCACTGCACGTCAACTGCTTGACCCGATGACGGAAAAGACCAGTTTAAACCTATGCCCGAAATAGTCGGAGAACAACCCAGATAGGCGCGCGCAATCCGGAGCACTTGGGGACTATTCATCAGTGATATGACATGGGGGCACTTAAGTACGTCGTTCAACGAATAACCGGCCCAAAGCACATCACCGGGAGCTTCGTCTATGAGGAATGAACGATCTCCACTAATCACTTTTTTCTCTGCGAGAAACGCCTGCATCTCATTAATCTGCAATGGCGACAGTGATGGCTCAAGACATATCCATCCCTGTCGCTGCAGAGCTGTTAGAATAGAATCACCCGGTTTTTGGGAGGCCTGATTAGAATCAATCCCTGCGACCGGGTGGAGCCAATCAATACATTTGGCGACTCCGAACGCGATGGCTCGACGCGACCACGCGTACGGCAGCAGCCTCATACCATAGTATAGAATGGAATTAATGAGCTTGAATCCTGGACCAGGCGTTAATCTTGCTGTTTCAATCATGGTCGCCTCCTTATTACTTTCAATTTCTGCGGGGCAATGCGTAGTTGCCTAAAAAAATTAATGGTGGTTGCTCCTAGTAGCATTCGCTCAGCAAATGGGACAATTGGGTATCTACTTCATTCTTTCTAGTACATGCTTAACTCTGTAGGAGAGCTTGGTAAACTCCCCAGATTCTTTCAATATAAGTTTTCCAACCATACTCTCGCACAACTGCTGAGTACGCAGTTTTTGCGATTTGTGCATACAAAGATCGATTATCGAGTAAATAATAAAGGTTGTCAGCGTAGCCGGCCGCATCATCCGCAGGTACAAGAAAGCCAGTTTTCCCGTGAGCAATAATCTCTGGTATTCCGGCAGTTGGCGCCGCTAGTACAGGCACCTTCGAAGCCTGGGCTTCTATAAGGGACAACGGCAACCCTTCCGCAGTAGACGGCAGAATCACGCAATCCGCAGCTCGCAGTAATTCGGGAACGTCGCTCCGTTGACCTAAGAATCGCACTCGATTGGCTAACCCTAATTCACCACAAAGCCTCTTTAACCGCTCCGTATATTCAAAGCTACCGCCGCGCTCAATACCAGCGAACCACAGCCACGCGTTTACACCTCTTTCCTTCAAAATCGCTACGGCACGAATGCCGGTTTCGTGACCTTTATGTGGAGCAAGATTTGCCACAAACAAGATCAACGGACTGTTCCGCGGAGCGCCGACTTTCTGTTTCGCTGAATCCTTATCTCCCGGATGAAATCGGTCCATATCCACAGCATTAGGAACAGCAACAATAGATTGACTGCATTGAAGGTGTTCGGGAAGGGCATTACGAACCTGATCTACGAGAAAGCGCGCACAGGTGATAATCACCTGGGGAGGGGTTCTGAGAGCCCATCGTAGACTGTTCTGTGCCTCTTCCAAATGAACGTGAACAACGGTTTTTAATCGGGACACTCTCAATGCAGGCAGTAACGCTCTGTAGAAGTGTGGGGCATGCACGTGAATCAAACCCGGGCGATATGAACACAGTTGTCGACCAACGATCCAGTTACATACCGTCGAACTCAGCCTTGAAGATGCTAGAGCTCGGGTAGGATCGTATAGACGCCACGTTAATCCCATTTCTTCAGCTTTGGCTTTGGCGGGTCCCTCACCTGGAATCCAGACAGAACTTTGTTTTCCGCGGTCGCGCAGAGCAGCGGTAAGATTCAAAGCAATCGTGTTCGCTCCGCCAAAAGATTTCGCGGTGAGCATTTGATGAAAATGATTCACAGTAATGCGATTCGAATTAAGGCACTAAGGACCGCAGCGGAAATGGAGGGATTGCTGTTATCCTTCACGCTGCACCGGCCGCACGCAAATGTCCGTCTAGTTAATCCCCAAGGCTTAATCCCTGGAAGGATCTCATTTATCGAGCCACGCTTTCATGCACTTCCCGAGGCTGGTCACGTGCGTCGTCACACAATCCGTATGGCTCCCCGGTACCCTGTGGATTTCTATCGTCGGGGCAACTCGTTTCCATTCTTCTGCCACGCGCATTCGATCCTCCAGCGGCCATAATAGCGCTAACTTACCCGAATACCGCCCTGGCATATGCGCCTCAAGAGCTTTCGTATGAGCAAGATCAAGAATTTGGAATTGAGTCTGATTAACAGTGTTTTCAAAATTGAGTTTTTTCTCATCGAGCGAAGCCGACGTAGGTTTCTGAATTTCCTTTCTAAACTTGTTAACAAGGCATTTTAGCTGATCGCCTAATCGCATCGTCCGAAATTCTCCTATCCGGCGCAAATAATAGCGCTGAAGCTCCTCGCTGAAAGGAAACCGATAACGCCCTTTATTAAACAATTCCAGCCGCTGATCCTCGTTGAGCCCCTTCAAAAGCGCGATGAGCTTGGTCATCAATCTAAGAGATCGATACCGCTTCTTCCATCCGGACGCGGCAATCATCAAAACCGAGGCCACGGCTTCACCATTTTGTTCAAGTTGACGGGCCATCTCGAAAGCCACCACCCCGCCTTTACAATAACCGCTCAACCAATACGGCCCTTGGGGTTGGACGGTCCGAAGAATCTGCACATAGGAAGCAGCCATTTCCTCTACCGATTTGGGTATCGATTCGCCGTTCAACCCGTGAGGATTGAGAACGTACATGGGTCGATTCGAACCTACGGTTTGCGCGAGATTTAAGCTAAAAAAGCCTCCACCCATGATGTCTCCGTGGAGGAAAAACAGCGGCGGTAGGGTCCCGCTCGAATTAAGCTCGACAACAAGAGATGAAAACTCGCCAAAACGGTTAGAATGCACAGCGTGGCATAACTGCGATACTGTCGGGCCGGCAAAAAGGGTCGTCAATGGGACTCGCTTGCCGACGAGCCTCTCAAACCGCAACATCATTTGGACGGCAAGTAAGGAATCGCCGCCAAGTTCAAAAAAATTGTCATGAATGCCAACATGACGAACCCCTAGAAGTTCTTCCCAAAGTTGAACCAACTGGGACTCCAAGGTTCCCGCGAGAGCGGCGACCGTCGAATCTGCCTTAAGTTCTGTGGCGCTGGGATCCAGCAGGCCTAATTTTTCCGCGACGCTGCGGCGTTGGATCTTACCAGTAGAGCCCTTAGGAATCTTCGTGACGATCAGCACTCGTTGCGGTACCTTAAAACCACTTATGCGCGCGGCAACATAGTCGCGAACCTCCTTTTCGCTGACCGCAACCCCTTGCCGCGCAATAACCGCGGCTGCCACGTCTTCACCAAGAGTCGGATGGGGAACCGGAAATGTGACTGCCTGTTCGATGGCTGGATGACTGAGGAGGACTTCGTCTAGCTCGGCTGGTGAAATTTTCTCGCCGCCGCGGTTGATAATATCCTTTAGCCGGCCGGTAAGAAAAAGATAACCCTCGGCATCGAAATATCCTTGATCCCCGGTCCTAAACCAGCCGGCGCTGAAAGCCTCCGCGGCCGCACGTTGATTATTCGCGTACCCCTGGAATACATTCGGCCCACGAATCACGATTTCGCCGGTCTCTCCCGCAGAAAGTATCTTGCCCCGGTCATCCATGATGGCTATCTGCGGTCCCGCCGCCAATCCGACGGATCCGGGCTTCTGTTCCTTAGGCGGCAACGGATTGCTCGCCATCTGGTGGGCAGCCTCGGTCATCCCATAGGCTTCAATCATCGGCGCATTAAACACTTTTTCCAGTTCCGCCTTGACTCGCACGGGCAAAGAAGCCGACGACGAACGTATAAAACGTAGCCTGGAGCGCTCGACAGCACCGCTAAACGAGGCGGCCATTCTGAGAATCGCCTGATGCATCGTGGGTACGGCGGAGTACCAGGTCGGTTTGAATTCGTCGACGATCGCAAAAAATTGCTGCGGATCGAATCCTACAGGACAGACTTGGCCGCCGGCCAGCAGCGCCGAAAGCGTAACCATGATCCCGTGAATATGAAACAACGGCATTATGGTCAAACAGCGGTCTGCAGAGCTCAGGTTGAGGGTGCGTATAATATTTTCTGTCGAAGACAAAATATTCGCGTGAGTCAACGGAACAATTTTAGGCTTGGATGTCGTGCCTGAGGTGTGAAGCACAAGAGCAACGTCATCAATCTGAACAGCGTCCCTAGCCAAAACGGCCTCATTTCTCTTACCCGGCGACCCAGAAAACCTAGCTGATCCAGCCGCGAGCGGTGCAATATCGAGAACCGGAATACCAAGATCCTTAGCGACGCGTCTGGCCACGGAATCCAACGTTGAATCGATCATCAGAGCCTTGACGTTCAAATCCGAGAGGTAAAACTCAAACTCCGCAGCGCCGTAGGCCGGATTAAGCGGTGCCGCCGTAGCGCGCGAGGTAACGCCGATGAACGTCGTGATCGTGGCCGGACTATTGGGCAACAGGATTCCAACTCGGTTGTTGCGCCGCACGCCTAAATCATCCAGAGCGAGCGCACAGATCTCACTTTCAGCGACTAAATCGGCAAAGGTGATAGTTGAGCTTTCAGGGATGGCAATGGCGCTACGTTCTTCCCGGGCCATTTCATAGAAGCGCCGCGAAACAGATTCTTTTTGTTATCCAATGACTGCATAGAAGGCGACGGCATCGTTCAAGCCAATGTCAGTAAGCGAACGTTTTGAGGTCAACAGTTTACCGAGGCTAACGACTTTCCCCTTTTAACCGAGGGAGATTTACGGCCGATTTCTTCACCGGCTGTCAAGCTCGGCGCATTTGTTGGCAGACTTCAATGTAGGGTGTCTGACGAGAAAATCACCAATGGCCAAATAGTCAAGGTTCCCCTGAAGAAACGCCCGGATCGCGTCTTGCGGGGAGTTCACTATCGGTTCTTCATGCATGTTAAAGCTAGTATTAATCAAGGATGGAATTCCGCTCAACTGATAGTACTCGCGCAAAATTCGATGATAACTGGGATTGGTCTCCTCTCGGATCAATTGCGGCCGCGCGGTACCATCGACATGAACCGCGGCCGGAGAGGTCCGCATCATGTAATCCGTGCAGTCAAGAGTAATCGTCATGAACTGCGCGGCAGACTCCGCGCCATCGATATTTTCGTAGCAGCGGTAACGCTCCCCAAAAAGCGTCACAGGGGCAAAGGGCATGAATTCAGTACGGCCGAGCCGCTGGTTAAGCCACTGGTTTACTTCCGGCTCCGTGGCACGATATAAGATGGATCGATTGCCTAACGCTCGCGGGCCGTATTCCATGCGACCGTTAAATCGCGCCACGACGTTGCCCTGGTGAATGAGCTTGGCAATCACTGGCTCTATGGGCGTGATTTGTTCAAAAGCTAAGCCCGCTGTTTGCAACTCCCGCACGATGGAATCTTGCGTATAATCGGGGCCAAAATAGACGGTTTGGTACCCCTCTCGATTTTCCATTTGCTCGCGACTCGCAAGAAAAGCCGCTCCGGTGCCGCACCCCCCGTCTCCCATGTTCGGGTAAACAAAGATGCGCTTAACCTCGGGGATCTCGAAAATCCGCTGATTTAATTTGACATTTGCCGCCACGCCTCCCGCGAAAACAACGGCGTCTATTCCTGTTTGTTGCACGTAATGCCGGATGTAATTAGTGGCGACGATTTCCAACGCTCGCTGGTAAGCAGCTGCGACGTCAATTTTAGGAAATAACGTGGCCAGATACCGCGAGAAATAGATATTGTTGCTCTCACGGATACGAAAGTTCCCGGGTTCCTGGTCAAAACGGCTCAAAATGGTGCCAAGTAAAATCTCCGGATCACCATATGCCGCTAGGCCCACGATCTTCCCCTCATGCCGAGACGGCTTGAACCCCAGAGACGACGTTACGCTCTCGTAAAATGTTCCTAGTGAATGCGGGTACTCCAATTCGTGAATTCGGCGGAAACGAGCGCCTTCTCCTACGCACACAGACCCAGCCAAGCCTGAGCCATAGCCGTCAAGTGTCACGATCAATGCTCGCTCGAGGCCGCTTGCGAAATACGCCGCCGCGGAGTGGGCAATATGATGATCAAAGCGTTTAAGTTTGTCCCGGAGTCCAAGTTCTGCGAGATTTTCTTCCAAATCGTCCTGCCAGACCTTGTGATACTTCATCGCCTCATGGCTCCAGGCGTCCGAACCTCGCCGGGCGATATTGCGAGAGACTACACTTTCCACTCCGGTAAGCCGGTAGAACATTTTGTGGATAAACGGCTTTTCCATTTTTTCATTAGGAAAATCCAGTCCAGGAATCAGCTGGTCGCGCGAAGGGACTTTAGCAAGTGCCGCCTCGATCTGCCCACACGTATTTCCCCGCAGCGCATCATCAAGAAACCTCCTTTCATCTTGAATATTTTTGTTGAACAACTCGGTCTCGCGTGGCCAATCGAAGAAAGGGTAAGCGACGACACCGATGTCTTGCAGCCGAATTCCCGTGTGCTTCAGACCCGCCTGCAAGGCTTCGGTAGGGAATCCGTCTTGCAATTTGTTGCGCGTAAAGCGTTCTTCTCCCGCGGCGAAGACGACTTTGCCGTCAACAACAATGGACACAGTCGAGTCTTTATCTAATGGCGAGATACCGGCGACAATCATTTGTTCTCCTATCGGTGAGTATTCACACCTTGCTTAGATGCCTTTTTAGCTCGAGTGGCGTGGTAGCCACACCGCCAATTTGTCCCATAAAGTAATCAAAGAAACCCCGACACTGCGAGAGAAATCGTTCCAGATCGTTTTGCGATGTTACATAGGGCGTATTTCCGGGCTGTACTGATGGGCTATGAAAAGCAAAAGAGAAAATCCGTAATCCGTCTCGGTAGAGGGCGTGCAAAAGGGCGATGTTTTCTGCCAGAGTGTAGCCCTCGGGAGAAAGCCATATCCTGTTGAGCAATCCGGCACGCGCCAGGACACCGCCCAAATGGATTCGATTGAATGGAAAACTGCGTGCAAGGCTATACAAGTCTTCCCAAAAACGCAGCCAACCAACAAAGCCGACCGTCAACGGTATTTCTAGCAAATGATTGTTTTTCCCGAACCAATACGGCACGGCAGGGTATTTCGTAAAATCCGGGCCGCCCTCAGAAGAATAATCCATATAGGGACAGACACTTAGGTCCACTGCGTAGCCTTGCTCTTCGAGAATATCGACGGTATTGGCCCCAACCCCATAACGTCCCGCTTTGTAAATCACAGGTCGAGAGCCAAACCTCTCACCAATGAGATCTCCTAGGATTCGTAGCTTTGCTGCTTCCAAAGAACGCGACAAATTGCCGGGAAAGCTGTTACGCCGACTCACTTCCTCCTCGAAAGGCGGATTGACCCAAGGATGCAAATGAGCGCCAATGAGGCAACGACCGGAGGCATGAAGCTCCTTTAGAGGGAGATAGCCGTTCGACTGAAAAGCGACAGGATAATCCACTACGTAGACGGGCAGGATTCGGAATTCGTCGAAGAGAAGTTGAATCTTCTCAAGAGACCGGATTGACCTGACCGAAGTATTCTGCCGGGAGAAACCGAGCGACCAATTGAAGTCCTCCTCTGTATCGATCACGACGATGAGTTTGCCTCGCTCTGAAGCATCGATAGAGCAAGACCCTGCCGGGAGGGGATTCAGCATGAGGTTCAAAAGAGGAGTTAACGAGGTACGATTATGCCATTACCCGATGCCGCACAGGATCCTTTGCGTTAAACGGCTCTGGCTGGTCAATGAACTCTCGATGCCACAATTCAAGCATCAAGAGATTCCACAGACTCGGTCCGTGATCTACTTTGTTGACGGAGTGATCATACAAGAGCCTGGCAATCTCCGTTCCGTCAAAATAGCCTCTTTCGGATGCGCGTGGAGATAACAGAACGTCATGTGCCATTTCCCGCAAATCAGTGCGAAACCATTTGGCGATTGGAACGCTGAAACCCATCTTCGGTCGATCGAGCAGCGTATCCGGGATGCGTCCGCGAAGGGAGGATTTTAAGATCCGTTTTTTCTGTCCCCACGCTTGCTTGAACGAGACTGGAAGACTCGCAGCAAGTTCCATAACTACATGGTCAAGAAAAGGGGACCGCGCTTCTAAAGAGTGAGCCATCGTAGCGCGGTCCATCTTAACCAACAGGTCATCTGCTAAATACAAATTCACATCAGCCTCAAGCACTGTATCCAGCCAATCTTTAGCGTCGCATTGCGCAAACGCAGACGCAAACAAGCTATCGGGATCACTCTCTTTGACACTTTCTTTGAACGCTGAAGAATACAGCCGCTCACGCGCTTTAGGCCCGAAATGCTCCGTCCATTGAGCGTATCGACGAGATGGCGGCAAGGCCAGTACCTCAGCGAGTCGAGTTAGTTTCCAGCGCGGTCCGCTTTTGCTCTCGTTTGCAGGAAAACGCTGCATAAGGCCTGCGAACCACTCGCGCAGCCTTAATGGCAGAAATTCTCCGTGCTGGATCCAGCAGTCCATCTTGTACCAGTCATAGCCGGCAAAGGTCTCATCCGCGCCATCGCCATTAAGCACGACCGTCACGTGTTGACGTGTCAACTCCGCGATTGCATAGCTTGGCACGGCCGACGAATCGCCAAAAGGCTCGTCGTAATGCCATACTAGACGGGACAAAATATCCGTTACCGGCGCTTCGACGACGAGCTCGGTATGGTCCGTACCGTAGCGTTCGGCTACCTGGCGTGCATAAACGCGTTCGTCGAACCGGATGTCCCCGAAACCCACCGAAAAAGTGCGGACAGGACGATCCATCGCCTCCGCCATATGAATGACCACTGCGCTTGAGTCCACGCCGCCGCTCAAAAACGCTCCCAGCGGCACGTCGCTGACTAATCGTAACCGCACCGCTTCCGCG
Organism: uncultured delta proteobacterium; assembly: GCA_963737905.1. Lineage (GTDB taxonomy): Bacteria > Desulfobacterota > Binatia > UBA9968 > UBA9968 > DAIRFP01. The sequence goes on along the minus strand of CAVTUQ010000022.1, from coordinate 6,379 downwards.
AGACGCCACTGCAGCTCGGCAACGGCATCCTTCATGGAGATCCTTCGTTTCGGCGTGTAGCGGAGTTTCCAATAACGACCGAATTCCATTTTGCCGTCTCGAATCTCCAGCCAATGCGCGGGCGGCAATTTGCGGATGCCGAGAAAAGCGGAACGAGGTCCGGGGACATAGCCGAGACTAAGAAAATGATCGATCGCGACTCGATCAGGTTGACGCAGAACAGTATCGTCCGCGAAGAGGGCCTTTATTTCCGAAGCGAAGAGGAAACGGTCAGCAGCGTAGAAGTAAAAAAGCGGTTTTTTCCCGACCCGGTCGCGTGCGAGAAAAAGCGTACGGGTGCGGCCGTCCCAGATCGCAAAAGCGAACATACCCCGCAGTCGCTCCAGACAATGGCGCCCAAATTCCTCGTAAGCGTGAACGATCACTTCAGTATCACTGTGAGTCCGAAAGACGTGTCCTTGTTTTTCGAGCTCTCGCCGCAACTCGTGAAAGTTGTAGATCTCGCCATTGAAGGTAATCCACAGCGATCCATCTTCGTTGCACATGGGCTGGCCTGCCGCCGTGCTGAGGTCGATAATCGCTAGTCGGCGATGAGTCAAGCCGACGTTCCCCTCTACCCAGGTTCCTTCCCCGTCCGGCCCTCGATGGCTCATAGCACTACCCATCGCCCGAACCTCTTCGGCGGTGACGAATCGTTCTCGGTCAAAATAGATTTTTCCGGCAATTCCACACATAAATCTGCTACCCGGTCGGCAATACGAGATGGCGGCGTTGGCCCGCGTCCATCGGTTGATCAATAATCCGCTCGTATAGGGTTTCAATACACTTCAAACGGGATACGAAAGAGAACTTGTCCTCTATGTGCTTCCGACCAGCGCTACCGACGGTCTTGCGCAAAAACTCATCACGGACAAGCGCGAGTAGAACCCGCGCCATACCTTCGACATCCCCTGCTGAGAGCAGGTATCCGGTCTGCCCGTCCGCAATTAGTTCTTTCGTGCCTCCGACGTCTGTCGCCACAGTAGGAATTCCCATCGCCATCGCTTCCAAGAGGCTATTACAGATTCCTTCCCGGCGTGAACTTAGGAAGAACAGATCAAATGTGGCATAAATCGAAAGAAGATCTTCGCGGTAACCGAGAAAATGAACTTGGCTTCCGATACCTAACGCGTCCGCGAGGCTCTTAAGTTCATGCGATAGATTATCATCCCGGCCTTCACCAACTATAACGAACTGAGCAGTTCGATACTCCCGCGTTATCAACGCAGCGGCGCGCAACCAATTTTTCATGTCTTTTTCCGGAGATATTCGTCCGACATAGCCGATAATTGGAAACGCGTTGCTCAGGCCAAGAGCATGTCGCATTGAAAGGTTCACCTGGCGCTGTGACCAGGTTGCCGTATCAATTCCATTATGAATAACGCTAATGAGGTCTGATGGCACGCCGGCGACGACCATTTCTTCCTTCGTCGCGTGTGACACAGCGATTACGTGGTCGAACCGGCGCATCAGCAAAAGATCCAATCGCCAGAAAATACGGCCGCGCAGCCCTGGTAACGCCCAGCCGTGCATGGTCGAGATTACGGCGGGCCGCCGCTGCCGGAGTTTCCACCGAAGTAAATAAGCAAAAAAGTCGCTTTTGTAGTCGTGAGCGTGAATAAGATTAATATCATGTCGCAACACGATCTCAGATAGAGTTTGCACTACCCGCAAGTCTAGCTTGGCCCGCTCTTCGATTTCGTAGAAGGTCAACCGTTTCGCCTGGGCTTTCTCAGCAATGCGAAACTCATAATCCGACGTGTCTCGAACATAGGCCACGACCACCTCTACCCTCTCGCGGTCGTGTTGCTCGGCTGAGAGCAGAATGGTCTTATCAGGACCACCTCCCCACTTGTAAGTGTTCCGTAACTCGAGCAGTCGAACCTTAGCCACCGTGGATCCCCCAGGAGGACTGCCTTTTTCGAGCTAACCATCTGATGGCACGTCCTTTATCGATTACCGAGCGAAATAAGGCTAAAAGCCTTTCACGAGCCCAATACAACTCCGTAAACTGAGGAGAAAACTGCAGCGGTCGGCCAAAATCGTACGACTCGGGCGAAGGATAAACCATATCTTCGAAATGGTTCTCGAAATAGGAATGAACATGGGCATTGGACAACAATAAAGCGATCGGCCGTGTAAGCGTACACGTGGGAAAAGACCGGAGATCATTCACACAGGCCTGAAAGAAAAAGGCACCTCTTTCTCTAAATTTCTGGCGCGATGGTCCAACGGCAAATCTCGCCGCCAGATGAAAGACGATGCTCTTACGAATATCCTGCGCCGGCCAAGTTTCTGTGGGAATTTCGACTTTATGTAGAACCGTGGCATAGGGAACCTCGTGATCTAGCATCCACTCAGCATAATGAACCAAGCTGGTCCGAGCGTAACTGTACATATAATCGATCGCAGCTATATCAACTTTGCAGTCGAGATATTTGCCGAGTGCTTGAAGGAACACGAGGTATGACCAGTGATGCTCTATATTATCCAAACAACGTGCGTTAAAATCGTCATTAGGATGAATACATCGGCGGATAATTTCTTCCGCCTTTGCTAAGTAACGCTCTTCGTGTGTAAGAAGATATGCATCCACTAGAGCATTGAGCGAATTCCCTGATCCACGGCCCGGACCGTGGTATTCACGGCTAGCGGATGCGCTGCATAAACCCGTCGGTCTTCGGTCAAGCCATCCAAGAACCCGCTGCGAACCATCGTCCATGTTGATAACCCAATCGGCGAGACTAAGCACGGCTTCACGTGCTGCTTCGCTCCCCGTCAGATAATGATAAAGCAACAATCCACTGGTATAGTTGTGCTCATTCGCTGGACCTCCACCATAGAAGCGCGCGTCTCTCGTCTTCAGACTTGTCTTTGAGTAGGCACGATGTGTCGCTGTTCCCGCGTCAAGGTAATGATCCGTATGCCAGAACAAGCCGCCGTTGAATGCAGGACGGTCTTCTTGGGTATGGTAGATATCGATATCGATGACATGTCTGGCGAGGTCGGACGCAAGTTCGAACCACCGTTTGTCGCCACCACGAAGATATTGGACAATGGCACCGTAGATCACGTCGTATTGATTGTTATAGTGGGCAACCAGCGGCGTGTCATCAGTATAACCCACGGCCTCGTGGTCCGCGTAAAGATCTCCAAAATGGCGCCAGCCGTATTCATCGATAATTTCCCGGCGGGCAAAAAACGATTGTGGACCATCGATTGCCGTATCAATCAACTGTAAACATTGGAGGTTATAAGTCTGCGCGCGAGGAGTTAGATAGTTGCAGGCTTTGGATTTTGAATACCACTCGGGTGTAGCTTGGGGGATTAACCGGTCATGTACCCACTCTAGGTCAGGTCGCTTTTCGCCAGGCCCCGCAAATTCGACGTAAAGCGTATGGCTCTTCTGTTCCCCGCCTTGCAATTCGAAGACGTCATTGTACTGGCACGGAAATAATCGTAGCGTGAGTTTGTTTCTGTTGACCTCGATAGCTTTAGGAAAAGTCTGCCAGAATTTCTCGATTGCACCGGCAACACCGCCCCTCTCTCTATACATTGTGATAGTTGGCGTCGCTCTTAGTCCTTCTTCAATCAACACTTCCTTTGCTAGAACCCGGTAACCACGAAAAGAGTGAGTCACTTGGCCGAAACGGTTAACATGATTCGCGCTGCGCCAGTTCTCCCCACCGCTCGAGTCCTGGTAAATCTCTACGCAATCGCCAGGGTGCGTCGTGCTTTCCTGCGACAGCTGAGTTGTCCAACAGATCTCCGGACTACTCTGTCCTTTCAACGGCACGTGTAGTGACAGGTCCTTAAAATAGATCGAACCCTCGTCGCCAAGATCCCATAATCCCCCAGGATGGCGCGCCGCCCGCGGATTGCGCAGGGTGATCCGCATTTCAACGAATCCGCTATCCGCGTAAAAACTCAACCGCGCGATAAATCGAGCTAGACTCTTGCCGGCGGCAGACTGCACGTTGCCTTGCGCATTAATCGTTGCGCGCACTGGGCCGTTCGTTTCAAGAACGATATCGTCGATGTACGGAACATAAGCCGTGCCGTCTTCGCCGGACAGTACAAACGAGGTTCCTTCATCGGACAAGAGCTCCGTGCCATTTACCTGCACCGCATCGAACGGCTTATATAGACACCGGTTCACCGAGAAAGTCGCTCTGCCGGTGTTAACCACGAAACGTTCCAGGGTTTCAGCGACGAGGATATTTCCACCGTGATCTTCCGGACACGTTGTTTCACCGAGACAAATCCGGTAGACAGCCGTACCGTTCGGTTCGACGTCGGCCTGAAAATCAAGCAACAACCATTTTATGCTTTCGTCGGACCAATGGGCCAGCGCAACGCTCTGAAGAGCTCGACATTGACCGTTGGCATCCGATAAGACGAGCGATTCTGGTCGCATCAACGCGCCGCGCTCGAATGGTATTCCGACCGATATGGGCTCAGCGGCTCTTCGTATGCCCGACCGCTCTTCGATGAGCAACGAAACTGAAAGTTGGTCGTTCATGCTAAATTAAGTAAATCCTCCCACTGCCGCCGCCACGTGGCGGGTGCGTTCAACGATCTTTTCCCATGTGAAGGCTTCTTTGACGCGTCGTCTGCCCGCGCGGCCCATCGATTCGGCCTTGGTTGTATCGACCAAGAGATCGATCACCGCCGTCGCTATCGCCGATGGGTTTTCATCGTCAACGCGTAACCCAGTAATCCCTCCTGGATCGCTTCCGCCGTACCACCGCTCAGTCCTCCGATTACGGGTTTTGCCGCCGCCCCCGCCTCCAAAAACACGATTCCGAAACCTTCGATGTCTGCATCGATCTGCCGGTCGGGCATCACGAAGAGGTCGCACAGCGGAATAGTAGGCGGCGCGCTCGTCGTCCGCAATCGAACCCACAAACACGACATTTTCCACAACACCAAGTGTTGCCGCTAAATCGCGCAAGTATTTCTCTTCTTCACCGCTTCCGACAATCAAGTAAAATACGTTCGGCATTATGGTGTTTATAAGAGGCAGCGCACGGATAACCATGTCCTGCCCCTTGCGTCGTTGAAGACGTCCCACGGTGAGTAAAACAACCGAGTTGCCGAGATTGTGTCGTTGACGAATAGACAAGCGCGCCTTCGCTCTGCATGGAAAGCGGCAACATCTACGCCGGATGGATCACGTGAATCCGTTCCGAACGAACACCGATATCTACCAACAACTGTTTGGTGTGACAGGAGTTCGCAATGATCGCAGTCGCAGCCCGATACAGGATAGGAATCAGCCAAGAAAGCTTCCGAGATGTCAATTTCATTTGAATCTCTTCGCCATGGGCACAGAGTAAATACGGAACTCCTGCGAGCTGCCACAAAGCCCACGCGACCACGCCTTCGGGAAGCACTTTCATGCAATGAATTTGTGCTGCCTGATGCAACCGCTGACTCTTCCTTACGTGACGGAACATGGCAAATAGCGCCACAGCGACGCTGGCTGTGTGGGATCCCAGTCATTCATCAGCATCCGGAGGCGCTCGACTTTAAACGGCAGCTTTCGATCGACATCCACCGTGTTACCTTTATCGCCCGCCACCACCACAACCTCCCCTGGATCAAACCTCCTGTAGGTTTCATACAACCAGGTAATAGTGCCACCGCAGTTCGGAAGAAAATGTTCTCAAAGAGCCAATGTAGGCAATGTGCCAGAGGCTGATCTAGTAACGTACATCGGTACGACGCTTCTTGATGGTTGCAGGCACTCCTACGGCGAGATGTCGTGCCGGAACAGATGTGTGAACTACGGCATTGGCACCGATCACACAATCATCTCCGACTTTGATTTTTCCTATCAGTTTGGCTCCCGCACCGATCAGCACTCGATGACCCACGCGCGGTGCGCCTCCATGACCACCTATGACCACCACGGTCCCCCACAGTCACCCCTTGATAAATCGTGCAATGTTCTCCCAGGATCACACCCGAATGGAAAATGATGCCCCCAAAATGGTGAATGCGTAGACCTTTGCCGATCGTCGCCTCGGCGGGATAGATATGCCTGTCGTCATCTCGATAAATCTCTCGCAGAAAAAACGTATGGGTTGCGTGGGTATTCCCCGCTCATGAAACCAGCGAAAGACGCGATAGACAAAAAGTGCCTGAAACCCTTGCGATAATAGCCCACGAATCAACGCACGCAATGAATCATCTTCCTCGCGAAACCGGCTGATGTCGGCTTGGACCGTTGCCCAGAACGATCGCGGGTGATGTTTGATTCTCCAACAGCCCGACACTCCCAGAGGAAGCGGCCGAGGTCAGAAACTTGCTCGTGCTCTGCTTGGAATTTCCATCA
>CAVTUQ010000021.1:0-93851 GCA_963737905.1 uncultured delta proteobacterium | reverse complement strand
TCAGCGAACGTGATGAATGGGTATTCGAAGCCAAAAAGCGCTTCGGCATGCCACCGCTATTGAAACCGACGAGCACCTTCATCATTGTCTCGTGTACATTGAGTCGAGCATAGCGTGGTCCGACCCCGCACAGAGACACTTCTGTGCAGGCTAGCGTTTTAAATTATAGTTAACGCGACCAATCTCTCGTTGCGTGTTTAACCTTGAAACGTGGTGAGACCGACGAAAATCCGGGATGTCAAAATACAACACTTGACGCCAATGCCCAGGTTTGAGATTTAAAGGGACGGTGCACAAGCAGGCCGAATGGAGGGAGAGACTTGCGGCGACGCGCTGAGTCCGGAAAAACCATGAGGCAAAAGCCTGCTGGATCACCGGATGGAAAAGTAGTCTAGTCTCTTTAATAGTTCGATGCCGATTCAGATTGACCGGAACAGAGCAGAGAGCCTCGCGCCTCAATTCGACGAGGCGCTCGAACTCGCGCGCAACGAATTTGACGGGCTCGACCTGCACCGCCAGTACCGCAACGCCTTCGCGCGGCTGCTGAAGCCCGATCCGCTTGGGCGGGTGCTGATGATGGGCACCAATCAGCGCGACATGTTCGCGCCGGAGCTTCGCCGTGCCATAGAAACGTCGGTGCCGAGGGACGGTCACATCTTCGACTTCGGAGCGGGCGACGGTCAAACCTTCGCCCTGGTCGCCGATTCGGTGCCGCGGGGCACCCGGGTCTCGATCGAGGAGCCCAATCCCGAATACCTCGCAAACTATCTCGCATTTCTAAAAACAAAAACGGATTTGCGGCCCGGCATGGCGCTGGCGGCGGCATTCGATGAGATCGACGCAGCGGCCGCTCGCTCGGGGGAAAAACTGCCGCCAGATGGCAGCATCGACCTCGGCCTCGCCCTGCACATGATCTATTTCGTCAACGACCTTCCCGCCAGCGTCACAAGGATGGTGCGCTTCTTGAAGCCCGGCGGTGTGCTGTTCATCGTCGTCACCGACGAAACCGTCGGCTATACCGGCCTCGCGCTGAAAATTTTTATCGAACACGGCGGCGACACGGGCGACAACGCGCGGCATCTCTCGGTCATCGCCGAGCGCCGCCGCTTGCTGGGACTGCCCGCGGAGGGCGGCGGCGCGATTACCGAAGTGCTTGGTGCCGCGGGAACTCCGGTGGAAATCGACGTCCGGCGCCAGCCGAGCCGACTCTACGGACACACTCTCGCCGATCTGATCGCGCTATCCTCGATCGCACTCCTCGCCAGCGTCGAAGGCCTCGAAAAGTTCGAGATCGCCGCCGCACTGCTGCGTCACAGCCCCGAAGCCGTGGACCTGCGCATCGAAGACGACGGCCCCCGTAAAGGCATGTGGAGCGTCACCCAACCTCAATGGGTCGCCGCGTTGCGTCGAACGCGTTAGCAACTTATCTCAACTTTCCGATCAGGACGAATAAGATGACTCAGGGTGTCATCAATAGAATTTCCGCTTTCGGGGTCGGAAATGGGTCAGACACACAATCACAATCACTACAATCTTGAGGTAATAAGCGGTTTGATACCGCTCTCGCCATGGACCGCCGTCCCCAGAGTCTTTACGTTCGGTCTCCTTTTTACCACGTCATTGCGCGCGGGAATCAACAACGAAAAACGTTGATGTCTCAGGGGGCAAATGACTCCGCGTAACCCGCGCACCTCAAATCCTTACTCCGGTGCATACACCACGATGCATCCACGGCAGGCCAACTCCTTCGCTGTCGTGGCCACATAGACGCGATTGTTGGCGAGACTCACCCCGAGCGAGCGCGCGCCATTCGACGTGGGTATCTGCTGCAGGCCCTTTTTGGTCTTGGTGTCGACCACCATCAAGGTTCCACCTGAGGTGGAATGGTAGTACTGGCCCAGTTTGCGATTCACCGTCGAGCCGCCGTTGCCGCCGTATCCGGTGAGATAGGTTTCCACCTTGCCGGCCGCGATATCGAAAATCGCCATGTCACCGCCGGGCTTGGGAGCCGGGCCGTGGACACTGCTGCAACCCAGGAAAATGGTCGAGTCCGAGACGATGGAGAGACTATGCGGATGACACCCGAGTTCGTGCAGTTTCACGAGCTTGCCGTTTTTGGGATCGGTCTGCGCCAACAATCCCTTGGTGGTGTCCGCGCGCGATACCGGGATGGCTGTGTAGAACATGCCGCTTGGCGCGTGATACGCGGAACGCTCCAGGTTCTCGCCGGATTCCGGAATAGGGATCTTCGCCAGGATTTTGTGATCGGGCGCAGTCGAGATGAAGCTGAGGAACGGCGGATCGTCGTTCGAATTGGCGACGATGACGACGCCGATGCCTTCGCCCAAGGCCATCCCGTTGGCGCGCTTGGTTCCGCCGGTGGCGACCGTCCCCGTGATCTGGCCGGTCTTGGTATCGATCACCTTGATCGTGCTGTCGCCGTCGCTCACCCATACTTCGGCGCCGCCCTTGACGACCACAACACCATTCGGTCCCGAGGCATCGCCATCCTTCAACCGTCCGACGAAGCCCGGTATCCGAGAGACGAATTTGTCGGTCTTAGTATGGAAGACGACAACGGATTTGTTGGTCTTGTCGGCGAGATAACCAAGGCCCGTCGTTTGGTCGATGGCCATAATGCCGATGTCGGTGATCGGATCACCGGGAATTGATATTTCTGCGACCTGTTTCAGGCCTCCGGCCTGCGCGGGACTAGCGGAGATCATGGCGGCAAGTGCTGCAATGATCACGGACGTGGAACTCGACTTCATCGGCTCCCTCCTTGTATCTTTTCTTGGCAAGCATTAGCGACACATTATCACGATCAGACCCATGGACGCGTCACTACAACAGAGAGAGCCATAATGAAAGCCCGCGCACTTGACGACTCCACGTGCTTGGCGTAGACAGAAACGGACATTTTTATGTAAACCTACGGAGGCGTTATGTCTTTACACGTGGAGAGCGCGGGTGTTCCGGAAACGAAACAAGTCCAGACCGGTGAAGCGGGAACCGGATCGATTGGGATATGCCATACGCTACATGCTATTAGCCATCTGCCATAAGGTGAGAGGTAAAGCCGTGGTTCAGTATAAAATATTATCAATCGCAATCTTTTTTTTCGTGGCACTGCTGGCCAAGACGCCGGTATACGCCCAGGAGCTTCGCCGCATCCTCTACGGCGTCTCGACCTCCCTCTCACATCTCCCGGTGTGGGTCGGCAAGGACACCGGGCTGTTCGCCAAAAACGGCTTAAACATCGAACCGGTGCAGATTCGCGGCGGCGCACTCAGCACGATGACCATCATGAGCGGTCAAGCGGTGCTATCCGGTGTCGGTGCAGGATCGGTGGTCGCCGCCCGTGTCGAGGGTGGCGACATCGTGTTGCTCGCGTGCCCCGCCGATCTGGAACCCGTGTATCTCATCGCGCGTCCCGAGATCAAATCTCCATCTCAGCTCAAAGGCAAAGCGGCCGGAGTTACGCGTCTTAACTCGTCGATCCATTTCTATCTGCGCTCGTCCTTGAGAATGGTCGAGGTGGATTCCGATAAAGAGATGACGCTCCTTCAGTTGGGCGGCAGCGCGGAGATCACCGCTGCGCTAGAAGGTGGAAGAATCGCTGCGGCCGCGTTGACTATAAAGGACGTCCTGCCGTTTATGCAGCGTGGCTGGCCGGTGTTCGTCGATTTGACCAAGTCCGATCTTGTCTATCCTTCATCCTGCGTGACGAGCACTCGCGCATTCGTCAAAGCCGAACCTAAAACGGTCAACGCATTCCTGAACGCCTATGTGAACGCCATCCAGCTGATCAAGAAAGATCAAAGACTCGCTGAACGAACTGTGATCAAATGGCTTAAGGAAAAGGAATCTCCCAATCTAACCAAATCCCTGGAAGCCTTCGTCCGCCTGTTCAAGCCCGTGCCCTACGTGCCGGACAAGGGTATCGAAAACATCCTTAAAGATCTGGCGCTTCAGCGGTCGGTGCCCAAAGAATTCATTGGCCATCCGGAGCTGTTCCGCGATAACGGGCCGTTGGAGAGAGCGCTTCCACGATCATGAATTGCCGTCGTCCGATAGTTTGACGGCGGCCTTTTGGGTTGCGCGGAGATTACGCGGCGGCTGTTTCGCGCTGCGCGGCCTTTGCGAGCCGCGACATCATCGCCGTGGCATTGCGGTGCAAGATCTGCGCGCGCGCATCCTCGCCGATCTCTGCCTCTGCAAGCGCCTTGCTCGTCCACTCGCAGCCGAATTCGGTTCCGTCGGTGCCGCACACGATGCGCTCGGCGCCGTATAAACGCACGGCGGCCTCGATCGCGCGCGCGCCGAATGAGTTGCAATCCACGTACACCTTGGCGCGGCGGATGCGTGACGACGGCAGTTCCTCTTTCGCTGAATCCAGTAGGGAGCGGTGATCCATGCGCTCGATCTCGTACGGGATATTGCCGCCGAGATTGTGAACCAAAACCGTTGCATCGGAATACGGCTCGAGGTAGTCGGTGAGGCACAGCGTCACCATCACCGAGGACAAGCTCGCCTGCATGTCGAGCGTGCCGTTGCGGCGGCGGGCGTTGTCGGTGTCACCGGATACTTTGGGAAACGTGTCGCCCGGCCGCGGACCGTGGTGAATGAACACGATCGCACGGTGCCGGTTCGCCACCTCCAAAAGCGGGCGCATGGCCTCGGCGTCTTTCTTCGTGAGAAACCCGTTTCCCGGCACTTGCGCGCCGACCATGCCCGGCAGCGCCAGCGCGCGCTCGAACTCGGCGGCGGCAGCAGCCATATCCACGAGCGGCAGCGCGGCAAATACACGGAACCGGTTCTGGTGTTTCTGGCAAATCCCCGACAAGGCGTCGTTGACCATCCTGCACAGCGGCAGCGAAACCTCGACCGGCTGTGACTCGACCCAGCAGAACGCGCCGAGCAGCGACAACACGCTGGTGCTTACGTCCTGGCGAGCCATTCTTGAGAGATGGAACTCCACGTCATCGAACGCCTTGGACACCGGCTCCTCGCCGATCCGGCTCTTCAGCACTTCTACGCCGTCCTGGTTGCGCAGGATGCGCGGTTCCTTGGTGCGGGCGCGCAGGGCGTCGATCAGCTCGGCAGGTCTCCAATGGGCATGCATGTCGATCATGGTTATCTCCTTAGGTTATGGTCCAACCGACTGTACGAGAGGTTGTTTGCCAACTATCGTGCAATCTATTCCAACCGCCAGAGCGACGCAAGCGCTTTCCCCCCAGCTCTGGAAACCGCCCACCATCGACCTCCCTCCCTGGGTGCTTTTGGGGGGATGGGTGTTGATGCAGCCGGTGGCAGCCGAACTTCGGGCTGCCGCCGCACGTTTTTCGTGCCCGGCTCAGTACAGCTCGGTCTTCAGGCGTTCGGCGTATTTCTCGTTATAGTCCTTTGCGTAGGTCGCGTCCTTGCCGTCGCGGCTGGCCGCGAAGTCGCCGTGGGTCGGCGCGCCGCTCGGGCGGGCATTCGCATCCCACAGCTTGGCGCGTACGAAGGCCTTCGGGCAGTGATTGAACGCCTCCTCGACAGAGACCCGCACGACGACACGGGCCGACTTGCCCCGTACATCGAATCGCTTCAGTAGATCGGGGTCGGTACTGATGGCCGCGCTGCCGGTGACCCGGTAGGTCTCGTTGGAGCCGGGAACCATGAAGATGATCCCGACTTTCGGATTGACCAACAGGTTTTTCATCCCGTCGATCCGGTTGTTACCCGGCCGGTCGGGGATCAGCAGCGTGCGATCGTCGAGCAGCTGCACGAAACCCGGCGCATCGCCCTTGGGCGAACAGTCGATGCTATCGCCGTTGGAGGTGGCGAGCACGAGGAACGGCGACGCGGCGATGAAGGCTCGCCCGACTTCGGTGATGTGATCGGTTTCCTTGTTGGCGATTTTGGGCAACGGCTCGGCATAGATTTTGGCGAGATCGTCCAGAGAGCGGACGGTGTAAGCGTCGTTAAGGTCTGCTGTGTCCATGTCATGCTCCTCCTTTAGATGTATATGAAATTTAAGCCACCGTTTTTATGACCCGAGCTTATACCATCTTCAGGCCCAACTCATCGGCCACCGCTTGCTCGACAACTGTACCCTTGAAGAAGTTCGGATTGTTGCGTGTGTGCAGCCTTGCGGCATTGGTGAAGGTGAACTCGCGAAAATCGTGGTCGGTGACGAAGCCCTTCTCTACCATCTCAAATGCTTCTGGAATGACATCTGCGAAATCCGGGACGTCGAAATGCGTGAAGTCGGAGCTAAACACCGGCCGCAGCCGGAAGCCCATACGGGGATCGAAGGTCCACAGGGTCGTTCTGTCGTCCGCCTCACAACCGAAGTAGAAGTTGGAGGAGAAGACCGCCCGGATATCCTCTTTTGACTCGATGCCTGCCGCGGCAAAATCGTCGGCGATAAACTCCGGCCGCGCCAGTTCCTCGACGCTGCATTCCGGCCGCAAGAAGTCCAGATTGTTCATGATCGCGTCGGCATTGGCGTTCAGTCTCGCGTCGCCGTACTTGGCAATAAACCGATGCATCTCGGCGATGTTGGTGGCGCTGGGGTTTTGTAAGCCGGCCGGGCGGCGCTTCTCCCAGTGCTCGATCATGTCGGCGCACAACTGGCAGGCCCAGCTTACACCGCCTTCCATGAAACCAAAGTTGAGGCTCGGGTAGCGCCGCACCAGACCCCCCAGGAAAACGCCCTTCGCGAAGGCGTGATTCGATGCGGCGAAGTGGCCGATATGGTTGTAGGTGAAGTTGCTGATGGACGAGCGATCCGGCCAGCGGCCGCTGCCCGAGTGCTGGGTTACAGCGACGCCGAGGTCGACGCAGCGCTGCCAGAATGGATCGTAATTAAGCGGGCTGTCGAGGGCGATGGTGTCGACGTACCACGCGGCTTTCTTCGCATCCATGCCTTCCGCCGCGCTCGGGATTGGCCGCTCCTGGGTTCCCTTCAGCATGATCGCCCTGTAGTCCAGCTCGCCGACGGCATATTCGAGTTCCTCGATCGCTTCCTCCGGCGTATGCGCGGGAATGATCGCTACCGGGGCAAATCTTGCGGCATAGGGTGCGAACATGTCGGCCGTCATTCTGTTGTAGGCACGGGCCGCGGCCCGGCGCAGGTCATCCTGGGCAATGCCGTTCAGCGCGAGCCCAAGGCTCGGATAGATCAACGCGAAGTCGATGCCCAACTCCGGCAGCCGTTCGTTCAACAGAGCCGGGAGCAGCGCCGTTGCCTTGTCGAGGGTCTTGCTGGTGATGCCCCACCAGTTGCTGCGCCGGGTGCGATTGTGCTGGCGCTCTGACCAGGTGGAGCGGTACCACGCGTGATTGCGCTGCCAGAGCGCTCTCATCCGGTCGATTGCTTGAGCACCACCCACTTCGCGCAAGTACTCGAGAAAGACCGGCACCGGTTCCAACCAGTGGCCGTCGCCGTCGATCACGGGGTGTTTCAGGCCGGCGTGTATCTCTACGGCGCGGTTCTTCATCGTCACGGTTCCTCTCGCTTTTCGATTTCTCTATAATCGCTTCGCCGCCGAGCGTCAAACGGCATTGGGAGATCAAAAGTGCCAGGCTTTGGTTATCTCGTTTGGGTAATTTATTCGCAAAACTTCTGTGATGTCGGACTGACGGAAATCAGGGGCAGACTTTTTCTTCAGCCTTTCTTGCTGTTTTGTTTCGTTCATCCCGCACTGGCACTTTGAATTTGAAAAGTTAGTAGATAAATGGTGGTTCCAGGCAGAAAAAGGCGACCGTTCATCCAACTGCGCGACAATGCGTCGATCTCTAACTGCTGCGGCGAACGAATACTCTGGTCTCTTTCACTTCGGCAGGAAATCGTTTGTCGCGATGTCCGCGAGCATCGGGCGCTTTTTCAAGATGCCCGCCACCTCCATGACGTCGGCGGCGGCCTTCAACGCCCGCTCCGTTATCCGCCCGTCGCGACTGTAGGCTGGCACCGTTGCCTTGATCCCGGTCATGAGAGCGTCGCGCGGGGTTGCACCCATCGAGGGTTGGAGCGCGTCGGCGATCTCCTCGGGCTTAGCGGCGAGAGCCCACTGGTTGGCGCGGAGTAGCGCCCGTACCAGCTTCCGCACAAGCTCGGGATCCTTCTGGATCACGTCGGGCCGGGTGACAAAGACCTGCTGAAGGAACTCCGCGAGCGCCGGGTCCTCGCCCCGCGCGTTGTCAATCAGCAGGATGGCGAAGCCACGCGCCACCGCCGTGTCGGGCAGCGGCGGCGACATGAGCGCGACGTCTACCTTGCGTTGCTCGAGGGCGGCGAGCCAGGTCAACCCGCTGCCAACCGGAATGACATTAGCGTCCTGCTGCGGCACCAGCCCAGCCTTGCGCAGAGTGTAGGCGGCGAGGTTGGCGGTTAGCGAGCCGGCCTGCGTAGCGCCGATGGTAAGGCCGCGGAGCGCTTTCAGTTTGTCAGCGAGTGGCGATTTCTCGGTGATCCCCTTGGCTTGCGCCACGTCTTTATGCATGGCCCAGTTGATCAGAGCGCGGGGAATCACGCCCATCACCATGACCAGGCGCTTACCTTCCTGCCAGGGAAGGATGACCTGATCGCTCGCTGTGTAGGTGAACTCGACGTCCCCGGCGATCAGCGCCTTGATGTCCGGTCCGCCGCCGCCGGTCACGTTCAGTTCCACGCTGAGGCCTTCCTGGGCAAAGTAGCCCTTGGCCTCGGCAAGATACACGGGCGCCGTCGTCAGCGCCACCACCGGCAAGGTCATCTTGACCTTGCGAGGCACCTGGGCGTGGGCGGCCGTGGAGATCAGCATGATGAGCATGGCGAGCGCAACGAGCACGCAGGATCGGGACTTATTAGAAGAAGGTGTCATAAACGCATTCTCCAACTGTAACGGTACGACGCCGATGAAGCGGCCACCTCTTTCCGACTGCAACCTCTTGCTTAACTCCATCCTTCCTCGGCTCCCGGATGCTACTGCGCGGACGAAGAGGCTGTCAACAGAATTTCCAGTTCCGGGTGCTCGACGAGTTTCGCGGTAGTTTTTGCTAGATCACGGCCTAACAACCGTATTTGAGACAGACAGGCATAAGGCCCGGCCCGCTACTCGCTCGCGTCCTGCTCGCTAGGCGACAAAGCCACATCCGAGACGAGCGTTCGAGTTCCCGCGGCAATCCGATCGTCCAGAGTCCTCCACTGTGTTGGACTTGTCCGATGAACGGCTGTGCGTGTTGACCCGTGACTGGGATTAGGTTTCAATTTAGCGATGAACCAAAAAATTGCGCTGGTTTTGATCCTGTTATTCGGCGCTGGGTTGAACAGCTTTGCCCAGACGAACTCTACATCCGGCGCGCCGACCGCGGGTATCGTCGCAGCCACGAAGAAATTCCTCGCCACGCTTGACGATGCCCAGCGTAGCAAGGTCGTCTTTGATTTCAAAGACGAGGCGCAGCGCAAGCGCTGGTCGAATCTTCCGACAGCGATCTTCAAACGCCAGGGCTTGCGCATGGGCGATCTCACAAAACCCCAGCGCGAGGCCGTGCTGGCGATGCTGGCAGCGGCGTTGAGCCCGCAGGGGTACGAGAAGGTTCTGCAGATCGTCGATGCCGACGAGGTGTTGAGAAAGTCCAGCGGCGAGACGATTTTTGGCGGCGACGAATATTATGTCTCTTTCCTCGGCCAGCCTTCCACCACCGAGCCGTGGATGATTCAGTTCGGCGGGCACCATCTCGGCCTCAACATCACGCTTGCCGGCGCGCAACGCACGCTCGCCCCCAGCCACACCGGCGCGCAGCCGGCGCTTTACGAACTCGAAGGCAAGACGGTGCGCCCCCTCGGCCGCGAGACTGACAAGGCGTTTGCCCTCGTTAGTTCGCTGAACGAAGCGCAGCGCAAGCAGGCCATCCTTGACTTCCAGATGCGCGACCTTGTACTCGGGCCCGGCCGCGACGGGCAGACGATTCAGCCAGAAGGAATCAAAGGCTCGGCCTTGACCGAGAAGCAGCGCCAGATGCTGTTGGATCTCGCGGGCGAATGGACCGGCATCCTGCACGAAGCTGTCGCGAAAGCGAAAATGGACGAGATGAGAAAGAATATCGCCGAAACCTGGTTCGCGTGGAGCGGCCCAACTGAAAAAGGCAGCGCCGCTTACTTCCGGATCCAAGGGCCGACAGTAATCATCGAATACGCGCCGCAGCGCCTGGGGGGCGACGCGACAAAGCACATCCACACGATCTACCGCGATCCAACGAACGATTACGGAAAAAAATGGTGGAAGCCGTGACCAGGAGACTTTGTCGTCTGCCGCTGCTGCTCGCGTTACTTGCGTTTCCGTCCGCTGTTTTCGCGCATCGGGATGACCAGTACCTACAAGCGACGCTTGTGGCCATCGAACCGACTGGCGTCCGGCTGCAAATCAATCTGACGCCGGGGGTGGCTGTCGCCGAACAGGTGCTCGCCCAGATTGACCGCGACCGCGATGGCGCGATTTCCAAGAACGAAGCGGCAGCTTACACCAAGTCGCTGAAGCGCGATCTCACGCTCCGCATAGACGGGCGAAAGTTAGACTTGAAACTCACCGCGTCTGAATTCGTCTCGCCTGCAGAACTCCGCACGGGTTGGGGAATAATTCAGATGGAATTCTCCGCAATCTTCGGCCCGCTCGCGGCCGGTCCCCAAAGGCTCACGCTCGAAAACCGGCATTTAAGCACGATCAGTGTGTATCTCATCAACGCTGCTCAGCCCAGGTTTGCCACGGTCCAGATCACCAGGCAAAAACGCAATGAGAACCAGAACGCGGGCGAAATCGAATTTACCATTCAGCGGTTCGGCCCAAAGATTGCTGAATCCGGTCCGCGGTCTTGAATCGGGTGCGGCGAAAACAAGCAGGACAACTTCCGTCTTGCGACCGCGCGAAGAAAGGGGACACGAACCTTTATCTTGACGCAATCAGTTGCATCGAGATAGCGTGCCGTGATGCCTCGGCGTATAGCTCCGGATGAACTCGTTTAGAACACGCTCAATCGAGCGAACTGACGCAACAAAGTATTTTCCAGGCCCGAAGATTATGTCGCTTTTGAATTGGTATCTGGAGACCAAGCGCCTCAAGCTCCGCGCCGTCGACAGCACCGACGCGCGTAACCTATACGAGCTCAATGCCGACCCGCGCGTCATGGAATTTCTCTCACCGGAGTATGATACTCTCGAAGAGGTCGAGGCGATCTTGCCGAAGGTCGTGGCGCGCAACGAGCGCTACGGAAATCGGCTCGGTCTTTTCGCGGCGATCGAGAAAGGGAGCGGGGAGTTCATCGGCACGTTCATCCTGCGGCCGGATCGCCGCGCGCCAGACGATACAAAAAACCTCGAAATCGGTTACCGCCTGAAGCAGCGCTGGTGGGGCAAGGGCCTCGGCACAGAAGGCTCACTCGCGCTCGTCGAGCGAGCTCTCGCGCAATTCAGCGCACGCCGCATCTACGCCAACGCGATGCTCGGAAATAGGGCCTCGATCCGCATCATGGAGAAGATCGGGCTCGGCTTCGAGAAGGCCTACATGGAGACTGATGCCTGCGGCAAGACCATCGAGTTCGTGGTTTATTCCCGAGAATACCCTCAAGGAGCGAATCTAGGTTCAGACTTTACTTCGACTTTCTTGCTTTTTGTTTCGTTCAGTCCGCCCACGCACGTTTGCATTCAACTCCACAACTTCTTGCTCGCGATCGCCGCCCCATCAGTTTGGCCCAGGTGACTTGCGGATGGATGCGGCCGCCTAGCCCGCAGTCGGTGCCGGCGATGATGTTTTCGCGGCCGACGATGTCGACGAAGGCAAGGATGCGACCCGCCCACGAGTAAGGCGCGGGTTTTCAATCACGAAGGTGCGGGACCCGAAGAAGAACAATGTTGCGGTCTGAAATTGTATCAGGACGAACTTCCACGTTTCCGAATTCCGGAAACGTGAAAGTGTTCACGGACGACGGACCGTGACCAAAGCGCATGGGGCGCCGCAATCTGGGTGATTCCTCGTCCGCGGCTCGACAATTTAAAACATATCATATATGATAATTAACCGCAGGATGAAATTGGCTATCCGAGAATACTTAACGCCGCAAGGGAAGAATCCCTTTCGCGAGTGGTTAAAGAGTCTCGACATGGGTGTCCAAGCACGTATCCAGGCAAGAGTGTTGCGATTTGAAAACGGCAATTTAGGCGATCACAAAACTGTGGGTGGTGGAGTCTGGGAGGCGCGTTTAGATTTTGGACCTGGGTATCGGCTATACTTTGGAAAAGATGGGGCTGCAGTGATCTTGCTTCTTGCGGGCGGCGACAAGGCGTCGCAATCCAAAGATATCCCGCAGCAAAACATTACTGGAAAGACTTTAGGGAGGCTAAACATGGCAAGGCGCAGTAAGGATTGGAATGTCGGTTTAGCGCAAGATATGCGCGATCCGAATTTTGCTCGTGAATTTCTCCTGGCAGCCATTGAAGAAGGCGTATCGATTCAGATCGCCCTGGGAAAAGTTATCCGGGCTATTGGGATAAAAGAGTTTTCGGCGAGAATAAAAATCGCAAGTCCAAACATCCTGCGTGCGATCAATCCACGCCACAATCCGACCCAGGAAACCCTCAATCGTCTGCTCAAACCATTCAGGCTTAAACTCAGTCTCATGCCGATCGAGCAGCCGAAGTCTCGTCACGCGGCGTAACAGACCCTCGCGATCTCCGATCAGTGCGGCAAGACCGGAGCTGGTGGGACCATTCAGTGGTCGTGCGCAAACACGTCTTTACGATGATCCAGCGAGCCCGCTTGATATGGCACGATACCTCGCCCGGCGCATTCAAGAGTTCGGAAGAGGTAGGTCAAAAATGAACCGGTGTATCGATATCGGCGTATACAAGCTTCGATCTGGTCTTGTAATTCGTCTTCGTGGCCGCGCCAACGCGCAATCGTCTCGTGACGCTCGATCCATGTATCAATGGTAAACCTTATCAGGTCGCATAACTCTTGCCGCGCAAGTCGATTTCCCTGCTGCGCGAGCCGGACGAAACTGATTCCAATCATGTCCGCAACGCGTGTGTCGGTTTTGTCGAGAGGGGCAATGAAGACGTACATTTTCTCACGGAACTTTTCCCGTATGGCGTCAATCTCACGGGGCTCTTCATAAAGAGATCGCTTAGTGATCCTCTCAGGCTTCCAAAGCCGCTGAAACCTTCGTTCCAATGCGCAGGTCAATCTATCCCAATCGATCCCGCCATATTCGCGGCGGAAATTCATCTGGATAAATCGATAGCAGCGCGGTGCGTGTCGCCGTATCCAGGAGCTGTTAAATTGCGCAGGCTCTTTGCTCGTGAGTAAACGGTTCAGGGTTGCGATAGTAGTTGCAATGTCCATCCGTAAGCGTTCTTGCATTCAACTCTACAACTTCTTGCTCGCGATCGCCGCCCCATCAGTTTGGCCCAGGTGATTTGCGGATGGATGCGGCCGACCCATTGAGGCGCGCTTGACTTCCTTTTCATGAGTGACCCTGATCCTTTCCCGTTCGCGAACCGCGCGCCATGTTTCACCACCCTAAGGCTCCAATTGGAATCGCCTCCCGGGAGGATTCCCCGCCTCGTACTTCAATAGTTTCATGCGCGGGACAGAGACGTCGCTGCAAACCTTCCGGATGTTTATCAACTCGGTGGGTGTGTCCCAGTCGCTCTTCGACTCGCAGCCGACGTTCAGGCAGGTGGTCTTCTTCAGCCAGGAGCAGACTTTCACGTCGCGGCCGGCTGCATCCACCAGCTGGGTCAGATACCAAGTGTTCGGGTTGTCCTGGCCATTCTCTAAGTGCACGCTTTGCACCATCGTGTAGAAGACGCCGCCCGTCTCCAGCAAGCTCAACACCTTCGCCAGGAACTGGGACAAGTCTTCGGTGTAGGAGAAGCCGCCGTACACGTCGGTAATGATCTGGAATTTTCCCAGCTCCTCGCCCGAATAGTTCCGCAGGCGCTTGCCGGAGAGATAACGCAGGCGGTCGTCGCCGAAGATCGCGGCCTGCTGTCGCCACTTGTCCGTCCGGCGGTCCTCGATGGACATCGCAACCGCGCGTGCCTTGCTAAAGGACCGGGCGCACTTTTCAGCCGGCGCCGCGTCGTCTTCGAGTGCGTAGTAGTCCAGTATGGCCTGCCCGTCGCCCGCTCCGATATCCAGCCATCGGTCCGAGCTGCCGAGCTTGCCGAGCACGTCGCAGAACCCGGTGGGAAGAAGCTCCGCGTAGTCCGCGAGCGCTCGGCCGGTGACGTAGCCGCTGGGAACGTCGGTGCCCCGGGTGCCGTAGATTTTTTCCTGCTTGGCGATTTCCTTGTCGATCCGCGGTGGAGCGGGTTCCTGTAGCCAGCAAGCTCCTAGCCCAAGCGCCTGCAAGACGATCAGAACGGCTAGGCGCGTTCCCGCGGTCTTCCATTCTTTCACTGACGATTTGACTGAACGCATGACCATTACTTTCTCCTCCCGTTGAAAAAAATGCCATTCTTGAAAGCGTTTTCAAAGCTGTTCCAGGCATAGTCTATGCTGCCAGTGGCCGCAAGGCTGAAGGCGGAGGCGGTCAGCGCGCTGACGAAAGTGATCTGCGCTTCTTCGGTGTCATCCGGTTCGTCTTCGAATGCGCGCAGCGTGTGCCCGTTCGGATACTGTGCATCTGCGTGGACCGTGTCCCGTATCGAGATCTCGCCGACAGCGGCCGGAATAAAGCGGTAAAATTGCCCGCGGTTGCGAGTGGGAAAAATGTCCTCGTCCGCACCGATCACCATCACCGGAACGGTGATCCGCTTCAGCAACTGCGGCAATTCCCGGCCGATCCCGGCGGGGTCGAGCAGGACGCCGCCCAGCGTGGGGGCGCCTTCCCCCAACGCGGTGCCGACGGCGGTCGCGCCGAATGAGTGGCCCGCGAGAATGATCTTATCCGCGTCTATGCGGCCGTCGACGAGCTGCGGCGTCCGATGAATGGCGTCGACGAGCCTGGCAAGGGTTCTGCCGTTGGCGATCCACGGGCCGTGTTTGGGCAAATCGAGGGCAATGCTATGCATGCCCCAGGAGGCCAAGTGCATCGCTTGGAAGGCATGGTCCTCCTTGGAATTGTCGAGACCGTGCAACACGATGACCAGGGGGGCCTTGCGGGCCGCCACGCACAGGTATAAGTCCGCTTCCACCGTGAGACCGGAAGCCAGGGGGATTTCCAGGTCTCTGCGCTCGACGACGGCAAAGGGCCCACGCGACCTGAATTGCGCCACGTCGGGCTTGCGGGACAGTAGATATCGCTGGAGCTCGGCTGGGTTTGCGGCCTTTATCGGCGTGACTTCAGTCGCCGGAAACTGGCGAGCACAGCCGGCCGAATACGCCATGAGGGCGATCAGCAAAAGGGCTGGAATGCGAAAACCTGATCGGACGATCGCGGCTGCGGTTACTGGCAACATTACTCCCGAGAACGATTCACAGGGCGAAACAAAGGTCAGACTTTTACTTCCAGACTTTCGAGCTTTTTGTTTTGTTCATCGCGCACGGGCGCTATGTAAGCGAATGGCCAAAGCCTGACAATCTGTCGTGTACCCAACTTTATCCCGGTAAGGGGGGTCTGTCCATACGTTGCCAGCCCCCTCTGAGTGCATGTGCTTCAGTCGCAGTTCTTAAGTTTAGACTCCTGACAGCGCCGCGCCATCTCCTGCGCGGTTGCAATCTGCTCGGCTGTCATTTTTGATGCAATTCTATCTCGCTTCTTTGTCGCCGTATCTCCAGAATCGCCGCTCAATGCTGCGGCAGCGAGGATAAACCACATATGCGCACGCACAAAGTCCTGCCGCACGCCTGTGCCATTGGTATACATCACACCCAGATTAATTTGGGCAAATTGGTTTCCCTGCGCTGCCGCGAGGCGATAGCACTTCACGGCTTCCTGATAATCCTGCGGCACGCCTTGCCCTTTCTCATACGCTAGACCCAGACTGGACTGCGCCGGTGCGTATCCCTGTGCCACCGCGAGGCGATACCACTTTACAGCCTCCTGATAATCCTGCGGCACGCCTTTCCCCTCTGCGTATATCGAACCCAGCCTCGTCTGCGCCCATTCGTCTTCCCGCGCCGCCGCGATGCGATACCACTTCACCGCTTCCTGATAATCCTGCGGCACGCCTTGCCCTTTTTCATACGCTAGACCCAGACTATACTGCGCCAGGACGTTTCCTTGCGCTGCTGCGAGGCGATACCACTTTACAGCCTCCTGATAATCCTGCGGCACGCCTTTCCCCTCTGCATAGATCAAACCCAGCCTCCTCTGCGCCCATTGGTGTCCTTGCTCGGCAAGCTGGCGAAAGAGTTTTATCCCCTGAACATAGTCGCCGCGCTCGTACGCAGCACTTGCGTCATCAAAAGGGTTTGCCGCGGCAAAACTACTGATACCGAGAAAAAAAAGAATGGCGAGCAGGCTGTTGAAAAAGGCCCATCTGCTTCGTTGCGCTCGATCGCCTCGCTCCAACGTATCAGTAAATACGCCTCCGCTCGTCGATTTATCGCGCGCCTCGCATCTGGACCTTTTTGAACAGCCTGGAATCAGTTGCATGACCTACTGTTCCAATTGGAATCGCCTGTCGGGAGGATATCCCGCCCCGAACTCCAATAATTTCGTGCGCGGGACAGAGACATCGCTGAAGACCTTCTCGACTTTTATCAACTCGGTGGGCCTTTTCCAGTCGCTCTTCGACTCGCAGGTGACTTGCACGCCGGCGCTTCGCTTCAGCCAGGAGCACACTTTATCGGGGCGGCCGGCGGCATTCTCCAGCTCGGTCAGATACAAGACGCCGAGTTTATCCTTGCCATCCTCTAAGTGCACGCCTGGCACCAGCGTGTAGAAGACGCCGCCGACCTCCAGCAAGCTCAGCACCTTCTCGACGAACTGGGACAAGTTTTCGGTATAGGTGAAGCCGCCGAACACGTCGGTAATGATCTGGAATTTTCCAAGCTCCTCGCCCGAATATTGCCGCAGACGCTTGCCGGAGAGATACCGTAGACGGTCACCGCCGAGGCTCGCGGCCTGCTGTCGCCACTTGTCCGTCCGGCGATCCTCTATGGACAGCGCGACCGCGCGCGCCTTGCTGCCGGACCGGACGCACTTTTCATCCGACGGCGCGTCGCCTTCGGGTGCGTAGTAGTCCAGTATGGCCTGCCCGGCGCCCGCGCCGATATCCAGCCACCGGTCCGAGCTGCCCAGCCTGTCGAGCGCGTCGCAGAAGCCGGAGGGAAGAAGCTCCGCGTAGTTCGAGAGCCCTCGATTGGTGATGTAGCCGCTGGGAACGTCCGCGCCTCGCCTCTGGAAGATTTTTTCCTGTTTGACGATTTCCTCGTCGAGCCGCGGTTCAGCGAGTTCCTGTGGCCAGACAGCTCCCAGCCCAAACGCCTGCAGGACGATCAGAACGGCCACGCCCGTTCCCGCGGCCTTCCATCCTTTCACCGACGATTTGACTGAACGCATAACAATTACTTCCTCCTCGCGTTGAAAAAAATATCATTCTTAAAAGCGTCTTCAAAGCCGTTCCAGCTATAGTCTATGCTGCCGGTTGCCGCAAGACCGAAGGCGGAGGCGGTCAACGCGCTAAGGGATGGTTGATCGACCCATTGCGAATCTAGTGCCAGCGTGTGATAAGTGCAATCGATCGGGCTGCCCGCTGCATTGATCAAACCACTGCAACTTTACGTTTAATCTCTCAGCTCTTCTCGTCACAATTCAAACGTGGCAATGATGAAAACAACTGTTTTGAAGATTGTAGCGAGAGGTATCATAAAATGACCCACGGGAGACCTCCGTTTCGCGCCGATCACGTCGGTAGCTTGCTGCGGCCGCCGGAACTTTTGCGTGCTCGCGAGCAGCATGAGCAAGGAACTGTCTCCGCCGAGTCGCTGCGGGAAATAGAAGACCGCTCTATTCGCGATGTGGCCAAGCTGCAGGAAGAGATCGGCCTGCAGGGCATCACCGACGGCGAATATCGCCGCACCATCTGGCATGCGGATTTTTTGCGGCAGTTCGAAGGCGTGACTGTGAAAGAGGGGGTGGCGGAGCAAAGCGTCGCGCGCAAGTTCAAAGCGGGCGAGCAGGAGATCGAGCGCACGCCAACGCGCTTTGAAATCACCGGCCGGCTCGAGCGCCGCGGCGGCATCGAGACGGATAATTTCAAGTATCTGCAGTCGGTCACCCAGCGCACTGCAAAATTGTGCATCCCATCGCCGACGATTTTGCACATGCGTGGCGGCCGCGCGGCTATCGACAAGCGGGCCTACCCTGACATGGACAGTTTTTATGACGACCTGGCGCGCGTTTACCGCGAGGAGATCCACGCGTTGGCGGATCTCGGTTGCACTTATCTCCAACTTGACGATCCCAACATGGCCTATCTTTGCGACGAAAAGATGCGGGAGAGCGTGCGCCATATCGGCGAAGACCCCGACCGGTTGCCGCACACCTACGCCAAATTGATTAACGAGTGCATCAAAGACCGGCCCGTTAACATGACCGTATGCATGCATATCTGCCGCGGCAACTTCCGCAGCGCCTGGGCCGCCGAGGGCGGTTACGATCCGGTGGCGGAGATTCTGTTCAACGAATTCAAACTCGACGGCTTTTTTCTTGAGTACGACTCGCCGAGGGCGGGCAGCTTCGCTCCGCTGCGTTTCGTGCCCCAGGACAAAAAAATCGTCCTCGGCCTGGTGACGACCAAGAGCGGCGACATGGAAAGTGCCGACGATCTCAAACGGCGCATCGACGAGGCGAGCCGGTACGTCCCTCTCGAGCAGCTGGCGCTCAGCCCGCAATGCGGATTTTCCAGCACGGTTTTGGGCAACAACATCACCGTCGATGCCGAGATGGCAAAGCTGTCGCTGGTCGTGCGGGTGGCGCGCGAAGTCTGGGGTTGAAGCCGAATTTCGCAGTAGAAATTGACCTCAGGCGCGAGGGCGCCAGGTGGGGAAAATCGGTGCCTAACACCAGCCGATCGGCGCCGAAGGCTTCCCTAGCGCAGCGCAACGCTGCGGCATTGCCGTTGATCGAGTCATACCACAGGCGCTTGAGATACTCACTGGGTTTATACTCCCACCGCCTTGGCTACCGACGAGCTATCGAGCCGCGTCACGAGAAAAGGCAGGGTACCGCCCAGGTGGGGTACGATGAATCGAATCTTAGGGAAGCGGTGGATAACTCCGCCCAAAACCAACCGTATCGCAGCGATAGAATCTTCGAAAGGCGCTCCCAGAGGAAAGTCCAATCCCAAATCCTCTAGGAAGGGACCACAACCGCAACCAACCGGGTGGAGAAAAACGATCGTACCGCGGCGATTCAACTCTGCGAAGAAGATGCGAACGCGGCGTCATCGAGAGGGCGACTCGCGATGGAACAGCCGAGGTTCACCCCGACCATACCGAGGACCTCGATCGCGCGCGCAAGTTCCGTCAGGCGGCGTGGTTATTGCGGCAACCGATAGGAATTTGTTTTGAAGGTCCGCCATTGAGAACTCAAAAACTCCGCCAACAATTGGGCGCCAACACGACTTTTAAGAGCTGAAAGGCGCCAGCGGAAAGACGAACCCACCTCACACGCCCATTGTGGGCGGGACAGTAGCCGATATGGCGACATTATGTCAACTTGGGGCCGATGAGCGTTTCAGCCTCAACAACTTGACGAAACCCGCGCTACCGCCGCAAGTTGAAATTCGGCATGACCGGAAAACCCAACACCGCGCAGTTTTTCATTTCGTATGCACGCGAGGACAAGGCCTTCGCGATGAAGTTGCGTCGCGGCCTGGCAGCTCGCGGGCGTCTTGCGTGGCTGGATCTGAAAAACATCGGAGCACTGGCGCCGTGGCGCAAAGAAATTGGCGCTGCGATCGACGCCGCCGACGTGTTCGTCTTCATCCTCAGCCCCGATGCGGTGACATCGGCAGCCTGCCGCAGTGAATTACGACTGGCGGTTGAAGGGAAGAAGAGGCTGGCGCCTCTCGTGTGGCGCGACGTCGATGCGAAAACGGTTCCGGCCACGTTGCAGGTGCCGAACTGGTTGTTTGTTCGATTGCGTGAAGGCATTGATGGACTCGTGGACCGCCTCGTCAAGGCAGCGGACCGCGATCCCGACTGGATACGCGATCACAGCCGTTTGCTGACGCGGGCACGCGAATGGTTGCAGCATCGCCGCGATCCGAGCCGTTTGCTCAGCGGACAGGGTTTGCAGGATGCCCTGCGCTGGCTCGCCGAGTCCGGCCGGCGCGGCGACAGAGCCCTGAGCCGCCTGCACGCCGAGTTCATCGAAGCGAGCCGCGTTGCCGATGCCGCCGCCGCAGCCCGCCAACGCGAGCTGTACTTGAAGGCGCTCGCGCGGCAACTGGCCGCGCAATCGGAATTGACTCGCGGTTCGGCCGAGTACGCCGTTGAGACGCCCGCGCTGCTGGCCATCGAGTCCTTGCGGCGCTGGCCTACTGTCGAAGGTGACCGCGCGCTGCGGCGCTCGCTCACCCTCGTACCGCGGCCACCTCTGGTCCGTCATAAACATCCCCGCGACGCTGCAGTGGCGATGGCGCGAGGCGGCGGCGTGTTCGCGATCGGCGTCCGTAGGATGCTGCAGTTGGTCGAGGTGGCGAGTGGCGCCGTGGTCTGGAGAGTACACCTCGGGCTGCAGGCCGAGCGCGTAGAATTCGGGGCCGGCGATGCAACGATCGTGGTTCGAGGCACCGACGGTGTCGTGCAGGTGCATCGCAGTACCGATGGCGTGAGATTGGGAAGATGTCGTCCTGGTGCGGGCATGGATATGATCGCCCTTCATCCTGAGGGTACGTGGATCGCGGCGGCCGGCTCGCTGCGGAAAGGACCGCTGCAGGTATGGCCCCTCGGCAGCGAGGGCAGCCCGTTCACCGTCGAACTTGAAGACGAACCCGCCGCCATCGCTCTGGTCGACAACTTTCTGGTTGCGGTTACCGGCTCGAGTCCCACCGGCCATACTCGCGTGTTGGCCTGGAACATCGGCGTCGAGGAGTCCCCGCGCATCCTCTGGGAACTCTATGGGCGCCCGCTCCGCGCGGCCATCGCGGATGACGGCGACTGGGTCGCGGTGACGGTGTTCGCCTTTGGTTCCGGGCCGCCGTCGGAGATCTGCGCAGGCGCTCTTGCCTTGCGCTTGGCCGACCCTGAAGCCGCCGAAACGATGAGCCGGCTCGCGCACGACGATGCGATAGACCACTTCGAAGGCGACGGTCTCGGACGCCTGCTGGCCTTTACGCATCACGGAAACGCCGTCCATGTTTGGGAGCCACGCTTCGCTCGACTCATCGCCCGGTACCGCGTGCGCAACCAGGCCTACTGCGCGGCGCTGGCATCCGACGGGCGTTTCCTCGTCGTCGCTCATCGCGATGCCAAACACCTGCGTTCCGGAGGTCAGATATCGCTGGTGAACAGCGACGGTGACGTACTGTTTACAGCACCGGCGGAAGATCTCGCCAGCGGTGTGGCCTGCGATGCCAACTACCACATCAGCGTCTCGACCGGCCGGCACCTGACGTTGTGGGATGCGGACACCGCCAGCGCGTTGCGCCAAGCGCACGCGGCGCAGTTCACGTCGCTGGCCTTCAGCGCCGATGCGAAACACCTGCTGGTGAAAGCGCCGGAGAACGGGTCGCTGGTCGTGCCGGCCGATCGCACAAAGCCGGCGATCCGCTTGGATCAGACGGGGTCGATCTGGACGCAAGTTTTTGCCGGCAACGAAGCGCAGCACGTGGTCACCGTCGGCAACCCGAGCTACGGCACAACCCCTGCAGGCGACCCGCATCTTCGCCTGTGGGACGTCACGCGTGCGGTGCCGTTAGCGCTCCGCCGCCGGATTGAATTGGCGCCGATTGCCATCACGCGCGACGGTCGGAAAATGGCCACCATGGCGGCCGGCGGCGCGGTGCTGGTACGACGGATTGCCGACGGCCGGCTCGAGCGATGCTTTGCATCCGAGGACAAAGTCGCCGACCTGCTTTTTGACGCCGCCGGCACGCATCTGGCCGTGGTGCTGCCGGACTCCGTCCGCGTCTGGCGCATTGTCGACGGAGCTTCCGTCGCGACGCTGGCGATCCAGAAATCCCGACTCCTCGGTGCCTTTGATGTGACACAAGACCTGGCGCTGTTGCGCGACTCGTACGCTTCGAGCGGTTCCGTTGTTCAGCTTACGGATGGTCGAACAATCGTCGAGCATGCCGGCCGGCCGCACCTCGACTTCGCGCGACGCCGGATCGCATGCGTCTCCGGCGAGCAGAAGATCGAAGTTCGCGAGCTGAACAACGGCCGACCGCTGATGAACGCATTCCACGAAGGTGTGATCAGTCTCGAACTCTCGCCCGACGGCGCGCATCTGGTTAGCGCCGGCACCGACGGCAGCGCGCGAGTCTGGCAGCTCGCGGATGGCGCCGAACTGGCACGTCTGGAGCACCCGGATCGTGTCCTCGATACCTGCTTCAGCCCCGATTCACGCCTGATCGCTACTGTCTGCAGCGACGACATCGTCCGCCTATGGACCTGGCGCGCTGACGACCTCATCGCCGAAGGGCAATCCCGCATTCCACGCCGGCTCAGCAATGCCGAACTCGACAGCTTTCTGCCCGACCCCGAAACGCGAATGTAACGAGCCCGGCATTAAACTGAAGGACTGGGGTTGAAGGAAATCCTATTGCGGCACAGGGTGGTGACGGAACCAATCCGCGAGGAAGTCGGCCAAGTGGCGAATTTTTTTCGGCGTTTCGCGGCCGGGGGCCCAAACAAGAGAAAGCGGGTGAACGGGAATCGGGAAGTCGGCAAGCACCTCGCGCAGGGCTCCTGACTTGAGATCCCCTCTAACGCAGTAGGCTGGCAAGATTGCGATGCCCAAGGCCTCTAATGCGGCCTTGCGCAGCACGAGCACGCTATTGGAGGCGAACGGTCCCTGGACTTTTACCGAGGCTAATCCCTTGGCGTCGCGGAGACGCCAAACCCGGTCGCTCGGATCCGAGTTCACATGGATTAAACACTGATGCCGGGTGAGATCCCGCGGCCGGCGCGGCTCGCCATGTTGCGCGAGATATTTGGGCGAGGCGCAAAGCAGCCAACGCAAATTGGCAATTTTTCTGGCAACCAGGCTTGATTCGCGAACCGGCGTCGTATGCACAGCGACATCGAATCCGCGTTCGATAAAATCGTAGCTCCGAAACGAAAGGTCATCGAGCATGAGACTGATATGAAGATGAGGATAGGCCGCCCCGAAACTCGCGATCGCGTCCCCCAGCGCCAAGGTAGTAAGAGATTTGGGGGCAAGAATTTTTAGCGATCCTGCCGGCTCCCTTTGCAACCGTTTGAGGGAAGTGTCTTGCGTTTCGATCTCTTTAGTAATGCGCTGGCAAAAATTGAAATGCTCCGACCCGGCCTCTGTCAGAGTTATGCGGCGTGTCGTCCGCGTCAGCAGCCGAACACCGAGGTGTTTCTCCAGGTCCGTCACATGGCGCGAAATCAGCGCGCGCGACAGGCCGAGAGTCTTGGCGGCCTCGGAGAAGCTGCCAAGTTTAATGACTTCGACAAAGCTCTGCATGGTTCGAAAACGGTCCATGGCGCGATCGATTAGTCAAACATCTGCAACTTTGTTGTTAACGTTTGCGCTCTTCTCCGGGCAAATCCGGAAGAGTAATGTTTTTTCGTCGCCTCCGTATCCACTCCAACGTTAGAGCGCGACGATCGATTAGAGCACTTGTGAAGCGAACAATTCAAGGTCTACTGATGTACTGGGGAGAAGCAACATGACGAAAGGTCGCGCGGGAAAAGTCACTTGGGGAGCAGCGATTGTCGCTGGTTGTTATTTTTTTGGCCTGTTGGCGCCTGGAATAGCCATCGGAGCAGAGCCGCTAAAGAGAATGCGCGTGGCCATTCCTAGCATCGTCATTGATTTCGCGCCATTATGGATCGCGCGGGATAAAGGACTATTCAAAGAAGAGGGCATTGAGGTTGAAATAACCTACATTCAGGGGAACATAAGGGGAGTTCAGTCGCTTTTGGCTGGAGAGATTCAAGCCGGCATCGCGGGGTCCGCGGGTCCGATTGGGGCACGGGCGGCGGGCGAAGACGCGGTCATCGTGGCAGTTCCTATGAACCGATTGGACTACACCTTCGTGACGCGCCAGCCGGTAAAGAGCGCCGGCGATCTTGTCGGCAAGAAAATCGGCATCGGCGCCGTGGGGGGGTCGGATGAAGTCGCCACCCGCATCGCTCTCAGGCAGTTGGGCGTCGATCCGAAGCAGGTGACCATGTTGGTTACCGGAGGATCGGCGGAGCGGCTCGCCGCGCTTCGGGTCGGTTCCGTCGATGCCGCCACCGTCGGTGGCGCGACTTTTATCGGCGGCGGCGCGGGCCTCTACAAGGTTTTGGATTTGATCGATCTCGGCGTCGAATTCCCATTTACCGCGATATTTACAACCAGGAGATACGCGCAGGCCAATCGAGGCGCGGTGCTGGCGTTGATCAGAGGATACATGAGAGGGGTTCGATTTTTCCAACAAAACAAAGAAGAGTCGATTGCGATCACGGCGCGCAATTTGAGAAATCCGAACCAGGAGCTGTTAGAGCGACAGTGGCTGTACGTCAAGGACCACGTTTATGAGAAAGTACCGCTGCCGACGGAGAAAGGGTTCAAGCTTGGTCTTTGATATGCTGGCGCCAAGAAACCCCAAGGTAGCTTCGCTGCGGATGGAGGATGTGTTTGACGGGAGCTTTATTAAAGAGTTATCGGATAAAGGGTTCTTTAAATAACAAGCCTGGATTATTTAGCGTGACAGGCATCGAGGGGAAGCTCTCCAGAGTGACGGCAACAGGCCTGTGGCTTGGATCAACCTTCAAACCAAACTTGCCGAGCAAACGTCTTTGGAGAATTACGAAGGTCGAGCCAAGCACCCAACACGGCAATGCAGCAGTTCGTCTCCATGCCTTCACTCTTCCAAGCTCGCTCCTCGATGACAGAGTGTCGCTATCGTTTCCCTCTGGGCTTGAATAATCCAATGACGAGGTCTAAGCTCATGGCAACGAAATTAATTAATGCAGAGCGGGGTGAGGATAGATGTTCACGCCCATGCCTTTACGCCCGAGTTTACGAAAGTGCTAAGAAAAAGCGTTTCCCGACCGCTTGCCATAAGAAGCATCTGGGAATGGGATGAGAATAGATTCTTGGGTGAAATGGATCGCTGGAATGTCACGTTACAGGTTTTATCATTGCCACAGATGTACGAGTACTTCGATTGGGAAAATCGCCAGCCAGCGATTGAAATGTCTCAGGTCGCTAATGATGAATACGCGGAAATATGCGCAAAGCATCCAGAACGGTACAGGATGTTTGCATCCATTCCCATGATGGACGCCGACCAGGCGTGCAAAGAGCTAGAGAGAGCAAGGCGTTTCCCCGGATTCTCCGGTATTACTCTCTGCACCCATATTCGAGAACGCGCGCTGGATGAACCCGAGTTCGCGCCTTTCTTTGCCTATGCGAATGCAAGTGGTTTGGCGATGTTTCTTCATCCGCTGGAGCGGCCGTTGCCCAAAGAGTGGAACGTTTACCGTCTCGATCACCTCATTGGGCTACCGGTGGATACGACCTTTGCGTTATCGAGACTCGCGCTGGGAGGCTTCTTCGACAAATATCCAAACCTCAAAATCATTGCTGCCCACGTCGGCGGAGCCATCCCCTTTTTAACCCGTAGAATCGAGAGGGCCTTTCGTGAGGGCAAAAGCCAGTACAAACCCAGCCACTATTTTGGCCAACTCTTTTACGACACGGCGGGACCCACTGACGAAGCCATCGTCGCCTGCGTTGCCAGAATGTTTGGTTCCGAACAAATCGTATTCGGCACGGACTATCCCTTCGGGCTCGGGCAAGAGGGAAAGCAGTACACTGAACATGCCGTTGGGGTGGTCCAGGAGTCAGGGTTGAGCGAGACGGATTTGGCAAAAATATACGGCGGCAACGCGCGCCAGCTGTTGCATATCGAGTAGCCTAGCGCTGCAAAGCCGCAACGAAAAACTGAAACCTGGGATTTACCACAGAGACGCCGAGTGCACAGAGATTTTTTACTTAAAACTCTCCCTCTCTGCGTCCTCAGTGCCTCTGTGGTGCGTCTCCGAAATTTGAGCAAGCCACCCAGATTTTTGGCATAACTGTGCAGGCGCAACCCGTAGAGGGCATCATATGATTCGTGTTGGATTTGTCATCGGCGGGTATCCGCCCGAAGAGCATAAACGACGCGCCGATGTGGCGTTGTCGTACTCGTCGCCGGAAATTCAAGTCGGGATCGTCGATGTCGCCGCCAGCCCGTATTTTTACGGGATGACGCCGGCGGAAATTCAGCTAGTGGCGCCGGCGTTTATCGATGCTTTCAAGCGTGCGGAGAAAGAAGGCTACGACGCCGTGGTGCCCTCTAGGCACGCTTGACCTGGGCGTCGACGGCGGCAAATCGGCTGTCGATATTCCTGTGGTCGGTCCCACCGAAGCCTGTCTCCACGTCGCATCGCTGATCGGCGACAGATTCGGAGTCATGGTCTATCACCCAAGCTTGGTTACCTTTTCACGCGCGATTATTCAGACGCTATGGAATGGAGCATCGCTTGGTCGGCTTCGGCGTCAGCGGTTTTGATCTGCCGGATTTGGCTGCGCACCATGACGAAGTCGTGGATAACTTTGTGAAGGAAGCTAAAAGACTGGTCGAGCAGGGCGCGGAAGTGATCTACCCGATGGGCATCAGCCAATGTCCGGTGCATATCAAAGCCGATTGGCTTCAAAAACAGCTCGGTGTACCCGTGGTCGAAGGCATCGGCACACCCATTCGAATGGCGGCGCTGCTGGCGGGCTTGGGCCTGTCCCAGAGCCGCGCCCGGTGGGTCAAGTCGCGAAATGTCTGAATGGGTCGTGGGTTATCGCAGCCTACATCTGTAAAGCTTCCGTTCAGAATGTTTGACGGAAGAGTTCCAGAAATTTTCTCCCGCCGAGCAAATAACGCTAAGCTCGCAAAGAATCCAGAAATCCCCCTTTGACAAACGGGGAAAGAGGGGGCTTTGATGAAGCTTGGAGTAGATAGTTGGAAAAAGGGGGCAATCCATAATGGCGAATTACGAAACGATTCTCGTCGACCGTAAAAACGACGTTGTCACCGTGACTTTGAACCGGCCGCACAAAAAAAACGCCATGAGCCCGAAGCTTCATTATGAGATGGTGGAGCTGCTCAGCGCTTTAAAGTACGACAAGGACCTTCGCGTTTTGGTCATCACCGGCAAGGGAGACAGTTTTTCCGCGGGAGAAGACCTCAAGGAATTTTTCTATGAACAGCGGGATCGCATGGAGTTCGAAGCTCTGTTGGATAAATCTCTCGAATGGCGCGTTCGGATTCTGCGTTCCTTTCCGGTGCCGACCATCGCGATGGTGAATGGCTGGTGCTTCGGCGGGGCGTTTTCCATCGTTGCCGGTTGCGACATCGCCATCGCTGCCGACGAAGCCATGTTTGGACTGTCGGAAGTCAACTTCGGCCATTTTCCTGGTGGACCGGTGAGCAAACAGATATCGGCGATCATGCGCCCGCGGGAAGCCATCTATTACATCCTGACTGGCGATCAGTTCAACGGCAAACGCGCGGCAGAGATCGGCTTGATTACCTACTCCGTGCCCCGAGAGCGATTGGAGGAAGAAGTTCAAAAGCTCGTTGAGAAATTGTGCGCTAAACAGTCGTTAGCACTCCGCGCATGCAAAGAAGCCTATCGCGACAGCCTGCTGATCCCGGATATCGAAGCCGCGCTCTCCTACAGCGGCGCCAAGAGCGATCAATTGTCATTTCTTCAGAACAGCGCCTGGAAGGATCAGGGGATCAAACAGTTTATTGAAGGCAGCTACCGGCCCGGAAAAGGCCCGTATAAGAAAGACACTTAAAGGGCATTATTTAGGAAGTAAAGTTGGCATCCTGGCGACCCCCACTAAATCTCCCCCTTAGCTAAGGGGGTAGACCAAAGAGGGGGCTCGCGCAAGGCCGTAAAGGGCGCGAAGGAAGCAGCGAAATTGACAGCAGCCCGCACTTCTATTTTTTGAAAACGGTTTTGAAGAAACCTTCTTTTTCCAGCTTGCGGACAATCGTCAAATCAAAGACCTGAGGAATAGTGGCATTTTTCGCCACCGGTTCTCGTACGCTCACCTCACCGACGAGCTCCTGAAAGCTTTTGGGATCGGGTTCCAGATTCTCGGCGTAAAACTCGTTGGCGATAAAGTCGTATGCTTTATTGAGAACGTCTGTCTCATTGGATTTCATGTAGCGGGCCAAAGCCTTGATGCCTTCCTCACGATTGCGCTTGAAGCGCGCTATAGCCTCAACAAAAGCTTTGACGAAGGCTTCGGTGGCAGCGGGGTTTTCCCGTAAAAATTTTGCTGATACCACGGGCCCCAAGTACGGATAATTCAAGCTCACCTGCGCGAGTACCGCATAGCCCTGTTTGGCAAGGCGAAGTCCGGACATGAAATCGAGTGCAGCGGCTTGAACGGCGCCGGACTGCAAAGCTGCGAGCCGTTGCGGTGACCCTCCTACTTGAAGCATCGTCACGTCCTTATCAGGATTTAACCCTAGATTTCGCAAAGCGACCCTAGATGCGATCGCGCTCACGTCGGCGAGTCGGTTAACGGCGATTCTACCGCCCACCAGTTCCTTAGCGCTCGTGACGTTCTTCGAGACGATCAAGCTGTAAGGAAATATGTTTGCTGTGACGCCCAGTATCTTGACATCGCCGCCGCGAAGAACCGCTACCATCGTTTCGGCGATACCGTTTTGGGCGGCGTGGGCTTGCCCCGCAAGCATCGCCTGGAGAAGGATGCTGCCGCCTTGAATATAAACTAATTGGGCGTCCAAACCGTACTTTTCGTAGAGGCCGACATCGCGCGCGAACCAAAGCGGGATGAACTGGCTGCTGGTCGTTGGATACGCGATAACGATACGTTCCAACGCGACGGCCGAGCCTCGGGGCACAGGCCCCATGCTAGAGAGCAACAAACAATCAAGCGAATTAGCCTGTGCATTTCCATGTCCCCCTAGTAGTTCAAGGTTCAAAGTTGGGTTCAACGTACACGAGGTGAAAATGTCTCTTGCCTTGAACTTTGAACCCGGAACTTTGAACTGCGCACTCAGCCTAATGCCGCGATTTCGGCCAGCGCACGCGGCTTTGTTTAAGTCCGAGACCGGCGAGCAGAGCGGCCATTCGGATCGGCGCGCCGATGGCTTCGACCACGGGAACGCCGAGTTGCTCCTGAAGCCAGTCCGGTTTGATATGGACAGGGCACTGGCTGATCCCCATGGGAATGATGACTTCGGCGCCCTGCTGGATAAGCCGTTTGGCTTCTTTGACGAAGTTCTCGACGACCTCGTCATGGTGCGCCGCCAAATCCGGCAAATCGAAACCCGTCACACCAAAATCGACCACGTGATGTTCCATACCGTAACGGCGCACGATAGCGCGCAAAAACGGCATCTGGCTTTGATGGTAAATAATCAGGCCGAACCGGTCGCCCACGAGAGACGCCACATGCAAGGCGGCTTCCGTTGGACCGATAACCGGAATATCAACGGCGGACTTTCCTCCATCAACTCCTAACTCCAAGGTGCCGAGTGGTACGACGGCATCGTAACCTTCTCTCTCCGCGCGTTTGAAGCTTTCGATGAACGCCGGTGCCACCCACTGGATTTCCGCTGGAGTCATCCCGAAAAAGTAGGGACTGGCCGCCACGTCGACAATCCCCACTTGAATTTCTTGAGTGGCGTAAGACAGGGCAACGTCAGCTCGTCGCTTATGTTCCTCCGGCGGATAGCCGCCGATGACAAAGGCAACCCGAATCATAGATGATCCTTTTTCATCAAACCTTTGCGGGTTTTTCTTTCACCAGCAACAGCAAGAGCATCCCGGCGACGTACGTCGAGGCAGCGACGTAAAAGGCGGGGGCAAAACCGTAATGCTCCATCATGTATCCGATGATCAGAGTCCAGATTGGTCCCGAGACGAATCCGACGAAATAGTAGATCGAAAACGCCGCGTCGGTCAGCTCGACGCTGGCGAAGTCGCCAATCATCGTCTGCGTGAGCGCTCCGCGAGCTTGAACAACGGCGCCGTAGAAAACCAAGTTCAAATAAAACAGCGGACCCAAGTTGGAATGCTGTGCCAGCCAGACAGTCATGATCGCCGACAGGAGCAAGGTCACTTGAGTGATGAACGTGCGTTTGCCAGTGCGGTCCGAGAGCCAGGCGATGGCGAGGGGGCCAATGAGACCGGCACCCATCATGACTGTTAAAAGCATCCCGCCGGTGGATGCGCTTATGTTGAACCGGTCCATGAAAAACGGGACGAGATAAGTTGCATTGATCCCGGTTCCTCTTCCCGCAGCGCCCACCATAAGGACAAGCGATGTGAGCAGAATATTACGATTCTTGAGGCAGATAATATAAGCGTTAAGGTTGGCTTTGAATATGCTCTTCTTGCCCTCGCGTTCGTCCGGAGCGGACGTGTAATCTCGCAGCAGAAACAAGGTCAATCCCATTGCCAGACTGAAAATCCCGAAGACGACGAAAGCGGTTCGCCATCCCATATAGAGCAGGGCTAATGACGCTAACGCAGGCCCGATAAACGATCCGAGATTGCCCGCCGAGTGATGGAAGGTGAGTGCCCAACCGCGAGCCTTTGGGTAATAGCGAGACAAGATACTCGAACCCAGCGGATGCTGCGGACTGGAACCGGCATCAATGACCACGCGCGCGGCCAAGAGTTGCGGATAGCTGCCGACGAAATACTGCAGCATAGCGGTTATGCCGACAATGACATTGCCGGCTCCCAGAATAGCAGTCCGTCGGAACATTCCGGTGATGAATCCATAGACAACCTGCAGGCCCTGCCCGACAAAACTCGATACGGCAGAGATCACTCCGAGTTGAAAGAGGCCAAACCCCAACTCTTTCATTATCACCGGATAGAGGACCGAGGTGATGCTGTATTGTAGATGATTGAGTGTATGACAGGTGCTGATCAGCCCAAGGGCGAGACGTTTCTGTTGATCGGTGGCATCGAGGATTTGCACGCCAAGTGCAGTGGAAGTTGTCGCTTCTGCAGTTGGTTCATTGTTCATAACGGTTCGTCTCCTGGAGTAGCTCAATGTTCGAGCCTGCACTCTCTGTACAGGGAGCAGGCGTCATCTGTCAACGGCGTGTACGCGTTTCGGGTTTCGAGTTCCGAACCTCGAGTCAACATGAAACCTGAAACCCGAAACTCTTGTCCCCTACCTGCTGGGCTTCCCGTCCGGCCTGGGTGTGTTCGCCGGCGTATAGGAGCCCATCCGGGTACTGACCACGCAACCGATGACCATCAGCAAGAACGCGGTCAAGAAGGCGTACCAGATGGAATCGGCTAGGAGGTCGATCAGTTGCGGCAAGAATTCTGGTGGGATCGATGCTCGCGTCGCAGGTTCCAACAGATTCTGCGGATTGGCGACTTTGTCACGCACCGTTGTAGACAGGCCGCTGCCAATTTTCTCCAAGCCCTGTTGCATGCGGTTGAAGAGAACCGTTCCCATGAGACTGATACAAAAGGCGCCGCCGAAGGTTCTAAACAACATAAGTGTGGAAGTAGCCACGCCGATGCGTCGAATCGGCACGGCGCTCTGCGCCGCCACCAAAGTCGTGAGATTTGCCGTCCCCATTCCCACGCCGATCAACAAACTGGCAAGCAGTACCAAAAGAAGCGTGACGGAATGACCTATGACTACGAATATGCCGAAGCCGATCGCCATGCAGGTCATTCCCGCGCCGGCGACTCTTCGGTAGCCCCATCGATTGATTCCCTGACCCGCGATCAGGCTGCCGGCCGTCCATCCAAGGCTCAGAAGCAACAAAATCAGTCCGGCGCCCGACGCGCTCATGCCGAGCACGCCTTGGAGATAGAGTGGCAAATAACTGATGGCGCCAAACACCCCCATGGCTGCGAGCGTCGACACGAGCGAGGAAGTCCGGTAAAGGTTCAAACGAAAAAGATCGAGGGGGATGATGGGCTCCTCGGCGCGTTGTTCGAGGAAATAGAAGAAAATAAGAACCACCACAGACAGAGCGAGGATGGACAAGAGCTCCGCATTCAACGGTTGATTGGCGTGGGCGCTGTGCGAGAGCCCATAGAACATCAATATCAAACCCAAGAGAAGAGTCCCGGCCCCCAAGAGATCGAGCTTCGGCGCGTGCCGTTCGGCCTTTTCTTCCTTGAGTCCGACGACGATCAGGCCGACAGAGATTGCCGTGATCGGGAGATTGACGAAAAAGACCCAACGCCAGCTTGTATGCTCAACAATGAGTCCACCGGCCAAAGGGCCGAGGATCGATGAGAGCCCCCAAATGCTGCTGATGATGCCCTGCATTTTGGCGCGTTCTTCCGGAGGAAACAGAACGCCGACCACGATGAAGGCCAAGGCATAGATCGCGCCGCCCCCCAACCCTTGAATGGCGCGAAAAAGAACCAGCATCTCCATGCTTTGCGCCGCGCCGCACAATATCGATCCAAGGACAAAAATGCCGATGCCGATGAGCATCAAACGCCGGTGACTGAATAAATCTGCCAGCTTGCCGAAGAGCGGGGTTGTCAGCGCCGAGGTGAGCATGTAGATCGAGAAAACCCAGCTGTACAGCTCGAGCCCGCCTAGTTTGGCGACGATGGTCGGCATCGACGTGCTGACGATGGTGGCATCGATGGCGTAAAGAAAGATGACCAGCATGACACCGCTAATGGCCAGGTTGCGTTTCGAATGAGTGGTTTGCGAGGATTGTAATAAGTTCATGTTGCGTCTCTGTGGTGAAGCAAGGCTTGTCTCTTTGGTTACGGCGTAGCCGCGCTGGGCTCAGCTAAAGTTTTCCCCGCCCCACCGTTTCACTGACCGAAAAGGCGAGCAACGCCGCGGTAGCGAGAGCGCAAAGACTGAACAAAACGAACGCCGCGCTGTATGTCATCTGCTCCGCTACCAGGGCGAAAAGAACGGGACTGACGAGGCTTCCGATCTCGCCGACAAGACGCCAAAATCCAAAGAACCGTCCTCGCGCAACCGCCGGAGCCATGTCCGAGCCGAGCACCTGCATGCTCCCGGCGGTAATACTATGGCCGCCTTGAATCCAAAGAAAGCCGGCGATGAAACTGGCAAGGGTCCAGTGCCATTGCGCGCTCGATGCAAGAAACATGAGACCGAATGCGATGAAGACAAATCCCGGCACCATCGTGGTTTTGCGTCCGAAGCGGTCCATCAAATAGCCGCACGAAAGTGTGATCGGGATTCCGACGATGCTGCTGGTCGTTGCGAGTCCCCCCAATAATTGAGGTCCCGCGTCATAAGCGTAGGCGGCGTAAAGCAACAGGGTGCCTCCCCACAGTACCCCTCGAGTCATGGATGCGAAAAACTGCGCGGACAGAAAGCTCAGGTACCGAGCCTCCAACATCATCACCAGCAGCGCCCGCGTATTGAGCTGATCCTCTTGGTTTTTGCTAGATCCTTTGTTTTCGATCGGCGCTGATTCTCGAATCAGAAAGAAGCTCGGCACGATGGCGAGAAACGCCAGCGCTCCGTGGACGACAAACGGCAAACGGATGCTCCATGCACCGAGTATTCCACCCACCGCCGGTCCCAGGAGCCTACCGGCGCCTTCGGTGCCCACCATGCCGCTCATCTGCCGGCCCCGTTGGCGACTTTTACTGACGTCGGCAATGATCGCCAATCGGGCTTGCCGCCACATTTCCATCGCCGCACCGCCGAGAAAGCGATAGCAGAGAAGCTCGGGAAAGCTCTGAGCCACGGCCGTGAGACAGGATGAGGCCGCCATCAGCAGCGGACCGGCAAAAAGCATCGGCCGGCGGCCCCAGTGGTCGACAAGAAAACCCGTGGGCACCGCCGCAATGAGTCCACCGAGGGCGTGAACGACAATGACGAGAGAAGCAACACCGAAACCGGTATCAAAAGATTTGGCAAATACCGGAATGGCGGGTGTCGCGATACTGTAGCCCAGGGCGAGAATAAACGCAGGGAAATATAGTGTCAGGAACTGATACGAAGAAAGGACGCCGCCGGTTTCAATCGTGTGTGAATCGCTGAGTTTCTCGACACCGGAACTTGATGCTCTTCCCAAGATCGATAAGTTGGCGGAGAGTTTCGGTGTTTTCCATTTCATTTGTATGCGCCGCTGCGAAGAACACCAAGGATATAATCAGAACGATACACCACGTCAAACAGACCGACAGAATAAAGCGATTGATTGGCGCTTTGGGGTCATCTGGACTATGAACTTGACGGTTACCAAACGAAGCTTGCAAGGAAGACTCCAGCCGAGCTATACGGAGATTGAAAGAGATGCCAGAGTATCTCGTAACTTCGACATTGCCGTGAGGGGAACAAGAATGCAGCACCTCGCAAAGATCCCGTTTCCAGATGTAGAACGCGTAGCGCGTTCCGGTTGTGCGCTCGTGATTTTGCCGGTTGGAGTGGTGGAGGAGCACGGTGCGCACCTGCCGCTGGGGCTCGATTCCTTTGCCGCGGAGGTCTATGCAGAAGCGGCTGCGCCGCATCTGGAGGAGAAAGGCTATGAAGTCGTCATGGCGCCGACCATCTCCTACGGCGTGGCGCGGGCGGCCATCGACTTTCCTGGCACGCTATCCCTCGAGCCGGAAACGCTTAGGTCGCTGGTCGTGGATATCGGGCGTTCGCTCGCGCGGCACGGGCTCGATCGGCTTGTGATTCTCAACGGCCATCGAGATCTCGGTCATATGAAAGCGCTGGACGAGGCGCGCGGAATACTAATCGAAGAAAACACTGCTCGGGTTCTCTGCGTCGGTTTCACCAGCGATCCGGATTTGACCGCTGCGTGTTATCGCGAGGGCGTCCCTGAATTGTCCCGCAGCGTCCGGCCGGATCGTGAGGGGCACGGTGGGGAATGGGAGACGTCGCTGGCGCTGCACGCTTTTCCTGAGATGGTGAGGCGAGAGATCCTTGGTCGGCTCGACGCTAACTTCGACTATGACGTGGACGCCTTTCGCGGTGAAACCCGGGACTACTCAAGTCTCAGCGGAGGCCGTGGCTATTTCGGATCACCACAATCAGGGAGCGCGGAGACAGGAAAGAAGGTAATCGCAATCCGTGGACGAAACATCGCGCAGGTGATCCTGAAAACTTGGGGAGAACCGAAGAAAATAAGAGAGTAACCGCAAAGGGCGCCAAGAACTCAAAAGGAGATTTTCTATGTGATCTTTGCGTTCTTTGCGGTTAATAATCCGACTAGTAAGGGAGCGGAATTACGAAAGAAGGTTAACCACATAGAACGCAAAGCGCACAAAGGCAGAAATAATTTTTCTATAACCTTTGCGTTCTTTGCGGTTAGTAAATTGGTGTCACTATTAATCAAATGCGCAAAAGGAGGACACTATGGCTTTCAAGATCAATCATCTCCATCTCAAGACGCCGGATCCGCAGAAGACGGTAGACTGGTACGTCAAATATGTCGGTGCCAAGATCGTTTCGGAGCGGGCTCTGCCAAACGGCCGGAAGAGTTTTCGTCTTAATCTGCACGGGGTTGAGCTGAACGTGACAGAATTTCTGGCAGAACAGAAGTTGGGACAGTTCTACGGTCTCGAACATGTCGCCATCGATACCGATAACTTCGCGGGTGAAGTGGCGAAGATCAAGGCTGATGGTATCAAGGTACTTGAAGAACGGGTACTACCGGACGGACGCAAGGTCTGTTTCTTTG
This sequence comes from uncultured delta proteobacterium, assembly GCA_963737905.1. Classification (GTDB taxonomy): domain Bacteria; phylum Desulfobacterota; class Binatia; order UBA9968; family UBA9968; genus DAIRFP01. Next base: position 58,048 of record CAVTUQ010000021.1, on the reverse strand, counting down.
AGGGGCCGGAAGGGGTACGCTTAGAGTTTCTTGAAATGCGTTAGAGGCCGTTGAAAAAAGAAATTCGAACCGCATAGAACGCATTGGACGCAAAAGTCAGATTTGCCTTTTCCCAACGCGACACTGACAATGCGTTTTACGCCTTCGCGTTCTTTGCGGTAAATCGTCTTTTGACTTTGCGTTGCGGCTCCGGTAGCGCTAGGCCTTTGTGGCAAATCGGCAGTAGCTATTTTTCCCGTAGGACGGTTTCCAGCGGCTTGTTCTCCCGGAAGAATTCAGGCCAACCTAGATATTGCTTGAATTCGGGCCTTTTAACCACCATGTCTTTCAGGACATTTTCAATTCCCTTGTCGGGAACGTAGGGTGCCGATTTATAGAGCCGCGCATAGGTTGCAACGGTTTTTTTGACGACCCCCCGGTCCTTCTCACGCATCCATTTGGCGAAAGACTTCTCCGCAAAGCCGTGGTCCTTTTTGATTCGGTTGATGCCGGCGACATATCCCCTGAGAAAATTCTGTACGACCACCGGTTCCGCCTTGATGAAGTCGCGACTGCTGGTGACGCAGGAAGAGGGATAGACTAGATCGGTCTTGCTGAGATCGACGAGAACTGGCCAACCGCGCTCCAAGAACGGGAGCGCATAGCGGTGGGTTAAAGCGGCTGCGGCAATCGACCCGTTGTGGAGGGCGGCGACCATCTCCGGTCCAGCGCCCAGTTGCAAAATAAGTATGTCTCGCTCGGGGTCGAGACCAATATGCTTTAGTGCGGTACGAAGATAGAAATGGGTCGTCGAGCCATAACGAGTGATTCCGGCCGGCTTGCCTTTGAGTTCTGCGGCTGATTTGATCTCGGGGCGGGTGATCAAGTAGACAGGATCCACGTCGACAGGACAGGCAAGCAAGACGATTTCACCGCCTGCAGCGCGGGCCGCCACTACAGATTCGGCGCCGGCGCCGGAAAACTGCAAATTCCCTGTTAGAATCGCAACTGTTATGAGCGAGCCGCCGCGGATTTGCACGGGCTCAACGTCAAGGCCTTGTTTCTCAAAGTATCCTGCGTCTTTGGCAACCCAGACCGGTAATTGCGAGGGCGATGCGGTGGTGCCGTAAAGAATCCGTCTAAGTTCCTGACTGTGCGCTTGCTGGTGTGGCCACCATAACGCGCACAGGGCCGCGAAGAGCAATAGTAGACGCTGGCGCATCATTATCGTGATAGAGCTCGGTCCAACGGCACGTTATCACGAAAAAGCTCCGGGCGACCAATAAATTCTTTGGGCACATTACGACGGCTTGCCAAGTCCTTCACCACGTTCTCGATGCCTTTATCCGGCACATAGGGTGGCATTTTAAAAATGCGCCCATGGGCTTCGACTGACTTGGTGACAACGTAAGAATCCGTCTCCCGCGTCCATTTCATAAGCGACCGTTCGGCGAAACCAGGATCCTTTTTGATCAGTTGAATTCCCGCGACATAGCCGCTCAGGAAATCCTCGACGACGCGAGGCTCGGATTTGACGAAGGCGCGGCTGCTGGTGACGCATGACGAGGGATAAACGAGATCGGTCTTGGTCAAGTCAACGAGCACGGGCCAGTTTCGCCGCAAGAACGGTATGGCGTAGCGGATGTTCAATGCCGCAACGGCGATTCTTCCGCTCTCCAACGCCGTCGCCATTTCAGGCCCTGCGCCCAGCTGCAAGATCGTTATGTCCTTTTCAGAATCGAGGCCGACATTTCTCAAAGCGGCTCGCAAATAAAAGTGCGTTGACGAACCGAGGCGCGTTACGGCGCTGGACTTGCCCTTGAGCTCGGCCGCCGATTTTATCTCGGGACGAGTGATGAGATAGATGGGTTCCAGATTGCTCGGGCAGGCGAGCAGCACAACGTCGCCGCCTTCGATGCGGGCGGCGACCACCGATTCCGCTCCCGCGCCCGAGAACTGGAGTTGACCGCTCATGATCCCCATCGTGATCAAAGCGCCGCCCCGGATTTGCACCGGCTCGACATTCAACCCCTTTTTGGCGAAGAATCCTGCGTCCTTCGCAACCCAGACCGGCAGATGGGAGATGGAAACCGAAGTGCCGTAGTGAATGCGGCGGAGCTCTTGCGCCGGCGCGGGTGGTTGCGCCAAAAGCAGGGCGCAAATGGTAGCTATCAGAGTTATCAAGCTATGTCGATTCATGATCGCGAGAGGGCTTTCTCTAAAGGCCCATTATCACGGAACAGCTCAAAGTGTCCGATAAATTCCTTTGGCACGTTACGTCGGTTCGCTAGATCTTTCATGACGTTCTCAATACCTTTGTCCGGGACGTAGGGGGCTGCCTTGAATAGTTTGCCATAAGCTTCGACCGTTTTCTTCACCACCACCTGATCCTTTTCTCTGAGCCACTTGGCCAGAGATTTCTCCGCAAAGCCTGGGTCCTTTTTGATCAGCTGAATTCCACTGACATAAGCGCGCAAGAAATCTTCCACGAGTTTCGGTTCGGTCTTTACGAAAGCGCGACTGCTGGCGACGCAAGACGAAGGATAAACCATGTCGGTGGTGCTTAGATCCACAAGCATGGGCCAGCCGCGTTGTAGGAGCGGGATGGCATAGCGGTTGGTAAGGGCTGCCGCCGCCACCCGGCCGCTCTCCATTGCGCTTACCGTTTCGCTGCCGCCGCCCAACTGGAGAATGATCATGTCTTTTTCCGGGTCTAGACCGACCTGGCGCAGGGCTGCTCTCAAGTAGAAGTGAGTCGTTGAGCCCAGGCGTGTAACTGCGGTGGCCTTGCCTTTGAGCTCCGCCGCCGATTTGATCTCGGGCCGGGTAATCAAGTAAACCGGATCGGAATCTACGGGACAGGCGAGCAGTACCACGTCGCCTCCCTCGATGCGCGCGGCAACTACAGACTCCGCTCCCGCGCCGGAGAACTGTAGATTCCCGCTTATGATTGCCATCGTAATCAACGCTCCGCCGCGGATCTGAACCGGCTCTACGTTGAGTCCGGCTTGAGAAAACAATCCCGCGTCCTTTGCCACCCAAACCGGCAAGTGTGCCGAAGAGGTCGTGGTTCCGTAATTGATGCGCCGAAGCTCCTGCGCAAACAATGGCGCCTCGGCCCGAAACGCCATAAAACACAAGATTACGGTGGATATGATCTTGGCACGGGCCATGGCTTTAGCTCGTTGTGCAAATGGCTTATAGCTTATGGCATATAGCAGGGAACCAAGGAGCGAACAGATAGCATGTGGCGATGAGTTGTAAGAGCCGGTTTTCTGGTTCCGCTATTTACCATACGCCATAAGCCATATGCCATCTGCTATAAGCTAAACGCCTTATGCTACCCAGAAGTACTGAGCCTCGGCCTTCTCCTGATCGTAGGGAACAAACTGGTTAACGCCTGGGCCACGCACTTGCGGCGTTTCGCCTTCATCGAACAACGCCGTGGCATTGTCGCCAGCGCGACCACCGATGAGTCCCGGCGCATGGGCTTCTGCGACAGTCGCATCTTTATCGGAGCGGTTCCATGCCCAGTGTATGGTGTTGGCGGGGATCCGCTGAAAATCGCCCTTCTTGCAATGAAAACCCTTGTCCTCGACAAAGAACCAAATCTCACCGTCCATAACATAATTGATCTGCTCCGACTCGTGCTGGTGGGGCTTGGTGTGATATCCGGGCGCACGGGTGGCGATCATGAGGCTGCACTCATTGCCATAGCCCTTCCTGACAACCATCGATCCGGTTCCCGCTGCACCGCTCTGAACTCGATTGTATTCCAGCACATCCGTGCTCTTGACGTGTAGGGGCATAACATTTCCTCCTTTGATATACTACTGATATACCACAATATATCGCTCCCCTCCTTCGTATGACAGGTGTGGCCCTTCGGTCAAGCTGGATCATCACCAACACTCTGTCTATTCAGGCCGGGCGCCCCGCGGGGACGCCTCGAGAGGGACTGCTGCCGTTGACAGGAAACGATGAGGGAAGTAAATGAGAGTTCGTGGCAAAAATAAAAGTTTTTTGGCTCCCGCCGCTCTTGTTGTTATTGACATCAGCGGCGTTTCCGGTTTTCGCGGAGAAGTTGACCCTCGCTCACGTCGCCATCAATCCCAGCCAGGGCCTGTTTTGGGTAGCGAAGGATTCTGGAATCCTCGCAAAGTATGGATTCACCGCTGATATCGTGCTGATCCCGGGCACACCGCGAACGGTGCAGGCTTTGATTGCGGGTGATTTGGACTACGCGGTCGCGGGTAGTCCGGCGGCGTTGCGAGCGCGAATGCAAGGTGCCGATGTCGTTATGCTGGCAGGGCTCTCCAGTTATCCGTCGCAGCGAGTTTTCGTGAGAAAGAACTCCGCCGTTCAAAACCTGAGCGAGTTGAAAGGCAAGCTCGTTGGCGTCACGCAATACGGATCCGCTGGAGACACCTTTTTCCGTTCAGCGCTGAAGAAAGCCGGTCTAAGGGAGACGGACGTCACCATCCTGCAAATGGGCGGGACACCGGGGGTCTCTCAGGCACTGGAGGCCGGCAGGATCGAAGTCTGCGTGCTCGGGGAATCGGGCATGATGCTGGTCTTTCGCGGAATAGCACGCCCGTTGAAAGGCGCGAGCGCGCGCGAGCTTGGGTTCAAAGGAGTGGATGGACCGCTCAGCACCACCGAGCGAAAAATTAAAGCCGATCGCGGCGCCGTGCTGCGCGTTGTACAGGCCTACGTCGAAGCAATTCATTACGTCAAGACCAACAAAGCCGGGACCATCCGTATTTACCAAAAATACATGCGCGGTCTCAGCGAAGAGAATCTCGCCACGTGGTTGGACGACTTTCGCGAGGGGTTGAGATCCGTCCCGGATCCGGATGAAGAAGCGCTACGCGCGGAGTTGGATCAAATCGGTGCTCCGAAATCCGTAAGCCCGGCGGCTTTCCTAAACACCACATTTTTGGACGAGCTTAAGAAAAACGGTTTCGTTGACAAACTTTATAGATAAAAAGGAGGAGAACATGGCGAAGATCAGACATATCGCGATCAAGGTCGAAGATCAGGAGAAAGCTGCGACTTTCTATAAGGAGACGTTCGGCATGACCGAGGCCTGGCGCGGGCCAGTGCGGGACGATGGCAAACGGGCGATCTATCTCACTGACGGCTACATTAACATGGCGGTCCTACCGGCGCGCGGCGGGCGCGAAGGGATCGACCACTTCGGCTTTCAAGTGGAAGATATGGAAGGAACTCTAAAGACCGCCGGTGCTGCGGGCGCCCAAGGCGACGCGGCGAAGAAGCCCCGAGATGGTCGTTTCGCTGAAGTGGGGGTTCACGATCCCTCAGGGCAATCTGTCGATGTTTCGGTGCACGGCTGGAAGGCGTAGACTAGTCTTTCACCCTCACCTCATTCCTCTCCCGTCAAGGGAGAGGAGGCAAAAGGAATAGGAGATATACCTAGTGAAACTTTGGATAATTCTGGTGGTGGTCTTTAGTTTGCTGTTCGCTGTTGGTGGCTCTCGCTCCTTCGCTGCCGAGCCAACGAAGCTCCTGATCGCCCACGGCGCCATCAACAACAACGTAGAGCCGCTGTGGATTGCCAAGGAGCAAGGCATTTTTCGCAAATACGGCATTGAAGCCGAGCTCGTTTTCATCATTGCGGGCCGCGCGATGCAAGCGATGTTGGCCGGTCAAGTGCCAGTGGGGTTCGTCGGGGCAACGCATGTCGTGAACGCAAACACCGCCGGTGGCGATTTTGTCATGCTCCTCGGCCTGCAAAACAGTTTGGATTATCTCTTCATTGCCCGGCCGAACATCAAGAGCGCGGAAGAGCTCAAAGGCAAGAAAGTCGCGATCGGCACACCCGCCGGTTCGGCATCGCTCGCAACCTACGTCGCGCTGGACTACTTGGGGTTGAACCCGCGTCGCGATCAGATCGTCTTGCTCGGTGTCGGCGGCGTGCCGGAGCGACTGAGCGCTTTGCGATCGGGTAGTGTTGAGGCGACGAGCCTCTCCCCCGAATTTGGCCAAGTGGTTGTCAGCGAGGGTTATCGAGTTTTACTGAACACGGCGAAGGAGAATGTGCCGTTTCAATCATCCGGTATGGTCGTGACACGCAGCCTGATGAAAACAAATCCACAGCTCGTCGAAAATGTTGCGAAGGCCACAGTTGAGGGAGTCGCCTTTGTGCTCAAGCCCGCCAATAAAGAGATCGTCCTTAAGAGCCTCGCCCGCAACCTGCGACTCAGCAAGCAAGAGCAAGTGGAAAAGGCATATCAAAATATGATTGCCGAGCTGCCGAAAAAGCCGTGCCCGACAATGGAAGGAGTGGCCTCGGTGATCAAGTTGATGGCCCAGCACGGGCTCAATGCCAAAGCGTCGCAGGTGAAGCCGGATGAGATTGCGGACTTGAGTTTGTGCAAAAAGTTTGAGGACACGGGGTTTTTCCGGAGTCTATACTGAAGCAGATTCTTGGAGTGATGGAGTAGGGGAGTGTTAGAGTGATGGTTTCATAATAGACGGATCACACGTTGCTGGCGCCGGAAGCATTCATAGCGAAGATTTGGGAAGAGCGGCGGCGATTTGTCCGCGAAGGGCGAATCAAACAGCCGCACCCGTGGCAGGTCGTGCTGAGCCAAGGCAAAGTTTCTAAAGCGGCGCTCGTCGAGTACGCAAAGAACCGCTATTATTTTTTATGCAACATCAATCGCAAAGATGCGCAGATTATCGCCAACTGCCCGATTCCCGACGCGCGACGCATGTTGCTGAGAAAGTATATCGACGAAGAAGGTCAAGACGTCGCAGGGGGCCGTCTTGGGCCGCACTACGAGATGTGGCTCAAGATTTCTGACGCCCTCGGCATTTCGCGCGATGTCATGAACAGCTTTGAAGACGTGTTGCCGATTTATCGTTATACCGTTGATGCCGTCTTTAACTTTGCAAAACTGCAGGGTTGGCTTGAAGGCGTCGCCGCGACGTATGCAACTGAAGGGCGGATGTGGAAGCGCTATACACCCAAAGAAGAGCATAGAGAAGAGGGAGTGTTGAGCGAAGGAGAAGCCTTGAGACGCCATTATGGCTTGCCTGAGGAGGCCTTGCAGTTTTACCATGTCCACAGCGACGCCAACGACGAGCACGGCGATATCAACGAAGCCATTCTCAAGAAATATTGCGTATCGCAGGAGCTACAGGAGAAGGCGTTGGATGCCGCCCGCTTTCGCTGGGAAAACCAGGAGACCCGCCACGACATTATCTATAGATACTTCGTCATCGGCGCGAGCTAGCCTGGACGATTATTGTACAAAGTAAGAAACGACGAGGCTGTGTCGCGAGGGGTGTGTTTAACGTTCAACGTTCAAAGTTCAATGTTCAACGTATTTCGCTCTTTTATAAAACGCGAAGCCTAATCTTTAACTTTGAACCTTTAACATTGAACTTTGAACCAGAGAGAGCTCACATGATGTACTCCTTGCATTCAACTCTAGCGGCGATTCTAATCGCCGGCGCGCTCCTGATTGCACCATTCTCTACGGTGGCGCAGCAACTTGAAACGCTCAACGCCTCTTATGCTTCTGTCACTGGCAGCCGTATCCCGCTTTGGATCGCTAAGGACGCCGGGCTATTCGAAAAATACGGTCTTCACGTCAATTTGGTCGTGATCGCTGCCGGCAACGCGGCGATTGGAGCACTCGCGGGGGGAGATGTGGAGGTTCTCGGGGCACCCGGCACGACGACGATGGTTTCGGCGGCTAAAGGACTTCCCGTGGCTATCATTGGAACGTTCGGTCCCGGTAGCTGGAAGCTGGTGGCCCATCCGGGAATCACCTCGGCGGAAGGGTTGCGCGGCAAAACCATCGGCATCAGCCGCCTCGGAACCACCATCGAATTCGCCACCCGCCGCGCGCTCGTGAAACTGGGTCTTACCCCCGGAAAGGATGTTAGCATTCTTGCCACCGGGTTGGGAGAATCGAATAAACGAGTCATGATCATGCTCCAGGGGAAGATCGACGCAACCTTGGTGAGCGCCGACAACCTGGACGAAGCCGAAGCGCAGGGCTTGAAACTATCGCAGCTGGCGGATTTGAACGAGCTCGGAATTTACACGAGCGCCAGCGACCTATCGGCCAAACGGGATTTTCTCAAGAATCAACGGCGGCGGGCGCGAGCTTTTATGATGGCGTATTGCGAAGCGATCTGGCTGGGAAAGAACAACAAAAGCATCGCCTTGGCAAGTTTTCGAAAACAGATGCGGGAGAACGATCCGCGCCGTCTCGAAGTTCTGTACAAGAATTACGTTGTCGAAGGGCTGCCACTGAAACCCTATCCGATGGAAGAGGTCATCCAGACCGAAATCGAAAACTTATCGCCCACCATGCCGGAAATGCGCGGCAAGCGCGCGGCAGATTTCGTTGACAAAAGCATCCTGACCGAAATGGAAAGCGAAGGATTCTTCTCGCGCCTGAGCGCGAAATACGGAAAGTAAGCGCGTCGCGCGGGGGAGGAAAGAGGTGGGGGTCGCTTCCCGTTGACGCCTTAGTTTCGATCCGATATTTTTGCGGGAATTGTTTTAGACGCAGAGGAGAGATTACGTATGCCTTATTTGGACTTGCACCAGCATCTGAAAAATCTGGAAGAGCATGGGCTTTTGAGACGCATCACGAGACTTATCAACAAAGATACCGAACTGCACCCGCTGGTCCGCTGGCAATACCGCGGCTTGTCGGAAGAAGAGCGCAAAGCATGGTTATTCGAAAACGTCACCGATGCCAAGGGGCGGAAGTACGATATGCCGGTGGTGGTCGGCGCGCTGGCGGGAAATCCTGCCATCTATTTTCTCGGCATGGGTTGCAAAACGGCCGACGAGATGGACGAGCGTTGGAAGAAGGCGCTATCCGAGCCCCTTGCGCCTGTCGCTGTGAACCACGCAAAGTGCCAGGACGTCGTATACACAGGCGATGAACTGGATAAGGAAGGTTGCGGTCTCGATAGATTCCCTGTGCCCATTTCGACGCCAGGTTTTGACAACGGTCCCTATACGACTTGTTCTCATTGGTTTACCAGGGACCCGGAGACCGGCATCCATAACATCGGCAACTACCGCGGCCAGATAAAAGCCCGCAGGCGCATCGGTGTCTTTCCTTCCGGCCTGGGGCAGGACATCTATCTCCATTGGAAGAAGGCTCAGGCCAAAGGGCAGCATTTGCCCGCCGCATTGGTCATCGGGGCCCCTCCCGTAGTTTCTTACGTCTCTGTGCAAAAAGTGGCCTATGGTGTCGACGAGATGAGCGTGGCAGGGGCATTGGTGGATCGGCCTATTCCGATGGTCAGGTGCAAAACCGTGGATATCATGGTGCCAGCCGACGCAGAGATCGTCATCGAAGGCTATCTCAACACGGAATATATCGAGCCCGAAGGACCCTTCGGCGAATCCCACGGTTATATGCATCCGCGCCAGCTAAATCCGTTCATGGACGTAACCGCGATCACCTATCGTAAAGACGCCATCTACACGTCGTGGCTGAGCCAGCTCACGCCCAGCGAATCATCGGTTATTCGTAAAATCGGCTACGACCGTCTCATGTTGGTCCACCTCCGCGATGAATGCCGCATCACCAGCGTATTGCGAGTGGAGATGCACGAGCCGCTCACCAACACCTATAAATTAGTTATCATTCAAATGCGGCGTCCCAACGAGGCCGAAGTCTGGCGCGCGCTGCATGCCGCCTGCTCGTTTCATCCGGGCGTCGGGAAAATCGTCGTCGCGGTGGATGAGGACATTGACCCCTCGAATGAGGCGGCGGTCTTCTGGGCCATGTGTTATCGCATGAAACCGCACAAGGACGTGCACATCGTCGGCGGCATGGAAAAAGGGCATGCGCCCCCGTTTCTCTATCATCATGAAGAGAAAGGGACCGATGTGGTCTCCTATCATCTGCCTGCAGATGAGTCGGCGATGCTGTGCAATGCGATTCTCAAAGAGCCGTTTCCACCGGTGTCCCTGCCAAAGCGCGAATATATGGAGAACGCGAAGAACATCTGGGAAGAGCTGGGCTTGCCGAAGCTCAGACCGCAGATGCCCTGGTTCGGCTACTCGCTTGGCCAATGGGACGAAGAGCTGGATCACGAGGCCGAGCTTGCGGTTCAAGGGCGGCACTTTGAAACCGGCGAAAAGTTAAAGGCGGGAAGGGTGAAAGCGAAGTAATGTGTTACTTCGCTTTCACAGTTTCGGGTCCCGCGTTCCGACTTTCGAGTTAACCGGGGCACTTGAACTTTGAACCTTGAACCTGGAACTTTGAACAAGGAACCCTCGTTCTTGTCAATCCGACCTGTAGCGCCACAGTTGAGGAATGGCGGCGCAGGTCGCCAGAATCATCAAAAAGCAAACACTACTGCCTACCAAGCAGTGAGTTCGGTGCGCCGATGAATTGCGAGGCCGCACCGGCGAGGAGGGCGCCCAACCCGTTGGTCGTTTGGGCAAAGACGACGATAAGGCTGGAGGCTCGCCCGAGCATTCGGTCCGGTGAGAGAAGTTGAACCACCGTGCGGCGAATGGCAACGCTGACCGAATCGGTAATACCGAGGAGGACCACCGCCGCCACCGCCATCCAGAACCACTTTGAAACGCCCAACAAAGCGAGACTTACCGCAAAACCGACAGCGGCCATCACTACCGCGATACCTTTGCGTTTGATATCCCCAGCCATCAGGAGCGCGGCTGAGCCTACGAGGGAACCCGCGGAAGGGGCGGCGTATAGCAAACCCAATCCTGAAGCTCCCATGTTGAAAACATCCGCCGCAAAGATGGGTAAGATGGGTCGATAAAACCCTACCAATGTCACTCCGAAGTCGAGGAGGAAGAGCGACAGGATGATGCGCTGGATCCAGATGAACTCTACGCCTTCCACCATGCTGCGGAGGTTGACCCGGCGCTTGGCACCTTCCGGCTTGCCGGAGGTTCGTATCATTGTTATGGCGATGATAGCGGGCAGCAGGGCGATGGTGCTGACGACGTACGTGACCGCCAAGCCGCTGTGATCGATAAGCACGCCGCCGACGGCAGGTCCCACAAGGAAACTGAGCTGTATGATCATTGCATTGATGGTGACCGCGTTCATCATAAGACCTGGAGGGACCAAGCGTGGGACGAGCGCAGAGCGCGCCGGCCAGTTGAAGACGTCCACAAAACTTCCGAGAAAGCCGAGAGCATAGATGTGCCAGACCTGCACTGTATCGGTGTAAGTGAGAAGGGTCATGGCCACACTCGGCACCAATTGGACAATCATCGTCGCCACCAGCACCTTCTTTCGGTCGAAGGCATCCGCTACCGCGCCAGCGAACAGGCCGAAAATGATGAAAGGGAGAGCCTCCAGGAATCCGGTGAGCCCCAACTTAAAGGCCGAGCCTGACAGTTGGTACACCTGGTAGAGGTTGGAGACGTTGCGGATCTGGATTGCCAACGAGGTCAAAACGCTGGCCATCCAAAGCAGTCTAAAATCGCGAATGAGCAGAGACGACCACGGCCGAATAATTTGGCTCTCGGCCGCGTTCTGGTTTATTTCGGCGCGGTTATTCAATCAGTTCGACAAGCGAAGCTCGGATAAAGGATCGGGGTAAAGCGTGAGGCTTTTTGGATTAGTTCTAGCCAAACCGATTTGCCCCGTGGAATACCGACCCGATCGAGTCAAGTTATTGGCGCGTGGCGCTATTCCACCCCGTGGAATACCGACTCGATTGACACTAAGTTGTTCGACCCGAAGCGCTATTCCACGGGGCTGTAGGATCGATCAGCGGGACGCTCCTGCGGCGGCCAGCGGAATATCTTCGAGAACCCCGCGCTCCTCAGCCTGCGCCAAAACGGCTTCGATGGTTTTGATGAGATTACGCGCCGCTTCGATACTGAGTTCGACGGCGACTCGTGCGCCGGGACCCGCGCCCTCGTTGACGAAGTCGATATTCAAGGCGTGCTCCAGCGGCATGTCGTAAGGGTGATCGTAAGAAACATTGGCTTCCTTGACCTCAAACCAACCACTGGTTCCCTTGCCTCGGCCGTCGATCTTCGCCTGATGCACAATCATGGTACACATCGATGGGCTCCTTTCGTTGGTTTAGTTGGACTTCAGGTTCTTCTCAAGGAACCCGAGGACTTTCTTCCAGCCGTCCACCGCTTGCTCCTGCCGATAGGCCCCGCGGTCATAATAGAAAAAGCCATGACCCGCGCCGTCATAACGGTGGAACTCATAGTTCTTGCCATGCTTCTTGAGTTCCGCCTCGTGCTGGTTCACCTGTTCCGGCGACGGCGATTTGTCGTCGTTGCCGAAAAGGCCGATCATCGGGCAGGAAAGATCTTTGGTGTAATCAATCGGAGCGACGGGTCGCTTGGGTGTCAGCTCCTCTTGCTTCATGACCACCCCACCGCCCCAACACTCGACCAGCGCGTCGAATCCTTTCAATTTGCAGGCCGCGAGAAACCCATGACGCCCTCCCGAGCATGTGCCGAAAACGCCGACCTTCTTGCCGACGTGGGGCTGGGAACGAAGAAACTTCAAAGCCCCGTCGAGGTCGCCCAAGACCTGGTCATCGGGTACGCCGCCGGCCGCGCGAACCTTGGCACCGACGTCTTCCGGGGTTCCGTGGCCTTCACGGAAATAGAGGTTTGGCGAAATCGTGGCGTATCCGTGGTGGGCGAACCGCCGCGCGCATTCGCGGTACCACTCATCCCATCCCGGTGCGTGATGGATAATCACCATTCCCGGGTGGGGGCCCTCCCCGAGCGGCCGCGCGTAATAGGCGTTGATCGTATCACCCTTGTGTCCCTTCATGGTGACGGTTTCCGCCTGCATACCTTCATAATCGTTTGTCTGGTACATAGCACCCTCCTTGGTTTGGATTTATTTATATTGAATACATCAGCGCATCACTTAATACAAAAGTTGTGGCATGTGCAACAGTTTTTCCCATAAAGGGTTAGATTGCCTGTAAAAAGGCGTGAAACGGGGTGGGTTGGGCTTGCAAGCGCGCGCGAGACGTTGTAGTCTATGGCTACACTTCAGTATGGGGCCTTCTGATAGTGGAGATATGAAAAAGTTTGAAGGTCTAGTCAGTCTTTCCTTGCGAGTTTCCTCGCGAACAATCCGACCAGAGCGTGTGTTACATTTCATGTTCTGCTTCCAGCGGTGAGTAGGTTCACAGGGTCAAAGACAGCAACATTTTCCAAAAGGAGAAGAACATGGGTAGTAAAATATACGTAGGTGGGTTGCCCTATGCGACCACTGACACACAGTTGCAGGAAATCTTTTCAGCACACGGAACCGTAGAATCGGCGCGGGTGATCACCGATAAGTTCACGGGCCGGTCCCGCGGGTTTGGTTTTGTGGAAATGAGCTCCAATGAGGAAGCCCAAAGAGCGATCCAGGCATTGAACGGGACCGATCTTGACGGCCGCAGCCTCACGGTTAACGAAGCGAGGCCGCAAGAGAAGCGGTCCGGATTCGGCGGCGACCGAGGCGGTGAAAGAAGGGGCGGCGGCGGTGGACGTAACCGTTGGTAACTTAGGACACGGGTTCTAAACAAGAAGGGGCGTCGGGTCGGAGCGCCCCTTTCGTTTTCCTCTCTCCCGTATCGTGCTACCCAATTTCGTAACGCGACTCGCGTTGGCCATTGGATTAGGGTTCCCATGGAGAAGGTGGCGCTCGATCAGTTAGGTCTAAAGGACCTTCACGGGCGTCCGGTTAACCTCCAAGATTATTTTCAAGAATATTCACTCGTAATTTTTCTGAGGCACCTTGCCTGACTCCCGTGCCAACATCACCTCGGCGAGGTGAAATCAATCAAAAATGAATTCGATCGGCGCGGGGTGGCGATCATTGTCGTCTCGTTTGCCGCGCCGGAGAGGTTGGCGCCTTATCAAGAACATCATCATTGGCCGTTTGTCATACTCGCTGATCCGACGCGGGTCGCCTATCGAGCTTTTGCATTGAAGCGCTTGTCTTTGTTCCGGGTTTTCTCGCACGCGACTTTGAAGCTCTACCTCAGGCTCTTGTGGGAAGGGAAGAAACTGGAAAACTACGGCAAAGATGACTACTATCAGGCGGGGGGCAACTTCTTAATCGATCGCAAAGGGAACATCCTGTTCGCCCATCGCAGTCAAAACCCCGCGGATCGGCCACCGATTGAAAAGTTGCTGGACGCCATTGATCGGACTCTAGCTCTGCCAGCAAAGAGAAGTAGAAACTAGCAAAAATTGTCAACAGAACAACTTCAAAGTTCTTCCGGCCAAGACACCAAGGCGCAAAATGGCGCTTGTCATTTCGATCCCTTCGGCCAGCTCAGGCTAAACTCTTAGATCCATCGCATTCTCTCGGTATGACGGCCGCTCCGGCGAACGGCTCTGTTTTTCGCTGCTAACCCAACGAGGTTAAGCCTTCTCGTATCGCGTATTTCGTAAGACCGGCAACCGTGTGGATGTTAAGCTTGTCCATGATCTGTTTGCGATGGGTTTCCACCGTCTTGGTACTCACAAACAGCTTGAACGAGATCTCCTTGGTCGATTTTCCCTCCGCGATCATTTGGAGAACCTCGCGCTCTCGGCCGCTCAACAGCACGCTCGAGGCTTGTTTTCCGCGGTCTAGCTTTTCAAGAGAGCTTTTGATGACGGTCTCGGCAATCGAGGGGCTTAAGTACATTTTCCCCTTAGCGACCGCCATAACGGCGGTGACTAACTCCGCAAACGCAGAATCTTTAAGCAAGTAACCGTTGGCTCCCGCTTCCAAGACACCCATCACGAAGCGGCGATCGGCGTGCATCGACAACGCAATCACTCTTGTCTCCGTCGTCTCGGAGCGGATTTTCCTAGTCACCTCGATCCCGTTGAGGCCCGGCATCCCGATATCCAGAATCGCAATATCCGGCTTGTGCTTTTTCACGCCCTCGAACGCGGTCAATCCGTCTTCCGCTTCCGCAACAACCGCGAACGTGGATTGCTTCTCGAGGAGAGATCTCAGGCCTTCACGTAGTATCTTGTGATCGTCGGCGATCAGGATTCTAACCGTCATTATATTTGGCCAACCCTGAGCATCTGTGGGTTACGAATTTAGTTCACGCACGCCTTCTGCACAATCCGTGACAGACACAGGAATAACAACTTGGGCGCTGGTCCCCCTGCCGGGACTGGAATTGATTGCCAAGCGCCCTCCCAACAACGAGAGACGCTCGCGAATACTGAACAACCCGAAACCGCCTCCGTGCGACCGCGGCAAGTCCAAGTCTTCCGGAACAAAACCTTTACCCTGGTCTTCCACGTGGATAGCAACCACATTTTCTCTTTGAGTGACGTACAGATGAGCTTCCTTGACGCCCGCATGCTTGACGATATTAATCAGAAGCTCCCGTACGGTCTGAAAAGCCACGATGGCCGCGTCGCCGCTTAGTGGGCTGGGTTGTTTTCCGCCCTCTATGTGACACACGAGGTCATAGCGCTCCTGCATGTTTTCGGCGAGCCACTCTAACGCGGCGTCGAAGCCAAACGTGTAAAGAACCTGGGGACTCAAATCTTGAGTCAACAACCGAGTTTCGTGGATCGCCTGGTCGATGGTGTCATCCAGCCGTTCGATACTCGAGCTCACGTTTTCGTCGAGGGGATTGGTCAGTTCCCCGAGTCGTCCCAACTCCAACTTGGCCAGCACTAACGACTGGCCGATGTGATCGTGGAGATCGGCGGCAAATCTTTTCCGTTCTCTTTCTTCGGTGGTGTTGAGATCGTAGGCTAGTTGGCGAAGCGATTCTTGATATTCGCGGAGTTTTTTCTCATTGAGCTTTCGGTTGGTTATGTCACGGATATAGGTGAGGAAATGCACCGGCTTATCTTGCGCGTCCGCGACCACCGAGCAGTTGATGTAAACCCAGACGACGCCGCCATCCTTTCGGATGTAGCGCTTCTCTAAGTCAAAGGATTTGATTTCGCCGCGTATCAGCCGCAAGCATTGGCTCCAATCGGCCTCGATGTCATCAGGGTGGGTTACCTCGTGAAATCGGTGCCCCAGCAATTCTTCTTCCGTGTAGAACAGAAGCTGACACAATGTGGGCGGGACCTTTCGCCAACGTCCTTCCAAATCGACATGGGTCGCCATCACCAGGGAGAATGTCTCGGTCCGGGCAAGGCGCTCTTCGCTTTCGTGCAACGCTGCTTCGGCCTGTTTGCGCGCCGTGATATCGGTGCACGTGCCAATCGCCCGGAGGGGCTTCCCATCCTTATCCCTGATTAGCGTGCCGCGCCCGAAAAACCATATTACGCTGCCATCGCTGCGAAGACCGCGGAACTCGATTTCAGGCATGATGGTGTTGCCTTCTTCGTCTCTTGGCGTGGACGCATCGAGCATGCGTTGCTCGTTTTTCAGCAACCGCTCCAGATCCTCGGGATGGATGTATTTTAACCAAAAATCGCGCGGGTAACTCTCGGCGACTTCTATTCTCAGCTGCGCCGAGAGCACGGGATCGGTGCGGAGATCGCCGGTTTCTGCATCGAGGGCCCAGACACTCACACCGCCTGCGGCCGTTGCCATGGCATACTGCTTCTGGTTATCGAGTATATGTTCCTCTACCAGCTTTCGATGGGTAATATCCGTGGACGACCCGAGTATGAGTGTCGCCCTGCCGTCTTCGCCGATGATGGGCCGCTTGACCGTTTGCAGCCAGCGGATCTTTCCCTGAGCATCGGTAATGCGTTCTTCGGGTATGAATCGTTCTTGTAGAGTATCCATCACCTGCAAATCCACCTGTCGAAAAAATTCGACTTCTTGTGCATTGGGATTAAGATCCGCATCGGTTTTTCCAATCAACTGCTGAACGGTTGTGCCGAAGGCGTCGGCTACCGCCTGATTGACTAGAGTGAAGCGACCCTGTCGATCTTTGGCAAAAATAAAGTCTGGTTCGATGTCAATCACTTGCCTCAAGAATGTACGCTGTGCGGTCATTGCCTCAACGATCTGCTTTTGGTCTGTGACGTCCCGGAATATCGCCGTAACGAACTTCTCTCCCTGAGTCGTCCAACTTCCAAGTGAAAGTTCCACCGGGAATTCGAGCCCGTTTTTTTTCTTGCCAATTGCCTCCATCATTTTCCCGACGCTGTACGGTTCCTCGCCGGCG
Organism: uncultured delta proteobacterium; assembly: GCA_963737905.1. GTDB lineage: Bacteria > Desulfobacterota > Binatia > UBA9968 > UBA9968 > DAIRFP01. The sequence continues at coordinate 40,951 of CAVTUQ010000021.1, read as the reverse complement.
ATAAACGGGGTCATTCCCTGAAGGTGTGGGTCACCCGATCGTTTGGGCATCAGCAACGTTAACGGTTTGCCCAGCACCTCGTTCGCCTCATATCCAAAGGAACATTGAGCCGCTTTGTTGAAGTAGATGATGTTGCCACGGCTGTCTGCCGATACGATCGCATCTTGAGCATTTTCCGCCAGAGCTTCAAATTTCGCCTCGGCCTGCCGGGAGGTCTCACGCAACGTCTCTTGGGTTCGCCGGCGATTATACAGTGTTGCGAAAAAGGCCAACGCCCCAGCGGCAATGGCGAGTAAACCTCCGCCAGTCCGCAGCAACCACAAGTTGGATGATCCTGATAAAACATTAGGCAAAGGCACCGCTGTCAATTGCCACGAGCCGCCGGGGATTTGAATGTCTAAAACGAGCGGGTGTGAATCGAAGAGATGCGGATCGCCGAAAAATACATGACCGCGCGCTCCCGATCCATCTTTTCCTTTTAAGGCGTAGCGCATCTCATTGGCGTTTTGAGAAAGCCCTGCTTCAGAGAAAATAGTGCCTGCATCGATGAGGATCGTCGCCAATCCCCAGTAAGCGCCACTGTTTGGCGGCCCCGCCGGAGTTGTCAAATAGATTGGTGTCCGGCTGATGAATGCCGTGCCTCCTTGTATGAGCTGGACGGGGCCGGCAACGACAGTCGTCCTTCGATCAAGGGTGCGTTGCACCGCCGCGTTTTGCTCGGGATGTTCGAGTAGCTTTAGCCCTATGGCTTTCTCATTCCCCTTTAGGGGATAGACGTGGCTTACGACCGAGTCCTTCGCCAGCTGGATGCTCCGGATGCCGTCCGTGTCGGGTTGCGAAAAGAGCGCTCTCGCGAGGAGCTGGAATTCGACCAGGCTAATGTTCGGATGGGTTGAGACATAGGCAACAAGACCACGGGTAAGAAAGAGGCGCTTATTGAGTTCAGCTTCCAACCGCGCGCGGGCATTGCTGAGACTACGAAGGATTCGAGCCTCGCGGACTCTATCGTAACGCTGCTGCTCGAAGCGGTCGACCGCAACTACAGCCATGAGGATCGCGCCGGCGATCAGGACCGCAATCAAATACGGTGAGAGCCGTGATTCCGAGTTAGCACGTTCCATGACAGTCAGAGATCAGAATCGCCTCGCTGTTGCACTGACACACTAGGGTCTTTGGTGGTTGATCTTAGTTAAGTCTTTCACCTAATTCCACCCAATAGGGGTAAGGACTTTAGGACCTCAAATCAGGAATTTGGAACCGTATAATGGAAAGTTCCCGATAGCAATCGCCGGGTCTATGGTTATTTAATCGTGATTGTGGCAAAAGGTTTTGATTGCCCCTGCGCGGAGAAGGAACGGCGGGGTCACCGCGGTGACAAATGCAGGCGGCCAGGCAATCATGACGATTCAATCGATGGCAACGGAATCGCTGCACCCGACAACCGATCGAAGGCGCCGCTTTTTGGTCTGCCAGTCCTATGCGGACTATTTTCCCGCGATCGAATACTCCAGCTACGATGCATTCTTGAACGCAGACGGTGAACCGGTCAAATCGGAGCCAAGAACCCGTGTTGTTATACTGCGGAGGGTGGCAAACAGGCCGCAGAAAGAATCCATACGTTCGTTCGTCCTCAAAATTTACCATTATCCTCTTCTACCAAGAATCAGGACCGGGCTTCGCATCTCCAAGGCCGAGCAAGAGTTCAACAGCTTGCGTTACCTCAACCGGCAGGGTGTGCCGGCTGCCGAGCCGGTGGCTTTTGGGGTGGAGCGGACTCGGCTGGGTTTCGTACGATCCTGTTTTGTCATCACCGGCTTTGTAGAAGGGGCCGTTAATCTTTCCCGATGGAGATCTGAAAGCAGTCAGCCGCAATCCCCCCACACTGGGCAGACTCGGGTTCTCCTGAAGCAACTTGGGATAATGTTTCGCCGAGTTCATGAAGCACGATTTTTCTTGTTTACTGCCAAGACGAAGAATATTCTGATTCGGGGTGAGTCGACACCGTCGCCGGAGATTATTTTTGTCGACACTCCGTACGCTAGAACGCTGCGCTGGCAGCCGATTGCACGCTGGGCGCAGGGGCGAGACTTGGGATTGTTTCTCGGCAATTTTTGTCCTGCCTTGACGGAGAGCGAAACAACTGCCTTCTATGAAGGATATCTACCGGACCCCTTGGGTGCCTCTAGCGTAACTCTGCGCCAGTACGCGCAACGAGCCATGCGGTCGAAACAGAATCTCACTCCCATCTCAGCCTTGGTTCACGCTCTCAAACGGAACCTGAGAAGAAAGATAGCTGTCTGGCGGCTTTGAGTGCTGGCCCATGTCCTGGCAATTCAAATTTTCGATATTTTCCTTGCCTGAAGAACTTTTTCGACAAATGCCTTAAGACGGCGCTCCCTGGAACAGTCGCGTCATGGATAAAGATATTCTCTTACGATACAACAGCCCGGAAGGCGCGACGGATTATACAGCAAAGTTCCAGCGGCACTGGACGGAACGCGTTAACAACTGGAATGAACAACGACTGCTGCAGCGCCTGCTACGGGCCGCATCCATTGAAAGGCTTGACGGTTGGGCCCTGGACTTGCCGTGTGGCTACGGGCGTCTCTATTACATTCTGCGCGATTTGGGAGCGTCGGTTGTAGAAGGCGATTGGAGTTTTCACTTACTGGGCGCAGCCCGCCTATTCCATACTGAGGAGCGGAAGTCACCGCAACGCGCCGGCTATGTGCGTGCTACGGCCCTTAGCCTCCCCTTTAGGGATCGAGCATTTGGAATGGTCTTATCGGTTCGGCTGTGTCATCACATCCGCGAACATCAGGAACGGCTGCAATATTTGCGGGAGATCATGCGGGTCAGCCGTGAATGGCTGGTCTTTACGTATTTCGATACGGAGTCGATAAAGAACCGCACTCACGAGTTTCGCAGGCGATTCAACGGCAAACGATCGAAGTGGACTCTTGACTCCCGGGAGGTGAAGGAGGTTAGCCAGTCGGCCGGCTTCGACGTGGTGCGATCGATTTGGATGTCAAGATTTTTCTCGGGGCATCGGTATATATTACTCCGTCGGCGGGATTCAGCAGCCGAGGCAGGCCGCAATTGAGCCAAGAGCTGCGGCGAATGCGCAGATAAAAGAGTCTTTCACCAAAGGCCGAGATTAGCGATAGAGATCTCTGACTCTACCGGGAAATCTATAGCAACGCTATTCTGTTGGCCCTTAGTGGCCTTGTCATGAAAAGCGCTCTGGCGGGATTGGGACGAATAAATGACGAAGCGGCGCATCATCAAATGGCTTGCCGCCCTTGGCGGGCTTTGTGTCATCCTGCTCTTTGCGGTCGTTTTACTTCTTCCCCGTATTCTCGATAGCCAGGCAGTGAGAGAAACGATCCGGGCGTTCTTGTTAACCAAGACAAACGGGAACGTAGCCTTCGGAAATATCGATCTCACGTGGCTGCCCAAGCCGGCGGTGGTCGTACACGGCGCAACGCTCTCCTTTGCCGATAAAATCACCGGGAGAATTCAGTCGATTGAAGTCTACCCGTCGATCGTGGGTCTATTCAGGGGGCGCTTGGACATCTCTCGGGTGGAGGTGGTGAGCCCCGCAATTGCCGTGCACCTATCCGAGTGGGACGCAGAACCGTTCAACATCGATGAGATCGAAGACAAGATCCGTGCCCTGGTCGCCTCATTTGCGACCGAGATCCCCGGTATAATCGTCGGCGTCAGGGGCGGTTCGGTAGAGGTCAGAATCGGCGATAGGCCGCCGATCGTGATCAATGAATTGGAGGGGCGTCTGGTGGCGCCTCCCGGTGAGATGCAATTGCAGATCAGTTCCCGCGCCAATGTCTTCGATTCGTTGCGCGTCGAGGAGAGCATTGCCGGAGATACTCTCGCCACAAAGGGAAGTATAAAAATCAACCGCCTCCGCCTGCGCGAGTCCATAGCTGCGCTTTTCCCTCGTCCGGACGAATATGTCGAGCATGGGGAGATCAGTTTGGATGTGGTGATAACTTCCGTAGGGCTCAAGAGGATCAAGGCGGAAGTCGAGGGCACTTCGCCGTCACTCGGACTGGTGCGGCGAGACCGAAAGACGGTTATCGAGGGCGTCACGTTTAAGGGCGTGATCAGCCGCGATGAGGGAATAGTCAAGGCCGTCATCGAACAATTTAATCTCGTCTCACCGCGCTTGACTGCGACAGGAGAACTGACTGTGGATCCGGCCTCCTCAACGGTGCAGCTAAAGATGGCGGGACGGGATCTCGACGTTTCTGGAATCCGTGAAACGGCGCTGAAAATTGCCGGAGACATTGGAATCGTCGAAGACGTGTTCCATCACGTTAGAGGCGGACAAGTGCCGGAAATAAGCTTCGAAGCCGCCGGGCGGTCGTTCGCCGAATTGGGGGAGAACATCGCCGTCACTGGTGCCCTCCGCGGCGGAAACGTTTACGGTTCTGTTCTCGATGTCGACCTGGACGACGTGAATGGGCAATTCGCTGTCTCCCACGGCATCTTCGAGGCCAAGCAGTTCTCGGCGCGATACGGGAAGATTCAGGGAAGGGACGGCACGCTTCGGCTGGGACTCGACGGGAAAAACGCGCCTTTTCATCTCGATATCATGGTTGACGCTGACGCGGCGGAGCTGCACTCGTTGCTTTTTCGCGTCTTCAAAGACGACGGATTGCGCAAGGAGCTGTCGAGGGTCCGTAACATAGAGGGAGATCTCTCGGGACAACTCGTCATCGGTGAGAAAATTGATTCCCTTTCAGCCAGGGTTTCTATCCTGAAGGCGGCTCTTAAGGGCTCTTATGATTCGATCCCTTATCCCATCTCAATCAAAGCAGGGCGTTTCCAATACGGCAACGGCAAGATTGGCTTAGAGGGGGTCAGTGGAGCTGTCGGCCTTTCCTCTTTCTCTGATGTCAGCGGTTTTCTGACCTACCAAGGGGCCCGCCAAATTGAGATCAGCTCGGCAAAGTTGTCTCTCGACGTGGGCCAGAGCAAAAATTTATTGGAAACCTTTGAAATGCTGCAGAAGGAGCTTCGCGATATTGATTTTGCCCGGGGCAAGCTTGATGTGACTTCGCTGTCCCTCAAGGGCCCGCTGGACGAGCCGAGCCGGTGGGATTTTGCCAGTTCGGGGACTCTCGGCAAGATCGCCGTGAAACATGCCAAGCTCCCGGCAGTGATGAACCTGTCCGGCGGAAATTTTAATGCGACGCCGGCAAAGTTCACGGTCTCCAATGCCAAGGTTAATCTACTGGACGCAGCATTGACTGTCGATGGATCTGTGGAAAGTCCTGCCAAAGAGCCGCTTAGCGTAGACGCCACCGCCGCAGGCACGATTGGCGCCGATATGACAGGATGGCTTAGCCGCCAATTTGAATTGCCTAAGATGCTGATGCTCCGTTCTCCTCTGCAGGTGACCAAGAGCCGCGTCCTTTGGAAACAGGGGGGCGATATCGCTTTTCAAGGGAACGCCACGGTCGCCGGCGGTCCACGTCTTTCTCTCGATTTGGTGCGGGGGCCCCAAACCCTGGAGGTCAAAGAGCTCGTCATTGCGGACGGCGCGCAACACGCGCGCATGACTCTCGATCTCGAGAAAGATAAGTTCGCTTTTTCTTTCAACGGCACCGTCGAACAAGAAACGCTAAACCGAATTTTCCAAGAACCGCCGCTTGAGGGGAGTTTGATTCAAGGCGACATCGAAGTCAGCGCTTTTTCGGAAGCGCCGCTGCGCTTCAATGCCCGGGGACGCTTGTCCGGGAGAGGTCTCCGGGTGCCGTTGGAAGATGACAGCGCTGTCGTCGAGTTTTTTTTCCTGGAAGCCGGCTCAGACGGCATCAATGTCCGGTCCGCGAACCTCAGCTGGCGAAAGAGCCGCCTGTCGTTTATGGGGAAGCTGCTCGCAGAAGCAAAGGCGCTGCATTTCGATATGGACGTTTCCGCCGATCAGCTGGTGTGGGAAGAGATAAGTGAGATCGTCGAGAGTAGAAACAATCGCAAAAGTGGTGAAGGGATCTTAGGGATAGCGCTTCCGCCCCTGGAGGGCACCGTCCGGTTAACGGCGGATAGTTTCAGTTTCGCCGGATTTAGCTGGAGCCCATTCCAAGCTACGGCTTCGCTCTCCCCCGATGAAATCAAGGGAACAGTGGAACGAGGAGAGGTATGCGGTATCGGCACGACTGGGAAGGTGGATTTTATAAATGGAGAAATCGGGCTCGATGTATCGCTCTCTGTAAAAGACGGTCAACTGGAGTCTTCCAGTTTATGTCTGACGCAGAACAAAGAAGTTCTAAAAGGCGCCTATTCTTTGACGGCTCATCTCGTTGGCCGGGGAATTCCAAAGAATGTCGCACAGACCTTGCGGGGTGATTTCGAATTCAGCGCCGAAAACGGTGAAGTTGTGAAATCCCCGACGGTGGACGCCACCTTCGACTACTTGAATGAAAAGGGAGACTTCAACGTGACTTTTCCCGATCTGGACAAAGAATCGTTTCCGTTCCAGTCGATCAACGCCAGGGGAACCGTGAAAGGTGAGACACTTGTAAGCGACAAGTTGATCATCCAATCTTCGCTTTTCATCATTACCGGTCGCGGTAGAGTTGACTTGGACCGTCGACAGATTGAGGCAACAGGACTCGTGACCGCGCGACTGCCGGGGGATACTATCACCAGACGCATACCCCTCGTCGGGTCTTTCCTCGGTGGCTCGATAGTTGGAATTCCGGTGCGGGTGAGCGGGTCACTTGAACGCCCCGACGTTACTTATCTATCGCCGTCGGCAGTCGGGGCCGAGCTTTTGGACATTCCGCGGAGGATCCTCGGCATACCCCTTGAGGCGATACGGCTCTTTACCCCAAGGATGCGGACACTGGAAACCCAATGACGCAGCAAGAGTGAGATGCTTCGCACCGGTTCTCGCCTAAGATCGCTCCGTACCAGGACTAGATCTAAGAAAATTCGAAGCAGACAATCAGGCAAACCCTTATAGACGTTCCTATCTCTTCTAATAATACCCGTACCCAAGGCAGAGTCCCGACTAACTTTTGGTATTGGATCAAAGTCCAATGGACAATCGCGATACGTTCGGTATATTGTCTGATCAAAGTTTGTTGCGTTAAGGAGGAAGTCATATGTCTAAGGTTCGAACAGTTTCGAGGTTCGCTTTGTTTTTCTTTGTGGCAGTGTTTGCAACCACCGCCATGTCAGGGGAGAGTGCGACGCCTTCGGGAAAGGTATCGATCCAGAGCAGGTCGATAGCTGTCGGCGTCGGCGTTACCTGGGGCGATGGGAAGCTCAGCTTTAAGGGAAAGGACTATCCTTTCTCAATCGACGGCCTGACGCTCGTAGATTTTGGCATCGGCAGGGCAAATGCCAGTGGCGAGGTATACAATTTAACCGACGTCTCGAAGTTCGCGGGAACCTATCTGGCCGCTGAAGCCGGATTGACCCTGGCTGGCGGGATGAGCGGTATGATACTGCGCAATCAGGATGGCGTGGTCATGCGCATACATTCGACATCACGAGGCGCCAGGCTGCAACTGGGTACCAGCGGACTGCGCATTACGCTGAAGCAATAGGCGAGCAGTCACGGACGAAAAAGCGTCGAGGGACGAACATTTTTCCCCTCGACGCTTGTCCGTCGGGATGAATCAACCTAAAGTATTGAAAAGCAAGTCCCGCTCCATCAAGGCGCCGGCAGGTGGCATGTTCAAATTACTCCGCTGGCTGCTCATCGGCATTCGAACTCTTTGTCTAATCTTGCTGATCGCGTGGGCGACCCTGGCGATCTATTATTCCAATCTGCCGTGGGGCTGGGCGCGCCTGGTGCTGGCGCTGTTTTTTTTGACCTTCGGTGTCTGGGCTCTCTGGGTCTCGCGTACGCCGCGGAAGATTGTGGTCTTTGCCGCGCTCTTTCTAGGCGTGGTGGTATGGTTCAGTAGCATCAAGCCCTCTCATGACCGCCCCTGGCGGCCCGAAGTGGCAGTCATGCCGCGAGCGTTCATCGACGGCGACCGCGTGCGCATCACCGGCGTCCGTAATTTCGAATACCGCAGCCGCGATGATTTCACCGTCCGCTACGAAGAACGTGAGGTTTACCTCTCGCATCTGAACTCGCTGGATTTCTACGTGTCCTATTTTTGGCCGGACTCGCCTGTGGCTCACACCTTCGTCAGTTTTGGCTTCGATAACGCTCCTCCGATCAGCATATCCATCGAAACCAGGCCGGAAATCGGGGAAGGTTTCGACCCCCTCCCCTCGCTCTTCAAGCAATTCGAGCTGATCTATGTGGTTGGCGACGAGCGCGACCTGGTGCGGGTCCGCACCGATTACCGGAACGAAGACGTCTTTCTTTACCGCCTCCGGACTTCGCCCGAAGTTGCGCGGCGGCTCTTCTTGGTCTACCTGGAGCGGATCAATGAGCTGGCGGATCGACCCGAGTTTTACCATCTGTTCAGCAACAGCTGCACGATCAATATCGTCCGCTATGCAAATCTCGCCGGCCGGGTCGGCCGCCTGGACATTCGCCACATCTTGAACGGATGGAGCGATCGCTATCTCTATAGAGCGGGCCTCTTGGATACGAGCTTGCCGTTTGCAGAACTGCGCGAGCGTTCTCGCATCAACGACGTCGCGCGAGCAGCCGGCAACGCGGAGGATTTCTCCGAGCGCATTCGCAAGTCTCTGCCGACAGCACCGCCGCTGATCTCCCCTTCCGCGGCGTTCACACATCCAAATTAACACCGAGCGAGACCGATGCCTTGAAGAGAGCATCCGCCATGGCAAACCCAGCCATCCAGCGTGCCCAAACCGGTCGTCGAAGAACGAAGTTAACGCTGTCCTTATGAGGGTCCACGACCTAAGGGATTCCGATAGCAAAAATCAGGAAATTCCGGATAGCGAACTCTGTTCACTGTGTATTATGGGTATCAATTAAAGATGAAAAACGACTTTGCGAAGGTTTTTAACTTGCGGTTAAGGAAGAAGATTCGACTCACCAAGGAGGAGTGTCATGTTTAAGAATTTGGTTCGGTCGCTGGTTCTCGCCAGCTTCCTCGTTCCCGGTCTGGCCGGAGCAGCGGTGACAGATGAAGATTTCGTGCTAAGCACCACCCAGAATCTCGTCAATCTCTGCTCTGTTTCGGCGAGCGATCCGCGGGCAAAGGAAGCGATTCAAATGTGCGAGGGCTTTATGCTCGGTGCCTATCAGTACTATCTCGCGACAAACTCAGGCAAGAATGATATGCGGTTGGTTTGTATGCCTAATCCCACACCTTCGCGCAATGAGGTGGCCGCCATGTTCGTGGAGTGGGCTAAGGCCAATACGCAATATATGAAGGAGGCGCCGGTGGACAGCGAATTCAGGTTTATGAGCGCTAAGTGGCCGTGCAAGAAGTGACGGAACGGATCAAAAAGGAGATTAGCATGAAGCGAATTAGCATGATATCAGGAATCATCGCCCTGTTTGGCATGCTGGCGGGGTGCGCGGACATGTCGCAGACCCAACAGAGGACCTTAACTGGTGCCGCTGGCGGCGCCGCCTTGGGAGGCATTATTGGCGCCGCCGCAGGGAATGCCGGGATGGGCGCAGCCGTCGGCGCCGGCCTCGGGGGAACCGGAGGCTTTCTGCTGGGCAGGCACAACGAGTCGGTGAACCGAGCTTACGAACAAGGCCGCGCATCGGCGAGCCAAGGCAAATAGGCTCATCAAATCAGAAAGGGAATATTATGCGACAAGCTATTCAACTGCCAGGCGCCTCCGAACTACGGGGGAATTGGGGATGGTTCTTAATTTTAGGCATTGTGCTGATCGTCCTCGGCACAATCGCTCTAGGCTCGGCGCTCGTGATGACCATCGCTTCGGTATTTTTTTTCGGCTGGATTCTCATCATAGGGGGAGTCCTGGAAGCCGTGCATGCTTTCTGGCGAGAAAAAAGATGGGGCGGCTTTTTTCTCGACTTACTGACGGGTCTGTTGTACGTCGTCGTGGGCTGGATGATGGTGAGCAACCCTGGTGAATCCGCCGTCTTGCTGACCTTGCTTATCGCCATGTTCTTGGTTTTCGAGGGGCTGTTTCGGATCGTAGTGGCGATCACTGCGCGTTTTCCGCACTGGGGTTGGGTGCTGTTCAATGGTGTTATCTCTCTTATATTGGGTATTAGCATCTGGCAGCGATGGCCCTACTCAGGTCTCTGGGTAATCGGTCTGTTCGTGGGCATCGAAATGCTGCTCAACGGCTGGTCGCTTGTCATGCTTAGCTTGAGCGCCCGCAATCTTCCGGACGAAGCACCGGCGGGCAGAGGCCCGTTGAGACCGCAGGCAGCGTGACCGTGATCACAGAACGGGCGATCACGGTCCGGTGAGCTCGGCCACCCCGCCGTGCGAAGGTCTTAACAAACTCTCGGGCCGCGTCCACTTTTATACTTCTCTAATGAATCAACCATAGCTCGAGTCGGCCTCGTGGTCTGTGAATGGGCAGTTAGCGGGGTGTGAACCTGCATTTCGCTCGCCGTGACGAGATGTCCTGACACCGCGACAATCATGAATCGCCGTAATTTCCTCTACGCGCTGGGGGTCGGTGCGCTTGGGGTTGCCGCCGGTTGCGGGTTCTCGCTGGAAGACGGGATATTTAACCCTTGTCTTGCGGGGCCGTTGCCCGAACGTTTGCGGAATCACGAAGTCGTGCTCGCGGCATGGGACGGAGTTGATCCGTTGCAGTCGTGGGATTGCCACGCCCATATTGTCGGTGTGGGTGATGGAAACACGGGTATTTGGATTACACCGCAGATGAGCAGCCCCTTCCATCCGTGGCAAAGCCTCCAACGCCGGTTTTATCTTAACGCCGCATGCACGCTGAGAGAAGGAAGGGTGGATGAAGATGCCGTCCGGCGTCTTATCGAATACCTGGATGCATTCCCCCGCGGGCTTCAAGGTCATGTTACTCGCCTTTGACTTTCACTACGACGACGCCGGCATCAAGCGCGAGGAATCAAGCGCGTTTTTCGTCCCCGATCGCTACGCTGCTGAGCTCGCGCGACGTTTCCCCGATCGGTGCGAATGGATATGCTCGGTTCATCCGGCCCGTTCCGACGCGGTGGAGGCGCTCGATTGGGCGGCCAAGCGGGGCGCCCGCGCGGTGAAGTGGTTGCCGTCGGCTATGGGAATAGACCCGGCGTCGGTAAAATACGATGGTTTTTACGAGGCGCTCGTGCGCTTGAATCTGCCACTGCTGGCGCATAGCGGTGAAGAGAAGGCGGTGCAGGGCGCAAAAATGGAAGAGTTCAACAATCCGTTGCGATTGCGCCGCCCGTTAGATCACGGCGTGCGCGTTATCGTCGCGCACTGCGCGTCGCTCGGTGAAAACGCCGATATCGATCGCGGATCCAACGGACCGCAAACGGATGCCTTTGGTTTATTCTCGCGTTTGATGGATGAGCCTCGATACGAAGGGCGATTGTACGGCGACATTTCGGCTGTCACTCAAGCGAACCGTGTCGGCCGGCCTCTGGAGATTCTTATGGCCCGGAGCGACTGGCAAGGGCGGCTGATCAACGGGTCAGACTATCCGCTTCCAGGAGTTTTTCCGCTCTTCTCCATTCGGCTGTTCGTGGAACAGAGTTATTTGACGAGCTCACAAGCCACGGTGATATCCGAGATCAGACGTTATAATCCGCTGCTGTTCGATTTTGTACTCAAGCGCAGCCTGGTAAAGAACGGGCGGCGATTCGCGCCCATCGTCTTCGAGTCGCGTCGCATGTTCGATCGCAAGCCAATTACAACAAGTTGATTCGTCGAGGACCCGACCGTCGATTATTCTAAGGGATCTTAGATCGCAAAATCAGGATATTCCTTATAGCAAACTGGCGTTCCAGTCTACTAATTTGTTTGAATAAACAAAAAAACATGATCCAAAGCGTCGCTATGCTTAGCCGCGTCCCGCTCTGCTTGCAAGCCAGCATAGAGATATGCTAGGGTCGGCCTTTTGCAGGCCCGATGGAGGAGAAACCATGTATACACGAATGCTGATACCGTTGGACGGTTCCAAGCTGGCCGAGAATGTGCTGCCCTACGCCCGCACCTTGGCTGGAGCGCTGGATCTACGTATCGAGCTATTGAGTGTCGTGGATTCGATGGATTCCGCGAGGACGAGTCATGCGGGTCATGTGCGTTCGACCTTGACGCGATTGTTGAAGCGGCTATGCGAGAGGGCAGGCGGTACCTCGAGAGCGTCGCGCGCTCTTTCACCGGGAAGTACTGTCGATACCTGCGTTCGTGGAACAGGGACAACCGGAAGAGGTCATCATCGACAAAGCCGCCCGGGACAAAGAGACGCTGATCGGCATGGCCACCCGCGGGCGCTCGGGGATCCATCGGTGGCTGATGGGCAGTGTCGCCGAGAAGGTGCTGCGCGGGGCCACCAATCCACTTTTGCTTGTGCGCGGGAATGAAGAGGGAAAAAGTGATGGCAAAGCAACCTTGAAGAGCATTGTAGTGCCGTTAGACGGCTCCAAACGAGCCGAGACCGTTCTGCCGCCTGCTATGGACTTGGCTAAGAAACTGAGTCTCGCGATCGTTCTCACCCGCGCGTATCAGATTCCATTGTCAGCCTCGTACGCCGGGGCAGAAAGTCCCTACATCCCGAACAGTGACGCACTCCTGAACCTGGTCAGAGAAGAAGCCGGCGCTTACCTGGAGGCGAAGGTCAACGAGTTGCATCAAAACGGTGTCGAGAAGGTCTCCTCCATTTTGTTGGTGGGCTCCGGAGCGGACGAGATCATCGACCTGGCGCGCAGCACCCCGGACAATTTGATCGCCATGTGTACCCACGGACGCTCCGGGGTGGAGCGCTGGGTGCTGGGAAGTGTAACCGAAAAGGTCGTGCGTCACTCGGGCGATCCGGTTCTGGTTGTCCGGGCCGAGTGAGGCCAGTGTCGAGTGATGAGTGTCGAGGAACGAGGGATTTTCCCCTCGACACCCGACCCTCGACCCCTCGTTTTGTTTCGGGATTTTCGACGCTAACGATCTAAATGAACACATAAGACGGAGGTAAAAGATGGTTGTAAGTCGAGCAAGAAGGTTTTTGTTTGTTATCATTGTATCGCTGTCGCTAGGCGCATTCGGTGCCTCGTCGTGTGATAAAGGGACGGCACCGCAGAAAACCGATGCCCAGACCGACAAGGAGCGGCTGATTGAAAGCCGCAAAGAACAGCAACAAAAAAGAGGAGAGCTGAGAGACGCGGTAAAGTCGGGAGCGAGCGAGGAGGAAATCGAGAAACGGAAAAACCAAGTTACAGAAGGACAGAAAGCAATCGTCCAGGACAAAAAGGAGATCCGTGAACAGAAGCTCGGGGGAGCATCCAAGGATCAAAGCGAAACCAAGCCCGGTAGCTAATCTTCCAGAGACACCAAATGAGGAGGTTATCTATGATCCCATTTTTATCAAAACCGATTCGAGGACTGATGGTGCTGACTTTTCTTTTGTCAGGTTTCATCACCAGCTTCTGGTCGAAGCCGTCATTTTCGCAGACCGTCTTTTCACAACAACAGGCCGGGAATGTTCTGGGAATCGAAAAGGTAGCGGCCGAGCCCGACGGGACGGTCACTGGAGAAATTCGCAATAACTCGAAGAACACCGTCCGTGATGTGCAGCTCTTCATTCGCCATACATTTCTATGGAAAAATGAGTTTCACCCGGGCAAAGAGAGCCCCAGTGTAGCCTCTTACCCGACAATCTCCGGGGAGATAGCTCCGGGTGGATCGCTGCCATTTAAATTCACGCCCTCCCCGCCGTTGCCCAAACGCATGGATGGCAGATTCGAAAGGCCGTCTGTTTCCATCGCAGGGTTCACCCAGATTATTCCGCAGAGCAAATAATCCTTAGGGGAACCAGTTTCGAGAGCCTGGATGTCCGATAGGAAGGCACCGATGTGACTAAGGTTTCTCGAGATAAGAACAAGTATGAACCCTCTTGATCTCGCATCCTGATTGCCACTCGCCGTTTCACCCTCGCCACCAAACGCAAGCCGCACGGCGAAGACATATCGATTTCCCACCTAAGGTCGTCCTCTATCCATGGACCTCCGTTCTCGAGATTCCTGGCGCCGGGCTAGATCGGTTTCCCGCTCCATCTGGAGCGCTAGCCGCTCGGTGTTTGCAATGAGCCGTGGCCAGTTTGGACTTTCATTGGCGATCAGTCCCAGATTATATTGAATGGCGCTGCGAATATCTCGATTCGGATCCCAGAACTGACCGATACTAAATCCCTGGGTTCGGTTAATGTTATCGAGAAAACTCTGGATCCCGCGCATCCCGCTTTCGATTTCTTTTAAGCCGCGCTGTCGATCGCCTTCCTGGATGAAGGTCAAACCTAGATAGAGCCTGGCGATATTCTCCTCTCGATCGCCGGCCAGCGCCCGTTCCAAGCTTTGCCGGGCTTGTGGAAATTGTCCCGTCAGATACTGGGCGCGGCCGACATAGCTCCAGATGCTTTGTCTCGGAGAACTGCCGGTCATGAACACGAAGTTAGGGTTGCTCTCAGCGACGGTCTGAAAAAAGCCGAGGGCCGCTTCATCGTCTCCCCCAAGCAGCGCGCGCCGGCCTGCCTGAAAGGCGCTTCCAACTTGCACCGTGGTGGTGCACCCAAAAAGAAAAGTGCATAGGCCCAATAAAACCGAGTAAGTGGCGACCTTCATAATCCCCTCTTCCCGCAGTCGGTCTTCCTGGTACCGTTCTTTGGGCCATTCAGAGCCCCGAAGCATTGAACTCAGCCGCAATAAGCCAAACTTTTTTCTATCTAGGAATCGACAAATCCGCTATCGGGAATAACCAGATTCGTGTTTCTAATCTCCTTAAGGACGCTAAGGTAAAGCGATGGCCAAAATCAGTAATACTAGGGTTGACCATAAAGCCGCCCACGTGATTAAGAATACAGGGCCTTGAGCCCGAAGGACAGGTGCTGAACTGATGCCGTAGTCGCGCCGTACTTCTTCCTTGGCATAGTCGAATTTCGTAACCGCCATCCGCCGTAAAGGCGGATCGAATCAGAAGGGGAGTATTAGATGGACGCAGCAGTGAACGCCAAGACCAGCAGCCGGCGCCACGTCCTGGCACGCCATCACCGTCGACGAGGTGGTAAAGCGGCTCACGACCAGCACCGAGAAAGGTCTCGACGCAAGTGAAGCTTCGACCCGACTGCAAAAGTACGGTCCTAACCGGCTGCCTGAGGGCAAGAAGCGCGGGCCGTTCATGCGCTTCCTTGCCCAGCTCAACAATATCCTCGTCTACGTGCTCCTCGGCGCCGGCTTCGTGAAGCTGATGCTCGGCCTGTGGCTCGATGCGGGGATCATCTTCGGTGTCGTGCTTCTCAACGCGCTGCTCGGCTTCATCCAGGAAGGCAAGGCCGAGAAGGCGCTCGACTCGATTCGCAACATGCTCTCTGCCGAGGCCAGGACGACGCGCGGCGGCGAGACGCGCATGATCCCGGCTGAAGAGCTGGTGCCGGGGGACGTCGTGCTGCTCGAATCCGGCGACAAGGTGCCGGCCGATCTCCGCCTCGCCGACGCAAAGAACCTGCGCACCGAGGAGGCGGCGCTCACCGGCGAGTCGGTCCCGGCCGAGAAGACCACCGATCCGGTCGCCGAGAAGTCCACCGTCGGCGACCGCGACAGCATGGCCTTTTCCGGGACCATGGTCGTGTCGGGCCGCGCGACCGGGGTGGTGGTCGCCACCGGGAGCGAGACTGAGCTCGGCCGTATCAACCAGCTGCTCGCCAGCGTCAGCGCGCTCGAGACGCCGCTACTGCGGCAGATCAAGAAGCTCGGCTACCTGATCACCGCCGCCGTCGGCGTCGTGGGGGTTCTGGTGTTCGCCTACGGCCGCTGGGTGATGGGCATGGAGTTCGTGGAGTTGTTCCAGGCGATCGTCGGCATCGCGGTGTCGCTGATTCCGGAAGGCCTGCCCGCGCTGATCACGATCACTTTGGCGATCGGCGTCCAGCGTATGGCGCAGCGCAACGCGATTATCCGGCGCCTCCCTGCCGTAGAAACCCTTGGCTCGGTGTCGCGGATCTGCTCGGACAAGACCGGCACCTTGACTTTGATGGAGATGATGGTCGTCTCGGCTGCCACCGCCGAATCGGAGTACCAGGTCACCGGCAACGGCTACGCACCCGAGGGCGAGGTCAAGCAGGACGGGAAGCCGGCGGACAAGAGCGACCCGGTGCTCGGGCTGCTGGGCCGCGTGTCGATGCTCTGCAACGACGCCGAGCTATTTCAGCAGGAAGGGGTATGGAAGGTCGAGGGCGATCCGACGGAGGGAGCGCTTTATCCGTTCGCGACCAAGCTCGGGATGGACAGGCAAGCCGAGCAGAAGGCGTATCCCCGAATCGACGCCATCCCGTTCGAGTCGGAGCACAAGTTCATGGCGACGCTCCACAAGAACGCCGACGGCAAGGAGATACTATTAGTCAAAGGCGCGCCCGAGGTCATCCTCGAGAATTGCGACCGGCAGCAGACCCGAGACGGCAAGGCCGCACCGCTCGACCGCGAGCGATTCGCGAAGGTCTCGGACAAGCTCGCCGGTCAGGGCGAGCGTGTGCTCGGGCTCGCGTGGCTCGAGAGTCCCGGGTGTCAAAGCGGGCAGCCTCGGCCCGACCGACCTGCCGAAAAACCTCGTCCTCCTCGGCTTGATCGGCCTGCTCGATCCGCCGCGTAAGGAAGCGATCGAGGCGGTGAAGGAATGCCACGGCGGCGGCATCCGCGTCACGATGATCACTGGCGACCACAAGATCACCGCCGCGGCGATCGCCAAGATGCTCGGCATCGGCGACGGCAAGACCGCGGTCGCCGGCGCCGAGATCGAGGAGATGAACGAGGCGGCGCTGCAGGAAACGGTACGCGACGTGGACGTGTTCGCGCGCGCCAGCCCCGAGCACAAGCTCCGTCTTGTAAAGGCGATCCAGGCGAACCAGCAGATCGTGCGCGATGACCGGCGACGGCGTGAACGACGCGCCGTCGCTGAAGAAAGCCGACATCGGCGTGGCGATGGGGATCAAGGGTACCGAGGTA
Source organism: uncultured delta proteobacterium (assembly GCA_963737905.1). GTDB lineage: Bacteria > Desulfobacterota > Binatia > UBA9968 > UBA9968 > DAIRFP01. Next base: position 23,886 of record CAVTUQ010000021.1, on the reverse strand, counting down.
ACCAAGGAGGCGGCCGGGATGATCCTCGCCGACGACAACTTCGCCTCGATCGGCGCGGCGGTGAAGGAAGGGCGCACGGTCTACAACAACATCGAGAAGGCGATCCTGTTCCTGTTTCCGACCAACGTCGCCCAGGCGCTGGTCATCGCGGTGGCGATCTTCCTCGGCTTCACCTTGCCGATCACCGCGCCACAGGTGCTGTGGGTCAACATGGTGACCTCGGTGGCGCTTGGTCTGGTGCTTTGCTTCGAACCGCACGAGCTCGACGTGATGACCCGGCCGCCGCGGGCGGTGGACCGCCCGATCCTGACCGGGTTCGGGATCTGGCGCGTCATCTTCGTCGGCCTGGCGCTGCTGGCAGTGACGTTGTGGGCATTTTTCTGGATGAAGTCGCAGAACGCATCGGACCAGCTCGCGCGGACGGTCGCGGTCAACATGATCACGATCGGTCAGGTGTTTTACCTCTTGAACAGCCGCTACCTGCTGGACTCGTCGCTGTCCTTCAAGGCGCATCTCGGCAACAAATATCTGCCCCTCGGCATTGGCGCGGTCATCATCCTGCAGCTCCTCTTCACCTATGCGCCGCCGCTACAGGTTTTGTTCGACAACGAAGCGATCCCGCTCTGGGTTTGGCCACGCCTCTTCCTGGGCGGCTTGATTTTCTTCCTGGTCGTGGAGGCGGAGAAAATGATTATCCGTTCGTCGGCCTCCTTGCGGAGTGCCGTAACCGCGGTGGAAGCGGGGGCATGAGATATTTGTCGCAATCTCGTTCGGAGCCCTTCGACACGCTCAGAAGCCTGCACTGAGTTTATCGAAGTGGCGAACGGGTGAGCGTTTGAGCTTGCGATTAAGAAATCCCGTTCGTGGTGAGGTTCTCGAACGCATGAACGGCTTTGCGACACAGTCTCAGAAAGGAAATCAATGGCAACTACCAATGGACGCTTGAAACGTAAAGAGTACGAGAAGGCGCTGCGCGAGCTGCAAGTCGAGCTGTGCGCGCTGCAGGATTGGGTCAAGGAAGAGGGTGCGCGGATAATCGTGGTCTTCGAAGGGCGTGACGCCGCCGGCAAGGGCGGCGTGATCAAGGCGATCACCGAGCGCGTCAGCCATCGCGTGTTCCGCGTCGTCGCGCTGCCGGCGCCGTCCGACCGCGAGAAGACCCAGCTCTATATGCAACGCTTTCTCCAGCACGCGCCGGCCGCCGGCGAGATCGTGATCTTCGACCGGAGCTGGTACAACCGTGCGGGCGTCGAATACGTGTTGGGCTTCTGCTCGAAAGCGCAGCACCGGCGCTTCCTCAAGGTCTGCCCCGAGTTCGAGCTGTACATCGTCGACGACGGCATCAAGCTGATCAAATATTGGCTCGAGGTGAGCGAGCCCGAGCAGAAGCGCCGCTTCGAAGCGCGCATCACGGACCCGGTCCGGCAGTGGAAGCTGAGCCCCACAGACCTCTGCTCGCGGAGCCGATGGTTCGAGTACTCGCGGGCCCGCGACATGATGCTCGAGGCCACGGACACGAAGTTTGCCCCTTGGTACATCGTTCCCTCGGACGACAAACGGCGCGCGCGACTCAACTGCATCCGTCACCTGCTCAGCCTGATCCCCTACAAGGAAGTGAAGCGCAAGAAGGTGAAGCTCCCCAAGCGGTCGCAGAAAGACGCCTACGACGACCAGGCGACGCTCAAGGGTAGGCGGTTCATTCCTGCGAAGTACTAGTCTAGTACTACTGTGTCAATAAAATCATGATATTATGCATGGAAATTTCGCGTAGGAGGTGAATATCCATGCCGAAGCTTTCTGAATTCGAACGCTACATTAATGAGCTTAGCCAAGCGTTGGGTCACCGGGACCGCCACGCCGGGTTTGCCGATTACAGCCGAGGGTTGATGCTGCCCATCGAACGCAAGAGCGTGGAACCCCTGGCAGCCCATACCGACCCATTGCATGTGAGCGCGAAACATCAATCGCTGCATCATTTGGTGGCGCAGTCGGAGTGGTCGGACAGGGAGGTTTTGGCGTGTGTGCGCGAGTGGGTGATGCCCCAGCTTGGGCGCAAGAGTAAGTTTTATTGGATCGTGGACGATACCGGATTTCCGAAGAAAGGCAAGCACTCGGTAGGAGTAACGCGCCAGTACTGCGGGCAACTGGGCAAACAGGACAATTGTCAGGTAGCGGTGAGTCTGTCGTTGGCAAGCGAGCATGGCAGCGTGCCGATTGACTGGCGACTGTACTTGCCGGAGGTGTGGGCTAAGGATCGGCGGCGGCGCAAAAAGTCGGGAGTTCCAACCGGGGTGAAGTTTCTGACTAAGCCCCAAATTGCGCTCGAGCAGATCCGAGCGGCCAAGGCTGCGGGGGTTGGCATCGGCATTGTGCTGGCGGATGCAGGGTATGGCAACGAAACGGCGTGGCGTGAAGGGCTGAGCGATATGGAGTTGGAGTATTGTGTAGGGGTACAATCGGTCACTACGGTATGGGCGGCAGGCACGGGGCCGGTGGCCCCCAAGCGCAAGAACAAAATCGGGCGTCCTCGGACACGCTGGCAGCGTGTGGCGGGCGCTACACCGCTTAGCGTGAAGGAGTTGGCCGAAACGTTGACCGAACGCCGATGGCACACGGTGGTCTGGCGCGAAGGAACCAACGAGAAATTGTCGTCGCGCTTTGCCGCGGCGCGAGTGCGGGCTGCGCATCGGGATGAGGAGGGGCTTCGCTCTCCACGTCAGCAGGAATGGTTGTTGATCGAATGGCCACAAGATCAGGCAGAACCGATCAAGTATTGGCTGTCGACGTTGCCCGCTGATACTGCGCTGGTAGATTTGGTCAAGACTGCCAAGATGCGTTGGCGCATTGAACGGGACTATCAGGAGCTTAAACAGGAATTCGGCCTGAGCCACTACGAGGGACGGGGTTGGCGTGGCTTTCATCATCACGCTACCTTGTGCATTGCAGCCTACGGTTTCTTGTTGGCGGAGCGTCTTAAACATGATGGCTCTAAAAAAAATTCCACTCGATCAAAAATATCTTCCCTACCCCAAGATTACATCCCACGCGGTAGCCCAGCGCGCGCAACGCCACGTTCCCGATTCCATCGCCACCCTGCGCTTCGTGCTCGCTTGCAACATTATCAGAAAACTGGATCGATGCCCGTGCTGCAATATAGTGAATCAACGTTAATGACACAGTAGTACTAGCAGGTTGCTGAAAAAGACTCATATGCTTCGTTGCGTTCGACCGATTTCGCATCAACGTACAATAAGAGTATGCCTCCGCTCATCGATCTTCGCGCGCCTCGCTTCTGAGTCTTTTTGAGCAGCGTGTAAAAGGATTTTTCAGCGAGCTGCTAATGTGCTGTTCCAGAATTTCGCAAAAGAAGTCGGTGGTCTTCCCGCCGTAACCGAAGTCCATGGAGGCCTCCGCCACTATAGAGCTCCTGGGTGGACTGGGCTTGTTCCTGCTGGGGATCCACCACCTCACCGAAGGTCTGAAAGGTCTTGCGGGCGACTCGCTACGCCGCGCGCTCCAACGGCTCGTGTCCGGCCGATTCAGCGCGGTTGTATCCGGGGCGTTCTTCACCGCGGTGATTCAATCCTCCACCGCTGCCATCCTCACCGTCATCGGCTTCGTCAATGCGGGACTCGTCACCTTCACGCAAGCGGTCGGGATGATCATCGGTGCGACGCTCGGAACGACCTCGACGATCTGGCTGGTGGCCATCTTCGGTCTGCGCTTCAGGATTTCTGCCGCGGCCCTGCCCATGCTCGGCGTCGGCGCCTTTCTCTGGCTGATCGCGCGCGGTAAAACGCGATCGTTCGGAGCGCTCCTCGCCGGCTTCGGACTGATCTTCACCGGCATCGACTTCCTGCAAACGGGGATGGGAGGCGTTTCGTGGAACCTCGAGGCATTTGCCGGCCGGGGTTTCGGCGCGCGGTGGATTCTCGCCGGGATCGGGATCCTCATGTCGATCGTCATGCAGAGCTCGACCGCTGCCGGAGCGGCGACGCTGGTTGCGTTGAACGCGGGCTCGCTGACCTTCGAGCAGGGCTGCGCGATGATCGTCGGGCAGAGCGTCGGAACGGCGGCGACGACCGGGCTGGTGATGGTCGGCGGCGGCCTCGCGGTGCGGCGCTCGGCGCTGGCGCACATCATCTTCAGTGTGATCGTCGGCGTGCTTGGGATCCTGTTTCTTGGACCACTCACGGCAGCGGCAGACTGGGTGGGTTCTCGACTCTATGATCCCGACGGCGTGCTGGCGATGGCGACATTCAGCAGCCTCTTCAAGTTCGCGGGCATTGTTGTGTTCTATCCGTGGCTCGATGGCTTCGCCCGGCTCATCGTTCGGATTTCTGGAACAGGTAGCGAGTCGGCAGTCAGCCGTCTCGATCCCGACCCTCGTGGAAGCGGGAGGGGAGGTCGCCCTCGAGGCCGCCTGGCGGGCGATCCTGGAGGTCGCGCATGGTGCGGTCGATGCCATTCGCCGGCGGCTCGCCGGCGAATCCGTCAACTACGACCCTCCGGCCGAAGCGGTCCAGCAAACCGAGCACTTCCTCGAATCGCTCCCGCTGGAAACCACCGATCTGGGCACGATAGGCCCCCGCCTCGTCCGCCTCGTCCATGCGCTGGATCATCTCACGCAGCTTCATGACGACCTGACCCGAGTTCCGTCCGCAGTAAGCGGCTGGCAGCCCCCGGCGGAGTTCGCAGCAGGCGCGCAGGCGCTGGCTATGTGGCTCGACGCGACGAAAGACCCCGAGGCGTCACCCGATCCAACGATTTTTAAGGCGGTCGAAGATGCCTCGAAACAGCTCAGTGCCGAAAGAAAGACCGATCGCGAGAAGCTGCTGGAAGATGTCGCTCTGCAACGCATGGCTACGGCGACGGCCCGCGCCGGTCTCGAGAGCCTTGTGTGGGCTGACCTTGCCCTCTACCATGCATGGCGTCTAGCAGAATCGCTGAGAATCGCCTCCGGCCGATAACTCGAACTCCTAGTGTTTCTCAGAGCCGATGCGCGCGAGGACCCATTGACTGTTCTGCACGGCTTGTTGTCCGCCTTGTCGTCATATATGTATTAATTCGCCTGATGCGAAGGACGCTTCCCTTTTGATCCCCAACAAGTACGAGAAAGTGTTCGCGACCAGGTTGGGCGGCAAGACCAAATTTAGTTTGTGGAGGCTCGGGAAAACATGAGCGCCCAGTCGCGAGAGGTCCTGGTGATCGGGGCTGGCATCGCCGGGTTGACAGCGGCACGGGATCTCGCCGTCGACGGGTACGACGTCGCGATCCTCGAGGCGCGCGAACGCATCGGCGGGCGCATCTGGACCTCGCACGAGCTCGGCGTGCCTGCCGACCTGGGGGCATCGTGGATTCATGGTTTCGAAGACAACCCGATCGCGCGGCTCGCCCGGCGACATGCCATCACGATTGTCCGCACTAACATCTCCAGTGTGACCCCGGCACGCTACCGCTCGATAGTCCTCTACGACGAGGACGGCCGCCGGCTCAGCAGCGACGAGACCGCCGAGATGTCCGAGATGATGGCGGACTATCTCGACTTCGTCGCTGCCAAACAGAAGGAAGGCCACGAAAAGTCCATGCTGGAGGTCGAAGAGATCTTCGCCGCGAGCCAGGGCTATGACGCCGATCAGCGCCGCCGCCTGACCTTCATCGCCCGAACCTATCTCGAGCACGAATGGGCGGGCCCGCGCTCCGACGTTTCCCTCCTCGAGTACGACAAGAGTCTCGGCTTCGCGGGCCACGATCGGGTGTTCCCTGAGGGCTACGCCCAGATCACCGACCGGTTGGCCGAGGGTACCAATATCCTCCTCGGCCACGAGGTCACGCAAATCGACTATTCGGGCACACGCGTGGACGTGCTCACTAACCGCGGCAGCTTCCAGGCCAGCCACGTGCTCGTCACCGTGCCGCTCGGAGTGCTGCAAGCAGGACGAATCGCCTTCCACCCGCGCCTGGCGAAAAGCAAACGCGAGGCCATTCGCAAGACGCGCATGGGTGTCTTCAACAAGATCTTCCTCAAGTTCGACTCGGTTTTCTGGGACCAGGAGGACGAGCTGATCGGCTACATGGGGAGCCAGGACGAAGACTGGCCCGAGATCGTCAACTTCCATAAGATTGCCGGCCTTCCGGTTCTGCTCGCCTTCAGCGCCGGAACGGCCGGCGAGAAGAACGAGCTCCGGAGCAATGCCGAACTGGTGGGCTGCCTGATGGCCTGCCTCCGCAAGATGTATGGGCAGAACATCCCGGAGCCGGTGGGCCATCTCGTCACTCGATGGAATCAGGACCCCTTCAGCCTCGGCTCGTACTCCTACGTCCCTGTCGGCTCTAAGCAGAGTTTGCGCCGGCAGATCGGGGTACCCGTCAAGAACCGGATTTTCTTCGCGGGCGAAGCCACCTCTCAGTTCTTTCCGGCCACCGTCCACGGCGCATTCCTCTCGGGCGTCCGCGCCGCCTACGAGATCATGCTCGCCGACGCCAAGGTAGACCTCATGAAAGACGGCCAGGGAGAAGTCGACACCTACGTCTGAATGCCCGCGGACGCGCTCCATAGTTAGTTAGCGATTCACCATGCTGCGAGCCCGCTTCGCGCTACGCATTTAGGTGCCTTGGCGAGCATCTAATTTGATGCGATTTTTACTGCTATATTGACCACCTAATATAAAGGGGAAATGTCTATGCCAACGAATCCGTCTGAAGATATCCGATCTGTCACCGACCTAAAGCGCAAGACCAAAGAGATTCTAAACCACGTTCATCGCACTCAGAGACCCGTGGTGCTCACGGTAAACGGCAAAGCTGATGCGGTTTTGATGGACACCAAAACCTATGAAAAACACTTAAGAGCAAGCAATATGATGCGGCTTCTAATCCAGGCCGAGGAAGACGTCGCCGCCGGACGCACACGGTCGATGCGCTCTTTTCTAAAAGCGTTCAAACATGCCCGCAAAATTTCGCGTTAGCATCACACGCGCGGCGGAAAGTGATATCGAACAAGCCTGGAGTTTTATCGCGCAAGATAGTCCCGAAACAGCGGATAAGTTTATTAATCGACTAGAGGAACAAATTGAAACGCTGGAGATCTTTCCCAATCGATGCGCCTTGATTCCCGAGAACGAAATCCTTGGAACACGCTGCATGATTTATGGTGACTACCGCACTGTTTTTCGCGTAGCCAAAAGGACAGTGTACGTCCTGAGAGTTATTCACGGAGCGAGGCTACTGGACGCTTCCATGTTTGAAGAGTTGGAATAATCAAACCAAGAGAGTTCACCGGGATCAGTCCGTTCCAGACGTTCCAGAAGTCTGCCCTGAAATCTCCCGACGGCGAGTCAGTCGTCAAGGATCCAACTCCGAACAGGCCAAACAGGGCGCCTCCGGTCACCATGCCCAGCAACGAAATGCTAACGGAGGTCAGGTTCTGGAACTTGAATAGCAGCACCACCCGCCGTTAAGAAAACGATCAAAGCAATGTAGACGTATCGCATCGCACGCTCCCTCCACTGCCCACCATTTCGGACTTCAATATACCGCCTTACCGGATTACGTAGGCCCTGCTGCTGTGTATCTGGGTTGCGCAATATTTCTTCTCAACTTGTCCAATATTAGACAGAAATGCCTTCCGGGGTAGCATATCCCTGTAACTGAAGGCGCAAGTGAAAAACCAGCGGTAGTGTCCAAGTTGACCCGGACCGCACGCTTGTTGCTCCGTCAAAGAAACGTGCTTCATGCGCATGAGTCAAATCAGATGGGCTAGTCGATTGTCGATCGTTGGCCTCGGACTGTTCACAGTCCTCGGCATCAACACGTTTACCTTCGCGCAGAAGGCGCCCGTGGTTTACGTTGCGCCCATCGAGGGAATCATCGACCTCGGGCTCGCGCCGTTCGTTCAGCGCGTCCTTAAGGAAGCCACGGATGCAGGCGCCACGGCCGTTATTTTCGAGATCAATACTTTCGGCGGGCGGGTGGACGCGGCGGTTCTAATCCGCGACGCTCTGTTGAATGCGCGGGTTCGGACGGTGGCCTTTGTAAACAAGCGAGCGATCTCCGCGGGCGCTCTTATTGCTCTGGCCGCCGAGAAGATCGTCATGGCCGACGGCGGAACCATCGGCGCCGCTACGCCGGTGCAGATCGGACAGCCTGGCAGCCCCGCGCAACCGGTGGAGGAGAAAACCGTATCCTTCGTGCGCAAGGAGTTTCGCGCAACCGCCGAAAGCCGCAAGCGCCCCCCGCTCATCGCCGAGGCGATGGTCGACGCGGATGTGGAAATCCCAGGCCTCATCCAAAAAGGCAAGCTCCTGACTTTGACGACTGAGGAAGCCCTGAAGCACAAGGTTGCGGATTTTCGCGGCGACACTCTAGAAGGCGTGCTGGAGCGATTGGGTCTTGCTGGGGCGGAAGTGAGACGGCCATCGCCCAACTGGGCGGAGAATCTAGTCCGCTTCCTCACCCATCCGGTGGTCAGTTCTGGTCTCATCACCATCGGCATGCTTGGGATCATCCTGGAAATCCTCACGCCCGGTTTCGGGGTGCCCGGCGCTCTCGGTATCACCAGCCTGGCGCTTTTCTTCTGGGGCCACTGGCTGGTTCAGTTGGCTGGTTGGGAAGAGCTACTGCTGGTGGGCTCGGGTCTCGTGCTTCTGGTTTTAGAAGTATTTGTCATTCCCGGCTTTGGTCTGGCCGGCGTCCTGGGCATCGGCGCTCTACTCGCAGGCCTCAGCCTCAGTTTCGTCGGCGCCGGGGCCACATGGGAATTCATTCTCAAAGCCGCCGGGCGCGTGGTCTTCTCTCTCCTGTTGGCGCTGGGCGCCAGCCTCGTTTTGCTGCGCTTTTTGCCGCGCCTGCCTTTCGGGCGGCGGCTGATTCTTGAGACCGGGCTTCCCGCGAGTCAGGGATACGCTTCGGCGCCTGAAAGCGATAGCAATTGGTTCGGGAAAAGCGGCACGGCGCTCTCTCCGCTGCGACCGGCAGGCATTGCAGAGATCGAAAATCAGCGGGTCGATGTAGTGTCCGACGGGAATTTTATTGACTCCGGCGCGGCCATCGTGGTGACCCGCGTGGACGGCAACCGGATCGTCGTGCGGCGACACCGCACATCAACCGAAAGGAGTTAAAAATGTTTGGATTCGAGACCGGATTAACGGGAGGCTTCGCGCTGCTAGCGCTACTCGTGGTGGGTTTGATTTTCATCCTTTATCTCGTTCCTATCCCGCTCTGGATTGCCGCCTGGGCTTCAGGGGCATACGTGGGGCTCTTCACCCTCATCGGCATGCGCCTGCGCCGAGTGCCCCCTGGTACGGTGGTCACGGCGCGGATCAGCTCGGTCAAGGCCGGGTTGGACATCCCCCTGAACGATCTGGAAGCTCACTACCTGGCGGGCGGAAACGTTGTCAGGGTGGTGAACGCCATGATCTCTGCGGACAAGGCGAATATTCCCCTGCTGTTTAAGCGGGCCGCGGCCATCGATCTGGCCGGTCGTGACGTATTGGAAGCGGTGAAGATGTCGGTCATCCCCAAGGTTATCGAGACGCCGAAAATCGCCGCCGTAGCCAAAGACGGTATCCAGCTCATCGCGGTCTCTCGGGTGACCGTTCGCACCAACATTGAACGGCTGGTGGGAGGCGCCGGCGAGGAGACCATTATTGCGCGGGTCGGCGAAGGCATGGTCAGCACTATCGGCTCCTCCGCCACACACAAGGCTGTGCTGGAAAATCCCGATCACATCTCGAAGAATATCCTGAGCAAGGGGCTCGATGCCGGAACGGCTTACGAGATCCTGTCCATCGACATCGCGGACGTGGATGTGGGCGCAAACATCGGCGCCAAGCTCCAGATCGACCAGGCCGACGCCGACAAGCAGATCGCCCAGGCGAAGGCCGAGGAGCGGCGCGCCATGGCGGTTGCTTTGGAACAGGAAATGCGCGCCCGCGTCGTCGAGGCGGAGGCGGAAGTGCCGCGCGCCATGGCCGAGGCGTTTCGCCAGGGAAACCTGGGGATCATGGACTACTATAAAATGAAAAATGTGCAGGCCGATACGGCCATGCGCGATGCGATCGCCGACACCGGAGACGGCCATCCGGCCGCGACGTTGAGAAAATAAGCGAGGCCGCTATGAGAAACCTGGGGCAAATCCTTCTGTTGCTTTTTTTTATCGCGCTGCCCCTGCTTAACTTCCTGCTGCAGCGCGTCAGGAAACGTCGTCATCAGCTAATTCCACAGGAGAAGTCTGCGGAGCAGATGTTCCATCAGGCGCAAACAACCCTGCCCCGGCCAACACCTCGTGCCGCCGGCGACCGAGTGCATGGATCGCCGGCGCGCACCGTTACCCCGCTTGCTAACGATCAGATTACTAAAAGATCGCTTTTAGGAACCACCCGCGATGCGCGGCGTGCGCATCGTTATCATGACGCTCCTGGGACCCTGTCGCGCCTTCGATCCGCCGGACTAGTACATCCCCTCCCAATGAATGCCGTGCTGAGATCAGGCCTCGGTATCAGACTGGCGGTGGCAAACGATTCCCGTGGCTTCGATCAACGCGGCCGCCTGGCGCCTCGAATCCAACTCCGAACCAGACTAAACAAGGCGCCCCCGGTCACCATGCCCAGCACATAAATGAGAATCACGAGCGTCGACAACGGCAAGGTCACGCTCATGCCCAGCAACGAAATGGTGACGGAGGTCAGGTTCTGGAACTTGAATATCAGCACTACCGCCGTGAGGAGAACGATTAAGGCAATGTAGACATATCGCATATTCCCTCCGCTGCAGCCCCGTTTTACTCGGAAGTCATTTTTAGGCACTCCGCAGTCCGAGAATTTATCTGTAACATTTTGTGCTCCGATTAAAGCGACAAAAAATGTTATTCCCGCCTAGACGTTCCAAGCACGCAATAGAAAAACGCGTACTTATGTTCACGATACACTTGGCGTCCTTTGCTCTTCGACCTTGCTCAGGGTGGTAGTTTATCGAATCCACGCCTTCTGCGCGAGAGCATGTCAGCTCTTTTCCGATCAGGAATTCTTTTTCGATTAAATTGAGTATCAATTGCTTCGCACCAACGGTGGAGATCTCGCCTGTCCGCGATCGTCCGTACGATGACCACGACGGTATCGACGAGGCCGTAGATGAATAGCGCCGCTGCTCCGGCGAGTGCGCCCAGCACGGCGGCAAGCACCAGGAAGCGACTGCCGTTCAACAGTGACTTCAGCATGGCGGACCGCTTAATCTAAGCGGGTTGAATTCCCCCGCAGCTTGCTGCATAGATTTGCATCTTTCCGAAGTGCCGTCATTGGCCCGCTGCTTTTAGCGGGAATCCAGGGGCATGTTCAGACTGGACCCCCACCCATTCGACCTGGCTCAGGGTCGTGGTGAGCATAGTCGAACCACGATAAAAACGTTCGAGGGTGACGACCTTGGGATAAATCAATTTAGCGACCAGATCGAAAATTTCTGCATGGATCCCGACGGTCATAGTAACATCGCTGCAGTGAACGCGATCACCAGCACCAGCAAGGACAGCCCTGCAACCGGCCAACGACGTAGCGCGTCATCGGCCCGCTCGATCACTCCCGCCACGGCAACTGTCCCGGTGCGAACCGGGCCCATGATCGCGACTCCATGACCCAGCGGCCCAGGGGGCAGCCGATGCCCGAGCGCCATCGCCAGCACTCCGCCGCCAAGAACGAGCAAGACCGCCGACCACAGCTCCTCCGGCGCAAGCGACAGAGTATCAAGCGGGACCGGCCCGATGGCGGCGAGCCCGAGTAGCATTGAACACAGCGCCAGCACCAGCGCAGCCGCTTCCTGGAGGCGCGGCACGGGCGCACGCAGCTTGACCGGGCCGTCTGCCGGCCACAGCGCGTGGGCAAGAACCAACACGACGTAGCTCGCGGTGAAGAACCCGCCCGCCTGCATCACCAACTCCCACCACCACTGTCCCGTCTCGGCTGCCGCGTCAAGCAGGAGCTTCTTCGCGAGGTAGGCACCGCTCGGCGGTAACCCCATCAGCGCCAAACCGCCCAGCGCAAAGGCGAGCACGCTCATGGGCAACGCCCGGCCGATGCCGCGGAGCTCTGCGATACGGTCATGGCCGAGCGCCGCATAGATAAGGCCCGCCGCCATGAACATTGCAGCCTTCGCGGTGGCGTGGGAGATCGCCTGCAGTAGACCGCCCGTCAAAGCGCCGCCGCTCTGGAGCTGCGCCGACCCGGTATCGAAGGCGAGCGGAAACATCAAGAAGAGGTAACCGATCTGCGCCAAGGTGGAGTAGGCGATGAGGAGCTTCAGTCTCTCCTGACGCAGCGCGACGACGCTTCCGAAAAGAATCGCTCCGGCACCCAGCGTGGCGAGCAGCTGCGCCGACGGCAACGTCATCACACCCGGCATCACGTCGAACCAGAGCCGGACAACCATAAAGAAAGATCCCTTCACTACCAGAGCCGACAGTACCGCGCTCGCTGCGGCAGGCGCGCCAGCATGGGCAGGCGGCAGCCAGAGATGCAGCGGGAAGAGCGCGGTCTTGGCGAGCAGCCCCACCGTCATCAGCGCCGCGGCGACCCACGCTACGGACTCGGGATGGACCCGCGTGGCGAGCAGCAGAATATCCAGGGTGCCGTAGGCGCCGTAAAGCAGTACCATGCCGAGCAGATAAAGCATGGAGCCCAGCAGCGCGAACAAACAGATAACGGAGCGCGGCGCGCAGCGTCTCCGCGCGGCCATCGAGGCAGACCAGCGGGACGGCCGCGAAGGTTAGGAGCTCCAGCGCAACATACAAGGTGAACAGATCCCCGCCCACGAAGACTGTATTCAACGAGCCCCACATGCCAGCAGCAACATCCAGAACACCAACGGCGCGCGCGCCTCACCGACGCCCGGGGGTGTGCGGAAATCCGCGCGCGCAAAGACCGCCGATGCCGCAGATCACCACCGCCGTTATCACGAGCATCACACCGGCAGCCCGTCCGCGCGAAGCGCGACGCCGAACGGCGGTGCCCATCCACCCAGAAGATAGACCAACGGATCGCCCGATCTGCACCTGACGCGTCGGCGATGGCGATTGCAATCCCGAGCCCCGGCGGCATGGTCACGAGCGCGACCGTTGGACGTGGCGCCCGCCGAGAACAAGGCCGGCAGCACCCCCACAAACGGCACCAGACCGCCAGCACGAGCAGCAGCCCGCCGTCGTCGTCATGTCATCAACCGGCACGGAATTTGCATCAGGCATCGCGGGCACCGGTTCCCCACCTTGCGTCGGCGGATCGCCAGCGCAGGGTGGCGCGAGCCGGTTGCCTGGAATAACCGCAGCACCAGCGCAACTGCCAGGGCGGTTGCGGAGAAGGCAACGACGATGCCGGTGATCAGCAACCCCTGCGGCACCGGGTCACCGCCGAAGCCCGCCGCCGCGCCCCGGCGCGCGATGGCGCCGAACAACAGAAACACTCCGTTGCCGATCAGGTTGAACGCGAGGATCTTGCGCAACGGCTGCGGGTTCGTGATAACGCCGTAGAGCCCAAAGCCGACCAGCGCCGCTGCGCACAGCCCGAATAGGTCGGCACGCTCATGCTCGCGCCGTCCGTTCCGGCGTCCCAGCCACCAGCAAGGCGAGGGTCGGGCGATGTGGGCATCAGCGCGACTTCGATCGACTATGATCAACGCTTGGCGTAGCCTTCCGGATAAGCGAGCACCGCGCCTGCGTCAAGGCGCCGGCGAAACCGATGGCGATGAACACGGCGGTCCAGCCACCAGCAGGATCCGCAGCCAGGTCCGGCTGATCGGCGGCGCATCGGCAAGACCCGCCATCATGACCAGCAGCCACATGGCTGCCAGGATCGTGGCGCCCTGGAACTTGCCGCCGGGAAGATCCGCCCCAATCCAGAAAATGTAGATGCCGACGATGATCCCGATGGGCGGTAACAGCCGCGCGAGATAGACAGGACGCCGTCAGGATCGGCGTGGTGTAGCGGGCCCGGACGTCCACCCCAGACGTGATCCGGCGCCAGCGACCAGACGCCGATGAGCGCGAACACGACCACGATGGACTCGAGCAACGTGTCCAACGCGCGATAGGCGAGCAACACGGCGGTCACCGGGTTGCCGACGCCGGTGACGCTGAGATTTCGGCGGCCGCCGGCGCAAGAGTGGGGGCGAGATCGGGCAGCGAGAGGACGGCGACTGCAATCGCCCCGGCCACCGCCGCCGATATCAGCGCGGCGAGCCATCGCAGCGCCGTCCCCGGACGCTCCGCTGACGCCTGCGGCCTCAGCCGCACGCAGGCGGGCGGCCGCGCCGATCAGGAGGACGCCGGTCAGGCCGCCGCCGATGGCCGCTTCGGTCAGGGCTACGTCGATGGCGCTCAGAGCCACCCAGGCGATCGAGAGCAGCAAGCCATAGGCGACGAAACCCACGACTGCGGCGAACGTTTGGCGCGCCGCGATCGTCCACGCGGCAATGGCGAGAAGGAGCAGGGAAAGAACCACTGCAAGGCGCCGACGCAAGCCGGTCACAGCGGAGAACCTCCCCGCCGCGCGACGCGAGCAATCGAGTTGCGATACCATCGCGCTGGAAGCAGGACGAGCAACCAGACGAATACAAGCTTCATCGCCGCCAAAAGACCCCCGACGCGCGGCAGCAGGCCAAGCATCACCAACCCGAGGCCGAGGTTGTCGGCTTTGGTTAGCGCGTGCAGGCGCGACAGCGCGTCGGGGAAGCGCAGCAACCCTACGCTCCCCGCCAGGAAAAAGAAGGCGCCCGCAGACACGGCGGCTACGGTAAAGAAGTCGAGAAGAGAGCTCATCCGGTGCCGGCTTCCTTGTCGGCGTGCCGATATCGGGCGAGTCGCGCTCTTCACGAAGGCCGACCGAAGCGAACGCCGCCAGCAGCGCCAGGATCAGCGCGACGTCGACTGCGGTGGGCGTGGCGCGGCGTTGCCCGCGAGGAGCAGGACGGCGACGCCGCCGGTGCCGAGAAGCTGTCCCGACATTATGCGATCGGCATCCGTGGGGCCGCGCACGATGCGCGCCAGGCCCAGCGCTACATTGCGAGCAAGAATCCTGCGGCAGCGAGCAGGAACTCAGCCATCGCGCGTGCCTCCCGCGCCTGCGCAAGCCGCCTCTCTTCTTCAGCGAGTTCCTCCAGCACCGGTTGTCCGATGTCGAGGCAGTGGTAGACGAGCGCCCCATCCTCCTCGGCGCAGGGCACAGTTCCCGGCAACAGGCTCGTCATCGCCGCAAACGCATTGCGAGCCGGGCCCGGGACGAACCCGACCCGACAGGCGACAAAGCCCGGGCGCAACGGCAGGCGCGGATCGAGCGCGCGGCGCGCGACGTCCACTCCGGCAACCACGGACTTCCAAAGGAAGTGCGGAATCAGCGACAGCAAGCCCGTCAGCCGCATGCCGCCTGGTTGCGGCGGCAGCAGGCGCAAGCTCGTCGCAGCTGGCCGCCGCGGCGGCCACCACACCGGCAGCGAGATCGGTCGGGGCGAAACCGATGAGGACAATCCACAGGCCCAGAAAACCGGTTCCGCGCGCGAGCGCGGCGCGAACGGAGAACGCTACGGTGCTTCGCAGAAACGCTCATCGAAACTGACCCTCTGCCGCACATCGGGCGGCGCACGCGGCTGCCGGCGCGATTGGGATGGATCGCAGCGCGCGGGGCCGATTGGTTTCGAGGCGTCTATCAAGTGGATCCAACGGTGACATCATTCACTCCTGTGTTCACAGTCAAAGGTATCGTCGCTAACGGCGTCTCGTCGACGACCCGCACCTGCATCGCGCTCAGCCGGTCGTACAGCCGCGCCTCGCCCAGGATCGGCCACCACTCGTAGAGAAAAATCTCGAAGGGTCGCCACAGCGCGACCCATCCTCCGATCAGCAGGCCGTGCCCCAGAATCTCGCCGTAGTTCCACCGACCGACCAGGCCGATGAGGAGATCGCCGAGGACGATCGCGATGCCAAGGAACAGAAGGCCGATCAACAGGCTCCAGCGCCCCTCGCGGAACAGCCGTCGAAGCTGCGCGCGGGCGTGGCTCGCGCTCTGCGCGAAGTACTCCCGCACCGCCTGCCGCAGCGATGCGACTTCCTCCGCCGTGGTCGGCCGACGGGAAAGATGTACTATCAGCGCAAGCGGGGCGTTGCGTCGCACCTCGCGGCCCCAGTCGACGATGAACTCCTCGGCCTTCGGGTCTATGTCTCGATCACGAAACGGCGCCGGGTCCATCGCGTTGAACAATTGCTTTAGCTCACCGACATGGATGTCGAGCCATTCGCAGTGCGGCGGAAACGGGTCCCCTAAGGCGTGTTGTTCCGCTAACACGTCCATTCTCCCGTCATCCGATGTCAGAAGGCCGCGCGCCGATCGGGCTGACGATGAGCGCCGGAAGCAGCAGCGTCTTCCTTGCCTCCGAATACCGTCACGTACACAGTCGGCAGAAAAATCAAGTGTCAGCAAGGTCGCCACCAGGAGGCCGCCCATAATCGCGAAGGCCATCGGCCCCCAGAACACCGTCGGCGCGATCGGAATCAACCCCAGCACGGTTGAGATCGCGGTCAGCATCAGCGGCCGCATGCGCGAAGTGGCCGCGGCGAGGACCGCGTCCAGTACGTTCTTGCCTCCGGCGCGGTCGGTCTCGATCTGCACCAGCAAAATCACCGCGTTCTTCGCGATCATGCCGATCAGCGCGAGGATGCCGAGGATCGCGACGAAACCGAGCGGACGGTTGAACACGAGCAGCGCGGCGACGACGCCGATCACGCCGAGAGGTAACACGCAAAATACCATCGCGACCCGCCGGAAGCTTACGAGCAAAACCATCATGATGGTGAGCATCAGCACGATCATCAGCGGCACGACGGCGAACACCGACGCTTGCGAAGCGGCGCTCTCCTCGAACAGACCGCCGGTTTCGATCTTGTAGGGCTTCGGCAACTTCGCGTTGAACTCGTCGATCTTCGGCGCGAGCGTGCCCACTACGTCGTCGGGAAGCACGCCGTGGTTCACGTCCGCGCGCACGGTGAGCGTTGGCACGCGGTCGCGCCGCCACACCAGCGGATACTCCTGGTCTTCGACGAATGTCGCAAACTGAGTCAGGGGCACCATCCGTCCGCTTGGGGTAGGCACTTGAAGCGACCTCAGGGTCTGGAACGAGACCCGCTGCTCGTTGGTTGCGCGCGCGACCACGTTGACCAGATAGATATCGTCACGAACCTGCGTCACCGTCGAGCCGGTGATCGCGGCGTTCAGGGCCCCGGCGATCGCCGCCGAGCTGACGCCGAGCTGGCGCGCCTCGTCCTGGTCGATGCGGACGCGGACCTGCCGCGCGGGCTCCATCCAGTCGTAATTGATGTGCCGCGCGCGCGGGTCGGACGCGATTACAGTCGCGAGATCGAGGGCGATCCGGCGGACCTGGTCTTTGTCCGGCCCGGTCACCCGATACTGTAACGGCCAGCCGATCGGGGGACCCAACTCCAGGGGCGAGACGCGCGCGACGACGTCGGGAAACTGCTCGGCAAGCGCCTGCTCGAGTTTCGCCTGCAGCCGTTCGCGCGCTTCTATATTCTTCGCGACGATCACGAACTGCGCGAAGAACGGATTGGCGAGTTGGACGTTGAGCGTGAGGATGAACCGGATCGCACCGCGGCCGACGTAGGTGCTGTAATGGTCGACGTCAGGGTCGTCCTTCAAGAGCGCCTCGAAGCGCTTCGCCTGCTCCTCGGTCGCGAAGATCGAAGCATTCTGCCTGAGCGTCATGTCGACCGTCAGCTCGGGCCGGTCGGACGCCGGGAAAAACTGTCGCGGCACAAACCGCACTAAGAAGATTGCCGCGGCGAACGCAGCAATCGTCAAGCCGATCGTCAGCCATTTCGCCTGTATCGCCCCTCTCAAGAACGCGCTGTAGATACTCACGATTTTGCTCGGCTTGGTGTCGGCTTTCGACTCGGGCACCTTGAGGATCGCCTTGCCAATGAGCGGCGCGAAGATCACCGCGACCAGCCACGAGACGGTCAGCGAAATGGCCACCACCGCGAAAATCGAGAACGTATACTCGCCGGCCGAGCTTCGGGCGAATCCGATGGGGACGAAGCTCGCGATCGTGACAAACGTGCCGATCAGCATCGGCGCCGCGAGCGTCCGGTAGGCGTAGGTCGCCGCCTGGTCCTTCGTGTCGCCCGCGGCAAGCCGGTTGATCATCGCGTCCACGGTGGTCATCGCGTCGTCGACCAGCAACGTAAGCGCGATGATCAGTGCGCCCAGCGAGATCCGATGGAGATCAATGTGCACGATGTCCATGATCGAGAACACGATCGCCAAGGTGAGCGGGATCGCCAGCGCGACCACCGTGCCAGGGCGCATACCGAGGCTCACGAAGCTGCACGCCAGGATGATCAGGATCGCCTGCCACAGCGATGCCAGGAAATCGTTGATCGCGACGTCGACGGTGACCGCCTGGTCGGCGACCAAGGTGGGCTCGATGCCGACCGGCAGGTTCGCTTTGATCTCGGCCATGTCTTTGCGAATGTTCTCGCCGAGCGCAAGGATGTCGCCGCCATCGCGCATCGCGATCGCGAGACCGATCGCGGGGTGGCCATTGACGCGGAACATCGGCTGCGGTGGATCGGTGAAACCCCGCCGCACGGTGGCGATGTCACCGAGCCGGAAGATGCGGTCGCCGGCGACGAAGTTGACCGCTTCGATGTCGCGCTCGTTATCGAACGCGCCTGAAACGCGTAGAAATACGCGCTCCTCGCCGGTCTGGATGACGCCGGCGGGTCGGATGATGTTTTGCGCTTGCAGGGCCGCGAGGATCGTCGGGTAGTCGAGGCGCAGGCCGGCCAGCCGCTCGGTCGAGAATTCGATATAGATCTGCTCGTCCTGCGCGCCCAGCACTTCGATCTTCGACACGTCAGGCACCTGCAGCAGGCGCGAACGCGCGGCCTCGACGTAATCGCGCAGCTCGCGGAACGTAAAGCCGTCGGCGGTGAACGCGTAGATGATGCCGTAGGTATCGCCGAAATCGTCGTTGAAGAACGGGCCGACGACACCAGCGGGAAGCGTACCGCGGATGTCACCGATGTTCTTCCGGACCTGGTACCAGACGTCGGGCACCTCGGAGGGCGGCGTCGACTGCTTGAGATCGACAAAGATCGTTGTCTGCCCGGCCGTGGTGTAGCTCCGCACGGTATCGAGATGGTTCGTTTCCTGGAGCTTGCGCTCGAGGCGCTCGGTGACCTGCAGCAACGTCTCCTCGACCGTCGCGCCGGGCCAGGCCGCCGCGACGACCATTGTCCGGAACGTGAACGCCGGGTCCTCGCCGCGGCCCAGTCGCAGGAACGACAGCGTTCCTGCGACCACGGCGACGATCATCAGGAAGATGACCAGCGAGCGCTTGCCGAGCGCCCACTCGGAAAGATTGGGACCGATCACTGCTTCGCCGCCCCGAGGAGACGGACCTTCTGGCCGGGCCGCAGAGCCTGGACGCCCGCGGTCACGACGACGTCACCCGGATCCAGGCCCGACGCAACAACCACTCTTGCCAAATCTTGGGAATTTACTTCTATGTTGCGCGTCGATACCGTTCCGGTCTTGGGATCGACGATCCATACGGCCGACTGCCGGTCGGACCGGATCACCGCAGAAGCCGGAATCTCGATGCCTGGCGCGCTGCCGAGCTGCATGCGTCCGGTCACGGTCGTTCCGAGGCGCATCGTTGCGGGCGGATTGGTGAGACCGACCCTGACCCTGAAGGTCCCTGTGGCCGGATCGGCTCGGGGCGAGACCTCCCGCACGCGGCCCTTCGCGGTCATCTTTGGATCCGTGGTCAGCGAGACCGTGATCTCGGGATTGGCGGGCGCGGCGTCCTTGAGCCGGGCGGGCACGTCGAAGACCGCGTCGCGTCCTCCGGCCCTTGCGACCTGCACGATCATGCGGCCGGCATGCACCACCTCGCCAGGCTCAGCTCCCACCGCTGTTACGGTGCCACCCGCATCGGCGACGAGTTGGGCGTACCCCAGGCGGTTCTGGGCGGTGTTCACTTGCGCCTGCGCGGAATCCACCATGGGACTGGGCGGTCTGAAAGCTTGCCGCGGCTCGGTCGTACTCGGCTACTGCTACGACGCGCTGCTCCACCAGGCTCTTATGACGGTCGTAGTTGTTGCGGGCTTCGACGAGTTGCGCCCTGGCAGCGGCCAGGCTCGCGCGCGCGGATTGCAGGGCGTTCTCCTCGTTGTCGTTATTGAGGGTGGCGACAACCTGCCCGGGCTTGACAACAGCGCCGACATCCACGTTCCGCCGGATCATCCGGCCATCGATGCGGAAGGCAAGATTGACTTCGGTTTGCGCTTGAACATTGCCGGTGAGAGAGACCGTCTCACCACCGGCCCGCTTTTCGACGCTCATGACCCGGACGGGACGGATCTCTGGAGGAGGCGGCTTGTCAGCGGACCTGCATGCCGCGACGACGACGGCAAAGATCGAGACACCGAGCAGAGAAGCGGCTCGGGTCGAATGAAAGTTTCCCCCGGTTTTAAAGTGTCCAGACAAGAGTGGAACCTCCGTCAATATTCGCGATTGAGACTGTGTATGCCGCTGCTAGCACGTGAATAACTTGGCTGCCGGCTTAGCGGCAGCGCGTTTTGTTCGGAGGTGTCGTCACCAGCCGAAGTGATGGGCGATCCGCCGAGAGAAAATCGCTAGCAGAGCCAAGTCCGCCAGAGTAAAAAAGGAAAGCTTGAGCGTCTGAAGCCACGTTCCGTGTTGATCCTGCAACGACTGGGTTTACTTGATCGAGTGTGGCAGATGTGTTCCGGAAACACAGCTGCAACTGATCGTTGATTTATCATTGTCAATATTGCCTTGCAAGTTAAGTTTGTCCGGGATGGCCGCGTTGTCGGGCGGGTTGCGCGCTAAAGGGTCGCTACCCCGCTATTTTCCCAATCCTCGGCCATCGCGGCTACGCGACCTTGACGCGCTCCGTTGCGGTCAAGCGAATGCCGCCGTCAGCACCGAAGCTGAGATCGTAGATGTGGAAACTTCCACGATACTTTTCCTCGCCGTGGGAGGAGCCCAGAGACGCCGACGGCGCGGAGCACAAAACAACATCGCCGCAGGTCCCGATCCAATCCGTATGCCGATGGCCGTGGAGGATGAGGACACGCGAGGCATAGGGCGCGATCGCTGCCAGAACGTCCGGCGCATTGACGAGTGCGAGGCCGATGCGGTAGCGCAGACTGATCGAAGCCACCGGATACTCCACGACTTGATGGTGAAGCAAAATCATCCAGGCGCGACCGGGAGAATTTCGCAGGATCGATTTGAGCGCGCTGAGCTGCGATCGATTCACAATGCCGATCGCATTGGTGAGCAGGAAATGGCTGGGGGCATTTGAATTGAGGAGAATGAGCCCGTATCCATCATCCCCGGTGGGGTTCGACCAACGGGAAGATCGCGTCCCAGATCTTTGCTATCTCCCATCGCCCGCGCAAGGTGCCGCGTTGCGCCAGCGCGCGCAGCAGCTCCACGCGCCCGCGTTCCCGCAGGTAGTCCTTGAGCGATGGTCCGAGTGCGCCGGATGCGTGATCGACCACATGGGCGCGATCGCCCTGGAGCGCATCAAGAGCAAGAATGACGCGGAGCTTGCGAAGCGACTGACCGGCGCTCAACGGCAAATCGAGACTCCCCGGATTGGTGCGGTCGCCGATGTTCATATCGTGGTTGCCCGGCACAAACGACAAGCGGGCTCGCAACTCGGGATAGCTTCGAAAAAGGTCGATGAACTCCGCCCATTCGCCCCGCGTCCCGGCATCGGTGATATCGCCCGTCACCAAGACACGATCCAAAGGGGTCAACGCGTTTATCGCGGCGAGCTTGCGCAAAGCATTGCGAATGCACCGGTTGCCTCGCGGGCCCTGCGTACCGGCTTCCATGCGATAACCGTAGCGCTCGCCGACGAGGTGCAGGTCCGAGAGATGCGCCACTCGAACGACCGACGATTCCGCTTTCGACGGGTTTGGCAGCCAATCGAGAACCGGGCCACTGATCGTAAGCTCGCGCCAGAGCCAATAGAGGCTCTCGACGACAGTGGATAGGCCGAGGATCACCGCCGCGTTGCCGAGCGCCGCATTTGCCACTGCCCACGGCCGGACATGCTCCACATCGACGAGTTGGAGACCGATCGAGACTTCGACGGTCATTGCCAGAGCGATCCCTCCTCCGGCGAGTAGCAGCGCGGCAAGGACGGTGCCGAGCCGGCGTCTGCGACTGAGCTGTGACGGAGTGATCGGGCGCCCGGGAAACCTTTCGGCACCCGCCCGCAGAAGCTCGCGCAAAGCCACGAGGATTGGAACAACCAGGGTGTAGTGGAGATGCCAGAAACGGTCGACGGCCAATGCGAGAAGCGGTCGGCCGATCCAGAGGGCAGCTCCCACCAAGACGATCAACGAGACGAGCGAGAAGATTGGATAGCTTCCGGCCAAAGTCGCTTTATGGAACACCAGGCGGCCATAAGTGACCACAATTGACGGCGCGATACCCACTAGCAGGGCCGGCCCAATGATTAGAGTCAGAAAACCGATTGACGCCTTCAGAGGATTGAATTCCACCGCGGTGGATAAAACGAGGCTACGCAGGCCGTGGCCATGCGGGCTCGTGCGATTGTCGTCGTTATCGCCGCGGCGCAAATCCCAGATGCGTAAGATAGTCATTCTCCGTATGGGGTTTTCATTATCGAGTCGGATCTTTTACTTTTGACATTCACGTTTCGCGCGCGAGTCTACGCCAAGACGATACCAGTTTCCACAACCGGTACGCCCCTCCTTTGTTCTTCTTGAAAATCCTCGTTTATTCACTTATGCCAGACGCTGTATTTTCCCACTCATCTGGAATCTGCAGGGCTTTCATCGCTTGTCAGCGGAAAGAGGTTGCCCCTTGTAGAAGAGCATGGTTTTCCAAACGCCCTCTTTCTCCCAAGAGAGAGCGAGCTGGGTGACCAGAAATCCGAATTTTCTTGCGTGAACGAGTTGATCGAGAAAGCGACGCTCGACGGCCATTTCTTTTTCGGGGCAAGATTTGCGCGTGGTCCCCGCGGGTCCTATCTCCACATCGCCGGGCATGCTCCCGTTCTCTTTGGCGGGAGCGAAATAATTGTTGCAGCCGCTGCTGCCCGTAAAACGCCCGTCTTTGAAAATAAGAGTTATGGTGGGTTGTTTCGGAGCCGGCTCTTTGAAATTCCAAGATCGCAGGACCCATTCTGTGTTCCCGATGGTCTCGAGGGTCAATCGCTCAGACTTGGCCGTTACGATAAAAGGATTTAGCTTGCCGTCCGGTTCAAGATTCCACCCAAGGGTGATTACTTCTCCAGGACAGCACATTGCGTCTTTGGGGCCGGCCCGTACGACACCCATCAAGATTCGATTTTGCTCGATACGAACATCGCGAATCTGCACTCTGTCACCGATCAGCGTGGTCGCGACATTTTCGATCTTGCCCTTCTTCCGTGCCACCACCGCGAGGTGAAGTAATTGACCGGTCCCACCCGGCGCGTAGTTGAGCAAAACCACTGCGTCGTCCGTGCCGTTGCCGTCTAGATCACCGGTCACCCGTAGATCGCCGACTAAACTGACAATAGGCCGAGAGGCGCGGCCTTTCCCATAGGGCCTACCTTTCCATCTTCCATCAACAAGCTTGACGGAACCCTTCAGCCCCTCAATTCCAAAGTACGAAGCGTTCTTGAGTTCCTTGAGAGTTGGAGCGTGCATTGCGGATGCCCTCGTCAACTCTGACGGGAACGCTTCGCTCACAAACGCCAAGCTCAGCAATCCAAAAGCACCAAGAAGTTTGCTGACAAACCCCGCCGGCAACATGGTTGGATTTATACCACTTTTTCAGAAGG
>CAVTUQ010000020.1:0-54000 GCA_963737905.1 uncultured delta proteobacterium | reverse complement strand
CGTTGGGCGCGGTGCTGCTTGGATGGGGTGGGTTAATTTTGCTCAATCATTTCTGGTCATAGCTACAGCCAATCTTATTGAGACTCGCATAAATAATGGATATATCGCTAATTAAGGCCACGGTAACTCCGAAGCATGAATGCACGACCAAAGAAGCCGTTGAGAGCGCCGGACGCGATGGATCGTGCTGCGGAGCCGACATCCAAGCTCAACGATGTCCTTTGGCGCACCATTGGCCAGAGAGTGTTTGGCTTTGGTCCACACAAACTCATCGGGATTGAGCTCTGGGGCATAGGCTGGAAATCGATGCACATGGAGCCGCTTGTGTTGGCGAACGAACTCCTCGGCGCTGCTTGGATGGGGCGGGCTAATTCTTCTGAATCGTTTCTGGTCATAGCTGGCACGTAGCGTCCCGCCAAAACCTCACTCCACTGGCGACGTGACGGTTTGTCGTCGTTTTCTTAATACCTTCGCGACGTATCCAGATGGCCGCATCGGCGGCATTCCTATAACACAGTACGCATTATGAAGGGGCAATCATGGTGAAACCCTCTCGAGATCTTTTTCGGATTACCCTTTTGGGGACGGGTGCGCCGCCTCCGAGATTGGATCGATTCGGACCCAGCACGCTCGTAGAAGTTGGAGACGAGAAGTTCATCGTCGATGCCGGCCGGGGTGCCATGCAGCGAATTTACCAGCTGGCGATTCCGTTCGGCGATATTACGGGAATGTTTCTTACGCATCACCATTCCGACCACGTCGTGGGCTTTCCCGATCTGTGGCTGACAGGATGGATCGGGCGGCCCTGGGGCAAACGGAACCAGCCACTCCATGTCTGGGGTCCGGAAGGAACCCGACAAATGATAGAACATTTACCGCAGGCTTTCGCCGTCGATATTCGCGTCCGGAGCAGACATTACCCGCCCGACGGCGTGAAATTACTTGCACACGAGATTAAAGAAGGAGTCGTGTTTGACCGCAAAGGGATCCAAGTCAGCGCTTTCGAGGTGGATCACGGCGGGGAGGATCTGCCGGCCTACGGCTACCGCATCGATTATCACGGCCGTGCAGCGGTGCTATCCGGGGACACAACCTTTAATGAAAATTTGATCCGCCATTCACAAGGCGTTGACGTTCTTGTCCACGAGGTGACCGCCGCCGCCGGAAGCACGGCGGAAAGCCCGGAGCAGCTCAAAAGAATCGGCAGCAATCACACCACTCCGGACCAAGCGGGTGAAATCTTTTCCCGTGTCAAACCGAAATTAGCGATCTACAATCATCTCTTGCTGTTCGGCGGTGCCACGGCGGAAGACTTGATCCCGGCAACGAGGAGAAAATATTCAGGGCCGTTGGTCGTCGGAGAGGACTTGTTGCAAGTTGAAATTGGCGAAGGTATTGAAACTCGCCGATTCGGGTATACAACGGCCGATCACTCCTGAGCGTAAGGCCAAGCTTAAAGTGAGACGAGGGCAGTCAAATTCTCTGGATCGGAACTATTTCAGCGCTGGCGGGGTAAGTGTAATGGGGGTGCAAGCGGAGGTTTAGGTCCAAATGCCCTTCCGGGTCGCCTTTATTGGTTCTATGAATGACATTCCAGTTGGCCGTCTCCAGGTTATTCTCGTAGCAAATCCAGCGCATAACGAGGCCGGTGATTTGTGAAACTGACTTGAGGATTTGCTCCCGGTAATCGGGCAGACAAAATCTCACCTCGTCAACGATACAATCCTGACCGTCGCGCAACGATTTGATAAGCGCGTTGAGGCCGCTGTCGTCCGCCAATAGGTTGGTAAATACCGCCGCACCCGTTTCGTCTTTTAATCGCTCCGACAGGTAAGTTTTTCCGGAACCGGACAAACCGAGTATGAAAGTGATCGTTGCCATGATGGGCCCTCAGCCGGCGTTGCAGCGCCTCCTACCACGCACAATACATGACCTCCAAGATTCCTCGGGATGTTTCGGCGTTGTCGATCCCTCGGGCCCGGAGCTCCGCGCTGCAAACGTGTTTACATAGCGCGATAACCGCTTGGTTGATAATCAAGGCTTTGCCGTTCATCGTCGGATGGCCGGTCATTCTCCCGTGGCGCAGAAAAACAGTCTCTTCCGGATGGTAAATCAGATCGTAGAAACCTACGGCGGCTGGAATCGTAGCGGCAATCGCCAGCGAGACTTTATTGTTGGCTTCAATTTCCGCCCCGGCAAGCGCGTTCCAACGCCGCCGTATCTCCGCTTCACTGCCGGAGGAGTCCCACAGGACGGGGGCCGAGGCCGGGGCGAGCGACGAGAAGGGTTCCAGGGTTGTTACTTCGTCGTGGGACAGGTTACGCAGGCCTCCTTGGCCTTTCGTCGTGCTGTTGATAATCAACCCAACTTTCGGTGCCCAGGCCGAAACCTCAGGCTCGCCAATCGCTATTGCGTTGCGCCCCGTTTTCCGAAGTTCCGTAGCGAGGGAGACGGCATGTTCCAAGGTTCGATTGCTGATGACAAGCTGTCCGCTCTCCATGTAATCCGACACATGAAACGCAACCGCTCGCGCCGCGCCGCCGGCGCCCAAAAGCAAGATGTCGGTTCCTTCAAGTAATTTGACAAAGGCTTCCTTCCGTCCCGGTTGCGGTGTGAGGATACTTTGGATGAAACCTTCACCGTCGGTGTTGTGCCCGATTAGCCTGCCAGCGGGAGTTCTGGCCACCGTGTTGACGGCCTGGACGCGCTCCGCACCCGCGTCCAGTTCATCCAAGAAGTCCACAATCCGCACTTTGTGGGGAACGGTCACGTTGATTCCCATGAAACGATCACTTTCTCGCAAAGCGGAGACGAAATCCCGCAGGTGGGGCGCGTCGATATCAAAGGGCAGGTAGACCGCGTTTATGGCCAGATATTCGAAGGCCGCGTTCCACAAGGCCGGGCTTTTCGAATAATGGGACGGCGCATCGCCGATGACACCGGCTATTCGGCGGTCTCCAATGGCGGCGCTGTCCAGCCGGTTGCCGATGCAGTTCTGAATAGTCGTTAGATGGCCGTCGATGGTCATCGCGTTTCTCCGCGACGGTTAAGAGTTATAGCGTGGAAGGTGATCCCGCAACCAGAGGATTGGCGTGGAAGAGAAGCGCTAATGCACCGGTTTGATCGTCAGTTTATCGTCAGCAAAGCCAAGGAGGGACTTTTTGTCATTGATGATGGTTTCGAGGGCGACCTCCCGTGCCCATAACTGGCGCAGATACTGAAGGGTCTTTTCAGCATATTCGAGCTGGAGATCGCGCCCGTCATGACTGTGTTTAAGAAACAGGCAACGATTATTGCCGTAATCCGCGTCCTCGATCTTGATGACCGGGATCGTTCCTGTGCCGACATTTTGAATCAAGGTGTCTTTGATCGCTTGCCAGCTGTCTTCGTCGGCCACTCGGCTGATAACCTTTTCATTGCCCCGCGACTTGTATTCGAACAGATTGAGCTCCCGGACCAGACCTTCGGTCAAATAGCGCCGCAGAAAGGAGCTATCTCGTTCGACTTCGCGCACTTCATAGAGTTTTTCCCGGGCATTTTTTTTCTTCGGTCCAAACTCTTTTTCTTCCTCCGGATCCGGCTCGGTCCAACGTTTTTCGATGTCTTCCCAAACCTTCATGCCAACGTGATAGGGGTTCAGCCCGCCGGGGATGGGACTCAGAACCTGCGTGTGCCGAATGAGAAATTCAATCTTCAGGCTCTGGGGAAGATCCAAGGCCTCAAGAATGCGCTTGTGCCAAAAGCTCGCCCACCCTTCGTTCATGATCTTGGTCTCAATCTGCGGGATAAAATACTGGGCTTGTTCCTGGACGATGGTCAGCAAGTCTTTTTCCCATTCCGCGAGCTGCGGATTGTGGTCGCGAATAAAAAGCAGAATATCCTCTTCCGGCTCGACCGGGATTTTGGCTAAATCGGGTGACACCCACTCTTTGCGCCGGTGGACTGATTGAAACGGGTCAGTCGGCGGTTTCGAATCCCGGAGCTTGGCGTCTTTTTGCTCGCCTTCGGTTTGTTTCCGGATGGAAAGATTGCGCCGGCATTGGAGGGAAAGGGCATGGGCGGCGTCTAGGATGCGCTCCACTTTCTCCAGTCCGATGCTCGGATCCTCGACATAATGACGCACTCGGTTGGCATGGGCTTTGAACGTTTCGATCGTGAACTCTGACCGAATCGTTCTGAAGGTAAAGTTGTTTTTGAAAAAATCGTTGTGGCCGTAGACATGCGCCATGGTGAGAACTTGGAGCGCAAGGGTATTGTCACGCATGAGATAGGCGATGGCGGGATTGGAGTTGATCACCATCTCGTAGGGAAGCCCGCTCAAGCCGTAGTCATATAAGGTCTTCAGTTTCTCGTAGGACTTGCCATAGGACCAGTGGGAGTAATGGGAAGGCATGCCGGAATAAACCATATAAGAGAGCATCTGTTCGTGATCGCAGACCTCGAATTCTTGAGGATACGGATCAAGACCGAAATCCCGGACCAGATCCATAATCCGGTCGTTCCAGTTTTGAAGGTCTTCGATGGTGTAGGCTTCGGCCATAGACATGTATTTACGCCGCGTCGTCGCGGACGCGGTCTTTAGTGAGAAAGGTTTTGAACGAAGGCCAAATATCCTCTTTGCGCTGGATTTGAACGGTCTGGAAGTTAGGTTCTTGGATCTGTGAAAAAAATTGGATCATGCTGCTGCCGTAATACCCCGCCCCCAAGGGTTTGATTTCACCATAGCCAAACAAGTTCGATATCCGTGCCAGCTCCGTCGCCGCTTTGAGGGCAGCGGGGTTGTCGGACTCGAAATTATCGCCATCGGAACAGTGAAAAGAATAAACGTTCCAAAGGCCCGGGTGGTATCTCTCGTAGATGATCTCCAACGCCTTGTTGTAGCCCGATGAAATGAACGTTCCTCCGGATTCGCCCTTATGGAAAAACTCTTCTTCGGTCACCTCCTGCGCCTCGGTGTGGTGTGCGATGAAGACGATCTCGACGTTTTCGTAGCGTGTGCAAAGGAACCGGTAGAGAAGAAAAAAGAAGCTCCGCGCCAAATATTTCTTCATGGTGTCCATAGAACCCGAGGTGTCCATGATACAGAGCACGACGGCGTTGGATTCGCGGCGGGTCTCCGTTACGGTATGATGGTATCTAAGGTCATCCTTGTGAAAAGGAAACCGCTCGCCGTGCAAGCTGGCAACGTCCGCGCGCTGGGAGGCTTTCTTCCGTTTGACCCTCGAGCGCGCGGTACGTTTCTTATCTAAACGAACACGGATGCCCTTTTTTCTGAATCCTTTGTGGCGAAACTGCCGCTCCACCTCCATTTGCCGCAAATTTTTGCGGTCGAGATCCGGAAGCTCCAGATCCTCAAACATGACCTCGACGAGCTCATCCAAACTGACCTCGGTTTCATAGTAATCGACGCCGGCCTGGTCGCCGGCCTGGTGACCCTGCCCGCCTTCTTTGCCCTTGCCCACCGTTTGGCCGGGTTGGAGCTCGCCGTCGCCGCCCTGGCCGACTCCGGGGACATTCTCACCGTAGACGAATCGATACTCCTTGACCCCTCGTATCGGCACTTTGACGATGCGATTGTTGTCCTTACCGATGATCGATTCTTCGGCGATAATGTCGGCGATGTTGTTACGGATCGCCTCCCGCACTTTTTGGCGATGGCGCAAGCGGTCCCCGGCGCTGCGGTCGCTGCGCTGCCCGGCGGCGGGGTGGTATGGGCGAAAGATGGTTTCCATGTCAGCAGAACTCGCTACGCCAGCGAAGGCGCCGTTGCGACGCTAGTCCTTCCACAGATTGTTCGCCGCATACTTGAGAATCATATCGACGCAGCTGTGGCAGTAACCTCGGTCGAGAAGGTTTTTCACCATCGTGTTGTATTTCTCGGATTGCTCCTCGTCACGCATTCTGGCTTTGGTGATCACCCGGCTCAAGTCCCTGACCGACGTGATAAGCTTTTTCTCAATGGCCTCTTTCAAGGGCTCGTAACTCCGGTAATCGATCTTCTCGCCCCTGCGATTAGCTGCCCAGAGGTAGGCGATGACTTCTTGACGGAAGCCGTCGGCCGCGGAGCCGATGATCGCGATTTGTTCCTCGATGGATTTCATGAAACCTTCGTCCGGGTTCAGCTCTTCCTTCGTGTTGCGATCTTTAACCTTGCTCTTGTTCACATAGGCTTCAGCATGGTCGAGATAATTCTGGAACAGCACCTCCGCCTGTTCTTGGTACGAATAGACGAAGGCTCGGGTAATTTCTTTTTCGAGGATTTCCAGGAACTCCTTGTGCAAGGTGTCCTGGAGAAACTCCAGATACTGCTTTCGAGTATCATCCGACAGGTCGGCTTCTTTGACCATGTTCACTATCGCTTCGCGCACGTTGATGGGATTGATGCAATTGCCGGCCGTGTTATCCGAAAGAGCGTTGTCCAAGGCCTTCATAATGAAGCGTGTTGAGATGCCGTTCATCCCTTCCCGTTTGGAGGCATCGCGAAGCTCTTGCACATCGACTTTCTTGGTTCGTCCTTTCTCGACGACTTCTTCGCCATTGTAAAGTTTTAACTTGGTCATGAGATCGCATTTGTTGGTCGGCTCGAGGCGAGACAGGATCGCGAACATCGAGGCGATCTCAAGGGTATGGGGCGCCACGTGGGCTCGGAAGTCGGAGTTGCGGATGATCTTCTGATAAATCTTGACCTCCTCGGAGAGGCGCAAGTTATAGGGCACTCGGACCACGACGATGCGATCGAGGATCGCCTCGTTGGTGTGGTCTGACTTGAACTTCTGCCACTCCGCTTCGTTGGAATGGGCCACGATGACGGTGTCGACATAGACCAGACCATGTCGGCCGGGTGCGGGAACCACCTTTTCCTGGGTCGCGGTGATCATGCAGTGCAGGTATTCGATCTCGTTTTTAAAGACTTCGATGAATTCCACCATTCCGCGATTACCGATGTTTAACGCCCCGTTTAACTCCAAGACGCGAGGATCGCCTTCCGAGTACAGGTCGAGTTTGGAAATGTCCTCACTGCCGATCAGGACCGAGGTATCCTGGTTATTGGGATCCACCGGAGGAACGACACCGATACCTACCCGTGATCGCTTGGAAAACTCCACCGAGCACACCGGAAACTCTTCGTACTTTCCTGCGAACTCTTCCCGCAGCCGAAAACGGCAGACCGGGCACAGATCTCCCTCCACATGAACGCCCAGCATCTTCTCGAATTCTTTTCTCAGATGGCGCGGTATCAGGTGGAGCGGCTCTTCAAACATCGGACAGCCTTCGATGGCATAGATGGATTCGCTTTCTTCCAAACCCCTATGGAGCTTCTCGACCAATGAGCTTTTTCCCGAACCAACGGGGCCCATGAGATAGAGAACCTGCCGGCTCTCCTCGCCTTTGAGTGAGGCGGCGTGAAAATAACGTACGATCTGGGAGATGGTTTTTTCGATCCCGAAGAATTCGTCAGCAAAGAAATCGTAGACCTTGATGGATTCGTCTTTGTACAGCCGCTTGACGTGAGGATCACCGCTTTCGTGGATGTCTCTGATGCCCACTTTCATGATCGTATCGTAAAGCCGGGCGTGGGCTAATTTGGCGGTGGTGGGATCTTCTTTGACCTTTTCGAGATAACCGAGGAGATTGCCCCGCCAAGATATAGAAAGATGAAGGTCTCGGTCGTTTTTGATAATTGTCTCGAATTCCTTGTTATGGTCCATTCCAGCAGCCTCCCTTTGCGAAATTGATTTGAATATTTGCAGGCACGTGAGTTCCTACTCGCGGGAACTTCGATCGCTCGGGCAACAATAATAAGTTGTGACGGTAAGAATAGAGGTACGCCGGTGAAAGCACTATTTTAATTTCGCGCATCACCTTGAGATAGGAAATAGAAATAAAAAGGGGTTGATCTGGGAATACCGTCAGGAGAGAATCGGGAATATTTCAAGGCTTGCGTTCGACCTCCTTCTGTTGCTTTTCTGGTCGGCCAGCCAGCTTATTTCTTTGACCTTTAGACGACATCAAAGAACTTGTTATTCAGTTCACCCGTTTCCTGAGCATATTGAAGCGTTATTTGCGAGGAAAGTCAAGAAAATTCCTAATCCAGCCAAACAGTTGATCGCAATTCGTCCGGGTCATATTATCATCAGCACTTTTGTTTGTTACAATTCGTGGGAATCCAACCCACGCTCTCGGACTTTTGAGGGAGAAGGCTCGCCCTATGAACGAGGAGTCTTTGCATATTGAACCCGGTCTTCGTTGGTACGCGATGCAGACGAAGGCCAACAAGGAGAAGGAAGTTGAAAAGCGGTTTTCCGATCTCCGCATCGAAGTTTTTTTACCGTGGATGCGGACGCGGCGAAGAATAGGCAGCCGGTTTCACTGGGTTCTCGTTCCACTTTTTCCCGGTTATCTTTTTTGTCGGCTCGATCTCGTAGAGTCGGGGAAAGCAGCTCGCTACGCTCCCGGCGTTAAAGATTTTCTCAAGTTCGGCAATCACATTGCTGAAGTGGGGGGCGAGATCGTTACGTCTTTGCGCGAACGGTGTCCGGACGGTGTAGCCCAAATCGAACTGATATCGGCAAAACCGGGCGATGCGGTCAAAATCAATGAGGGTCCCTTTTCTGGCCTTCAGGCGATCTTCGAGAAAAAAATGAAGGGAAGCGAGCGGGTGGCGGTTTTACTCGATATTCTGGGTCGCCAAACGCGGTTAGTTCTGCCGATCGAAACCATCGAAAAGATCTAGTCGTCTCCAATCCCATCTCCGTTTACGAATTCTCCTTCTCCCCAAGCGAAGGCCTGCTGCACAGGCCTTCGGGGGCCCGTTTTTTGCCGGGCAAAATTCTCCGATCGTTACGTCTTGACAGAGCTCGCTACGGCTTGATAAATGCCCATGCGGCATTCTCGATCCAGCAGGGAATCTGCCCAGGGAGGCTACATGGCTAAACAACCGTGGCAACGACAACTGCTGCTGGCGACTATGGGTTTCATCGCGCTCTTACTCATCGGTGGAACCCTAGTCGCTTCTTTCCAGTGGATTTCTAAACCCTTTCCTGGTTTTTTCTTGTATGAAAATCTAACCCTAGGGCCGTATTTTCTCCCCAGCTGGACCGGCGGGCTAGCAGGAGTGCGAACCCTGGACCGCGTCGTCGCCGTCAACGGCGTGGCCTTACGACAGCGCAGTGAACTTTACGATCGGGTCAAGAGCGCGCCGGCCGGCTCCACTTTCCATTACCGCATCCTCCGAGATTCTCAGACATTGGACGTTGCCGTCCCCTCCATGACTCTATCTTTGCATGATTGGTTTCTGAGTTTTGGCGTTTATGTAGTGATGGGGATTGCGTTTCTCATTATCGGCGTGGCGCCCTACACCTTTCGGGCCGCCTCTCCGGCGGCGGGACCGCTCTGTCTTATGGTGATCGCGGTTTTTGTCTGGTTCGAAGTGACATTCGATTTCATGACTGCGGGAGTCTTGCCCAAGGAGATGCGGATCTTTGCATTGACGCTCACTCCAAGCGCAGCCCTTCACCTCGCGTTGTTATTAAAGATCGGCAGCCCTCTTCGACGATGTCATCCTGTGGGTCTTGCCTCTATCTATGGGATCGCTCTTTTTCTCGGGCTGTTGAACAGCGTGACCTTTTTTGGGCCCATGGAGACCTGGATCTACGTTTTTCGCGCAGGGTATGTTTTCACCTGCGTCGGCGCCCTGACGTTCTTAGGTGTGATCGGGTCGGCGTTGCGCGGGCCGATCTCTGACTTAGACCGGTCGCGTCTTCGTGTGATGTTCGTTGGCGCTCTGCTAGGATTTCTGCTTCCCACGCTTTGCACGGTGCTGACCAGCTCGTTTGATTTGGCCATTCCCTATAACGTTGCGTTGGTTCCAACGATCTTCTTTCCCCTCTCGGTCACCTATGCGCTTCTCAAATACAGCCTCTTTGACCTCGGCAATGCTTTGAAGGTTGGATTGAGCCGGATTGCGCTGACGGCGTTTCTGTTGGCGATGTATGCCGTCGTGGTCGTTCTTTTGGGTCCGTGGGCCGGTGTTTACGACAATGATCCGCTTGTCGCGTTGTTCTTCTCGGTGCTCGTCGTGCTTTTTTTCAATCCACTCCTGCGTTGGATTGAAACTGCGGTCAATCGCTATATCTATCGCCAGGATTACGACCCGGCGCGAGTGCAGGAAGAAGTCAGTCTGTTTCTACGCTCGCTGGCTTCGCCGCCGTCCGTTGCGACAGGTTTCATCCAAAGAGTGAGGGATCGCATGGGCATTGAGACAGTGAGTCTGGCGTATCGACCGAAGGAGACCTACGACTATCTGACGATTGCCACGGACACTGTGGAGCCGTCGAGCTCGGATGTTCGCGAAGGTGTGCGAGCGCTGGCAGCGGGTCAAGGCAACCTTCACCATCATGGAATATCGCGCGGTGAAGTGACGACGCATCCCTTGTTCCAGGAAACGCGCGGCGCCCTGTTGGCTCTTTTCGCTCGATGGAAAACCGAGCTGTTGATGCCCCTCGTCTTTGAACGGGAAATCCGTGGATTCGTTTCCTTCGGTGCGAAGCGATCGGCAAGAGAATACAGTGCCGAAGATCTGCGCTTATTGGTCAGTTTGACAGACCAGCTCGCTCTTTCGTTGGAAAATGGACGACTCTACGAAGAGTCGGTGCGGGCTCATGCCAAAGCGGAAGCGACCAATGAGCGCTTGATTGAAATGGATCGAGTGAAGAAACAGTTCGTTGCCAATATCTGCCACGAAGTCAGGACACCGGTAAGCACGATCATCGGTTACGCGGAAGTATTATTATTGGATCCGCACCTGAACGGAGAAGCACGCAAAGTCTTGGACCGCCTTGTTAACAACGGCCAGGAGTTGGCAAATTTAATGGACAATCTGATGAATTTTGCGCGCACGGAAGAGGACAGTTCGATTGCCCAGTTCGAGGCGGTGAAACTTGAGGAAATCTTGCTCGGGTTAGAGATGATGACCCAGAGGTTGATTCGAGAACGACCGATCGAGTTTGGCATCAACATGGAATCGAGCATCGATACCATTGAAAGCGACGCGCAAAAACTGCAACAAATCCTCGTGCAACTCTTAACCAACGCGCTCAAGTTCACGGAAAGAGGAAGGATCGATCTGACCCTGCAGGTGGTCAACAAAGGGGAAAAAGATTTCTTGAAGATAGCAGTTGCCGACACAGGTATCGGCATCAAGAGAGAGGATCAAGAAGTCATTTTCGAAGATTTTCGTCAGCTCGACGGGTCCTCGACCCGACAATACGGCGGAACAGGAGTGGGGCTAAGTCTCTCCAAAAAACTCGCGGCGGCGCTGGGGGGAACGATTCAGGTTTCGAGCGAAGTCGGCGTCGGAAGTGTGTTTAGCCTGTTGTTGCCGGTGAAGGGTTCGCCGGTTTCAGACGGCAAAGTTGGCTTAGCTCACGCTGCTCCGGGATTGAACTGATTTCGTCGAGTGGCGGACTATGATAGGGTCAAGCATCTCATGGACATGGAGAGGAGTATCGGGTTTCAATCTGTTGTTCAATCGTTTGAACGGTTCTAACTTCTTGAATGACGTGAAACTGTACTAGGCCATGAACGGTGAGGAATTTCTAAACGAAACCTTGGCGCCGGTGTATGCGTTCTGCCGATTTCTCGATGCGAATCCGCCGGCTTACTGTTACGTTCCTCTACGCACGGATGAAGAACGTATCCGAGTGATGAAGAGCCGCCTGTTTAACGAACTGCGCGCGGCGGATCTGTTCGGCACCTGGCTCAAGACGACGCCGGAGTTAGATGTCAAAGCGACGATGGCGGAATCCGCCCACGAAGAAATGGTGCATGCGGAGCTTTTATCCAAGCGCATCCGCGACCTGGGAGCAGAACCTTTTGACTACAAGCCGTTGCCGGCGCAAATCGCCATGTTCAACGCCATGGAAGGGCTCAATGAAACCTGCGAGCGTATCGCCGGGCTTTCTCTCGCCGGCGAAACCGTCGCAAATTATCTGATCCAGATGTGCCTGAAGTCGCCCGAGGTTCCTGAATGGATCAAACAACCCTACCGCCTTATTACCCAAGACGAAGAGGGACACGGCAGCGTGCCGCAGGAATTTCTCAAGCGGTATGCGACGACGGAGGATCGGCAAGACCGGGTGCGGCGCGCCGTGGCGATGCGCATGGTTTTGTTTCGCGAATACTTGGCGAGCCTGGACCGCTGGGCGATGGGCAAGGATCGCTGGTAGGGTTCGTGGATTGCCAGTGGGCAAATCGTTATCGCTCGATCCGCCGGCTTCCTTTTTTCCTTGAAGCACGGCCGATATATCCGTTATATCCAAGTGAATTCTTAAGGAGGGACCAATGAAGCTTCTGTTTTTCGATGATTTTAAACTAGGCGTGTTGAAAGGCGACACCGTGGTGGACGTAACTCAGGGGGTGCGCG
The DNA here is from genome assembly GCA_963737905.1 of uncultured delta proteobacterium. Lineage (GTDB taxonomy): Bacteria > Desulfobacterota > Binatia > UBA9968 > UBA9968 > DAIRFP01. The sequence goes on along the minus strand of CAVTUQ010000020.1, from coordinate 41,576 downwards.
ACATCCCCCACACCGGGCCGCACAACCTCATCAGCGGGCTGATCGAGCGCTTCGCGGATTACCGCGGCGCCTTGGAAAAAGCCGCTGCCTCCGGCACGGGTGCGCCGCTCGCTAGAGTACGGATCCGGCCGCCGTTGCCGAGGCCGGTCAACATTGACGCCATGGCGGTGAACTATATGGAGGACGGTACGCGCAAGGAGCCGGCTCCGATCAACGCGTTCCACAAGTCCCCGGGCTGTGTCATCGGCGACAACGACACCATGGTGCTGCCCGATGTGCCCGCCACCATCTTCGAGGGCGAAGCGGAGCTGGCGCTGGTGATCGGCAAGCGCGCCGCCAACGTGCCCGCCGCCAAAGCGATGGAATATATTTTCGGTTACCTCAACTTCATAGATGGTTCGGCGCGCGGCCTGCTGCCCGCCGGCAACACGTTCTATCAGATGAAGTCGCGCGACACCTTCGCGCCGATGGGCCCCTATATTGTGACGGCCGACGAAGTCAAGAACCCGGACAACCTGCAGGTGCGGCTATGGGTGAATGGGACCTTGATGCAGAACTACAACACCAGCGACATGGCCCACAAGATCCCGCGCTGCATCGAATGGGTGAGCTCGATCCACCCGCTGGAGCCGGGCGATGTGCTGGCGCTGGGCACCAATCACCGCGGCCTGAACCCCTTCCAGGACGGGGACCTCGTCGAACTCGAAACCGAGCCGCTGGGCCGGCTGCACGTGAAGATCCGCGATGATCTCAAGCGCACGTGGGCGAGGGAGACGCGTCTGCAACGGCAGGAAAAGGGGCTGGAAGTCCCCACTCCGCAGCTCTCCGGCAAATACGCCAAGCCGAATGGGTAGCTCCCAATGACCGTTCAAGATGCTGAAGCCTTTCAAATCGTCGCAGCTCCGAGCGTACCGCTGCGCCGTTGGTTCCGTATTCGTCGTTAAGAAACTATGAAGCGTCCTCGGACTGCAAAAAAAACTTGCGGAAAAGTGTGTCCTGATGTTACTCTTTTGGCTAATGAATTATAGAGCTATACTTTGGATGTTTTTTTTTATTTGTCTACTCGCGGGGCCTGCTGCCGGAGCGGATGATGCTAACCCAGCGGATAATGCAAAACCGGATTCGCCGCTGATCCGTAAGGCCATATTCGGTTTGGCCCTTCATGACACAGGTCCCATAAGCGATAAACAGGAAAACGGAGTCGATCCTAACTGGGAACTGCAGTTCAATCCCCCAGGGTGGAGGTGGTGGCGTTGGATTGGCTCACCGTATACGGTTGTCGGTGTCACGGCGAATTTTACCGGCGCAACGACCCAGGCTTACGCCGCGCTCAATTATGAGGTCAGTCTGTCCAATAAATATACAGACCCGTTGACGTTCAATCTGACCAAGATTCTTTTTATGTCGGTGGCTATAGGCCCCGCCATTCACAATGGCCCGTTGAAAAAGAACGAGGAGCACTGCAAGCAAACCGACGATTGCGGATTTGGCTATCGTGTCGTGCCGCGGCTCTTTGGCGAGATCGGCGCCTATTTTTTGAAAAATCAAGGTATCTCCGTTTTCGTAGATCACATGTCCGGCGCGGGAGCTTTCGGAGCATCACAGAACGAGGGAGTCGACCACGTCGGGATTCGCTACCATTATATCTTTAAAACGGATTAGTAAGGGGTAGTCTTAAAAGATAAGCTTCATATCTCCCGGGCTTATTTCCCCCACTCGCTACCAAGTCGCTGATTTTTTCTCATATCTCCGGTGCCGCGACGTTATGAGAGGCGTAAGATGAACCTGCCGCTTCCGGAGGCCGATGCCGCCACTGCGGCGGACGTGCGTGCTTGGCTCGATCGCTTTGCCGCCTGCGTGCGTGAGGTGGATTACGCGGCGGCGCGTCCGTTCTGGCATCCCGACATCGTCATCTTCGGAACATACCAGGAGCTGGTGAAGAGCCTGTCGGCCTGGACCGAACGCCAATGGGACAATGTCTGGCCGCGGACGGCGGAGTTTCGCTTCGACCTGGTGAACACCATGATCTTGGCCTCGCCCGACGGTACCATGGCGGTCGCGATCGCGCCTTGGACCAGCACCGGTTTCGATGAGGACGGAACGCCCTTCGATCGTCCGGGACGCGCGACGATCGTGCTGGCGAGGCAGCCGGATGGGCGCTGGCTCGGCGTGCATTCCCATATGTCGCTGGCGCGCGGCGTGCCGCAGGATAGCCATGGGAAACGGCAGGTAAAGGCGCGGTAGGCGAGAGCGGCTGAGGAACTATCGCAACGTCTCACTCACCTTGTGAACAATGCTAAAGTCGAACACTTGGTCCGGTAACACCGGCTGCTTGGGCTTAACTCGGACCGACGCATCCGCGATCATTTGACGCTGAATGTCTTCGCTTACCGAGCCATTTTCCAAAAGCTGCGGAGCTGCAACCTCATAGACGCGCGCGGCGATCCTTTCCGGGTCCTTGCCGAGGTCCACCCAAGGTCCCTTGAGGAATTCAATGCCATACTTCCTGTCGGATTTGATCAGGCGCGTCGCTCTCAACATTGCGCGAACCACCTTGGTCACCAATTCGGGTTGCTCGGCCAGGAGGGCTTTAGTTGTCGCCAGACCCCCCTGCACCGATTGATAAACGTCCCCAGCGGACACGAGCTTGCGAAACCCTTCATCTTGAGCCGTGAAGGTCAAAGGCATCTGGAGCGGTGCGGCGTCGATGACTTTGGCTTTTAAGGCCGCATAGGTGACATGGCTGGGGCCCGTCGCAAGGATCGTGACCTCTTCCGGAGGAACATGGTGCGCGATAAGAATCCGGCGCGCCAAAATTTCCGCCAGCGAGCCAACCCCGCCGGTGCCGATTTTCTTTCCTTTCAATTGTTGAACACTGGTAATGTTGGGCTGGACGATAAGGTCAAATGATGGCCGGTCAGTGACGGCCAAAATGACCCTGATGTCGGCGCCCCTGACGGCAGCACTAACGGCCGATCCGGTTGCAGAAGCGAATTGAGTGCTGTTTCCCAAGGTGGCCTGAATCGTTTGGATCGCCTGCATTACAATCAGCTCTACGTCCAAGCCTTCCTCTCGGAAAAAGCCGCGTTCCTTGGCAACAAAATAGGGCATGGAGGTCGTGCTTCTGGCTGCCAAGCCCATGCGGACGCGGGTCAGAGTTTCAGAACCGCCCGCACCAAATGCGTTGCCCGTCATGTAAGACTGTAAAAGAAGAGTCAGTAAACAGAAAAGCGCTATCCGTAGTGTCTTTTTCATAGGGACCTTCCATCGAATAGTGAAGCTGTCTTTTCGTTTCGCTCAAATTAGGACAACTTTCTTGACCTTAAGTCAACACGCTTTCAAATCAACACAGGCAGTTCTCGGTGGTTTCAAAGGAATCTCTGGTCTGCGCGCCTCTTGACTTAAGGCGCGCGATTTATAGTCTAGCGGCAGTCCTCGGACTCGAGATCGGTTGGCGATCTTTCCGGCTTCATTCAGTTGATGCCGGCGTGCTTTTCGCAACGTTGCCTCTTTGAATGGATCGGAGGCAACTATAACCGATGTACCTGTCCGAGCGGAATGCGTAGAATGGACATTGGAGCAAGCCCATCCCGGTTCGGAAGGAAAGGAGGAAAAAAATGAAAAAGATCACTTGGCTCGGAGCGCTCGGGCTTTTTTTGGCCGTGTTTACGGCCGCCTCTTACGCGGCGTCGGATCTGAAGACCGTTAAAATGGTTATTCCCAGGGGGAGCACTTTTGTGCTGAGCTACAACGGCGCGAAGGACGCGGGTATCTTTAGCAAGCACGGTATCGAGGTCGAGGTCGATGCGCGGCCGTTCGCGGGCTTTATGGCCGGCCTTCCCAGCCGCCAGGTGCTTGTCGGCACCTACGCAGGTCTTAACGCCATCGAGCAGATGAACGATGGGAAAGATATGGTCGTCATCGGCGGCGGGCTTACGTCGATGCAGGACGTTTGGGTCCGCAAAGACTCTCCGATAAAAAAAATGACCGACCTTAAGGGTAAAAAATTCGGCGTTTGGTCGCGTGGCGCTGGCGCCACCAAGGCTTTGCAGGTGCTGGCTATGGATGGCTTTAAGCTCGATATCAATAAAGACACTGAGGTTATTGAAGTCGCCGGTCCGGCCCTGATGGCCCTCTTAGATAAGGGTGAAGTGGATGCGATGTTCAATTTGAGCTCGCTCTCCATCGCCGCTGCATCACAGCCGGACAAATACCGCGTGCTCTTCAGCCCCGATGATTATTGGAAGGAAAAGACCGGCGAGCGCTTGGTCTGGTCCGCTCCGACCATCGCCTGGAGGGATTGGGTCGATGAAGATCGCCAGAGAGCCAAGAACCTTGTCGCCGCGCTGCACGAATCGTTTCAGTGGTTGCGGCAGAACTCGGACAAAGCCGTCGAGAAGTACGGAAAGTTGGCCGGTGTCCAGACCCCTGCAGAAGCCGCAACTCTCAAAAAGATGCTCAAAGAGGGTGGCATTTTTCTCGACCGATGGGACCCCAAAGTAGTCGATGCCCAGTGGAAGTTTCTCGATCTGGCGAAACAGGCGGGTATTATCAAGGCAGTACCCGCCAAAGAGAAATACGCGCTGGTCTTACAGTAACGAAAGCGGCGCTGGTGAAGTTCTCTAGGCCGAACATATTACCCGGTCTCCTGTCATTGATCGGCCTTCTGCTGCTCTGGAAGGCCGTATCGCTGTTTTTTTTGCCAACCTTTCTGCCTTCCCCTATGGACCTCTTGGCCCGGATCGTGGGGATTTTCAGTCACCTATCGGCCTATCTCATCATCGGCAAGACTCTGGAAAGAGTTGTGGCCGGCTTGATTCTGTCCATGCTCATCGGCGCTTCGATCGGGTTGATCATGGGCCTACGCCGGTCGGTGGAAAGCTTCTTCGATAGCTGGATCATGGTACTGTTGACATTTCCAGCGATCTCCTGGGCTTTTCTATCCGTGCTCTGGTTCGGTATATCCGACATCGCGCCGATTTTTACCATCGTCCTGATCGTTTTTCCCTATGTGACGATGAATGTCTGGGAAGGCGCCAAAGCCATGGACAAAGAGCTCACCGATATGGCGACGGTTTTCCGGGCCAACCGCTTGCTGCTCTTGCGCAAGGTCCTCATCCCTCAACTCACGCCTTACCTTTTTTCCTCCCTGCGCATCAGCTTCGCGTTGTCGTGGAAGATCGCGCTCGTGAGCGAGGCCTTTGGTGCGGGCCGTGGCGTCGGTAAGGAGCTTATGTATTGGTTTCAAGGAATCCGAGCCGATATGATGCTCGCCTGGGGAGCGAGTTTCATGGTGTTAATGGTTTTGATCGACGTCGTGTTCTTGCGGCGCTGGGAAAAACACGTTTTTTCATGGAGGCAAACCGCTGTCGCTTGAGGAACGGGAATGCCATCGAATGCTGTCGAGATCGAAGGCTTGAGCAAAACATTCCCCACCCCCAGCGGGCTGAGCCGATTTGCCGTCATAGAATCTCTAAATCTGCGAATTGAACGCGGTACCTTCGCGAGCATCGTCGGTCCCTCCGGCTGCGGTAAAAGCACTCTCTTAAACATCATCGCCGGGATCGAGACTCTTGATTCAGGTCGCGTGCGCATCATCCCCCAAGACGGAACAAATCTAGCCGCTCGCATCGGCTATGTCTTTCAGAGCCCGCGATTGCTGAATTGGCTGACCGTCGAAGACAACATCAAATTCGCCCTCGAAGCGCAAACCATCGACCGGCGGCGTTGGGTCGAAAGGGTAGAAAAATATCTCGAAATGGTGGGTCTTAGCGGGCAAGAACTCAACTATCCGCTCAAACTTTCCGGCGGCATGCAGCAACGGGTGGCGATTGCGCGGGCGCTCGCCATCGAGCCTGACATCCTGTTAATGGACGAGCCGTTCAGCCACCTCGACGAGATCACGGCGCGAAAGATGCGTGTGGACTTGATGCACATCTTGGAACACGCCCAGCCGACCATTATGTTTGTGACCCATTCCCTGCGCGAAGCGGTTTTTCTCTCGGAAGAGGTCTACATGATGAGTGTCAAGCCGGCGCGCATCTTTAAACACCTGCGGGTGAATATTCCAAGGCCGCGAGAGCCGGAGGACCCACGGTTGTTCGACTTGGAGAAAGATCTGGTCAAGGAATTTTTCGCCGTCTTGGAACAAGATCAAAGATGAAAAACCATACGCTGCTGCGCGTCGTTTCGATCATTTCTTTTCTGGCTCTCTGGTGGCTCGGGTCGCGGCTCAGCTCTCCACAAATCTTACCCGGGCCGGTGGCCATCGGGCATACGATCGTCGAAAATTTTGTCACGCCCGGACCGGAAGGCAAAACCGCTTGGTTTCACATCGGCATCACGCTAGCGCGAATTTTTGTCACGTTCAGCATTGCGATGCTGGCGGGCATCGCCATCGGCTTGGTGATGGGGTTAAGACCTAGGGTGGAGTTGGCCGTGGGCTACTTGATTCCGGTGGCGCTGACGATTCCGACCTTGCTGGCGGTTTTTCTCTGCGTTTTATGGTTTGGTTTCAGCGAGGCTGGGGGGCTTTTTGCCGTGGTGTTGACCGTTACCCCGTTTGTCGTTGTGAATATGCTCGCCGGGACCAAGGCTTTAGACAAGGAACTCATCGACATGGCGCACGCCTTCAAGGCCAATCGCAGCCTGCTGATCCGCAAGGTCCTCATCTGGCAGCTCATGCCCTACATTTTTTCCGCCTTTCGCTACGCCTTCGGCATGACGTGGAAGATCGTGGCGCTGGCTGAGACCTTCGGTCTCAAGTTCGGTATCGGCTACATGTTTACGTTTTGGTTTGAACAGTTCAACATGGTTCAGGTGATGGCCTGGATCATACTTTTTGTCGCCTTGATGTTGATTCTCGAGCATGGTCTGATCGCCCGGGTTGAAGAAAGGGTCTTCGCCTGGCGACCGGTCCATGCGATTTAGCTCTTAAGCATTACTTTCCAAGCCGCTTCAGCGCCTCCAGCCGATAGGCGTCGTCGATGAACTGCTTTACGGGGTAAGACTTGTCCAGCCCTTTGTTCTCGACCTCGAGCTGAATCACCGTCTCCATGCCTTTGATGCTCGGAGCCGCGTCATTGTTGATCGGACGCAGTTCTTGCATCACTTCGTGATAGGCGAGCTCCGCATACTTTTTGTTCACTTTGAAGTGCTTGATCATGCTCTGCATCGACGCTTCTTTATTCTTCGGGTCATTGAGAAAGCGCATCGCCTTGATCATCGCCATGAGAAACCGGACGGTTTGGTCCTTGTGGCCTGCCATCCAGCTCGTATTTCCGGCGATGACGGTGAATTGATAGTCCGGAAGAATGTTGGAGATATTGGCCAGCACGTTCAAACCGTCTTCTTTTGCCTCGTAGGACGTTGGGATCGTGACCATGGCCGCAGCCACCGCCCCCTTCTTCACCGCCGCATAGCGAACCGGGGTTCCCCCGACGGTTAACAAGTCATAGTCGCCGGGATACTTGAGCCCGTGGGCGCCAAGAATCTTCTGTAACAGCACCGTACTCCCGGACGTGAGATTGATCACGCCCATCGTGCCGCCTTTTAGGTCCTCGACCTTCTTGTACTTGGCGCCGGCGATGAGGTCGTACAGCGCCTTGGTAAAATCACCCGCAACGACTTTGATTGCGGCGCCCTTGGACATCGCGACGACGACCCCTTGGGTATTTGCCGGAAAAAGCATATCCGTCGAGTCGGCGGATAGAGCTTGAACTGCTTTCGCGATGGAATCGGTTTGAAACTCGCGGACCTCGAGATTTTGTTCTTTAAAAAAGCCCTGATCCCAGGCGACCCATCGAGGCCAGTGATCCCCCGCGGTGGAGAGAACCCCGAGCTTGATCTCATCGGCTGCCCATAGCCGGTTGGAATGCAAGCTCAAAGTCACGAGAACAATCAGCATGACCCGACCCAGCGAATGTTTTTTCATCGCATTGCTCCTTTCACGCTAAGACTAAACTCTTATACCTTGTACGCATACCACGGGGCAATCTTGCGCTCCGCGTATTTGAGGATTTCAAAGGCCAGGAACCCGCCGATAGCGAGAAGAACCACACCCACGAATGCGTCGGCGGTTCGAAATGCCTCCGACGCGGCGGTGATCAGATAACCAAGTCCTGCCCGCGAGCCGAAAAACTCGCTGACAATGGCGCCGACGAGCGCTCGCCCGACGCTCAAGCGCAGCCCGGTCATAATGAGGGGTATCGAGCTGGGCAAGGTCACCTTGAAAAAAATTTGCCTGGGGGTGCCGCCGAAAGCGCGCACCGCTTCGACCAAACGCGCGTCGACGGTGGTGATGCCCGTGTAGGTGTTGAACAAAACCGGGAAGACGGCCGAGATAAACACGATGGCGATTTTCGAGACGATGCCGACTCCAAGCGCGGTAATGAAGAGCGGTGCCAAAAGAATAACGGGTGCGTTATACGAGATCGTCACCCAAGGACTGAGGATGTCTTTGGCCGTCCGGCTGAGCGCCATCACTACGCCAAGGACGATGCCGACAACCACGCCGACCCCATAGCCCAGAATAAATTCCACAAATGTCGCGTAAACGTTCCGCAGGATTTCACCTCGCGCCAGCAGTTTGAGGAAGGCCTCCGCTATGCTTTCCGGCCCGACGAGAACCAAAGGGTTACGGATCAAGGTGGCATCGACGATTTGCCAGAGGAGCAGTCCCAGGATGACTGAAATGACCCCATCCCATTTCTTTTCGTGAGAGCGGTACATGTTCGCGAGGCCAACCATGACTATTCCATCTCCATGCCCTGCACTTGTTGCCGTAACTGATACGTGTACCAGGGAGAAAGCCACTGTTGGACTTTTTCCAGCGCGACAAACGTTAGAATCCCAAAAATAACCAAGATCACTATCCCCACGAATACCGGGCCGGGCATGAAGCGCTGGGAATAAAAGTAGACCATAAATCCGAGGCCCGCCTCGGCGCCGAACAATTCCGCTACAACGACACCGATCACGGCACGACCCACAGCCAGTCGCATTCCGGCAATAATAGCCGGAGTGGCGTCTGGGATCATGACCTTAAGAAATATTTGCAGAGGCGAGCCGCCGAAGGCCCTGACGACGTCAACCAGGTTTTGTCTGACGGATTTGATCCCGGTGTAGCTGTTCAGCAGAATGGGGAAGACGGCCCCCAGGAAAACCACCAGCGAGGCTGGAAAAATCCCCAATCCAAACCAGACCACAATGATCGGTGCCAAGGCCACGCGCGGGGTGGCGTAGATGCAGGAAACCCAGGGGTCTAGGTAGTTATCGATTTTCTTTTGCGTCGCCATGATAAAACCGAAAGGGACTCCGACTGCGATAGCCAGCAAAAATCCGTAGGCAAACTCCATGAAGCTGAAATAAGAGTTCCTGACAAGCTCTCCATTGCGATAGAGTTCGCCAAAGGTTTGAATCACCTGCCAAGGAGAAGCCAAAAAATGATTGATCGAGTAGGCTTGAAAGTAAACCGTCCGGGCCAGACCGTCGTAGGCGAGCTGCCAAAGGGCAATTCCGGCAAGCAGTGAGAGAGCACCGATCACGCGGGACGAGCGCAACCAGGCGGGAATGAGGGGATCTTGTTTGGCGGCGGATTTCACAAGATTCCCTCTTCGCCCTCTCGCCCCATGGCTTTGAGCACTTCTTCTTGAATGAGGTTCCAGACGTGATCGGCAAGGTCGAGAAACGCTTTGCTTCTTTTGATGCTCAACGATCGCGGCCGGGAAAGATTCACTTTGACAATCTCGCGGATTTTAGCCGGACGCGCCGAGAAAACCACCACCCGATCGGAGAGATAAATCGCTTCTTCGATCTGGTGCGTGACGAAAATGACGGTCTTCCGAGTTTGCCGCCACATTTTTAGCAGCTCCGCTTGCATGATCTCCCGCGTCTGGGCGTCCAGCGAAGCGAAGGGCTCATCCATGAGTAGTATTTCGGGATCGACAATCAGCGCGCGGGCGAGGTTAACGCGCTGCTGCATGCCTCCGGAGAGTTCGTGGGGGTAGTGCTGCTCGAATCCAGCGAGCCCGACAAGAGCGATATACTGCGCGGCTTTTTTTCGAGCCTCTCTTATGTCAACCCCTTGAAGCTCGAGCCCAAGAATGACGTTGTCGATGACGGTCCGCCAAAGCAGAAGGGAAGAGTCCTGGAAAACAAAACCTTTGTCGGGGCCGGGCTTGATGACCGCTTTGCCGTCGAGCAGGATTTCCCCGTCATCACGGGGAATTAACCCGTCAAGAATCCTGAGAAAGGTTGTTTTGCCGCAGCCGCTCGGCCCCACCAGTGAGATGAATTCCGATGGATGAACTTCGAAGGAGATGTCATCGAATACCTGGATCGGTTCTTCGGAGCGCTGGCTGCGGAAACTCTTGCGCAGGTTGCGTACGACGAGTTTGGACGCAGAAGTTTCGGTCATGGCGGGCTCTCGGCGTGGAGTACCTTTGAAGCCTATATACGACAACAAAAACTTCAGTCAAGGTGCTGTCGTTCTGACCTCCTTGGGCTGTTGCTCAAAAGAAACCGTGGAAGTTATTACGTTACGATGGCCGAAGACTTGGAAGAAAACGGTAGCCGCGTGTGGCGGCCACGTCAGCCTTCTTGTTTGGCATAGTCGCAGCGCGGGCAGACTTGTGGACCAGCGCCTGCTAAGACCGGCCAGCCACATTCATTGCAACTCACCACCGGCTCTCCCAACATCCCTCGAACCATCGAGCCGCAACGCCTGCCGCCGCACGGGCCGTTGCCGACGCCGGTACGTTTGCTGACCTGCTCGAAAGTCTTGGCTCCCGCCTGAATAGCCTTGAGCACGGTACCTCTGCGGATCTTGTTGCAGAGGCAGGCCGGTTTGAGGTTTTCGATGATCGCCTGCTCTCTAGCCTTTTGTTCCAATTCGTCGATGGCGAGATGCCCCTTCCTTTGACGTGAATACCTGAACAGTGTAGCACAATTTTGCGTCAAGCTAATTACTTGGTGCCGATAACGAGCGAAGAGGTTAGGGGTGCCGGAAGGTCAAGGCGCTCTACGCGACTTAGACCGGCGTGTTCCATCCAGAACTTTATTTCACCGAAGCTATAACAGCGGCCCGATTCGGTCGTGAGAAGCATCAGCAAACTAAAGATAGCACCGACCGGAGGACTTGTACGGTGATCGTCGAGGATATGATCTTTAACGACGAGCCGACCGCCTAGTTTAAGGTTAGAGGCCAGTTTGCGAACCAGGGAGGCGTTGTCTTGCTCGCCTTCGCCGTGAATGATGTTCGAGAGAAAAACGAGGTGGTAGCTACCGGGGATTGGATCGCTCCGATAGTCGCCGGCGATGAGCCGTATTCGTTCGGCCATACTCGCCTCTCGAACGTATCTTTCGGTGATCCTAAGAGTGTCGGGCAGATCGAAGATCGTGGCATGAAGCTTGGGGAAGCGCCGGCAGAGCGCAATCGGATAAGTTGCCGGGCCCGAACCTACGTCCAGTAGATCGGTCATGCGGCTCCAATCGATAATGTTCGCTACCGTTTCCGCATCGCCGCGGGCCTTCACTAGCGAGTCCATTGCGCTAATGAAGATCTCGGTTTCGGCAGGATCGCCTTGGTACATGTTCGGGGGACGGACCGGTCGGCCGGCGCGAATGGCTTCAGGAAGTCTCTCCCAACAATTCCACAACGACGAGTCGAAGCGGATCATGCCACCGACATATTGCGGTGAACTTTTGAGGAGATATTGGATTGCGGCTTCGGTCAGAGAAAAGGTTTCGGCTCGCTTGTGTAAAAGCGCCAAGGATACCAGAGCGTTGAGCGACAGCTCCGTTGCCCTCGGCTCGAGGTCGAGTCGCTCCGCGACTGCGTCAGCGGTGGCTGCGGAGTCTTCCAGTGCGTCGAAAATCCCCAGTTCAACCGCGGTCTGAACGAGCCGCGCTTCGACGTGACCGCCGGCCAAACGCATGAGTTCCGTGAAATCCATCGGGTCTCGTCGTTAGAGCCTTTCGATGATCCGGTAACTCCGGCTCTTTGGTTTCAGGGGCGCGACGATGCCGCTTTTCACCATCGCGCGAATCTCCCGATAAGCAGCGTCGCGATCGACTTCGGCAATGCGTTCATACTCGGCGGTGGAGAAAGTCTTGCCGTGACAGAAGGCATAGGCCAAAAGCCGACGCTGGCGGAAGTTGATCTGCGTCGTCGAAAACTGGCTGAGCCAGCGGAGGGTATCTTCGTCATAGACGGCTGTGTTGCGCAACGTGACGATGAAGAGAAAGCCCTCGACGGAGAATTCCGGAGGGTGAAGACCATAGTGCTCCATCTCTTGAAAAATTCGCGGTATGCCTTCACCCATTTCCCTCAGATAGCCGAGATCGGCTAGCACACGAACGATCAGCGGGTTGCGGGAAAAGTGGATGCTCTTGCGCTGACGCAACTGTTCGAGGGTTACGGGCGGAGGCGGAAGACCAGGGCTGCGTACCTCGACCCGATCATCGAACATCCAGATCTCGATGGCGGCGCCGATAATGCCATAATCCCGGTGCGCTACCGCGTTGACCAAGGCCTCCTGCCAAGCAAAAGTGGGATACTCGAGTCGCTCCCGAAAAAACAGGTCGTGGAGCACCGTCCGCTCCCGGACATGTTCTTTGATACGCCCCACCGCTTCATCGATCAGGCGCACGAGCGGTGCTTCGAAGCGAATGCGCTTGACGACATTGAGCGATGCGCCGTGCTGCCTCTCGGTGCCTTCATATTTGACAAAGTCGATGCCGCAGCGAGGATGCCACAAAGCCGGATCTTTGGCGAAAAGCAGTAGACTTGCCATGTTGGGGGTCGGCGGCCGTCGGGAGGTATCCACCAGATGATAGGAGCGAGCAAGAACCGACTCCGGCGGCCTGGAATCTTCAACCCGGGCCATCAAAGCAGCAATGGGAGTCGGGTCCAGATCGTCCCATCCGGCGTTCAAGGGTTGTTGCCTTTCGTAAAACACGCTTCGTTTGGCTTCTCTGAGAGCCTGAATTTGTTCCGCGGGAAGCGACGGTGTCTCCGTGGAGACGCGGTAAAACGAACGTCCCCCCGTGACGCGATAGACCTCAAGTGCGGACGCCACTTCGAACTTGATCAAGAGGAGGTTGCCGAGTCGAATTTTTGACGACGTTGGGTTGAGCGGGGGGGTCAGAAGCGCTTGAGGGGATTGGACCAAACTTTGGACTTCCCCGTGTTCGTGAGGAACTCCGGTCACGCTTCGGTCGGGTTCGACACCAACCAAAAGCGTTCCGCCGTCAGCATTGGCCATGCCCGAGAGAACGCGGACGATTTCGCGTGCGAGCTCATCATCTCTTTTCTTCTGGGTTCCGCCCCGCCGATACTCGTAGGCGCTCAAGAATTCGAGAAATTGTCCACGCTCCTGCTTGAGAAGGATCCCGATTTCTTCAGCATGCATGGGTGCGGCTCGTTGGAGTCCGAGTAACTAGTTTAACGGAAGGGGAGCAACGTGGATCCCTTCAATGGCTTGCGCCGTTGAGACGGACAATCTCCAGCACGACTTCTGCGGATAGGTAGAGGTCTTTCAGATCCAGCCATTCGTGGACCGTATGGATTTCCCTCATGCCGGTGGATAAGTTGGCGACCTCCAGCCCTTTCTGGTTCAGCACGTTGGCATCGCAGCCGCCTCCGGTGGCGAGGGTCTTCAGTTCGAGATGAAGGTTTTTGGCTGCTGCTTGCACAAGCCTTACGATCGCCGAGTCGTCAGGAACGTGCATGCGATCGTAGTCGCGCTCGATCTTTGTTTCGACGCTAGCCTGAAAACGCTTGCCGTCCAGTTCTAAGACGTGCTGGCGGGCTGCCTCACGGAGACAGTCCGCCATATGCTGCGTCTGGCGCTCTAGTTTTTCCTCGCTGTGACTCCTTGCTTCACCTCGAAGCACCACTGAGTTCGGGACGATGTTGACGGCCATGCCCCCTTCGATGACGCCGATATTGGCTGTGGTTTCAGAGTCGATTCGGCCCAGTTGCATGCGCGCGATGCCTTCGGCAGCGACCTTGATCGCGCTGATTCCCTTCTCGGGGCAGACGCCGGCATGGGCTTCCAAGCCGCTGATATGAAACTCCATGCGGTTGGCGGCAGGAGCCTTAGTGAACAAAAAACCCACGGAGTCGCTGTCCAGCACTAGTCCGGTGCGGGCGCGCAAACGGCTCACGTCGAGACATTTCGCACCAATGAGACCGGCTTCCTCGCAGATGGTAAAGACGATGTCGACGTCACTACAAGGAATCTGACTTTCCTTAATGACGCGCAACACTTCGCAAATGATGGCGACCCCGCTCTTGTCGTCACCGCCCAGAACGGTCCGGCCGTCGGTGCGTAAAATATCACCGTCGAGCATCGGAACTATCCCTTCACCCGGAACGACCGTATCCATGTGAGCGGAAAGCAGCAAAGGAGGAGTACCCAAAGCCGTGCCGGGGAAGTGAGCGATCAAATTGCCTGTATCGCCGCCGACCTTTTCTCCCGCGTCATCAATCCAAACCGTCGCGCCCAGACTCTCCATCTCCCGTTGGAGACGGAGGGCAACATGGCGCTCCTTGCGGGAGAGACTGTCGATCTTGATGAGCTCGATCAGGAGGTTCTTCAGTCTGTTTTGATTGATCACAAGGCTAACCTCGAAACTGGATCCGGGAACGGTTGTGCCGGCAGACAAATCTTAGAGCCTGCTTTCCGGCTTTTTGGTTAACTCTGCCACAGTTCATGGGCAATGCCAACTATTTCATTGCAGTTCCGTGGAGCGATTGTTGACCACGGTGGGATTCGAGATGCAAAACACCGTTGTCAGAAGCTTTGCAGGAAAATTGCGGTCTACAGCAGGCGCGAAATAACTTCGCAGTTCATGTTAGTGCGGGTTCTCAGCGGGTTCTCTTCGTGCTGGCAGCGTGTGGGTTGCGGTGCCGTAGAAAACCTCGGCGGCTTCCATCAGCGTTTCGGACAGCGTGGGATGCGGATGGACGGACTCGGCGATATCCTTGGCGGTGGCTCCCATTTCAACCGCGAGGACACCTTCGGCGATGAGCTCTCCGGCATTGACGCCGGCTATACCCACTCCGAGGATTCTTTCGGTATCGGGATCGATGATTAATTTTGTCAGCCCATCCGTTCGATCCAAAGTGAGGGCTCTGCCCGAAGCTCCCCACAAAAACTTGGCGACCCTAATATCGATGTTTTTTTGCTTGGCCTCTGCCTCCGTCAACCCGCACCAGGCGACTTCCGGACGGGTGTACACGACTGCAGGGATAACGATGTTTTCGAAGGCGCTGGCTTCGCCCAACATCGCCTCCACGGCAATCCGCGCTTCTTTCGAGGCACGGTGCGCGAGAAGCGCACCGCCGTTGACGTCACCGATGGCGTAGATGTCAGGATCGTCGGTCTGCTGCTGCGGATTACACTTGATAAAACCTTTATCGTCTTTACTGACCCTGGTGTTTTCCAATCCCAAGTCGACGTAGTTCGGAGCGCGGCCTACGCTGACCAAGACTCGGTCATAGAGCTCTTCCCGTTGCTGTTTGTCGATTTCCATGGTGACTTTGATTTGCTTGCCTGCCGTCGCCATTTTCAGCACTTTGGTGTTGACCCGGATTTCCTTGAAAGCCTTTTGCGCCGCTCGGCTGACCGGCCGCACAAGGTCGGGATCGACTCCCGTCAATATAGAAGGCATAGCTTCGAGCACAACCACGTGGCTGCCGAGGTCGGCATATACGGTGCCCAGTTCCATACCAATATAGCCACCACCCACGACGAGGAGATCGTTGGGAACGTCCTGGACATCCAGTGCCTCGGTGGAAGTCATGATTCTTTTGTTCCCGAGATCGAAAGCAGACGGCATTGCCGGTTTGGAGCCGACGGCGATAATAGCCTTCTCATAGCTGACGAATTTTTGTCCTTCGGTAGTTTCGACGCGGAGGGTGCGTGAATCTTCGAAGTGACCTCTACCGTGGATCACTTGGACGCCGCGTTTTTGGGCTAGGCCTTTGATCCCTTGACCCAATCTTTCCAGGATTGATTCTTTCCAAGCGCGCAGTTTATCGAGATCGATTTTAGGTTCGCCGAATTCGATACCCCGCGCGGCGGAATCCTTGGCTTCGCGAAGAATTTCCGTAGCATGCAACAATGCCTTGGAAGGAATGCATCCGCTGTTGAGACAAATTCCCCCGAGCCGCGGATTTTGCTCCACCAAGGTTACTTTTTTGCCCCTGTCGGCGGCATAAAATGCGGCGGTGTACCCTCCGGGCCCGGCGCCCAGGACGACAATGTCGGTTTTAATGGGTTCCATTTTTCCTTTACTTGGGTTTCACTTGAGGTTCGGGAAAGTTTTCCAAGCCGGTGACGATCTCTTTTAGAAACCGCACGGCATCGGCACCGTCAAGCACACGGTGATCGTACGCTAGACACAGGGGAAGCATCGTGCGAATTGCGATTTTCTCCTCGATCACGATGGGCGTCGATTGCCCCTGGCCGACGCCTAGGATCGCTACCTGGGGGCTATAGATAATCGGCGTAAAATGACCGCTGCCGATGCTGCCCTGATTGGAGATCGTGAACGTGCCTCCTTGAAGCTCTTCCAGAGATACTTTCCGTTGCCGGGTTTTTTCGGTTAGTTCGCGCAGCTCTTGGGAAAGTTCGAAGAGATTTTTTTTGTCTACGTCGCGCAGCACCGGTACGATCAGCCCGCCTTCCGTGTCGACGGCGACACCGAGGTGGTAATAATCTTTGTAGATGATCTCGTTGCTGGCGTCGTCAATGCTGGCATTGGCCCGAGGATGTTTTTTTAGGCCATCCGCGATGACTTTCAGCAGAAAAGCGGTCAGTGTTAAATGCGATCCTTTTTTTTCAAAGGTTGCGGCGTATTTTTTCCGCACTGCTAGGAGATCCGTAATATCGGCATTGTCAAATTGGTTTATTTTGGGAATCGTCGTCCAGGACTCGACCATGCGTCGGCTGACGGTTCGCCTCAGAGCTGACATCCGTTCCCGTCGGACTGGACCCCATTTACCGAAATCGATGGGCTCTCTTTGTGGCACTGCGGATTGTGAACTGGTGGCTGGCCGCTCTTGAGCTTCTACGAAGGACCGCTGTTGCAGCCGCTGGATATAGGCGCGAACGTCCGAGAGCACGATCCTACCTCCGGCTTCACTGCCTTTAACGCGTGTCAGATCGATACCAAGATCGCTGGCGATTTTGCGAATCGACGGGGAGGCAGGCGGCGGTGCGCCGGTTTTGGATTCGTACCGGTAATCTCCTTCTTGTGGCGCGGACTTCGCCGCCGCGCCCGTGGGCGACGGTGTCGGACTTCGAGTTTGTAAAAGGCGCTCGACTTCGGCTGACGCGGTCGGTTCCTCGCTGGTTGCGGCTTTGGCGGCTGTAGAAACTTTCTCGGTGGAGATGGAGATAAGGCGTTGGCCGACAACGACCTCCATTCCTTCTTTGACGTGGATCTGGCTGACGATACCCGATTCCGGTGAAGGGATAGAGCCGACTGCCTTTTGGGTTTCCAATTCTATAAAAGGTTGGTCTTTTTTGATCTCCTGTCCTTCAGAGACTAGAATGCTGACAACGATTCCTGACTCTACGCCCTCAGCTAATCGCGGAAGTTTGACGTCCATGACGAAAGTCGCGCGCGAAGTAGTGGTGTTGGTTATAGATAAAACGGGAAAGATTTGTCGGGGTTAAGGCCCAGTTTTTTTATTGCGGCATCAACCGTTTGCGCTGGCAGCGCGCCTTTCTGATAGAGCGCATACAGGGTGGCGATAGCGGTGGTTTCCGCATCCACTTCGAAAAAACGCCGCAGGTTCGGCCGAGTGTCACTCCGGCCGAAACCATCCGTGCCCAGCGTGGTCAGGCCGCCGGGTACCCATGGAGCAATTTGGTCCGGCACCATTTTCATATAATCCGAAACGGCGACGAACACGCCCTCTTCATTCTGCAGCAACGATTCTAAATAAGATTTTTTCTGAGGCGCCAGTGGATGGAGCATATTCCATCGCCTGATATTGAGCGCATCCCCACGTAGAAGCTTATAGCTCGTCGCGCTCCATATATCGGCCGAAACGTCGAACTGTTCGGCGAGTATCTGTTGCGCTCGCAGCGCTTCTCTGAGGAGCGGCCCGCTGCCGAAAATGTGCGCCTTGTGGGTTTTTCCTTTGTCGGACGCTTTGAATTTGTACAGTCCTTTGAGGATACCTTCCTCGGCGCCGTTGGGCATTTCTGGCATCTCGTAGTTTTCGTTATAAAGGGTTAGGTAATAGAAATATTCCTCCCCCTCGGCGTAGAGTCGTCGCAACCCGTCGCGAACAATAACCGCGATCTCATACGCAAACCCTGGATCGTAGGTTAACAATGTTGGGATCGTGCTCGCCAGAATGTGGCTGTGACCGTCCTGGTGCTGCAGTCCTTCGCCGTTCAGAGTCGTTCGGCCGGCCGTGGCGCCTAGCAAAAAGCCTTTGGCTTTAATATCGCCGGCGGCCCACATCAAGTCTCCGATGCGTTGGAATCCGAACATGGAATAATAAAAATAAAACGGAATCATGTGGATTCCCAGATTGGCATAGGCGGTGCCGGCGGCGATGAAAGACGACATGGCGCCCGCCTCCGTGATGCCTTCTTCAAGAATTTGACCGTCTTTCACCTCATTGTAATAAAGGAGCGTTTCCCGATCTACCGGCTCGTAAAGCTGCCCCTTCGGAGAATAGATACCGATCTGACGGAACAGCGCGTCCATACCGAAAGTTCTGGCCTCGTCGGGAATAATGGGCACGATTCGTTTACCGATTTCCTCGTGGCGCAGAAGCTTAGTCAGCAGACGGACCATGGCCATCGTGGTCGACATGGGATGTTGGCCGGAGCCCCTTAGGAATTCGGCATAGTGGGTCGTGTCCGGAAGAGTCAGCGCAGCGGCTTTGACCTTACGGTGCGGAACAAATCCTCCCAGTTGTTTTCTTCTTTCCAGCACATACTGGGTTTCCGGACTATCCAAGGGAGGACGATAAAAAGGCGTTTCGACGACCTCTTCATCCGCCAGCGGTATGTCGAAACGTGTACGAAACTCGCGCAGCTCGCGCTCGTTCAGCTTCTTTTGCTGATGGGTGACATTACGCCCCTCGCCGGCTTCGCCTAATCCGTAGCCCTTAACCGTTTTTGCCAATATGACGGTGGGGGAGCCCCTGTGATCGACGGCAGCCCGATAAGCTGCATACACTTTTTTCGGGTCGTGGCCGCCGCGGAGCAGTTTGTGGATCTGGTCGTCAGTCAAATGATTTACCATCTCGAGAAGCTCCGGATATTTTCCGAAGAAGTGCTTTCTCGTGTAGCTGCCGGGCTCGACTGAATATTTTTGGTAGTCTCCGTCCACCGCCTCTTCCATGCGTTTTACCAGCAAGCCGTTTTCGTCGGCGGCGAGAAGCGGATCCCAATCTGAGCCCCAGACGACTTTTATGACATTCCATCCGGCGCCACGAAAAATCGATTCCAACTCCTGGATAATCTTGCCATTACCCCTGACAGGGCCATCGAGACGCTGCAAGTTGCAATTCACTACCCAGACGAGATTGTCCAGATTTTCTCGACCTGCCAGCGACAACGCGCCGGAGGCTTCAGGTTCATCCATCTCACCGTCTCCGACAAAACACCAAACCCTGGGCTCTTCCCCAGTCATTAGGCCGCGGCTCTTGAGATAGCGACTGAAGCGGGCTTGGTAGATGGACATGATCGGAGCGAGTCCCATCGACACGGTCGGAAACTGCCAAAAGTCAGGAATCAGGTACGGGTGTGGATAGGACGACAATCCACCCACGGGAGACAATTCTTGGCGAAAGTTGTGAAGCTTGGGGGCATTGATTCGCCACTCTATGTAAGCCCTCGAGTAGGCGCCCGGGGAAGCGTGCCCCTGAAAATAAACCATGTCGCCCAAGCGGTCAGCGTCGCCGCCCCGGAAAAAATGGTTGAGCCCCACCTCATAGAGGGTCGCCGATGACGCGTAGGTCGAAATATGGCCTCCGATGTCAGGGTGAAGCCGGTTGGCTTTTACAACCATGGCCATCGCATTCCAACGCACGTAGCTTTTGATGCGTCGCTCGATCTCGCGGTTGCCAGGATAGGGGGGTTCTTTTTCGGAGGGAATCGTATTGATGTACGGAGTAGTGACGGCGTAGGGAATCTTTAGTCCGGACTCCCTAAGTCGTGCAATCAACTCTTCAACCAGAAACGCGGCTTGTTCTGACTCCTCATTCTTGAGAATATATTCAAGAATGTATTCCAGGGAAGCGACCCATTTATGTTTCTCGTTCTTGAGTCCCTTATTGTTCTCGCGAAAGCCGCTAACCTCAGCACCGTTGTCTAGGTTCTTTTTTTCAATCTCCATCACTACCTCTTTATCGATTGTACCAGACAACAGAATAAAACCGAAATCAACACAAGATCGTGAAATATTTGGACTTGACGTTCGCTGATCCCGCTAGCAACCTCGCCTGCGACGAGGCGTTGCTAGAACTCTGTGAAAGAAATGAGGAAGACGGTCTCTTGCGCGTCTGGGAGCCGGACCATTACTTTGTTGTCGTAGGTTATTCCAACAGGGTAGCCTCGGAGGTCGACGTCGCTGCATGCGAGGCGAAAGGCATACCTATATTCAGACGTTTCAGTGGCGGCGGGACGGTGCTTCAAGGGCCGGGCTGCTTAAATTATTCACTAGCCGTGAAGCATGAGCCTCTCGGAATTCCCGCTGATTTAACGGTTTCTTATCGGTTTGTCCTGGAACGACACCTTAAGTCTTGTGCTGTTCAAGGTTCGGCAGCAATTCAAATCCAGGGCATCAGCGATCTCGTACTCGATGGACGGAAATTTTCCGGCAATGCTCAACACCGGAAAAGTCTTTGCACCTTGTTTCATGGGACTTTTTTGCTCCGTTTCGATCTGGGCATTATCGAAACATATCTACGAATGCCATCCAAGCAGCCTGCTTACCGGCGCGGCCGTTCTCACGGCGCTTTTTTATGCAACTTGGGAATCACGCCGCTCGATCTCCGCCGAGCGCTCAAGCAGGTATGGGAGGCAGACGAGCCGCTTCACGATATTCCCTTGGATAGAATCGAAGCCCTGAAACGGGAACGCTATGCTCGCGACGAGTGGAATTTTAAGTTTTAGTTTAGAAAGGAGGAGAATTCGCCAAAGGTGGTTTCCTAAAATTAGTGGATTATAGCCGCCAGTCATGATCGGCCGCTTTCGGCCTGCTTGCTGCTTCACTTTCACTCTTATCCGTTGCCCCGGGTTGATCTTCCAATTCCGAGACCAGGAGGGCGCAAAACTTATCCGCCTCTTCATAGCTTCGAGGTATTCCTCCTAGGGTCGCCGTCGGAGCCATAATCTGGATTTCATTCCGTTTGGCAAACCAGAACAAAACATATACGGCGATTCCGCTTAACAGTGAGGCATATTGGATAAAAGAAATGGTCAAGGAGGACAGTGTCAAGGCCTGTTCCCATGCGGGGCCAGCGATGATCGGGCCGATCATGAGAATCGCGTAAATAAAGAGCAAAATCGTTCCCAGAACCACGAGCCCTTGGCTCCTTCGCCAACCTAACCGAACACTGGTAATTGCCTTGCGTGGAATGATCGTGTGGCTCTCGCCAAAGATGCCTCTGTCTTGATGTTGTAAAACGTGAAGAGTTGTCAGGACTAAATCGCTCTTGTCGGTCAATCTCAACCATCCAAGTTTCCCCCCTTCCTTCATTGAGTTCCTCCTTTGCGCGCAACCAAATCCCGTTTCTGGACCAGACCGCTCGGGGTCGGGAAGTAATTTATGAAATCACCAAAGCGGAGGCAGAGCACAAGCGTAGAGGCGCCAAGCGCTACCGGACCATCCTCAGCACGCGGAACCCAAGATCGTCGCGGCGGGAGCCGGGTGTGAGACGGCCGCGACGCGCGGACCGGCAGGCCCATGCGTCATGACGCCAGCAACCGCCCCGATTCACCCGGTCCGGGTTCGAACTCGGACCAGATGGGCCTTGGGGGTCGGTCACCGCCTCTGCTGGATATTCCCCGTACCAGTCTTGCACCCACTCGTAGACGTTGCCGTGCATATCGTACAGGCCCCAAGGATTGGGCTTGAGTTGGCCTACTGGGTGGGTTTGCTCATCAGCGTTTGCTTCGTACCAGGCGTATTCGCTCAACTGATTGCTGTTATTCCCAAAACCATAGGCGGTCACGGACCCGGCACGGCACGCATACTCCCATTCGGCCTCCGTCGGCAGACGGTAGCGCTCAACCTCTCTTGCGTCCAACCATCGAATAAACTTTTTCACATCCTCCCAGGAGACCATCTCCACGGGGCATTTGAGATCGCCCTTAAAACGGCTGAGATTATTCCCCATTACAGCTTCCCACTCAGCTTGTGTCACTGCATACTTGCCTAGATAAAAGGGACGAGTGATCTGGACCTTGTGGACGGGCCGCTCCTCCTCGAGCTTATCGATGGACCCCATCAGAAATTCTCCTGCTGGAATCAGCACGAACGCCATGCCGATGCTGTTACGGCTCTCAGACCGGAGGGGATCAACGGCCTCACTTTCTTGTCTGTCGGCAGGCTGTTTTTCTTGACGCTTGGTCGCCGTAGGGCCAACAATCGCCGCAATGTCTTGCACAAGTTTGCGAAACTCCGAGAAGTCTTTTGACCCATCCCAACCAAGCAAACTCAGTGTGTGAACTCTTTTGAACCTAAACGGCAGGCTTACGTTCTCAATCTTCACGGGAAGAAGTTTTCTTTGCTCTAAAGCCTCCGTTGCTTCGGCTTTTACATATTCGGAGTTCACCGAAAGGTTGGACCATATCACTACGACGCACTTAGCCTCATTCAACGCCTTCTCGATCACGTCATCAAAGTGTTCACCTGCCCGTAGATTCGGATCCCACCATACACTCCAGCCTTCCTCCTCCAGCGCATTCGCAAGTTCCTTCGCTATGGCTTGTTCTTCGCGCTTGTAGCTGATGAATATGTCGCTCATCGACGTCTCTGCCTTTTTATTGTTCCGGGATCGTGACGGTTCCTGTGGCGGGAGTTATCCCGGGCGCGTATGAACTCTTCAGCGTCTTATACATCGTCAATAGGCGAAAGATCAAAGGGGGTTAAAGCAGATCGGCGAGTGAGGCGATTCCCGAAGACCCAAACTTACGCAAGCCGGTAACCACATTTCAGGTACCGTCCATTGATCGCCTGCATGCGCGTGATCGCTTTATACGCTTTGTTTTACGACCGGGACCTTCGGCAAAAGTCTTTATGATCGATGAAAGAGCAATCAGTATGCCGTGAGCAAAAATTTTCTAACGTGGTGATTTGTTGCGGTGACGTTTTCAATCGATGCTCTGTTGTCTGTCACTTCTGCCACTTCTGAAATACACGCTTGTCAAGAAGGCATTCGCGAGAAGAGTTTGCGTTGCGTCTCGTCTCGAACTTTCAAAAACGAAGTTCAGATATAGAAGCGCATCAACTCACAACGGCAGCACTCACACGGTTAGAGATCGATGTCAGTAACGATGATCAACGAGGGCACACTAGGGGGAGGGCCTTACTCGGATCTCGTGTATGAAGCCAGGCCCGGCAGGAGGTAAACGGGCGCGTATCGGATTTGACACACGAGGCGGCTCACGAAATTATCAAGTCGATTGTATCCCTGACCACCGACTTGATATATGAGAGCAGATCACCAGCCATCGGAAATTATTGTCATGCTCTCGATGGTGGAAAGATTGGAAAGTGATTAAAACAGTTAAGCTAAAGTTTGGAAAGATTAGGGATGCACCTCCACAAATCATAGAGGCAACCCCAATTACAATTTTTGTTGGCCCGAACAATTCGGGCAAGAGTAAGGTTCTTTCCGAAATCCACCACTTTTGTGTACGCGGGTCGGCATTTGCAACTGACGTTATTCTTGAGGATATAGAATTTGAGAATTTGATGCCGCAACATGCAGAGGAAAGAGTGCGCCGTATCACACGAGGGCCACGTTCTGGTTCTTTAGATCCTCCTTTGCGACCTGGGGAGATACTGGTTGGCTGGTACAACACCAGAATCGCCATAAATCGGGATGGCTTGATCGGAAGCTTACAAAACACGAATGCCAATAAAGGTTATTTTTGCCAGGGTTACCTCCAATTCAACACATTAACGCTTAACGGACAAAATCGAATCGCCCTTGTGAACGAAGACGCCGGTGGTGACTTGCAGCATCCTATTAACAACCTCGGGATCTTATTCAGCAATGACGTCAAACGAAAGGAAGTTCGGAGAATTATTCACGACGCGTTCGGCAGCTATCTTGTAATTGATCTCACCAACTTGGGGCGATTGCGATTTAAGCTGTCGCCACGTGAGCCCTTAAACGCAATGGAAGAAAGGGGGTTACACGAGGGGGCGGTTCAATTTCACGCTGCTGCTTTGCCGATAGAGGCAGCCAGTGATGGTGTCAAAGCTTTTACTGGGATCATAACCGCAATTATTGCAGGAGATCCCGAAGTGATCACTATAGATGAACCGGAGGCCTTCTTGCACCCATCGTTATCTTTCAATTTGGGCAAAGAAATTGGACAGGCTACGACCGGCTCACAAAAACGCCTCTTTGTATCTACTCATAGCGCAGAGTTTGTTATGGGCTGCATACAATCGGGAGTCCCTCTGAACATTGTTAGATTGACGTATCAAGAAGGCATAGCTACAGCCCGTATTCTGCCCAGTCAATCTATTTTAAAGCTAATGAGAAATCCTATCTTGCGTTCCACTGGGGTACTAAATGGGCTGTTTTACAAATTCGTAATAGTTGGGGAAGCCGATTCCGACCGCGTTTTCTACCAAGAGATCAACGAAAGGCTACAACGTTTTAAGCCGGAATGGGGAATTCCGAATTGCCTCTTTATACACGCACAAAATAGGCAAACAATACCGAAAATTATTCGCCCACTTCGCGAGATGGGTATCCCTGCAGCGGGAATCGTCGATATCGACGTTTTTAAAGAGGGCGGCTCCGTATGGAGCGATTTCGTAGGAAGTGGTTTTATCCCTGAAATTGAGCGGCAATCTCTTGGGCAGATGCGTGGTCAAATTAAGCAAAAATTCGATGACTCTGGAAAGGACATGAACAAAGATGGAGGAGTCGCGATTTTATTGGCAAACGACAAAGAGGCAGCTAATAATCTTTTCGACAGACTTGAAAATTACGGATTGTTCGTGGTTCGTCGTGGAGAGATGGAATCATGGCTGCCGGAGCTAGGAGCACAGGGTCACGGGCCAGAGTGGTTGATTAATGTGTTTGATAAAATCGGAGAAGACCCCAACACTCAATCATATATTAGGCCGTCAACGGATGATGTATGGCGATTTCTTTCGGACGTTAAACGATGGCTTACAAATCCGGATCGAAAAGGTATTCCAATGTGACAGGCTTTTTATCTGGTTCTGCCATGGTGCTTCCTCACTTGATCACCTGATCTGCCCTAGCCAGAACGTTAGGTGGAATCGTTAGCCTGATCTGCTTGGCGGTTTTGAGATTGACGATGAACTCCAATTTCCTTGATCGCTCCACGGGTAAGTCCGCCGGCCTTGCACCCTTCAAGATCTTGTCCACATAGGTAGCTAATTGCCGGTAGCTGTCATTTACGTTTGCTCCGTAACTCATTAGACCACCGGAGTCGGACCATTGCCTTTGGGGGTAGATCACGGGCAGCCGATGCTTTGCCGCCAGGTCGATAATCTGTTTTGAATGCGTTGAGATCGGGGGGATCTGCGTGATCAGCATCGCACCGTTTTTTGCGCGGATTGCTGCATCAAATGCCGGCGCGATATCCTCCGGCGTGCGCACTTCAAGGGATTGAATCTGTAACAGTAATGCTTTAGCTGCGGCCAGTGTTTCCTTTAAGTTCAGTTGACCGGCTGAAGTTGTGGGATTCAACAGGAACGCCGCACGGGAGAGTCTTGGTATCGTTTCCTTGAGAAGCTCCAACCGTTTCCCATACAACTCCGCGCCACCCATCGTCACCCCCGTAATGTTTGCGCCTGGACGAGCAAGACTAGCAACAACACCAGTCTCTACGGGATCGTTGATGGTATGGAAGACAATGGGGATCTCGTTGGTCGCATTCTTGGCAGCCAAGACCCCAGGAGTGGAGGTGGCGACGATGACATCGACTTTAGACCGAACTAATTCACCGGCAAGAGCAGCCAGCCGATTGAGTTCTCCTTCTGCGTATCGGCGCTCAAAGGAAACGTTTCTACCCTCCACATAACCCAGCTCACGCAGCTCTTGGCGCAATGCGTCGATCTGAGGCGAGGTAAACGAGGGGCTGGACTGAAAGAGAAGACCGATTCGCGCTATTTTCTTCAGCTGCTGCGCCTCGGCGAGATGGACTGAAGCGAGAAGTAACCCGACCAGAAAAACAATGATCGTTTTCTTACCCATACTGGCCTGTTTACTGCGGTTCATTGCCGGTTGTCCAGAGCTTTTTCCTTGCCCCTTGTTCATCGGATATGGCATAGGTGGCAACCGTGAGCGAAGGGCAATCGCACTCGCATGGCTGTTCCATCTCATAGGCGACATACACCAGCCCCTACACACGGCACAGCTTTTCACCTTTGACTACCCAAACGGCGATAGGGGTGGAAACGAAATCTGTGTCCGGGTGACGCAAACGCGGCAACCGATGAACCTACACAGGTTTTGGGACGGGGTGATTACTTCAAGCTCAAATCTGACCCGCCTGCGAAACGAGGCGACGGCACTGCGAACCCGGCAGGAGTTTTCAGCGGGGTCAGCTCATTGAACTTGCGAACACCGGCTTTGAGTCGTGGGCAAGGAAAGCTTCGAGATTGCGGCGAAGTTTGCTTACCGTAGTGGGGGACAGATTGGAATTCCGAAGGGTGAGAAGCTGGACTGCACGATGGTCGCATCGGCCCCCGTTCTTTCTGTGCGCTACGTTGTTAGTGCGAGCCGCATTGCTGATCGAAGGATAATTCTGGCGGGATACCGGTTGGCTGATCTTCTGACGCAGCTAACTGGAATGGTTTGAGTGAGGGAAGACTTCATCTCAGATTAGAGGCTTAACCTTCCTGTCGCTTTTTGTCTTCCAAACCGAGACTTTTTGGTGGTTAACGGATTGAAGTGTTTCATGGAATTACCAATGAAGCATCTGGATCAATTTACGTACTCATTTTTTACTTGCAGAGAAGGGATGAGTGTTTGCTTCACATCGAGACCGGGCCATCCGCCTTCGCCCTGAATCGAATAGAGAGATTTCTCGCCCATAATCGAATAACGACCCGCTGCCTTTTCTGGCCACGGCCCAAATACGGGAGAGCTAAGATAGTAAATGCCGTCCTGGAAGATTACAGCGTTCTCCCAGCTTGCGACGACGCCCTTGTAGTCATACGCATTATCCGCATAACTGGTCCAGGCTATTGGCCTAGTCACTAGAATTCGTTCAGTTGTTGGACGAATTAAAGTCGGCCCAGAGATGGCAGACGCGGGCGCGATAAAACAAAACGCTAACGCTAAGGCAACATTCCATTTTTGGGTTTTCATTTGAATCTCCCAGTCTCGTCCAGATCGGATTCCAGAGTCGCATCGATACCGGCCGTTAGTTATTAATCCAACGCGTTGGGTTGCGTCTCTATTTAAAGCAGCAATAGAAATGCCAAGTAGCTTGGCTCTCTTGCTCCCAATCTTTACGCTTGTGTAGCTATGAAAGAATCACTCTGCTGAGGCGTTTTTGCGCAGCCTCTATGACTTTTTGACACAGGGAGATAGTGCGGCACGAGAATGATCGAGTGCGAAGGATAATTGCGCTTACTCTACTCTTGCGTCAGATAACCTTTTCTGCCCACCGGCTTACTCACTTGGGAAAAACCGCCAAGAGTTTCAGTGGGGCGGCTCACCGAACTTGTAAACAATGACTTTGAGTCGTGGGCAAAAGAGAGCTACGAGATTGCGACGAATATTGCTTACCGTAACGATGGACGGATTGGGACGCCAAAGGGTGGAAACAAGGATTGCACGGTGGTAGTAGCGGCCCCTGTGCTTCCTGTGGGATACGTTGTTAGTGCAAGCCGGTCCCCCCCCCCCCCTCAAGCACTCGCGTTTAGTCACCCCTGCATTTTCTGAAGGTGATTGTTCACCCAATGCTTTGCCAATTCTACGGCGTGTTCCTCGGCTTCCATATCGGTTGGGAAACAAACTTCATCATGCAAGTCAAATTTCCCCTTGTCCCAGTTGATAATTGCATGTCCTCGCCAGACTCCCTTTTCATTATTCGCCGCGATCGTGACTAAGTAGCCATGATATATCAGGTGTTTCATCTTGCAGAGTCATAAGACTGCAACCTGCGAGCCACTACACAATCCTATCCTATGTGCGTCAAACGTTTACAGAAATACCAAGAACTCAAGTCTCAATAGAGAAAGAATTAACTGACGACAGTAATTTTTGCTTGAGCGGTAAGATAATAGAGGAGCTTATCTCGCGCCATCCCGATAGGGTGTGACGGGTGACAGTGGGCTTGAAATTAGCGAGTCTGGCGTTCGCCCTGGATTCACGATATGAGGCAGCGACAAAGAGCACCGGGAGGATCATCTCATGGCCAACCTGCTTCGGCTATCTCTAGCCACCCTGACATTCCTTGTTTCCTTTTACTTGACGACCCTGCTAACGAGTTATTTCTATCCGCTGGATTGGGCGCTTATCGCATTCTAACCCCTCGCTTGGCTGATCTTCTAACGAGGGTTGTGGGCAGCTAGGCTTTCAAGAAGCTCCGGCTCCCCTTTGCCCTTTTCTCAAACCTACTTGCACGGGGGATTTCTTGGACTATTCTGAAAGTATAGGAGGTAAGCGAGAAATGGAAAATAATATCGAGACCGGTTCCATAAACGGGGACATTTTGGCAGGAAAGTGGAAGCGAATGCGCGGCGAGCTTAAAACCTGGTGGGGTAAGCTCACTGATGACGATGTCGACAGGATCGGCGGCCAGAAGGACAAGCTGATCGGCTTGCTACAGGAGAGGTACGGATACGCTCGCGAGCAGGCCGAGCAAGAGATGGAGCGGCGTCTTCAAGACTACAACGAAAGGACAGGCGGTGCCATTGGCAATATGTCAGCCAAGGCACAGGAGTTCGGCGCGACTGCCGCGAAAAAGGCGAACGAGGCGGCACCTGTCATCGGTGAGAAGATGAAATCACTGGCTAGCGCGATTCGGGAAAAGGCGCCGCATTTAGCCACAAATGCAGTCAAAGTAGCGGATGGGTTGGAATCAGCAAGTAATTATCTGCAAGAGAAAAAATTTGAACATCTGGGAGAAGACTTCTGGGGCTTGGTTCGTCGCTACCCCGTGCGATCTTTATTGATAGGTCTTGGTCTAGGCTTTTTGCTCTCTAGACGTAACAGAAAATAAAAACCAACAGTCTTCACTCGGTTCGTGACCTTCTCCAACGACCGAGCTTTCTGGACGTATCCCGCGAGGACGGCGATCACAGCACAAGAACCTGCGATGGCGACGGTGAACTAGATGATGCCTCGAAGCGGCGAGCCAAACCGGTTCTTTCCTTCCACATGGAGACCAACGCGAAGACGACGCAGGTTAGGCCCAGGAATACAATTAACCACAGGCTTAGAGCTATGATTGTAAGGTGGGTTTGCACGTGCTCTACTTCGTGTTGGGCGGCTTCAGTGAACCTTCTGGCTGTCCGTTTGGCGGCGTCTTACCAGGTTCTTGGGCTTGCGCTTGGGGGACTTCCCTATCAGTCACTCCGGGAAGTCGTTTTATGATTTTGCTCCCTGGCGGCGGCTCCTTATTCGAGATAACCAACTTTCCATCGGGATCGTGGTAAATGTAATATTCCTCGGCCCGGCCTTGTGTAGCCACAGCGAGACCGAGAAAAAGGGCGAAACAAAATACAAGATTCAAAGCTATACCTCGCTTCAGGTGGGCGACCGGTTAGTGTAATCCTGGATGGTCTCCTTTAAAGTCTGAAGTGACACCGGTTTTATCAAGTAGGTTGTAATACCCACTCTTGAAGCTTTTTCCAGCCATAGTTCAGAGATGCACGCCGTAAACGCGACCACAGGAATGTGAGAGGTTTTGGAATTCTGTTTAAGTAATGCGGTTGTATTGACTCCGTCCAGATCCGGCAGATCCATATCCATGAAAATGAGGTCCGGCCCTTCGGCTTCCGCGTACATGATGGCTTCTTTGCTGTTGCTGGCCTTTATAACCCGATGTCCAATCTTTGTTATGAATAGATTCATTATCTCACGGTAATCACTGTTATCTTCCACGATAAGAATTTTCTTCACTGGACCTTCTGTAGGTTTGCGATTGGAGTACTGTTAGGCATCGAATCACACTCCGGCTGAGACTTCTCAGGCATCCTTTTTCAATTCTTTCTCAATCTCAGAATCGATATTGCCGATTCGGATACCGAAAGCGTAAAGCTGCCGGTAGACGAGGAGCTGAAAGATTCGCGGCCAGCTATCAATCATTTTGATTACGGCATCTTCCTTTTCCTTGAGGCGTTCTAAATCGGCCGTGTTCATTTGTTGAGGAAGGTCTCCACAAGAGAGATTTATGCAGTCTTGGACAATCTGACTGAAGTGTGCTTGACGCGACTCTTTGCCAGCTTGGATCGACTTGCAGTGTGGCTTTGAACAGAAGGGGTCTTGAGCCGTGCTTCCTTCCAGACCATCAAGCCCTTCCGTATGTGGTCAGGATGCAGCCCGAATGTCGCACAGATGCTTTCAAACGAGAAAAGCCCATCGCCGTCCTTATCCAGAAACCATTCCTCGGCTTCTTGAAATAGCTGCTTCCCGCGAGGGTTCCGTGCAAGCACATACTTCTGGAAATATTCAACGGCATTTTCTAGCACCGCGAGCATGAGTCTTTCCTCGCCCTCGCGGAGGGTCTTTTTGTAGACCGATTCGACGAGTCCAATGTCGGCGGGGTCCAGCGAAATCCATCCGTCGGACACCATGCCCCTTTCGGCGGCGTAGCATTTTCTCAGCATTGATCTAACCCCGGTTCTTGCGCCGTAGAAGCACGATGCCGAGGACGATGAGACACGACCCAATTAGCAGAAGGATTTCAGGCAAGCGGCTACTCCCCCAATGGATGGGTAGAGCAAGCCGGAGACCGCTACGGATAAGTCTCAGAAGTGCGGAGATTGGCAGAGTTGGCTAAGAGAGTCGTGAGGTGGCAAGAACCGCGATGCCTCAGTCGAAAGGGTGGGCAATGGCAACGGGCGATTTAGCCCAGGGTGACGGGTGACACTAGGTGACGCGGATTTTAGAAAATCCCTATATGAAAATGATTTATAGAAAGTTCCCAAAAGCAGCGTCACTACCTGTCACCTGTCAACCCAACCTCGTCGACACGTACAGGACAGATGCCATATAAACCCTGCCAACCGAGGGCTAGTCCTACAATTCGACAATTTTTTTCTTATTCCAGGCAAATCAGACTTGCATTTTCCAAATTCAGCCTTAGATTCGATCGACCGTATGTGGACGGCAAAATCAACGCCCCAAAAGGAAGTCGGAACTCTTAAAGAGAGTCTGCGAACCGCCTAATCGTTGTTTTCTGCATATTTCCACGGAGTTAGGTTCTAAATTCAACTGGAGGAAAGTAATGACACCCACGGCATGGGACTTTCGCAACAAACTATTGGCTATTCTAAACGAGGCGAAGCACAGTGGAAAACCTTACCTGGATTTGGAATCGGATAGTCTCTACTCTCAGATAGGAGGCGATCCAAACTCGAAACCCAGGATGTCGATTTGCCATGATACGATGACAAGGATGATGCGTCCTGGCGACCGAGTTCTCAGCGAATCTTGGAACGGCGACGGCGCGACGCTTTTGATTCGTTATAGCCTTAAACCCAAACACGACAACTAAAAGACAGCTGAGCATATAAACGTAATGTGTTTTCTTTAGAGGGTTCAACCCTCTCGCACAACCTTCCTGGCCGCTTTATCTTCCCTCAACCCTACAAACCTCGAATGTCTCAGGTTGACCATCCGGCGTCCACTCGGTGAACTCAACAGCCGAGAAAGGGTAAAAGAACAAAGAGAAAGTGGGGGTTAATCAAGATCCTGGGCGAGACGAAAGCCGAGGAATTTACGCCCGTAATGGATGCTGAACTTGCCCCGGTCCGACGAACGTAGGCTTTTTGGGTAGTTGTCCCAGGAACCCCCTCGTATCACGCCCCCACGTATTAACCAAGCAGACCCATCTGTGGGTGCACCGTTGTAATCGTGATGCCAACAATCCTCGACCCACTCCCAAACATTACCGCTCATGTCGTATAGTCCAAAACGATTGGGCTTCTTACCTCCCACCGCCTGAGTCTTGCCGCCGCTATTCGTTCGGTACCAGGCATAAACGCTCAGCTTTCGTTCATCTGAAGTTC
This sequence comes from uncultured delta proteobacterium, assembly GCA_963737905.1. Taxonomy (GTDB): domain Bacteria; phylum Desulfobacterota; class Binatia; order UBA9968; family UBA9968; genus DAIRFP01. The sequence goes on along the minus strand of CAVTUQ010000020.1, from coordinate 9,128 downwards.
CCGCCCAGGTCTGTGTTTTGTCGCCACTTCTTGCCGCGTATTCCCACTCGGCCTCACTGGGTAAACGATAAGACTTTCCAGTTTCTGACGATAACCAGTGTGCGAATCTCACAGCATCCTCCCAGGAAACGTTAATCACCGGGCGCCGACCTCGACCCCAACCAAGATCATCTGGCAATTCGGTAGCCGTGGCGGCCGCGAATTCATCATATTCTTCAAAGGTAACTTCGTACCGACCTATCGCAAACGGCTTGGTGATTCGCACGATGTGCGCGGGTCGCTCGAAGTCGTATCCATCGCCGTTTGATATCGCCCATAAGAAACGTTCCCGCCGGAATTACCACCATCTCCGGCCCTTGTGAGCCATCTTTAAGTTTGTCGTGAAAAACTGGGCCAGGCTTGAGACTGCGCTGTATACGATTTCTTTCGTTCTCTTCGTCAGCTTTTCGTTTGGCCTCGGTCGCATCAAGAACCTTACGAACCGCAGTAATCAATTGGTCTGCATCGTAGTTGAAACGAGTGTTACTAATTTCAATTGCGTTGCGCCGAGTAATGGATTGGACAGGAGAAGGGAGGCTGTTTTCGTTAGGCATAGTCATGCCATCGACCAGCACGGGGATTACCCGTATATCCCGTGCCAGGGCCGCAGAAACTTCCAGCCGAACATAGTCCTTTGTATTGTCGAGTCGTGATGTACCATCGGGTTCTCTTCCCGCCCACCGCTTACCGATTAGTGCCACCAAAACGTCACATTTGCCTACTGCCTCTTCAATCGCACGGACGAAGTCTACTCCAGGCTCCACGGTAGCTACGTCCATGAATATTTGATCCTTAGAAAAATGTCGGACAAGTTGACTGTGGACGGCGAGTGCATAGCCAGCTGAATCCTCCCTACGGTAACTAATGAAAATCTTTGACATTGGAAATTAATTTATTGGGAGAAGTCAGCTCCTTTTACAAAACCCGACGCTCCGTGACAAGCATGAAAGGCGGGGTTCGTAACTGAGCCGTACTCGATCGATCGTGGGATTATCTCCTAAGCCTCGGACCACGATCCCCAAATGGTCGCCACACTTGCGACAGGAGCCGTGGAGATATTTCGCCATGGGACTATTGAATCACGTCGGAGATGTCAATGTCTGCATCCATGACTTCGCGGAGTTTGCGTCCATGGTTACGCTTTAGAAACTCAAGGACGCGGTTATATATGTCACGCGATACTCTCATCGAACCGAAATACGGGCGCGTCTTCCTCCATTGTGCCGGAAGGGGTTGACCAACGTACAGACCACTCTATGATGTCTCTGAGCTTCATTCGTGGCGTATAACGCCACCTAGCAGATTGAGTCAAGGCTCGAAGGTGTTACTGTACTCGTGCGATTGACTACTCGCCGGCTCGGCGATATAAGCCCATCAGCGAAAAAGGGTGTTTAAATTTCCTATTCTTGATGGAGAGGGAGCAACCGATGGCAACTGATCAAAGATGGATTTTCGGCCATGCACTTAACGTAGAGAGACCACAGGTCGGTACTTTTTCACGGAGTACTCTGTACTCCAAACTGATACTAGTCGAAGCTCAAGACAATTGGGTGTTAGCTTCTGTACCAACTCCAAATGTCACTGAAGGCTGGCGCATATCTTCTGTTATGCTCCGATATACCATCCGAGGCAGAGCCGGAGTCATTGACAAAGTCGGATTGCGCGACGGCGAACAATTAGTGCACTCCTTTGAAGGCTTAACTGCGGGCCCTGTAACCGGTTGGCAGACCTTGACTCTGCCACTATCTCCACCAAGGACATTTAAGTTCGGCCTAGGTGTCTCAATACATGCAAACTATCCAGACAATTTTGACCCTCAGCCTCTCGGACCGGCCGAGTTTCTCTTTGTAAGCGTTGGATTGGGATTCGATCGATAGCCTGGGATTGCGCCACCTGGGCCACATTGATTCATCTTCGAGTTTGGACGAGCAGCCGGGTGAAAGGCCGACGTAGAGATTGACAGGTCCGCATCCTACAGACCTCTCGCGGCTGGGCTGATGCAGAGGCGCACAAATGCGCACGTGGGGACGACGGGGTGGCCCACAGGTGCAATCATCCTTGCCCGCCCCGCGATCGCCAACGAACGGCTCAAATGTAATCGAGCAGGCCAAGTCGTGTTGCAACTAAAGAGTTCATACAAAGATGGCACCACCCATATCGGCATGTTGCCGCTGGAATTCGTGCAGCGACTCGCCGCGCTGGTGCCCCGCTCGCGCTTACATCTGATCCGCTTCCATGGCGTGTTGGCGCGCCGAACGCGAAGTTGAGTCCGGTAGAGCATGCAACCGAGCACTCAGCCGAGCCGTAACTCAGCAAGTCCAACGGCTGCTCTAAGCGTGTCGGAAAAGTGTCCGAGACGGACCAAAACGCGTCGCATGGTAAGCCCACAAATCACAAAGCCTACAGCGTGAGATTGAACGAACGACGCCTCAGACAAACTCGAAGGATTGGAACGTTCCCCTAAAACCAACACCCACCCAAGCCGATAACCACATTTCACGCACCGTCCGTTGATCGCCTCCACAGGTATCTTAACCTTACGTTCGGGGACCTACGATTCCCAAATAGCCGTTACACTTGGGGCAGGAGCGTTGGAGATACTTTGCCATTCAATTCCGTCGCGGAGCCAGGCATTCGTCCACCACCAGCCGCGAAACCTCAAGCCCGAACCATTCCGCCAGCTCTTTGATGCTTACGGTGAACTGTTGAAGCTGAAAGCGCGTGATCTCCACGATTGAACTACCGCGACCGGGCACCAAAACACTTCCGCCAACATACCAGTCCGGGCTAAACGGATGAACCGGCATCGCACTGCTCGTTATGAAGTATCCCTTGTACGGCTGCATTATTGCCGGTGAAACCTATTTCTCCTTCTCCGGCGCTTCACATCTTGGCCGTGAACCCGTGTATGACTGCATGTCCGTAAAACGGCCTTGCTTCAATGGGTATCGGCGCAAAGCACCTTAACCCATCCTACGAATTTCTTCGTAGCTATTCTTGGCTCACTTTGTGAAAGATAATCGTATCCACTGGAGTTCCGTCCTGAGCGGTCACCACTTCGGTCATCACACTGTCGTCGATCAACACGTACCTCGCTTTCAACAGCACTACGGCGCCAGTGTTGAAACAGGTAATCTTTAGGTTGTCAGTGCTCATCACTCCACGGCCAACCACAACGCCGTCGTCGAAGGCGATAAGACCGCGGTCCGTGTTATCACACAGCGTCAGATAAGAATCGCGCCCGGCCATGGCAAATGTCCCGTTTGGCTGTTGCACGAGACTACGGCGCGAATCACCTCCATCCAGAGGATCGACACCCATCCAGTATCCCTGAAATGTTTTTGAAGTGTTCTTTCCCGGTGGTTGCGCCCATAGGCGCACAACGAGTACTGCCCCTAGAAAAAACACGGTCATGAGAGCCAAATAGCGTCGCATATACTGCCTCCCTTCGAAACATCAACGGTCTTCACTGTTCGCGTCGCTCCTCTAATCGAGGAGCCCTTCTACCCACTCAGGCGAAATCGTAGTTAGTTCCCAACTGACCTGTCAAGGTTAAATTTTGTATGACTGTACATCAGTTGTTTTGCTGAGCGGTATCGTGGAGTCTCTCTTGAGCGAAGCAGAAGAACTCAACATATCCTTACAGGAATTTTGAGGTACCGACTTCGGCGAGCGATAACGGTTCGTCGATTATCGCGGATCGCATAGAGCCGGAACCAAACGATTTGGAGAACGCTTTCTCCGCGATGACCAAAGGGCGTGCAAATGGTCTTATCGCGCTGACAGGTAGAAATTTTACTTATCGAGGGCAGATCGCGGACCTTGCGGCAAAGACTCGGCTGCCAGCGATTTATCCAGGTAGGGAATTTGTGGAGGCGGGCGGGCTCATGTCCTATGGGCCGGACATTACTGAAAACTACCGGGGCGCTGCCACCTATGTGGATAAGCTTCTTAAGGGTACAAAGCCGGGTGATCTCCCTGTGCAGCAGCCAACGAAGTTTGAGTTGATCATTAACCTTAAGGCTGCCAAGCAAATCGGCGTAACGATTCCGCCAAACGTGCTGGCAAGAGCGGACAAAGTGCTCAAGTAATTTAATTTTGCTTACAACAGGGGCAACTGCCTGTCGCTAGGTATCTCGTCATCGGAAACCGGTTTGATGCACTCGGGGCCGTCGTACTTCGCCGAGTTGACGATTGGTGAAACGTCGTGAGCGTCCATCAGTTCTTCGGGATTAGTTTTTAACACTGACTTGGCTTTCACGAAAGGTGTTCGAACGGCTCCTTAGTCTTGAGATGAACCCACATCGGGACCTTGCGCTTGCCTTCCTTGCGCCACTCGTAGAAACCATCAGCGGGAATGATGCAACGACGGCTTCCCACCAGGTGCTTGACGCGGGTTTCTCGGTCAATGTTTACGCACGGGCTTAATCATCCGGTTTCCGATTGACACCGACAGCGACTTGGAGCAAAGGATGAAGAAGAGGCCTGAGTCTGTGCGCGGAAGACCGATGATCTCTATCGCCGCTACGACCGGCTTGTTTGATGCCATCACGGCGGCTCGTGGCAATCCGGATCACGTTTTGCGTACGATCGGATTAGACCGCTCGGCCTTTTCCAATCCTGAAGGATTCATCGCGAGTGCCAGTTTCGCCCGGCTTTTGGAAGAAGCCGCCCGGGCAACGGCTGATGACTGTTTCGGACTGCATTTTGGCGAACGTTCCAACCCTAAGAACCTCGGCCCGTTGATCTATGTCTTCTTGAACTCCCCCACGATTGCAGCCTGGATAGTCAACGTAGAGCGTTACTATCATGTTTTCAATCAAGCAGCTAAGTGGTTTTTTACTATCGAAGGGAATTTGGGTTATATAAGATTTCTGTTAACCGACTTGGGTATCAAAGCCCCGCGACAACACAATGAATGCAGTATGACAGTCGCGCTGAACACTCTGCGCATTATGTTAGGCAGCCAGTGGACGCCGCAAGAAGTGCAGTTTGCACATCAGGCTCCAGGTCAGATTGCAGAACATCACCGGGTTTTTGGCGCTCCCGTTTCGTTCGGTTGTGAAACCAATGCGTTTATTGTCGGACGCGAATTTGTAGAGCGAGAAATACCGGCCGCTGATCCACGGCTTTATCGGATCTTGAAGCGTTACCTCGAAAGTGTATTAAACGAAATGCCGCGAGAGGACAGCCTCCTTGCCTTGGTTCGAAAGTCTATCGCGGAGTCGATGAGAGATGGAGACCCAACTCTCACACGGGTGGCAAAGAAAATGGCCATGAGCTCGCGCACGCTACAAAGGCAGCTGAAGGAATATGGTGTTGATTTTAAGAAACTGACCGACGATACACGCAGGCGTTTTGCAACCCACTACCTAAAGGACCGCAAAAACACACTTACGGAAATTGCCTTTCTGCTTGGCTATTCCGAAGTCAGTGCCTTCAATCGCGCATTCAAACGCTGGACCGGTTCAACCCCTTTGGACTATCGCCGTCGTCAGATTGCGGCCTAAGAGCGGACATAAAAATCCGCCTTTCTGGAATTGCTTGCTGTTCCTCACCTGTTAACATTTTTTAAGCGTGTGGAAACTAAGGGCCTCGCTAGAAAAGAAAAGGCCGCGTTTCCTCTGGTAGACGCGCCACTCCTGAAATCTAGACTCCGCCAAGTTGGATGAATTTTGAAGTTCCGGGGAAATAGTCGTAGCGCCCCACGCATAATCCAGGCACTTATAGCTTCGGGTTATTAGAGGGTCAAGGACGTTTATCCCGCCCCTTATCAACCCACTCCTTGCACACCTTGAGTCCGTGCTGCTCGGCTTGTTCCTTGTTGTTAAAGATCGGACCACCTGAAAAGGTTACTACGTAGCGCTCTTCGTGACGCTGTTCCTGGGGTTAGTGGGTGTGCCATTTAGCCACTCGCCACTTTTCTTCGAGCTATCTTGCCGAAGACTTTTTCAGCGGTCAACGCTTTGTCGATTGCTTCGGCTCGGCCCAGTATCCTGGCTGTAAGACCTGTACTCCATACCCACCATCCACCCAGCGCGGCTGAACGTAAATTCTGTTTGTGGCAGGTTCCCTGGGTTCAGTAGCTGCCGGAGACTGAAACTGCTGAATAATGATAACTGGCTGCTCGTCGATGAACCCACCTACACCAAACCCTCCAAGGCCGTTAAAAGGCACTAAACCAAAGCGATTGAAAGGGCGAGAAAAGGAATGTTGCCGGCTTATTGTAGAACCCCTGAATCTCCCCGAGCCGCCGAAAGAGCGAGCGGCACCAAAAGCGAGATAGGGTAAAGTCAAGGTAATGCCGATGGCGAGTATAAAAACGAACATTATAGGTCTAGTACTACCTGACAGTCGCATACAATCTTTTTAGTTCAAATTGATGAGGAAGAAAAGAACCATGACTAACGGCGGTAGATCAACTCTCGGGGCCGTTAGTGCATCCGAGCTTTGGTCCTGGCGGGATTTTATCGATGGTCGATTGAGCCATGGCCAGGAAGAAGCGTCCAGATGACTTCGTCCACACATAGCGCAACGACCGCGTATGGGTCGCACGTTGGTTTCGCTTTGCGACTCCCCAATGACAACACCGAAATAATTTCGGCATTTGGGACACGATCGGGCGGCTAAACTGCCATCACTTCACATTAATTCTCCAAGTTCGACCGTACAACTCGCCTGTTGTAGTTTCTGTCTAAGAATTAGGCATGGGCAGCTCATGAAATTCTTGCAAAATCTCTGGTTTCCTTAGAACTTCCTGAAACTGACAAATATATGAATGGTAAGAGTTGCTATCATTTGTCAACTCGCTTGAAGCACGAAAGTTGGTAAGATGATAATTGATTGATTTATCGAAGATTTAACTGTTCATTAATTGGGCAATCTGGTGGACGTATGCTCTGGATGGGCCGCATAACGAGGTTACTAAGCCACTTACTCACAGGTTTATCCACAAGTATTGTGGAAATCTAACCTGACGGACAGCAACAGACGATAACCGGGGGGACGATGCAGCTAAAACTCGGCAGACAAGAGTCAATGGCATCGACTACGAACAACTCAGCAGCTTAGTACAGTATCTTTGCCCTGTGCAATAAATGCGGCGGGACACATGACATGGCGGTTTCCGTTATCCTGAAAGACAGCCCTGTTGAGAAGCAAAGCATCGGGCACGTTTACAAAGATAGAAATCTTCTAGCAAAGCCTAGCCAAACTTTCCCGCATGAGTATCACCTGTCCGGCAACGGGTAGGAGATCTACACAGAAAGACAACCACCAAAAAATTTTTTAGTTCCAGCTAACTGATCACCCAGGCGGCTCACGGAGATTGATGATCCTAACGCCGTGAAAATACTGATCGACATTTCGACAGAACACTATGACCGCCTGTTAAGTCAGTTTACCGAGGAGTCCAGCATTTACGCCATTCTAAAAAACGGTCTTGTCATTCACCATTTTGAAGCAGGCAACGAATTCAGGACGGTTGAAATCCTCTGCGACAAATTTCATGCACGAATGATTCTCGCTGCTGCTGAGATGTACTGTCCTGAAGCACAGCCGAGATCGAAGAAGCAATCAGACTTTCTCGCACGCTACAGTAATACCCTCTCAACGCGAAACAGCCTGCAATTGACGACGGAGTTTGTATGTAATTTTCTTACACAGATTATAAAACGAAGGCAATTCCCTCCATCTACAGAACCGACCGAAAAAGTTATTTCTTGGTTTGCTAGACAAGGATTCCCTTGTAATCCATCAAAGGGGCGCATCTACCCATCCACTGTCCGTTAATAAATTAGTCCGATATGGCATCTTGCTTGCCAGTGAAGAAAATCATGAATCACACTTGTCAGCATTGCGGCGAGTTGATTGTAGGTAACGTCTATCGCGTTACGAGCGAAGATGAAGGCATTAGCCTGCTTGATATGGTTGTTTGCACCCTCTGTTTTTTGGAGGCAAAAAGATTTCACCTTCATGCGGAGGAAATCAGTGTTAGACGCAAACAAGCCGCATCAGCTCGAAACCGAGAGAGTCACCGTCCGCGACTTGGAATTTAATTTCGAAGCAGCTTTACACGCGGGTGGGTGTTAAGGTGGTCGGCTGATCCACTTATCGCGGCCCCTCCAACGTGAAAGATAAGGCGCAGTCGTTTAACCATCCCAGAGAGGAGTTAACCACCATGTGGAGTCACCTGTACCGCAATTATGTGATTATGGCCTTCCCGACCTACAATACCATCGCGAATGGCTGGGCGCCGCAAGCCGATATCAACTGGTTCGCGGGGTCTTCTCATGATTCTAAGTTTGTCCAATTCTCCAAGCGCTGCGCCACCGAAGAAGAAGCGGTGACCTGGGCGCTGAGGCGCAGCGAATTGTGGGTTGATAATCGTCTCCGGCGCTTGAGTCGCGCAATCCTTCCTAAACGTGACGGCATGATCGAAGCGGCGAAAAGTCATTTGGGCAAAGTGACTCCCGAGCAGCCTGTCAGTGCTCGATCGTCAACAGAACCAGGGCCGGAAAAAAACATTGCCGTTTTTATCAGTTCAAGTGCGCCTTCGGCGGGAGCGGGTAAAACTCAGCGACAAGAATTTGCAGAAGGCCATGCGCCATTGACCAAACCGCGTAACCACGTTCACCGGTCTCACCGCTACAATTGAAACCAAGTAAGTCAGTCTTGTCGAATCGGTACTCAACCACAAGGAGGAAGCTATGGCACCTACTGCATGGGAGATACAAAACCGTCTCGCGGCTATTCTAAACTTCGCCAGACAGAGCGGGAAATCTTACATTGACGTGGAATCAAACAGCCTCCAGAAGCAGTTACCGAATTTTTCCAGCTCTGACCGCGGTATGTCGGTTTGTTGTGATGTGATGATAAAGCTCATGCGTCCCGGGGATTCAATCCTAAAGGAGTCTCCCAGCGGAAAAAGTGCAAGGCTGGCGGTCCGCTATATCGTCTAGCTATTCACTGTTGAGTATCCCAAGGGCGACAGAGGCGGCAACGAAATCTGCGTTCGGGTGACGCAGGCAGGACAACCGATGGACGTCCACGGGTTTTGGGACAGCGTGATTACCTCAAGGTCAAAATAA
>CAVTUQ010000019.1:0-247583 GCA_963737905.1 uncultured delta proteobacterium | reverse complement strand
GTTCCACGGTCCGCGTGGCTGGGGCTACTGGGACTACCTCGAGTACCCGCGGCCGATCCAGAACCCGAACCTGTGGCCCGACATGCAGTCGACCTACTTCATCGGCATGCTCGCGCTCCCGGCGGGCGCGAGCCTGACGTTGAATTATGCGTTCCCGCACACGCGCTATTTCCAGTTCGCGCTGTACAAGGAGGAGAACAACACCTTCGTCTCGATCGGCGAGGACCTGTCGGGCGCGCGGATCGAGCCCGATCCGGGATCGACTAACCCCTTCCGCATCGGCGCCAACCGGCTGGCGGACAAGCGCAACTTCACGCTCAAGCATCCTCGCCGAGAACCCGCCAGCGGACGAAGTCCAGCGCGTGGCCAACACGCTGTATGTCGGCCGCGGCGGCGGCAACCTGATGTTCGTCAACCGCGCCTATCTCGCCGACCAGGGCAGCGACGGCGCGGGCTGGGGCCCGGCGGATACGCCTGCCACGGCGCCGGCCTGCCGGCCTACACCGGCACGCTCGCCGACGGCACCAAGCTCTCGTCCGCCGAGGTCGTCAAGCAGTTCGGCCGGCCCATGCCGGCTCCCAAGCCGCCGGTCACCGCCGAGCAGTGGGAGCAACTCGCTCATGCCAAGGGCAACGACCCGGCGCTGAACCGGCCACCGCGCCGGCGCGCCCGGTCCGAGGTGGGAGAAGTACTGGAACATCCAGTACTCGATCCTCGGCTCGTTCAAGACGCCCGCTGAGCGGGCCAAGATCAAGTATGAGAGCGCGATCGACGGTGGCGGCGATCCCGAGACCGAGTACATGCTCTCCAGCTCTCGCGCAAGTTCGGCCCGGTATACGTGATGCGCGGCAAAATGCCGACCTTCCCGAACACGTACGCCGGTGCCGGCGGCAAGGGGCTGGAGGTGATGCCGGCGGCGCAGACCCAGTACTGGTCGCTGGTCAGTGCGAGTCCATGCCCTCGGGCCAGATCGCCGACGCGCTCACCGACATGCAGGTGCCGCTGGATAAGGACCGCAATTACACGATCGTTTACAGCCGCAAGGAAGACCGGCCGGCGAATGCGACCGCCGAGAACAATGTGGCGTGGATCGAGTGGAGCCCGCGCGGCGAGGGTGTCGACGGGCCGAAGAACCGCGCCGACTTCGGCATGCTGATGCTGCGCTTCATCGCCAACGGCCCGAGCTGGAAACAGAGCCCGACTACGTGACCAAGCCCGGCATGGAGGAGCCGTGATGGGACCCTACTACCCGCGCGGCTAATACACGACCAAGGCGGAGTTCGAGGCCAAGGGCCCGAAGAAGTAGCGCGCAACGGCGAAGGAGGACGAATCAGGAATGGCAACGAAACTCTATGAAGGGGAGCGACCTGGAGGTCGGCATTGCGCTGGCGCGATGCGGTTTACAGGCTGGCCGGGTCGGTCATCGGCGCGAAGATTGAGCAGCGCCTGGCCAAGGTCGGCTTGACGCCGAACCAGATCGCCGCCAACGGCCCGTTGCCCGGTGACGTGAGCTTGTACGCGAAGGAGCTTGCCTGCCAGCAGAAGATCCCGACGCCGGGCTATTACTCGTCGCTCAACGGCGCCGAGATCTCCGATAGCGAGCGCAGCGGCACTTCCCCTGCGCGACCTTCCTCGGCTCGTATCGACGGCCCGAACGCGGTGTACGCCTGGCGCAGCGCGACGACTATCCCGGGCATCGCCTACATCAACAGCCGCAAGCCAGGCGAGCTGTACATCATCGGCGGCGAGGTGCCCTCGCCCGGTGACCCGATGCCGGCTGGGCCGTACCTGGCCAAGGCCGACGCCACCACCGGCAAGGAGATCTGGCGGACCTACTTCGACAACGCCAGCGCGTCGGGTTGGTACATCGGCAACACCAACCTGAACATCCTCGACAACGGCAACCTCGCACTGTCCTGGTCGAACAATGCATGCTCGTCGACGGCGAAACCGGCCTGATCCTGAAGATCACCGCGCTGCCCTCCGGCGAAGCGCCACCGGCTTCGTCCAACTTCAAGCACCTGACGATCGCGCCCGATCGAACGCTAATCTACAAGAACCAGACGCGGCCCATCGGCTGCAACGGGCAGGGCACGCTGGGCATCATCAAATGCATCCAGGACGGCATGAAGATGCCGAACTCGGTGCTGGTTGCGGTCGACCCCGACACGCTCGAGGTGCTGGACAAGCTGCAACTACCCGAGCCGGCGCCGTCGCCGTTCATCATCACGAAGTTCCACGACAAGATCGCGATCTACGTCGGCTTGGCCGAGAGCATCCGGCGCTACTTCTGGGACCCGGTGGCGAAGAAGCTGTCGGCCGACGAGTCCTGGGCCGTGTTCCCGATCCAGAAGGGCCAGACCGCTGCCACCGCGCCGACCGCGATCGGCGACTGGATCGTGACCCAGCTCAACGGCGCCGGCAGCAAGGAGGTTGCGTCGAGCATCGCGGCGATCCACCGCGACGACGCGAAGAAGCAGAACGTGATCTTCCCCTTCGGCCAGCTCAAGCCCGGCGGATTCAGCTTCGCGCCGCCGAAGGCGGGCGCCGATCCCGAGAACGGCATGGTCTATTCGGCCGACATGGGCATGGGCAAGGTCGCCGGCATCAAGCTCGACCAGGCCAGCGGCGAGATGAAGACGGCCTTCGTCGTCGACGACGTGACCAGCACCTTCCAACCGGTGATCGGGCCGAAGGACAAGCGCGTGCTGCTGCTGACCAACGCGAAGCAGAACGTCGAGAAGGAGCCGCTGATGGCGGCGATCTTCACCAACAACTACAAGGATCAGCTGACCTGGCGCGACGCCGCGACCGGCAAGATCCTCGCCGAGTCCGATTTCTTCGAGCCGCTGACGATTAATTCGCTGACCCCGCCGGGCTTCGGCGGCCGGGTCTACTTCCCGACGGCCGCCGGCAAGGGCTTCTACGTGCTGCAGGTCATACCGAAGGCGGCTGCGCCGGCGAGCAAGTAGCTGCGGTTGTTTGCAGGCGCAGCAGGATAACAAGGTGAGCGAGTAGCGAAAAAATATCGAGCGACGGGTGGGGAAAAACAGGTTTCAGGTTTCGGTATTCAGTATCAGATCGTTATCCCCGAAACCTGACACCTGACGCCTGGATCCGAAACCCATGTCAAATTGGTTTCAGGTTTCAGGTTCAGGAACTCCCAAGCTATTGGACCAAAGTCCAATGGACAGCATTTGCGGAGTTTGGTTAATGTGAAAGAACACTAAATAAGAGGAGAGCGCGCTATAAAAAAATCAATGAATTCTGCAAGAGGCTGAAACATGCCCGCACGACGTTTCTACCGTGCAGGCGAAGCAACCAGCGTGCAGATGCGGAATGCGACTAAAAACCGGACCAACTAAACAACTGACAAAACCCAAAAAAGGAGCCTTATATGGCTGATCAAAACGACCAACAACGATCAATTCTCCCGATTCCGGATCCGCCTCGTACCGGGCTGACCACCTATGATGCCAAGCATCCGGATACAAAGTATCCGCCGATCGAGCAGTTGCGCCCGCCGAAAGGCGCGCCAAACGTTTTAATTATTCTCTTGGACGACGTCGGCTTCGGCGCATCGAGCGCCTTTGGTGGCCCCTGCTACACGCCGAACTTCGAGAAGCTCGCCGCCAACGGGCTCAAGTACAACCGGTTCCACACCACTGCCCTTTGCTCGCCCACGCGCGCTGCCCTGCTCACCGGGCGGAACCATCACTCGGTCGGTTATGGCACTGTTACCGAAATGGCGACATCGGCCCCCGGCTACAACTCACTGCGTCCGAAAAGTGCTGCGCCCCTGGCCGAGACGTTGAAGCTCAACGGATACAGCACCGCCCAGTTCGGCAAATGCCATGAGGTGCCTCCGTGGCAAACCAGCCCGATGGGACCGTTTGATGCTTGGCCCAGCGGCGGCGGCGGGTTCGAGTACTTCTATGGCTTCATCGGCGGCGACACCCATCAGTACTATCCCGCTATTTATGAAGGCACGACTCCGATCGAGCCCGAAAAAACTCCAGAGCAGGGATATCACTTCACGGATGACATGACCACCAAGGCCATCAAGTGGGTTCGCCAACAGAAGGCGCTGATGTCCGACAAGCCGTTCTTCATGTACTTTGCGCCGGGCGCGACCCATGCCCCGCACCACGTGCCGAAGGAATGGGCGGACAAGTACAAGGGCAAGTTCGATCAGGGCTGGGACAAGCTGCGTGAAGAGACCTTCGCGCGACAAAAGACACTCGGCGTCATTCCTCAGGAGGCGGCGCTGACCGTCCGGCACAAGGAGATTCCCGCCTGGGGGGATATGCCTGAGGCGCTCAAACCCGTCCTTGTGCGCCAAATGGAAGTGTACGCCGGCTTTCTGGAACATACCGACCATCACGTCGGTCGGCTGGTGGATGCGATTCAGGATCTAGGTGTCCTCGACGATACGCTGGTCTATGTCATCGTCGGCGATAACGGCGCTTCCGCAGAAGGCACGCTCAACGGCACCTTTAACGAACTCCTGAGCCCGAACGGTTTCGCGGCGCTCGAGACGCCCGAGTATCTGATGTCCATCATTGATGATCTGGGCGGTCCCTTGGGTTACAACCACTTTGCGGTTGGCTGGGCGCATGCCATGGACACACCGTATCAATGGACCAAGCAGGTCGCCTCGCACTGGGGTGGCACGCGTAACGGGACCATCATCCATTGGCCCAACGGGATCAAGGAGAAAGGTGGTCTCCGCAGCCAGTTCGCGCATGTGATCGATGTAGCGCCGACCATCCTGGAAGCCGCGGGCATTCCCCAACCCGCGTTCGTGCACGGCATTCAGCAAAAGCCCATCGAGGGCATGAGCATGCTGTACTCGTTCAACGACGCCAAGGCGTCCGAGCGGCACGAGACCCAGTACTTTGAAATGTTTTGCAATCGCGGCATTTATCACAAAGGCTGGACCGCGGTGACCAAGCACAGGACTCCCTGGGCTTTCGGCTCGGGAGGTTTGGCGGCCTTTGACGACGACGTATGGGAACTTTACGACACCAACAAGGACTGGACACAAGCGCGCGACCTGTCAAAAGAGATGCCGGAAAAACTGCACGAACTGCAACGTTTGTGGCTGATTGAGGCCACCAAATACAACGTTCTCCCGCTCGACGACCGCCTCTTGGAGCGAATGAATTCCGATATGGCCGGCCGCCCGCAGTTGATTCGGGGAGATTCGCAGTTGCTCTTTGGCGGTATGGGACGGCTGACGGAGAACTCGGTCATCAACATCAAGAACAAATCCCACTCGGTAACCGCCGAGGTGGAAATTCCGGCAAGCGGCGCGCAGGGTGTAATCATTGCGCAAGGCGGCGCAGTCGGCGGCGGCGGGTGGTCGCTCTATGCGCACAAGGGCAAATTGAAGTACTGCTACAACCTCGTTGGCCGCCAATATTTCTACATCGAAAGCGCCAACACCTTGCCCGCCGGAACACACCAGGTACGCATGGAGTTTGCCTATGATGGCGGCGGGATTGCCAAAGGCGGTAACGTCTCGCTCTATGTCGACGGCCAAAAAGCAGGCGAAGGGCGCGTTGATCAGACGGTGCCGTTTATCTTTTCTTTTGACGATGGGTGCGATGTCGGCCGGGATACCGGTTTGCCGGTATCGCAAGATTACGGCGTTCACGGCAACGCCTTCAACGGTGAAGTGACCTGGGTGCAGATTGACGTGGGTAAGGAAGACTTTGACCATCTCATTTCGCACGAAGAGCGCTTGAATTTAGCAATGATGAGGCAGTAAAAGGGCGTCGCCTTCGACCAGGTCACGGCGGAAGTGAGCTACGAACCGTAACCATTGCACGACCGGCAAGGATCGGACCGGCTGGGGAGCGGCGGTGCTGCTTACGTTGCTCGGCGTGCCGAAGGAAACGGTCATGGCCGACTTCCCGCATACCATCAGGAGATTGATGCGTTTGTCGCGGCGGGCGGCGACCGGTCAATTGCCCTCGCCATCTTCTACATGAAGGCGGAGTATCTCGATGCGTTGTTCGACGAAATGGAGAAGCGACACGGGACAATCTAGGGCGATTTCGCAGAAGCTCTGGGCATCGACGCCGCTGGCCAGAAATCCCTGCGGGAGCTGTACCTTAGAAAAGGATGAGAGCGACCCGTCGCCCAGACCTAGATTGGCATTCACCAGCGCGTGAGGTAAGTGCGCTTAGCTTGCACGTAGAACAACAGCTAAAAAGGAGGCGATGACCGACGCGCTGTTCACTACAAGGAGCAGTTCACCTGGCGCGAGGCCGCCACCGGCCGGATCATCGCCGAGTCCGACTTCTTCGAGCCGATGACCTTCGGCTCGCTCATCACGCCGGGCTACGGGGGCCGTGTGTACTTCTCGACCGGCAAAGGGTTCATCGTCATGCAGGTCATGCCGAAGACTTCATCGCCGGCGAGCAAGTAGCGGTGAGTTTTGGACTGGATGGAAATGCGGGACGGGTGACCCTTGCGTCATGTGTGGCGCCGTTCGTGGGTTGGGTGTGGACAGCAATAGTCGTGATCGCCATGGTGGTACCGGAACGCGGCGTTTATGCGCAGTCGCTCGAACCCAGATCCTACGTGAATACCCCGGTCGGGATCAATTTCTTGCTCGCCGGCTATGGTTACACACAAGGCAACGTCGCCTTCGAGGCCTCGTTGCCGATCAAAGATGCCAAGGTCAACGTCCAAAGCGGCAACCTCGCCTACGCGCGGTCCCTCGATGTGTGGGGCCTGTCCGGGAAATTCGCCGTGGTGTTGCCCGTCGCCGACGTAGCGGGCAGCGCCAAGCTCGCCGGGGAAGAACGGAGGCGAGTAGTGACCGGACTCGGCGATCCGATACTTCGGCTCTCCGTCAACTTCTTCGGAGCCCCAGCGCTCTCGATGAACGAATATCCGGCGTACCACCAGGACCTCATCGTCGGCGCCAGCCTGCAGGTGACCCCGCCGCTTGGTCAGTACGACTCGACCAAGCTCTTGAACGTCGGAACCAACCGCTGGTCCATCAAGCCTGAGCTCGGCGTGTCCAAGGCCTGGGGCCCGGTCACACTGGAGCTGATTCCCGCGGTCACGTTGTTCACTAACAATAACGATTTCCTCGGTGGACAGACACTCGCGCAGGCTCCCATCTATTCCGTGCAGGGGCACCTCATCTACGAGTTCTTCCCCGCTCTCTGGGGGGCGCTGGACGCCACCTATTACGGCGGCGGGCGCACGACCATCGACGGCGAGAAGAGCGAGCAACTGGGACACGCGCGCCTGGGCGCGACCGTGGCGTTGTCCGTGAGCCGCAACCACTCAATCAAATTCTACGGCAGCAACGGTGTCTACAGCCGCAGCGGCGACAATTTTTGGGCGACCGGGGTTGCCTGGCAATTCCGCTGGGGTGGGGGGCTGTAGATATAACTAATCGGAATCGGGGAGTGGCAAATCCGGGTGGCGAGTGACGAGTGTTAAGTGGCGAGGTTAGGCAAGTCATAGGCTTCCATTCGGTATGCCCGGGAAAATAAACTTAGAAGGAGCGCCAACCATGCGACCAGCCATGAACCAACAAGCGATGAAAAAAGACCGGCACATGACCGTAGCCACCAGGGCTATCATTTTATTCCTGTTCCTTCTGTCATGCGTCCTCACTGTGGATAAGGCCTTTGCCCAGAGCATCATCCACGAGGACAACGGTCTTCAAGCCTATCAGGACGAGACGCGGGCGCAGCAGACCGGCGCGCTTCAGGCGGTTTATCCTCTCAAGCCACCCGACCGATCGAGTCCCCGCGCCACGCTACGAACTTTCCTTCAGTCCGCGGATGCGGTCACCGTTTTCGTAGCCAGCGAATATATCTCGGCTCCCACGCGTGAAGGGTTCAACCGCATGCGATCCCTGGCTCAAGTGCCGCTGGAATGCCTTGATCTCAGCGAGATTCCCCCGGCCGCTCGCGTCAAACTCGGGCCGTATGCTGCGATGACCCTCTATGAGATTCTCAGCAGGATCGAAATCCCCCCTTTTGACCAGATTCCTGGCGCCGATCAACTAAAACTGCTTGCGGGGACCGATCCTCCGCGCTGGGTCATCCCGAATACAGAGATCACCCTGGTTCGCATGCAAAGCGGGCCGCGCGCGGGTGAGTTTCTCTTCAGCGCGGGCACCGTTGCAAAATCGGATGAGTTCTACCAGCGGGTGCGTGGGCTCCCCTATATCCGTCCGGTTCCGCTCAAGAATCCGCGCGAGCTTGTAGTAGAGGGTGGCGGCTGGCTAATTCCCTTCTCCTGGGTCCAGGCGATGCCGGAGTGGCTTCGCATGCCGATAATTGGTCAGGCCGTTTGGAAGTGGTTTGCTCTAGCCGTCGTCATCGCGCTCTTTGCGTTGATCCTGCGATACGCATATTGGTTGTCGTGGCGGGGTAGTGGCGAGCGCCCGGTCCTGCAGGCGCTGGCGCGGTTGGCGCTACCCGTGATCATCCTTGCGGCGGCGCCGGCCGTCGCCTACCTTGCGCTCGCTCAAATCAACTTCATCGGTGAAGTGGCGGCCGCGATCGTGCTTATAGCAACCGCGACGATATATCTTGCGGGCACTTGGATATCCTGGCGCATCGCACCGGTAGTCGCCGAAGCGATCATCGCTTCCCCTCGTATCGCTCCCGAGAGCATCGACGCACACCTCATTCGAATTTGCGCCCGCCTGCTGGGCATCTTGGTTGGCGCGGGCTTATTGGCCATGGGCGCCGATGGGCTTGGGGTCCCGCTGTATGGGATCGTCGCGGGACTCGGCGTCGGCGGGCTGGCCCTCGCTCTTTCTGCACAACCGACGATTGAGAACCTGATCGGCGGCCTTAGCCTGTTCGCCGACAAGCCCATAGCGGTCGGCGACCTCGGCAGATACGGCGATAGTCTCGGCACCGTGGAAGCAATCGGCCTTCGCTCGACGCGAATTCGAGGCGTCGATCGCACGCTCACGACGATTCCCAACGCGGCGCTCTCGAAGATGCCTATCGTGAACTTCGCTCGGCGGGACCGGATCCTGATCCAGACTGTCATCGGTGTTCGCTACGAGACGAGCTCGGATCAGCTGCGTTATGTCCTCGCCACGCTCCGAAAGATGCTCCTGAGTCACCCGCGCATTGACCCGGAATCGGCGCGCGTGCGGTTCGTCGGATTCGGCGCCAGTTCATTGGATATCGAGGTGTTCGCGTATGCGATGACTCGGAACCTGCCGGAGTTCCTGAGTATCCGGGAGGACGTGTTCCTGCGTGTCATCGACATCATCGAGCAGAGCGGCGCGGCGATCGCTTTTCCTTCGCAGACACTGTATTTTTCACGCGATGGCGGTCTGGACGACGGGAAAGCACGGGCCGCGGAAAACCAGGTGCGCGAGTGGCGGGAGGAAGACCGTCTCCCGTTCCCCAACTTCTCACCGGATGAAGTGCGCCAGATCCGTGGGTCCGTGATCTACCCGCCGCCAGGATCCAATGAAGCTACGAGCGAAAAAAAGAAGCCTCAAACCCAGCCGCTAAACGAGTCCGACGGGCGGGCAGAAAAAACGTGATGATCCTAAGAGTGGAGATGCCGGGATGAGTTTCAGTGAAGAGGACCTCCAGACACGGGTTATCGAAGCCGCCGCGATCGGCGCAAAGTCCTGAGGGACAAGTGGGAGAAGACTAGTAATCAATAATCGGTAATCAGTCAGGGAACGAATGGCGAGGGGAGAGGACGAACTGAAATACAGTGATCGGTGTGAAATGGGTGTCCGGTTTCTGGTTTCAGGTTTCAGATTCGGTCGGAAGACTGCAATGATGGATAGCGGAATTATGGAAAAATGTCAGTCATTCTATTACTCCAACGTTCCATTCTTCCGTTCGCGCGTATTGGACTAAAGTCCAATATACAAGCTTTCAATTCTTCGCTAAGAAGTCATCATAGAATCCTTGTCAAAGCCGCTAATCACTTATGGAAACCATCGCTTGTCCTGATTGCGACCTGCTGCAGGAGTTGCCGGAACTGCCGCCCGGCGCCAAGGCGCGCTGCCCGCGCTGCGCCTGTACGGTTGCGAGCCGGTTGGCTGAACCGATCGATTTGCCGCTCGCCCTTACGGTTACGGCGGCCATCGCATTCATTATCGCCAATACCGCGCCCCTGATGAGCCTTTCAGCCGTCGGGCGTCATGCGAGCACGACCATCGGTGGCGGCGCCAAGGAGATGTTGTTTCAGGGCGAAGCAATCACCGCCATGATCGTCGCGTTCTGCGCGGTGATTGCTCCTGCGGGCTATATCCTGTTCATGTTGACGGTGTCTGCTCGCGGCGCGGCGGCCCCCGGCGCCGGCGTGGGTCAACGAGATGCTGCGCGGGGCCGAGATAATGAAGCCCTGGTCGATGAACGAGGTGATGATGCTCGGCATTCTCGTTGCGCTCATCAAGATCGCCGAGCTAGCCTCGGTGGAAGCCGGCATCGGCATGTACGCGGTGGGGCGCTGGTGATCCTCTTTCCTGCGATCATGGTGACATTCGATGAAGACGAAATCTGGCAGAGAGTTGAGTGGGCCGACGGCAGACCACCGCGAAAGAGTGTCGAGTGACGAGTGTCAAGTGACAAGGGTTGAAGAGTACTGATCCGTGATCAGTAAACAGTGATCGGTTTCGGGTGATAGGGAGCACTGGCGAGAAAGACGAAGGAATTTCCCCTCCGACACCCGACCCTCGACCCTCGTATGTTTAGGTATTCTACATGGCAAGTAATACGATGAGCGCTGTTCCACTGACCGCCGCCCAGGCGGGACTGGTTTCCTGCGAGATGTGCAGTTTGCTTTCGCGGCCGGCTGACCCGGCCGAGCCGGGCTATTGCCCGCGCTGCGGCGCGGAGCTCGTGTGGCGGCGCCACAATTCCATCCAGTACACTTGGGCGCTCGTCATCGCCGCGGCGATCTGCTACATCCCCGCAAACATGTTGCCGGTGCTCAATACGACCACGCTCGGATCCACCGATTCCGACACCATCATGGGCGGGGTCGTGTTTCTTTACACGTCGGGATCGTGGCCGCTCGCGCTCATCGTGCTGATCGCCAGCGTGATGGTGCCGCTGGGCAAGCTGGTGGCGCTCGTTTATCTGCTGATCACGGTGCAGCGCGGTACTCTCGGCGGCAACCGCGAGCGCACCCGGCTCTATCGCATGGTCGTATTTATCGGGCGGTGGTCGATGCTCGACGTGTTCGTCGACACGTTCACCGTCGCCCTCGTGCAGCTCTCGCCGCTGATGTCGGTGGAGCCTGGCCCGGGAGTGCTGTTTTTCGCGGCGGTAGTCGTGCTAACAATGATCGCTGCGGAGTCCTTTGATCCACGTCTGATTTGGGATTCGGAAACGAGCAGACCGGAGCACCATGGCTGAAAGCCCCGACAACCTGCCGCGAGCCACCGTCGTGCCAAGGCGGCGCCAGCGGATCTCGGTCGTCTGGATCATCCCGATCCTCGCCGCCGTGGTGGCCATCGGGATTGCGATCCAGCGCATCATGAGCGAAGGCCCGACCATTACCATTGTCTTCAAAGCCGCCCAAGGAGTCGAAGCCGGCAAGACCTTCATCAAGTACAAGGACGTGAACATCGGCCAAGTGACGGCGGTGCAGCTTTCCTCCGACCACTCGAAGGTAGAGGTAACGGCGAAGATCGACAAAAGCGCGGGCGACCTGATGGTTGAAGACGCGAAGTTCTGGGTCGTCGAGCCGCGCGTCACTCTGAGCGGGGTATCCGGCCTCAGCACCCTGCTCTCGGGCAACTTCATTGGTTTTGAGGTCGGCAAATCGGACAAGAGCCAGCGCAAGTTCACCGGGCTCGAGGTACCGCCGATCATCACCAGCGGCCAGCCGGGCAGGCAGTTCGTGCTCAAGGCCAAAGACCTGGGGTCGTTGGGGATCGGCTCGCCGATCTACTACCGCCGCCTGCAGGTGGGCCAGGTCATCGCGTACGATCTGTCGAGCGATGGCACGGCGATGGACATCAAGATCTTCGTCAACGCGCCCTACGACAAGTACGTCAATCCCGGCACACGCTTCTGGAACGCCAGCGGCATCGACGTCTCGGTCGGCGCGGGCGGAGTGGACGTACGCACGCAATCTCTCGTCGCACTGCTCGCAGGTGGCCTCGCGTTCGATACGCCGCCCTCCGCCGCCAAGGCCGAGCCCGCTGCTGTGAACGCGGTTTTCACTCTCTACAGTGACCAGTCCACTGCGATGAAGCAGCCGGACTCCATCTCGGTGCGCTATGTGCTCTATTTCAACGAATCGATGCGCGGGCTCTCTGTGGGCGCGCCGGTTACCGTCCTCGGTCTGCCGGCAGGCGAGGTCACCGACGTCGGTATCGACATCGAGCCGAAGACTATGAGACTTCGAGGACGGGTGGAGCTCGTGTTCTTCCCCGAACGCCTCGTCGCGCGCTTGAGCCAAAAGGAAGCGGCCGTCGGCGAAACCCTTGAGCGAAGCCTACAACAGCGCCACGCCTTCGTTCAGCGCATGGTCGAGCAGCGGGGGATGCGCGCGCAGCTCCGGAGCGGGAACCTCCTCACCGGTCAGCTCTACATCGCCTTCGCCTCCTTCCCAAACGCGCCCAAGGCGAAGATCGACTGGAACCAGGACCCGACGGTGCTGCCGGTGGTCCCGAGCACCGTCCAGGACATCGAGGACAAGCTCACCAACATTGTCGCGAAGCTTGACAAATTGCCGCTTGAAGCGATCGGTGACGATCTGAGAAAGGCGCTCGTCTCCCTCGACCAGACGCTAAAGGATGCGGGCAAGGCAGTAAACCGCCTCGATGCAGACGTCACCCCCGGATTAAAGACGACCCTCGACGATCTGCGGGGCACGATTGGCGTGGTTGACCGGGTGCTCAATAACACGGACGCGACCCTCGTTGGTAAGGACGCTCCCGCCCAGCAGGAACTGCGCGATGCCCTGCAAGAAATCACTCGCGCCGCGCGATCGCTGCGCGTTTTGGCAGACTACCTCGAACGTCACCCCGAATCGCTGATCCGGGGGAAAACAGACGAGTGACGAGGGTCGAGGGTCGAGGGATGAGTGGCGAGTGTCGAGGTAAAGAGTACCAGTGTCGAGTGTGGGTCATCAGTGATCGGTTAGCAGCGAGGAGTAATCGGTTTCGGGTGTCAGGTGCTAATCGGAATACGCGATTCGGGATGCGGGATATCTCGGATCTCGCATCTCGGATCACGTGTTCCTATTGGGTTTTATTCGGATTTTCGCTATTCGAAATTCGGATTTTGCTTCGTCGGATATCCAGTGCCATAAATCTGTTGAAAAATTTGGGAGATCAAATGCACCGCCTCACTGCTATCGTTGCCGTCTGTATCTTCGTCGGCCTCGACGCCGGCTGCGGGTCGACGCCGCCATCGCGCTTCTACACCTTGAGCGCGGGGGCTGCGCCTGCGGCGACGTCATCGAATCTCTCGGTCGCCGTTGGTCCGGTGTCGATTCCGGCGGTAGTCGACCGTCCCCAGATTGTCGTCACCACGGGCCCCAACCAGGTTCGCCCCGAAGAATTTAATCGCTGGGCCGCGCCGCTGCAGAATAGTATTGCCCGCCTGGTCGCCGAGAATCTCGTCGCGATGCTGGGCACTCCCCGTGTAATTTTATTTTCTCAGACCCTGGGCGTGGACGCCGACTATCGCGCCGCCATCGAAGTGCAACGCTTCGAATCGGCGCCCGGCGAGGCGGCAACACTGGATGCCGTCTGGACGGTAAGCCGCGTCACGGCTGGCAAGTCACAGACTGGCCGCACCACCGTGCGCGAAGTGGCATCGGACAAGAGCTACGACGCGCTCGCCGCAGCCCACAGCCGAGGACTCGCACGCCTGAGCCGAGACATCGCGGACGCGGTGCAATTACTCGATCGTTCCGGGCAGTAGACGAATAAAAGTCGACTGATGAGTGCCGAATGACAAGGATTCTCCCCTCGACACCCGACCCTCGCTCTTGCCCCTCGGAACTCGTCTCACGCAAAGGCGCAACGGGCGCGAAGTTCGGACAAATAGGAAGCGCGTCCCTTTGCGATCCTGGCGCCCCTTCGGCTTTGCTCAGGACATGCTTGGCGCGATAATCTGACTCTTCACCTTCTTGGTTCGCCGTGCCGATGACAATACTCGATAAGTCGCCCTGCAAACCAAGAGAATTCGTCACGGCCAACATATCAACTCATTCTGGAGTAAACGCATGGTCAATACGATAAACTTCATCCGTGATCTTTGGGCGTTGCTGCGCCCCTACTGGAGGTCGGAGGAGCGGCGCAGCGCGTGGCTGCTGCTCATCGTCAATATCGTGCTTACTCTGGCCATGGTTTATATGACCGTGTTGTTCAACCAGTGGTACAACCTCTTCTACAACACGCTCCAGGACAAGGCCCAGGACGAGTTCTTCCACCAGATTGGGCGCTTTTGCGTGCTTGCCGCGATCTATATCGTGATCGCGGTGTATAGGATCTACCTGAACCAGATGCTGCAGATCCGCTGGCGCCGCTGGCTTACGGACCACTATCTCACGGACTGGCTTGCAGACCGCAACTATTACCGGATGCAGCTCAAGGGCAACGACACCGACAACCCCGATCAGCGGATCGCCGAAGACTTCAGGCTATTCGTCGATGAGAGTCTCTCGCTGGGGTTGGGCTTTCTCAACGCCGCGGTCACCTTGGGCTCTTTCATCGGGATTCTCTGGTCGCTGTCCGGACCCCTCGAGATTCCTCTAGCCGGTGCCACCTATGTCATCTATGGTTACATGGTCTGGGTGGCCATCGGCTACGCCATCGTGGGAACCTGGCTCACTCACAAGATTGGCAAACCGCTCATCCCGCTCAACTTCAATCAGCAGAGATACGAAGCAGACTTCCGCTTTAACCTCGTGCGCTTTCGCGAAAACAGCGAAGGAGTGGCCTTGTATCGGGGCGAAGAAGACGAGCTGCGCGGGTTCCGCACTCGCTTCGCGTCGGTGGTGGAGAACTGGTGGGCGATCATGAAGCGACAAAAGCTCTTGACCTTCTTCACCGTAGGCTACAGCCAGGCAGCGGTAGTGTTTCCCTTCGTCGTCGGCGCGCCGCGCTATTTCTCGGGCGCCATCCAACTTGGCGGCCTAGTGCAGATCTCCAATGCCTTCGGCCAGGTGCAAGGGGCGCTCTCCTGGTTCATCGGAGCCTACACCGACTTCGCTGCTTGGAAGGCTACGGTGGACCGTCTTAGCGGCTTTCACAAGGCGATCTTCTCTACCCAGGAAGAGAGCCGCACCGGGGCGGGGCCGGCGGTCGTTGCCGACCCTACTATCGACGACCTGGAGTTGCGCAACCTGGACTTGGTGCTACCCACGGGACGTGTGCTGGTCTCCGGAATCAATGCGCGCATCGAACCTGGCGAGCGTGTGCTCATCAAGGGCCCTTCCGGTTCGGGGAAGAGCACGCTCTTTCGCGCTATCGCCGGAATCTGGCCCTTCGGCCGGGGGCAAGTCAGGGAGCCTCGCGATTTCCACGCGCTCTTCTTGCCGCAGCGTCCTTACTTTCCCATCGGCACGTTGCGTCAGGTGGTAAGCTATCCTGCGGCCGCTGAAACCTTCAGTGATGCGCAGTTGCGTGATGCGCTAAGCGCCGCCGGGCTGGCTGCTTTTGTGGACCGACTTGATGAACAGCAAAACTGGGCGCAGCAACTATCCGGCGGCGAACAGCAACGGGTGGCGATCGCCCGGGCACTGCTGCAAAAGCCTGCCTGGTTGTTTCTGGACGAGGCCACCTCCGCCCTGGACGAACCGAGCCAGGAGCACATGTACGAGTTGTTGACTGAATGGTTGAAAGACGCAACCATCATCAGCATCGCCCACCGCTCAGCACTTACCGACGTCCACGGGAAGCTGTGGGAGCTGAAAGGTGACGGTGATGGAACGGTGCGGATGATCGCTGACGGCGCACCACTGCCGGCGTGAGGTAAGCCACTCCTCTCTATTGGACCAAAGTCCAATTTACAGTTTTTTAGCTCTTCGATAGGAATGGTCATCGTCACGCCGCGTGCCTCTGGCTGGGTTCAGTCCGCACATCCCTCGATTCGCCAAAAGGATTCGGCAATGACGCACTGTTAAGGTGTTGACCGATGAGCTATTGTCGGACCTTGTTTCGGATTTCGGATTCTTACTGCGTATTTCGATGACCTCCACTACACGCAATATTCTTATTGGTCTTGCGCTCGGAGTCGCCACCGGGCTCTTCTTCGGGGAGAAAGCGGGGGTGTTGGAGCTCGTAGCGGAGGGGTACCTCCGGCTCCTCCAGATGACGGTGTTACCCTACCTCATGGTTTCCCTCATCGGTGGAATCGGCAGCTTGGATGGCGCCCGGGCGCGGCGCCTCTTTGTCCGGGTGGGAACAGTCAGTCTTGTCTTATGGGTGCTGGCGTTAGGGGCCGTAATGCTGATGCCGTTCGTCTTTCCGGAGGTCGAGAGCGCGTCTTTCTTCAGCACAACTCTGGTCGAAGCCCGGCCGCCCCTGGACTTCGTCGCGCTCTATATTCCGTCAAACCCATTCCACTCGCTTGCCAATAATATCGTGCCCGCCGTAGTCCTCTTCAGCATCTTTCTGGGCGTGGCGCTCATCGGTATCGAGCGGAAACAGGGTCTCCTTGAAAACCTGGTGCTCATTGAACGCGGGCTCAAGCGGGCGAACGGGTTTGCAGTCGCGTTGACGCCCATCGGGCTCTTCGCTATCGCCGCGCATATAGTGGGCACGGTCGATGCGGCCGAGTTTGCCCAGGTGCGAGTTTACCTGATCAGCTACGGGGTGATGGCACTACTCCTCGCGCTCTGGGTCCTGCCGGGGCTGGTTGCCTGCCTTACCCCGATCCCAGCTCGCGAGATCCTTAAGAAGACAAGGGATGGTCTGATCACCGCGTTCATGACCGGCCAGCTCTTCATCGTTCTGCCGATGCTGATAGACCGTTCGAAGGAGCTGCTGATCGCCCACGGATTGCCGGAATCTCAGGAAGGATCGCCACCCGATGTCATCGTTCCCGCCTTCTACAATTTTCCCCACGCGGCCAAGCTGCTCTCGCTAAGTTTCGTGCTATTCGCGGCTTGGTACTCGCAGACAGTGCTTAGCCTGACCGATTACACAATGCTGATCCTTGCAGGGATCGTCAGCTTGTTCGGTAGCATCAACGTTGCTCTTCCCTTTCTGCTCGACGTTGTGCAAATTCCAGCGGACACGTTTCAGCTGTATCTCACTACTGGCGTGATCAACGCGCGCTTCGGCACCTTGACCTCCGCGATGTACATGGTCACCTTGGCCCTTGCCGGGAGCTACGCCCTGGCTGGGAATTTACGCCTGTCCCCGGTGCGGATTCTGCGCTACGTGCTCGTGACCGCTGGCTTGACAGTGGCCACTTTGACCGCGACAGGCGGGCTGCTGCGAATCCTGGGCGCTGGCACCTACGATGAGGACCGTGTGGTTGAGGGAATGAAACTACTTCGACCGGCCATGGTGAAAGCTTCCGTGCTGCGTCAGGCGCCGACCGAGCCCCTGCCCCTCCCGAAAGACAGTCCGTCGGTGCTCGAAGCGATCCGGGCGCGAGGGCGCATGCGGGTGGGTTATGTGGATGGCGCGCTGCCCTACAGCTACTTCAACAGTCGGGGCGAGTTGGTGGGTTTCGATGTCGAAATGGCCTACACCCTGGCGGCGGAGCTCGGGTTGGCAATTGAGTTCGTGCCGGTGCCGCGTGACCGCCTGGCCGAGGTCATCAATGCCGGCCTTTGCGACCTCATCATAGGCGGCATCGCGGTTACGACGAGCCGCGCCGACGAAATGGTTTTCTCGCCGGCATATGTCGACGAGACGCTGAGTTTCGTGGTTCCGGACCACCGGCGGGCCGATTTTTCCAGCGCGGAGTGGGTCCGTGCTACTCCCGGCCTCCGGGTTGCCGTTCCCAACCTGCCCTATCTCGAGGAAATCGTTCGGCGCGAATTTCCGCGCGTGGAGATCGTGCCGATATCGGTCGAGCGGGTGGTCGACTTCTTTGCCGGACGCGGCGAGCGCGTCGACGGAGTCGTTTTCCCTGCCGAACGGGGCTCCTATTACACGCTACTCTATCCGGCCTTTTCGGTCGCAGTGCCGCACCCGCTGGCGATTCGTTTCCCGCTCGCCTACCCCGTGGCGCGCCGCGACCTGGAGTTTGCGCGATTTCTCGGGATCTGGATCGACCTCCAGCGAAAAAACGGCACGATTCAGGCGCTTTACGACCACTGGATTCTGGGACGCGATGCGCGCCCCAAGCAGCCGCGCTGGTCGGTGATTCGGAATGTGCTGCACTGGGTGAACTAGTAAAGATTGGTGTACTACGGCGATGCACTGAGGACCTGGGCTAGAGAAGGGAGGAACATGAAGGCAACCGATCTATTGGCGATGTTCTCGTTGAGTGTGGCGCTCTTTGGATGCGCTAACTATCAAGCCGGTGGCTATGCTCAGTCAGGAGTGCAGGCGTTGCTTGCTGGCAACAATCAAACTGCCCTCAGCTATCTTCAAGCCGCCGCCGAACAAGACCCCACCTTCATATACAATGCACAACTAAACCTCGGAGTTTTGAGTTATCTGGGTAGAGCCCAATACCTCACCGGAAGCTATCCGCAAGCGCGCCAGACTTTGGAGAAAGCGCTTGCGCAAAACACCGACGACAATCTTGCACGGCTCTATCTTGGACTCACTCAGGCTCGTCTAGGGGACAATCAGGCGGCGCTGAAGAATATTGAAGCCAGCATGAAACAACTGAATGGCTGGCTCAATTACTTAAACGGGAATTTTCCCGGCGAAGGCTGGGACCCGGGCGGAGCGATCCAAAGCCGCATCAAAGCCGCTCTCGCCATGATTTCCAGCGGCAAGGTTGAGTGGCCCAGGCTCATTGCCGATGGCGAGTCGGTAGGCCTGGGAGTGGCACAACAGCAAGAAACATTTCGTCAATTGCTTATTAACTCAACCTAGAGCACTCGCCATTGCGCGTGTCATGGTTTTCTTAGCGTTACTTGTCTCTTGGCAGATGTTTATGCCTATTTCGATATTCTAACGGAGGATCTTCGCATGATTGTATTTGCAAAGCATTCTTCCCGGGAGGTTTTTCTGGTGGCGTTTGCCTTGGCGTCGGTTTTGTTTCCCGCGCCGGTCACGGCTGCCTCCGTAGGTTTTTATGCCGGCACTTTTGATCCACCGACGCAGTTAGAGATCGGCATGCTGCGCTGCGCTTTAGGAGATGCCGGCGTGTGGAAGGAATGCGCAGGAATCGGCAAAACAATTGCTCGCTTGGTGGTGTCGGTAAATCAAAGCCATGACGAGGATACTCTGGCTTCGACAAGAGAGCGCGCTTTGATGGTGCAGAAAGCGCTACAAAAATACGGCGATCGGGTTGAGGTTGTCACCGTACCAGGAAACCGCGAGGAGAAAACGCGCGCGCTGCTGCAGGATCGAAACATCGAGCAGCTGATCCAGTTCATTGACAGCGATTCCTATAAGGCGCTGAAAGCTTCGCCAGTTGCGCAAGATCCAAGGCTGCTATGGATGGTATTTTCTCTGAAGCAGCCGGGGAGTCCAGCTCCGGCGCTCGATTCGAAGACCGGCTCCGCTAACGCGAAATTGTTTGTCGAGATCGAAGAACAGCCGGGCAGCTCTGAAAGCGCGGTCCGGAAGGTTATCCAATCCGGCGGCGCGACGGCGGGTCTCATCGATCCTGCCGTGAAAGCGGTCATAGAGAGGCTGAGCCTGTACCAGGAGGTCAGCGAGGAGTTGGCAAAGCTGCAAAGGTCGTTGTTTGAAGAAAGTTGGAGAGGGTTTCTCAAGGATCTCAAATCCGCTTGCCCCGGCACATTAATCGACAAAGACTGCGCCGGGCTAGCATCAAGCTGGGAGACAGTTTCTATTATAAACTCCGACCAGATAAACCCAACGGTTCAAAAGAACGCGTCAGCCAATTTTCTGGTTTATAAAAGAGCGCAATCCGAGGACCGTTGGGCAGAGAAATTTACCGACACGGCGCTACGATCTTTACAAGGCTCCGCGAGCTACGGGAAACTCAAACCCGTGGCGACGGCCATGAGCTCGAAAACATATCTGGGCTATCCTGAAGGAAAGCTTTTTCATCTGAGGAAGATTTTCGTTCAGAAGCAACACCCATCGAGGGAATCTCTAAAAGTCAGCCAAAAGCCCGTGGCCTGTTCAGCCCCTCCCGGTAAATATAATATGAACATCGTTCAGTATACCGACGATCGTTTTCCGGAGGCTTTTGCAGTCTTCTTGAAAGAACAGTTTTCCACACGCTCAATCTCACCTACCGACCTCTACGCGCATAACCAGACTGTCGAAGATGCTTATGAATTTCATCGGCGTGATGGCTACAGCACTTTTTACTTTTTGCAAACTCGCCGTGGTCAGCTCCATCGCAATATTTATCTTGCGGCGAGAACGAATCCGCACAGCTATCGGGTGGTTTTCACCAATCTCAGAGGCCTCGACCAGGAAGCCGATGTCTATTGTCAAATTTCCCATTCAGGCACTTTTTCAGGTATGCGCTGGGTTCACTCCCCACGGGAACTGCCATTGTTCGTATTCAATCCGGGCGGGATGTCTCTAAACCTCAACGACAAAGATTGGTTGCTTTTTGGTTTCAAAGGGAAATGGGAAAAAGTATTGCTCGAGCAAAATTGGCAGCGCCATCCTCTGGTAAAGGAAGGATTAGATATCGATCTGTTCACCCATCCGACAATCAAGCGAAGGCTCGTAATCGCGCGCAATGTCTACGGTGATGACGCGAATATCATTATGGAGACTTTCTATAAAAAGGGCATTCGCCAGGTTGTTTATTTGGGAACCGCAGGCGCGATAGCGGATTATCAAGTTGGCGATGTGGTGACTCCCCATGAGTTTATAGATAATAACAATGTCTCCGTTCTGTTTCGGAAAAATCTGGCTCACGCCTATCACGCGGAACTGTCCAAGCAGGTTACCGTTCACGATCAGACCAAGCACGGCCGGGTGCCGACGATCTACCATGAAACTCTAGCTTTGTTGGATCATTGGAGGACAAAATCGATTGCCGCTTTGGATGTAGAAGGTTTTTATCTCGCGAAATTTGCGAGAAGCCGTAACGATCTCACAATGGCGGCGTTGTTTGTCATCTCTGACCAAACCCTGGGTGGCAGCACAATCGACGAATCCGAGGCTCGCCTCGACCGCATCGATGAATCCGTGTATAAGCTGATATCGATTCTTCTTCCCAAGATATTCGCGACGAAGTAACTTGCGAAATAAGCGAGGGTCGAGGGTCGGGTGTCGAAAGGAAATCGCTCGCGCAATCTATATTTTACCGTGGGTCAATTCTTAGTTCTGCTGCTCTGGCTGCCAGCGGTGGCGGCCGGTACCGACGGGGCTCCAACGGATTTGGTTCACCACCGCAAAGAACACACAGAACTTAAAGAAATATTCTATGCGCCCTTTGCGTCCTCTGCGGTTGGTTCATCTCTCAGTGAGGCTGGAGCCGCCGCTGCGGACCATCAGCAAGGCGCGGCAGTACGAGAGTTCGAACGCTCACTTGCGAGAGTACAACCGCTGTTGGTGCGCTACGGTTCCGGCGGCGCGTTCGTAGCCGTGATGGCGGAAGGAATAGGGATCCCCACGCCAGGGCAAACCCTGCTTATGGCGAGCGCTCTAGAGGCCGCTGAGGGGCGGATGAATATTACCTTGATCCTGTTTCTCGTAACGGTGGCAGCCACGCTCGGGAATAGTATCGGTTACGCAATCGGCCGCTGGGGCGGCCGGGCAGTATTGAACAAGCTCAAGGTCAACCCAGAGCGACAGCAACACCTCGATGACCTGTTCAAGCGCCGCGGCGGAGTTGTTATCCTACTGGCCCGCTTCATCGACGGCTTGAGACAGTTGAACGGCATCGTCGCCGGGGTTTTGCAGATGCCGTGGCGGACCTTCACGGCGTACAACGTCGCCGGCGCACTTCTGTGGACGTGCAGTTGGGGTCTTGGAACCTACTATTTGGGTCGGGACATCCACGTCATTGCGACTTTTTTTCACCGGCACCGCCCATTGCTATTCGTGCTGAGCGTAGCCGCCTGTGCCGCCGTCTTGGTATACTTGCTGCGGTTCAGAAAAGTGAGCGGTGACCAGGAAACAGTTAGCAGGGACCGATAAACAATGATCGGGTTTTGGGTTTCAGGTGTCAGGTTTGAAGTTTCGGATTTCGATATTCGGAATTCGGATTTTCTTGATAGTGACCGATGTGGGCCAAACCCAATACCTCACCGGGAACTATGCAGAGGCGCGCCAGACTTTGCGCAAAGAGCTTGTACAATGCCCAAGCGACAATCTCGCGCTGCTTTACCTTGGCCTTGCGGAAGCTCGCCTGGCAAGACCGCCAGGCAGCGCTAGGACATATCGAACACGGCATGAAGGGAATTGATCATTTCCTTAACTATATAACGACAGCCTTTAGATATTCCTCTAGCAGGGTGCTGAGAAAACTCTGCTTTCACCCTTCGACAAGCTTGTCCTGAGCCCCTCGATTTGCTCCCGACGGATAGTAAGCCGCCGGGCAAGTCAACGGCGTCAGCCGTCAATTTCCTTCCACCAAGTTGTGGAAGCCTTCCTTCTGTTATAGAATTCGCCACGTACCGGGAGGAACCTTCATGTCACAACCCAAAAAGTCAACAAACCCCAAAGTCACCATTATCGCGAGCAAGGGGGCCAATCAGGCGATCAATTATCTTTTGGAGGATCGCGATGAATTGGACTGGCTCGTGGCCATCGGCCGCAACCATAAAGGTGACATTTTCTTTTACGACACCGGCGGTGACATCATCCAGGACCTGGGAGCCCTGGAATACATTAAAGAACGAATTCTCAGAGATTACTTCGGTGAAACCGATGAATAGTAGGCCATTATTTCAGCTCCCAATCCTTCAACTCTTTAATCCAGGAATTTTCGGTTTGTAACGTAACGCCGGCGAGCCCTCGGGCAGATAGTCCTCCAACTGCATCGTCTCCCAGCCTACCGGCCGCAGGCGTTCAAATTCGAAGCGACGCTTGGGATCGCACTCCGGCGGTTTGGTCGCATCGATGATAACTTTGCCGCCGATTCGATGCCAACCCGGCGCGCCCGGGGCGCCGAATTCGGGACACGAGGGATCCATCGCGTGGATCTTGGCCCCAGGGATGACGATGATGTCCTGTTCAGGATTCACCCGCGTAGAAATGGCCCACAAAACCTCCGCATAGTTGAAGATATCCACGTCCTCATCGACCGCGATGGCGACTTTCGGATGTTGATATTCGCTGGAGAGGACCGATAACAGAACGTTTCTCGCCTCGCCGTAGTAGCGCGGATTCATCTGCACCACGACGCCGAAAATTCCCGGCAACACCAGAACGTTCTTCACGTCGG
Organism: uncultured delta proteobacterium; assembly: GCA_963737905.1. Lineage (GTDB taxonomy): Bacteria > Desulfobacterota > Binatia > UBA9968 > UBA9968 > DAIRFP01. Next base: position 224,133 of record CAVTUQ010000019.1, on the reverse strand, counting down.
CAAAGCCGCCCACCGTTCTGATGCGGCGTAAGATTTGCGCCGACATGGGAACTTTGTGATACACACAACCCTCGACTTCAGTCCCGTTCTGGACGTTTTTGAAGATTGCGTCGTGGCGCATGGTAACCGCTTTGATATTTACGATTGGGTTCATCCCAGCGCCGGTGAGGTAATAATCCTGAAACTCACTAAATGGACCTTCCGGTTCGCGCACCTTGGGCGGGATCTCTCCTTCGAGAATGATTTCCGCGTGGGCGGGAACTTCGAGATCGACGGTCTCACACTTCACCAATTCGACCTCTTCCCGCAGCAGCGCGGAAGCGATCTCAAGCTCGTCCACACCGTATTGGGTCGTCGTCGCCGCAGCAAAGTAATACATGGGATGGTGGCCGATCATGATAGCCACAGGCATCGCTTTATCCTGGGCCTCGTACATCTGGTAGTTGGCCCAGGCGTGACGCGGGTAGAGCAGAATCCCAAATTTCTTGGAATCCTTCATCTGCAAGCGATGAAAGCTCAAGTTGCGCCGGCCCGTCTCCGGATTTTTGGTGATCATCAGCCCGGAACCGATGTAAGGGCCGCCATCGCGGATGCCGGCTTGATGGATCGGCATTTTTGTCACGTCAACTCTATCGCCAATGATGATCTTCTCTTTGACCGGACCCGAATTCACCAAGCGGGTAGTGCCGAGCCGCTCGGTTCGGCGCACAAACTCCGGTACCATCTCGTCGCGATGCGTGCCGAAGGCCACCGGAGCCAAAGACACATCACCGGGCGCTTGACCCAAACAACGCCAATTTGAAAACCCTGGAAGATTCTCAAAGAGCAGCGCCCGATCCCTCGCCTGCCAGAGCAAAGCTCCCATCTGCGTGCGTGGATCCACCGGCTTCTTTATTCGCGCCAACGCTCCGGCTTCCTCCAACTGGTTGATCCACGAGCGCATATCTTGAGCCATTTCCGTTCCCTCCAAAGTTGGCGTAGTTACTCATGTCTCCCCATATCATGGAGCGCTTGTTCCCACCACTGGGCTACACACGCTTCCCGCTAAACCGTTGACTCAAAGCAGCCTTTCCCTTAACCTCTCGCACATGCGCACGCTCAACATATCCTCTATGTTCGGCCTCGGGGAGATGTCGCGTGAGCGTAGTCGCGCGCTCAGCATCGTTTATGCGACAAGCATCTCCCTCATGATGGGGGTGAATTTCATTCAACCCGCGCTGCCGGCACTCACCGGACCCTTCGGCGTCAGCGATTCGGCATTATCTTTGATCATGACCCTGTTCACTGCCCCGGCGATTGTGCTGTCACCGATCTTTGGCGTCATTGCCGATCTTTATGGCCGGCGCTTGCTTCTCGCAGGCGGTCTCATCATCTTCGGGATTTTTGGAACAGCCATGGCTTTCGCGCCGAGCTTCGGTTGGCTCCTCGCCTTTCGAACGCTGCAAGGAGTCGGCTTCAGCGCTGTCATTCCCCTCACCATTGTGCTCATCGGCGACCTTCTTGAAGGAGAGCAAGAGATCGGCGGTCAAGGGCTGAAGGTTTTTCTCGATCGCATTGGCTATATGGTTTTTCCACCGCTCGGCGGGTTGCTTGCCACCATCGCTTGGTTCTGGCCGTTTGTTTTCTACATTCTAACAATCCCGGTGGGGTTTGCCGCGCTACTTTGGATGCCGGAAACCAAGGGCAAAGAGAACAGCGATGGCACATTGGCGTATCTCGGCGACATGTTACGGTTAACCCGCCATCCCCGTCTCGTCATCGCTTTTTCGGCCGGATTTCTGCGCTTCTTTCTCGATTACGGTTTTTTAACTTACTTTCCGCTTTTTCTGGTACGGACCCATGGCATCTCGACTGCGAGGGCGGGGATCCTTTACGTCTTCTTCTCTATCGGCGCGATGATCACCGCCAGCCAGGCGGGCCGCATCGCCGCCGGGCGGGATAAAGCAAATATTCTCTTCATTGCCTTCGTTGTCAGCGGCGCAGCCGTAGCGCTCGTTCCGACCGTGCCCGGCCTTTGGTTGGTGGGTGGCGCGCTGTTCTTTTACGGGCTGGCGAACGGCGTGATTTCACCGATGCAGAAAAGTCTGTTGACCCAAAACGCGCCGGCAGAGATGCGGGGCGGCATCATTTCTTTTGATCGACTGATTCAGCAGGTCTCTAAAACAACGTCGACCTCCATCGTGGGTTTACTGCTCGTATCAGCCAATCTGTCCACGATTTTTTGGTTTCTGGGAATTCTTTCGTTTATCAGTGTCGGTTTAATGGCTTGTCTATTGCCAAAACCCAAACCCAAGCCAGTCGTCTCCAGCCCAACTGTATCCTAACGCGCTGCTGAAAAAGCCTCACCGCTTTCTTCCGCTCCATCGCCTCGCTTCCGTTGGCTTATGGCCTATGGCTTATAGCGTATGGTTCGTATGTTCCAACTACATGCCATAAGCGATCGACCTTGTACCATTTCGGATCCATCGTTTAGAACGCTTTGAATTCTTTGTCCTCGCGGCTTTCGATTTCCAATTGAATCGTGGTGTGCTCGATGTTGAAGCGATCCTTGAGTGTGTCCTCGATGCCGTTGAGTACCTGGTGAAAATCGCCGCCGTTTTCTACCACCGCGTGAGCGCTTAGAGTAAAGATGTCGGAGGTTACCGCCCAGACATGGAGATCATGGACCTTACTGACTCCTTCCACCTCTTCGAGCGCGTGTTGAACGTCTTCAAGCCGGATACCTTTCGGAACGGCCTGCATGAGCACGCTAAAGGATTCTTTGATCAGACTCCAGGAAGAATGGAGAATCAAAAGCCCGATCAGAATGCTGATCACGGGATCGGCAACGTACCAACCCGTGTAGAGCATGACCAAACTCGCAGCGATGGCTCCCACGGAACCCAAGGCGTCACTCACGACGTGCAGGAAAGCCCCGCGGAGATTGAGATTATGGTGGTGTGACCCGTACAGCACGGCCCCCGCAACGATATTCACGAGCAAGCCCAGCGACGCGACGATCATCATGCCATAGCTTTCAACTGCGGGTGGATTCAGGAAGCGGTTATAGGCGGCGGCGAAAATGACTCCGACAATCAACCATAAGGTCAGTCCGTTAAAGAGCGCCGCCAATATTTCGACGCGATGATAGCCATAGGTGCTGCTCACGGTTGCCGGCCGTTTGGCTATCCGGAACGCACACAGGCTCAATGCCAAAGCCGCGATGTCGGATAGCATGTGCCCGGCATCCGATAACAGCGCCAGGCTATTGGTTAAAAATCCGCCAATCAGCTCGGCAAAAAAATAAATGCAGCTGATGGCCAGCGCGAGTTTTAGTCCTCGGGTTTCGGTATGCCGCTCCACGATTGCAAAGGTTACTCTCCCCGAGGGATTCGCTCAAGAGGTCAGGGTCGCCGATATTTGAGGGCTATCTCTCTATAGAAGGCGCCGCGGACGGATTTTTTAACGCCAGGAAATAAAGCTTCCCCGGTCTATTCATATAACCGGCACCGGCTTCGGCCTCGAAGCCGGTGCCAAAATAGAGATCCGCGCGCTGCGGACCGCGGATCGCGCCACCGGTATCCTGATTCAAAACAAAACGAGAAAAGGGTTGCCAACCAACAAGCTGACCTGCGGCATCGAGAACGGGCCTTTCCGTAACGATGAAAGCCAGCGCGCCTTTGGGAAAGAGCCGCGCATCGGAGGCGATGGATCTACCGGGGGTAAGCGGTACCTCGATATTCCCCAGGGGACCTTCTTCTAAGAAGCGGAAAAAGACGTAGCTTTCGTTATACGAAAAAATTTCGTTTCGCTCGTCCGGATAATCTATTAGATATCGCCGCAAACGTTGCATCGACATCTCTTCTTGCGGGATCTTGCCTTGGTCGATCAGCAGTCGTCCGATGCTTCGATAGGGTCTGCCGTTGGCGCCGGCATAGCCGACCAGAAGGCGGCGGCCATCTTCTAACTGCAGGATGCCGGATCCTTGAATGTGCAGGAAAAAAAGATCGATGGGATTTTTCACCCAGGCAATCTCGTAACCGCGACCCCGCAAAGAGCCCAATTCATCGATCTCACGCCGGGAATAATAAGGTACGAGATTGCCGATCAAATCTGCCGGCATGCCGTAAATCGGATAGGCGTACTCCGGCGTTGGCGCCAAGCTTCCTTCTATCACCGGTTGGTAATAGCCGGTGAACAAGACCGTCTCCAATTCAACATCGCCGGACGACGGAATGAGGTCAAATCGAGTGTTGAAGTCTCGCATCCAACACTCTCGGCAATCCCAGTTATCAAGTGATTTCTCAAAAGCCAGAAGCGAGTCCAAAACTTCGCCAGCCGTAAAGCGCCGGGGTTGCTCCCCGACAATCCGATCCGGCGGCAATTTCTCCAGATAAGAGACGCTGCGGCGTAGCGCCGCGTGAAGTGATTCCCGGTCAAGGTCGTCGGTCAACGCCGGCATGGGCGGAGCTACTGTCCGCGCGGAGGTGCATGCAGTGAAGGTAAGCGCAAAGTAGAGGACCACGGCCAACTTTTGAAGCGACGCCCTGCATCGCTTGCACCGATTCTCTACTTGATACAAACTCTTCACCGGTGGACAAGAACGAACTCAAGAAAGAAGTGGCCCGCGTTCTCGACAAGCTCCCCAGGCAGTTTCGTAAGCGGCTGCACAACGTCGAAGTCGTGATCGAGGAAAGGCCCGGAGAAGAGCTTTTTCTCGAGGCCGGACTCGACCCTGAACAAGACACACTTTACGGACTTTACCAAGGCATCCCACTGCCCAATCGCTCCAGCCTCTACCCGCCTATTTTACCAGACAAAATTACAATTTTCTCGGAACCCCTGCTGCGCGACTTTCCCGATCCGGACGAGTTGCGCGAACAAATTCGGACCACCGTGTTGCATGAAATCGCCCACTACTTCGGGTTTGACGATGACGAAATCGACAAGCTGGGGTACTGACCAGTCTCGGGTCTTGCGTCTAGAGTCTCGCGTTTTTCGCCCAAACTCGAGACCTGAGACTCGAAACCCGAGACTCATTCAATCCCTGATGTCCTGTAAAAACCACTCTGTCGGCAGCTTCCGACCCACGCCTTTCTCTTTGGCCAACTGGTAAACTTTTCCGGCGCATGCGGCGAACTGAAGTCCCTGCGTGCCGGCATTGATAAAAAAAGTAATTTGCTTGTCACTGGTTCGTCCCGGAACCTTGCCGGCTCTGAAGTCCATAAAGTATTTAAAGTGGTCGCCTCTGTAGTTGTCCACCACGGGGTTGGGAATCCGGCTCCTTTCCTCCGGCTGGCCGGCAATATAACCGACGTTGCCGTGCAGCCGCACCATTCCCTCGTCCATCGCTTCAATCGTATTTTTGCCGAGCTTCAAGGAAAGATCGCAACGCTTCAGCACTCTCGGGCCTACCTCGCACGCGCGCACGCAGGTAATATGCGCCCCCTCCTTCAGCCAATTCGGTTCATCAAAAACCGTCCGGGTGGAATCCGTGCAGGTCGCGACAATATCCGCCTCATGCACGACCAACTCGGGCTTATCCACGGGGACGACTTCCAAATCTAATTTACCGGTCATTTCCCTGGCGTACGCTTCTCGGTTAGCTTTCGTAGGGCTATACACTTTGACCTTCTTGATACTACGCACTTCAGTAAAGGCTTCCAAATAAGTCCGCGCCATCCCCCCCGACCCGAACACACCGACGATGGCAGCATCTTGCCGCGCGAGGTATTTGGCGCCCAATCCGGCGCAGGCGCCCACGCGCATGTGCTGGATAAGCCCATCGTTGATGATCGCGAGCGGCTCACCATTACGCACACTGAAAACCATCACCAAGCCGCACCAGGTTCCCGGCTGCATGCAATACTTCTCCTCGGTGTCGCCGTTGGGCCAGTGAACAATGTCGGACTTCATCCGAATCGCAAACACGCCGATCTTCCGGCTCGCCCCTTCCATCGTGCCCCAGCGGTAGTAACCGTCGGGCTGATCGCAAGGCATCCAAAGATCGAGCCGGGGGCGATAAACCGCGTCGCCTTTGAGCAGGTCGTCATAAGCGTCTTCCAACGCCTCCAGACAAGATTTCATATCGAAAAGCTTTTCCACTTCCTGGTTGTTGATGAGCAGCATGGTTGTCCTCCTATGATTCGCTTACACCAATACGAAGGATTTTGAAAGATAAGGGACAGGCGATTCGTGTAATTGAATCGCGCAATTGATATAGCATCCGGAATTGGATACCCTTAGCAACATGAAAATCCCCCGGCATATTGTCTGGTCAAGCGATAAGGCAGAGGACCTCAATCTCGATGATCCCGAAAACAGACGGTGGTGGATCAAACAAGTGTTAATGAATGGCCGAATGGAGGATATCCTTTCGCTCGATCTGGACGAAGTGGAAAGAACCCTGCCCGAACTTTATCTCCCAAAACCGATAAAAAAGCTTTGGAGCGATTACTTTGTTAAGCGGAGAACTTCTAACCCCCTTCCAGAAGAAAGTCCTTAAAGCCTTCACGAAAATCGAAGAAAGCAAGGCCTTTTACCTTGCTCACCGTCTTTCTGAGGACTTTGACCTCTTCACGCCCGAAGAACCCCTGATCCCTATCATGGCGCAAAAGCTCAAACTGGCGCTGGAAAATTCATTGATCCATGTTGACGAGATCAGGAATTTCTCGAGTTTCTGGGAGGCGGTGGCTGGACAGGGAGCTGAGAGCATCAAGATACAGCTCGCCTACGATAGTCCCTTTATGCTTTCTGCGCTCACCGAGAAGGAGGGGTTGAGGATCCACAGTTTCGAAGATATAGCGGCGGGTAAACTCCTCGCTCTATACGGTCGCGCAGAGGAAAGAGATTTTGTAGACATCTATTGCATCGTGAGAGACGGCAAAATCTCTCTCGAAAGGATGATTGAACTCGCCAAGACGAAAGACCCAGGGCTTGACGAGTACTATTTGGCCATCGCGTTTGAGCAGTCGGACAAAATCCTGGACGACCCCTCCCGGCTAAAGGTTAACCTTCTAACCCCAATTGATCCGAAAGAGATGAAAACATTTTTCAGTTCAAAGGCCGTGCAGGTTCTTCAAAAACACAGGCCTTAGTAGCAGACTTCTTTAGTACTCCGAAACGGTATCACTGCCACAAACCGAATGGCAAAAAAGTGAACTACCTGGGCAGCATGTACCGAATGATCAATGTTGCTCCCTGTCCGCTTGGTGGCTTCTCAAGAATCCGGTCTCCTGACCGCATTTTTCTCCTCATTACCTCACAGCAAAGCGGCATCCTGTGATTTTGACTAGGGTAACCGCAATTTTTTTGTGCAGTTCGCCTGATTTGACGTCCACGTGAGACTTGCTCTTTTGTTGCGCAGCATCAAAAATAGCAACTAACTGATCCTCAAAAGTTTGTGCACTCGGTAGCATTGTTTCCTCCCACTATTCCGGAACTAGTTCCTCCCGGAGTGAGCCATTGCGGTACAATTTAGAGGTCCTTCGCTCCTTTTTTGATCGCTTTCTCCCTTTCTTCTGATTGATGGGCTAGCCAGAGTTCAGTCATATAGGAGATAGTACCGCGATCAATCTCTCTTCCACGCTCTTGGAAGCGTATCGAAACACGCTTCCCAACCCAATCAGCAGTGAGATTCGTGAATGTCGCCCCAGCCCGTGATTTCCAATGTTCAGTTTTTTGCTCTGTCGGTAGACCGTATCTTTCTTTCAGTATGCTTAACAAATTTCCGGCGGATGCACTGTTGAAAACGACGCTAATATAGGCCAGTTTTTCATCTAAAAGGCGAGCATAAGTTCTAACGGGAACGTTTCCGATTGGACCGATATTAAAGATCCGATATACATTAAGCCAGCCTTCTATGTCGGGAAAAAGAAGACGGCTCGTCAATGGTTCTTTCCTTAGCCAACAGGGACCACTGATCCTCTCAGGTAACAGCCGCACCCACTCGTCCAATCCTCTTCTAGACAGATCGTCGATAGGGCATTCAGGGATCATTTTGGTTAACCCCTCTCCAAATTTTAAGCCGCGAAAATCATCCGGCTCATTCCAGGCAAGTGCTCTGCTGTAAAGCAAAGGACAAAAAACACCAAAATCGTCTTTTTCATTTTTCTTTTCCCTGCTTCTCCTTTTTTAGTTTGTGAATTGATACCCAGCTTTTTCCCTCTTAGAATGCCTAAACCATCGCTAACAAAATGGGTCTTCACGTAAAGCTTGTTGTCTTGCGGTCAACCTATTCTTTGCGGCTTCCTGCGACTTACATGTAAAAATTTTATCACCTTCCAGATTTTAAGAGTAGTTCCAGCTGGAAGAGTTCAACATAATCTCTGCTTGTTGTTTGATTCCAGAAACGGACATAGATGGCCTCGACACTTCCACTATGACCTCCACATTCCAATGAACTCTGTCCAACAGAAATCGTCGTGAGTTGTGGACCATAAATGTGGTAGGGCTCAAAAATGCTAACGCCTGTGATTTGACATTACCCCTTTATTGTCGCAAAGATAGGCGCAAATTTCGACGACGGGAGGACATAACATTGAAGATTCTTCGCTTCAACGACGACCGAGTCGGCGTCATTAAAAACGACAATATGGTGGTGGATGTGAGTGACACCATCAGCTCGCGCAAAGCCAAAGGCCCGCAGAGAGTGATGGAAGAAATCATCGAGGGTTGGCGCAAATACCGGCGCCGGTTTGAAAAGATCTTGGCCGAACAAGAGGGCGTGTCGTTGAGCAGCGTCCAGCTTCTCTGTCCGCTTCCCAGACCGAGCAAGTGTCTTGCCGCTTTTGTGAATTATGTCGATCGGCCCGATCGCAGTCCTGACAGTCTGCCCAATGAATACTTCTACAAGTCCCCCGATCTCGTGGGACCCGGCGGAACCATCGAACTGAGAGATATCCCGGCAGCGGTGGTCTACCAGCCGGAAGCGGAGTTTGCTTTCGTCATGGGCAAGACGGCCAAAAATGTTCCAGAATCCAAAGCCTTGGATTACGTCTTCGGTTATGTCCCGTTTTTTGACGTTTCAACGCGCGGGATGGCGCGGCGCACCCAGTTCATTGGGAAGGGTCAGGATAGCCATGGCGCCTGCGGTCCGTGGATCATTACTAGAGACGAGATTCCGGATCCGCACAACGTCGTTGTGAAGTCGTGGACCAGCGGAGAGCCAAGGCAAAACTACAACACCAAATACATGGCCCACAAAATTCCTGAGCAGATCGCCTGGTTAACGAAAGTCCTACGTCTCAATCCTGGAGACATCATCGCCACCGGCACTTTTCATGAGGGGCTTCGACCCATGAATCCCGGAGACACCATTGAGATTGAGTTCGAGAATATGGGGAGAGCGAAATTCCTGGTGGCAGGTAACAGCCCGCGCAAAGACGCTGATTGGCTGCCCGGACGAGATCAGCCTAAACCTCCTGAAGGCGGTGGAATGCACCGGGTCTAAACCGAATGGAGTAATGGAATATTGGAGTAGTGGAATAATGGGTTTCCCGGAATCCAACACTCCGGTACTCCATCACTCCACTACTCCATCCTTTTCGTCATCCCCCAATGCCAGGCGAGCAGCGAGCGGTGCACCAGGTTGAAGAGTTGGTTTAAAACGTAGCCTAAAATCGCCAGAGCCAGCATCCCGGCATACATCTGCGAAACTCGAAATCTTCTCTGTGCATCCAAAATGAAGTAGCCGATCCCGTCGGTGCTTCCCACCATCTCTGAAATCACTACAAGAATGAGCATGATCGGCAGACTGACTCTTAAACCGGTCATGATTTGCGGCGAGGTGGCGGGCAAGATCACCTGCCAGATGATCTTTCGTTGAGGCAAGCCAAACGTCCTGGCCGTATGCAAGAGAACCCGGTCGATGTTTCTAACCCCATCGAGGGTGTTGAGCAGGATCGGCCAGGCACAGGAAAAGAAAATGACAAAGATCTTCATCTCGTCTTCCAGTCCGAAAAATAACATCGCGGCGGGGATGACCACGGGCGGGGGAATCGGCCGCAGCATTTCGACGGTGACTTCCAGCGCGCGACGGATCGTGTCAAACAGCCCCATGAAGATTCCCAGCGGGATGAATACCGCCGCCGCCAAAGCGTAACCTACGGCCGCTCTCTTCAGACTCGCAACAATCTGCAAAGGTATCTGCCCCGACCCAACCAGCTCCAAAAACGTTCGCAGGATCTTGCTGACGGCCGGTATGATCAGTGGGTTGACCCATTCCGCTTGCGCCGCCAGCTCCCAAACCAGCAGCAAAGCAAGCAGAAACAAAACCCCGTTCAGCTTGGACTCACGCATATTTAAATTGCTTCGCGCGCCACCATGCCGCGACGCCATTTCATCGCCTTTCCCTCTAAAACCACGAACAGGCGATTGAGCAGGTAGCCCAGCACCGCCACCAGAATGATCCCGGCGTACATGTTGCTGCTCTGTAACGAGCGCTCTTGGTCGAGAATGAAAAAACCAAGACCCTTGCTGCCCGCGATCATTTCCGCCGTCGTGACAAGGATTAAAGCGATTGACAAACTCACCCGCAGACCCGTGACGATATAGGGCGAGGCGGCAGGCAAGACGATCTGCCAAAGAATGCGCCGGCGGGCCAAGCCGAAGGTCCGGGCGGTATCGATCAGAGTACGTTCGATATGCCTCACGCCGTCGATGGTATTGATCAGAATGGGCCAGGTGCTCGCGTAGACCGTTACCGCCACGATCATCGAATCGCCGATGCCGAGCAGCAGGATCGCCACGGGAACAATCGCCACGGAGGGCATAGGCCGCAAGAACTCAATCAAGGTTTCCAGCAGGCTATGAACAAGACGAAAGTAACCAAGAACAACTCCAAGAGTTACGGCGATTGTCGACGCGAGAAGATAGCCCTCCATGAAGCGGCGCAAAGTCGTTAAAAGATGCGCGGTCACTTGCCCGGAAACAATCAATTGGCCGAGGGATAAGACAACCCGGCTAACCGGAGGTATATAGAGTTGCAGCTTCGGGCTCGAGCGAGAGCCGCATTCCCAAAGTAACAGGAGCAGGAGGAACACCAGCCAGCCGGCCCTGTTGAATTTGCCTGACGGGTTCACGCCGCGCTCTCATTGCTAATCTGTTTATAAATCTGGTTTCTGATTTCCATGAAGCGTCCTTCGGCGCGCGTCGTCACTTGATCGCGCGGTCTGGGAAATTCGATCCTGAGCTCTTCAATGATTTGCGAAGGCCGGCGGCTTAAGACCCAGATCCGATCCGAAAGATAGATGGCTTCCTCGATGTCATGGGTGATGAAAAGAATGGTCGTTCCGAGTTCTTCCCAGAGCCTTAGTAGCGTGTCTTCGAGCTCCAGGCGGGTTAAAGCATCCAACGAGCCAAACGGCTCATCCATCAAAAGGACCTCCGGTTCGTAGGCCAGCGCCCGCGCAATCGCGACGCGCTGCTGCATGCCGCCGGAGAGTTCCCACGGATAATGGTTTTCAAATCCTTTGAGACCGACAAGCTCAATAAGGGATTTGGCTTTTCCTTCGGATTCGCGAATTTTTCCTCGGGCATCCAAACCAAAAAGGACATTGCCGAGCACGGAGCGCCAGGCAAAGAGGGATTTGTTGAATTCTTGGAAAACCAGGACGAGATTGGGGGGCGGGCCGTTGACCTCACGCCCCTTCACCAGAATTTTCCCCTCGGTGGGCGCGATGAGTCCGGCGATGGACATGAGCAAGGTAGTCTTGCCGCAACCCGAGGGCCCGACAAAAGAAACAAACTCCCCCGCCTCGACCCGGCAAGAGATATTACCGATCGCCACCGTCGCTTCGCCGCCCATCTGGCGATAGCTCTTGGAAAGACCTTGGACTTCGAGAATGGGCATGAATGGCTAAGCAACAGGCTAGACGGAATTTTGGCACTCCATTCCTCCATCAGCCCTTCGGCACCAAGTCGCTGATAACATCCCGAGCTTTGAATGACCGCGAGATGAGCTTGTATTTTTGCGTCAAGTCGATAGTCGCCTGGAGATCTTTGTCCGAAATCCCCTTTTCAAAGACCGGCAACCCGATCTTTCCGGCCAAATCTGGATTTAAGCCGGCCCACTTTATCATCGCAACTCGACTCCCTTCCGGATCCGCGTGAATCGCGTCAACGCCCCGATTGATGGCCCGCACGAACGCCTCGGCCATCGGTTTGTTCTTCTGAATCCACTTGTCCGAAGCGAACCAACTGGCGATCAAAAACTTCGGAAGCACGTCTCCCCATGGATGTGCTAGCACACGCGTCTGGCCCTTCGCCAGCGCCGCCGTCGCAAACGGTTCATGGACGCTGATGGCGTCGATCTTTCCACCGACTAACGCCGCCTCCATCTGAGGAAACGGCACCTCGACGAATTTCACTTTGCCGGAGCTTGCGCCATTCTTGTCGATCCATGCCATCGCCATTAAGTGAACAATGTTGTTCAACGTGTTGACTGCGACGGTCTTCCCTTCAAGATCCTTCGCGCCCTTGATCGGGGAAGTTTTTAACACTTGGATCGCGTGGCTCTCGTTCTTGCCTTTGACGTTCGTCGCACCGCCGGCGATTAGTTTGAAATCGAATCCCTCGACGTGCGCCTGATAAAGCGAAATCACGTTGGCCCAACCGATCTGCAGATCGCCGGATGTCACCCCTTGCGCGATCAATGCGCCGCCGGCCATCGGGACGGTTTCCAGTTCTAAGCCTTCCGCCTTGAAAAACCCTTTCTCCATCGCCACGAACATGGCTGCGTTATCCACGATTTTCATGTAGCCGAGCTTGCCCTTCGCTTGAGCCCAACTGTACCCGCGCACGATTGGCAAGCCGGCAAGGCCGACGGTTATTAATTGAGTGACGAAATTGCGCCGCGTGATACCCATGTCGCACCCCCTGCAATCAGAACCGCTTCAAATTTTGGCCCAAAGCTAGCGGCTTGCATCGAGGACGTCAAGAGTTTTCGAAAACTTCTGTTTTCGAAAACTGTGGTTCTACCACGCAAAAAGATAACACAAACTGTGGGAGGTTTGGTTTTTTTCATCCCCATCGCCAAACTATCAGGACTGCTTCACTACCCGCCAGAGCTCTTCCATTCGTCCAACGAGATCTCCGGCCGTTTCGACGCCATGAGAGAACTGCGCGTCTAGAACGATTTCCGCTGCGCTCAGCTTTTGCGTTGTTTTCACGTCTTCGGCAATCTGCTCGAGGGTGCCGGTAAAGTCGACGCGGTCTTTCTGGACGGGAGTGTTATGAATTTCGACGTTGGCACGGACGATGAGCTCTAGCGCGGTGGGATCGCGGCCGGCTTCTTTCACCATGCCCTTGATCTCCTCGAACATCGGCCCAACGCCGCTGAGCGGGATGCCAACGGGAAACCAGCCATTCGCCTCGGTTGCAACGCGCTTCATGGCTGAAGGCGTATAGGCCGCCATGTAAACCGGCGGATGAGGTTTCTGCACGGGCTTTGGACCGATGACGGATTTGGGGATGCGATAATACTTCCCCTGAAATTCTACCGGATCGGTAGTCCAGATTTTCTTTAGGGCTTGGATCAATTCGTCGGCGCGTTTGCCGCGCTCTTGCCACGACGCGCCGGCGGCCTCGTATTCGTCCGGCGACCATCCGATACCAAACCCGACTTTGAGTCGTCCGGCAGACAGAATGTCGAGTGTCGTCAGCCGTCGCGCAAGCAATACGGGGGTGTACCAAGGAAGGTTGAGGACGCTTGTCCCCAGCGCGATACGGCGTGTGTGCGCGGCGGCAAACGTCAATGTCTCCAACGGGTCCAGCACGCTTTTGTATTTGACCGGCAGAGAGCCGTCACCGATGGGATAAGGCGTCCGGGGATTGACCGGCCAGAGTATCCGGTCAAGCACCCAAAGGCTGTGGAAACCTAAATCTTCGGCTCGTTTCGCCACTGTAACCAACCCTTCCGGTCCGACTGCCGAGCCTACCTGTGGAAGTGCAAATCCGAAACGCATGAGACCCTCCTGCACAAAAACTATCTTTAACCTGCCCTACCGGTGCATTGACCAAAAAGGAACAAGCTGATCTCTCCAACTACACGCTATAGCTTGAGAGGAATATGTCAACGATGTCCTTCCTGAAAAACACGACGACTGTGATACGCCTTGCTTGTACCGATCTATGCACCATCTAGGCACTCACATTGACATGCATAACTCTCGGTTGGTATGGGCTAATTATGCTCATTGACGCTCACGTGCATATTGACAAATATGGGGCAGACCTAAAACAGGCGTTACAAGAGATTCGAACCCACGATGTTTTTACCATCGCGGTGGCGATGGACGTGCCGTCGTATCAGCGCAGTCTCGAAATCGGCGACGAGTGTGACCTAGTGTTGGCAACGTTCGGTATCCACCCCAGACGAGCGCCGGAATACGCGGATCGTCTGAGCGAGTTGAGCTCGCTCATCGACCAGAGTCCCGCCATCGGCGAGATCGGCCTGGATTTTCACTGGGTAAAAGATAGTTCCCAGTACCCGGCGCAACTGAAAGTGCTGGAGTATTTTCTCGCGTCGGCGCGCGAGCAGAAAAAGATGGTCAATCTGCATACGAAAGGCGCCGAGAAACAAATCCTCAACCTGCTGGAGCGCTACGATATTCAGCGCGCGATTGTTCACTGGTATTCAGGACCGTTGGATATCCTTCGCGCTCTGATTCAATTCGGCGCCTACTTCACCGTCGGTGTGGAAGTGTCCTATTCCGACACGATACAAGCAATCGCCAGCGAGATTCCGAATCACCTACTGCTCACGGAGACCGACAACCCTGGCGGGCTTAAATGGCTAAAAGGCGTCGCCGGCATGCCCAAGGAGGTACAGAACGTTATCGACGTGACTGCCCGGGTGCGAAATTTGTCCCCTGAGTTGCTGGCTCAAACCATCCATCAGAACTTCCTGCGCCTGATCGACGCCGACCCCTGGCTTAAAGATTTGCGCACCGTTCTATCGCCATCGGAGACTTGACTTCGGCCTGCATTGAATTGGGTGTCCACCCGTGATTCGGAACTCGAAACTCGAAACCCGGCATTTATTAATCACTGCCAAAGCTTCTTAAAGAACCCTTCCTTTTCGAGTTCATCCACGTAACGGTTGTCGTAGTAGGCCGACACTGGAAGTTTTTTCGCGGCCGCGGCATCGATGGATTTCTGGCTTATCATCTGCTCCACCAGGGCCGAAAAGGCCTCAGAAGGCATGGACGCGTCTTTTGAAAGGGCTTCCACGGAAAATCGGTAACTCTCGTCCAACAGCTTGTCATCCGTAAGCTTGGTGTACTTGGCCAGGGTCTTCCTGGCCAACTCTTTGTTGTCGTAAATTTGCCGAATGCCTTCAAACGCCGCTCGGATAAATCGCTTGACCACATTCGGGTTTTTCTCCGCGTAGGAGCGGCATGCCGCGACTCCGTTCTCAACGACCGGAATATTCCATTCCCGAAACTGCTTCACGCTGACCAGTTCACGAAATCCCTTATCTCTCAGCATGACGCTTTGCGGCGGTGGGACCATGGCAGCCGCAACGTTGCCCGACATCAGCGCCGCGGCAGACTCGGGAATACCACCTGTCTGGATGATGGTTGCGCCCGTAACGCCTGCCTTTTGAAAGATATTGAGCGCGGCAATATGGGAAATCGAGTTAAATCGGCTCACACCGACTTTCTGTCCCTTTAACTGGGCAATTTCCTTGATGGAAGCCTGGGAATACATCGGAATCGTAAAGGTCTTCACCACGGCGGCCACCTGAATAACATCGCCGCCGTTTAAAACATTTGACACCACGGCGGGCCCCGCCAAGCCGGCGAAATTAGCTTCCCCGGCCAGCATCGCCTGAACTATGACTGAAGACGCTCCTTCGTAACTCAGCTCAACGTCGAGACCGTATTTTTCAAAAAGCCCGGCCTCCTTGGCCATCCACCAGGGCAAACTATTCCATGCGATGGGCGAATACGGAAACCTGATTTTTTCCAAGGTCGCCGCCTCGCCTTTGCTGAGCCCAAGTAGTGTCGACGCCAAAAAGAATATAGAAAGAGCTTTTCCGTAATGCTTCATGAGGTGACCTCCGGTTCCATGACTGGCCGGAACTTAGCGCGTTCGACGGCGTTGTCAAGGGTAAAATTCACCGACGAAAAGATCTACAATGGCTTCACACTTTAGGTTTTGACGTGTATGAGGAAACCATCCGGAATCGGCCTGCATGCAGGTAGCCGTTTACATGCAGTTATCGGCAATATTCCAAGGCCCAGTAAAGGAGGAGTCAGCTATGTTGAGTAACTCGATAGAGAGGTTTTTGCCCAAACTTATCGATGTCGGACTGGACTTTACCAAAACATCGCTGCGCATTGTTTTGATCATTGCCGCAGCCTACGTAGGCGTGAGGTTTCTGCGTCTTGGGTTCAACCGGCTGGAGACAATCCTGGTCCGTGCCGGGGAGGCCACGGAAATCGTTCCGGACGCGACCCAAAAGAGAGTCCGCACGCTGATGAGCGTTCTATGGACCATCGTGGTCGGGCTGATCTGGTTTGTCGTTGTTCTCACCACGCTTGGACAGATCGGAGTTAACGTCGCTCCTGTTCTTGCCGGCGCCGGCGTGGTCGGTCTGGCCGTTGGCTTTGGAGCTCAGAATCTTGTGCGTGATCTCGTTAGCGGTTTTTTTTTAATCCTGGAAAATCAAGTCCGTGTCGGCGATGTCGCCGTTATCAATGGCACCGGAGGGTTGGTGGAAGCCATCTCGTTTCGCACTATCGTTTTGCGTGACGAAGCCGCAGTCGTCCACGTCTTTCCCAATGGCGCCATCACAACGTTATCGAACATGACCAAAGACTGGTCCGCCTATGTTCTCAACATAGGCGTCGCCTATAAAGAAGAAACCGATCGTGTTGTCGACGTGATGCGTCGGGTGGCCGAAGAAATGTACGCGGAACCCAATCATAAAGCAGTGATGCTGAACCCCATTGAGATCCTCGGCGTTGATGCCTTCGCCGATTCGGCGGTAAACATCAAGGCCAGGTTAAAGACCTTGCCCCTGCAACAATTCAGCATCGGTCGGGAATACCGGCGCCGATTGAAAAAAGCCTTCGATGCAGAGCGAATCGAGATTCCCTTCCCACACAGAACACTTTACATGGGAGAAGCCAGCGCGGCGTTCAAAGTCGTCATGGAATCGATGGAAGGGCGTTCGCCGAGAAGCAACTAAATGGATCTGGGTTGGAAGATCCTGCGGCTCTTCCCATTTTGGGTGAAGCGTGTAAATTAGCATGAATTCCTTTTGGCAACCTAAACATCGATGGAAAGCACACTTCCCTTTGGTTGACAGCCATTATTCTTTTACTCGGGCTGAAATCGGTCCTGTCATAATCGTCAGCCTCATCTCGGCGCTTCGGTTGTTGGGCATTTTTTTTATGCTGCCCATTTTTAGCGTCTATGCTCTTCGCTACCCGGGAGCGAGCCTTGGCCTCACAGGCATTGCCTTTGGAATTTATGCGCTTACGCAGAGCATCTTCCAGATTCCTTTAGGCTGGGCCAGTGATCGCTGGGGACGCAAACCGGTATTAATTATCGGACTGGCACTCTTCGGCTTGGGCAGCGTCGGTTGCGGACTTGCCCAGAACATTTTTCAGTTAATCCTCGCCCGTATGATTCAAGGAACCGGTGCGGTGGGTTCCGTCGCCTTAGCCGCTTTAGCCGACCTCACTCGGCCAACGGTTCGCGCGCAAGCCTTCACGATCACTGGAATCGCCATCGGATCGGCGTTTATGATCGGCGTCCTAGGGGGGCCGCTATTGGCGGCAAGCATCGGCTTGAGCGGGCTTTTTTATGTTTTGGCCGCGCTTGGTTTTTTAGCGATGATTTTCGCCGCCACTTCGTTTCCCCAAGAACGTCGGCTCGAACAACGGCCGCCGATGGCCTTTAAACCAATTCTCTTACACGGCGACTTACGGCCTATATTCATCGCCACGTTTGTTCTGTCATTCGCGTTGAATCTCTTTTTCTTCACTTATCCGCTCAGCTGGACGGATCTCGGTCTCGAAAAAGCCGAGCTTTGGAAAGTTTATCTGATCATTTTTCTCCCCAGCGTCCTCCTGGTTTTTCCTTACATGCGCCGCGCGGAGAAACGAGGACGTTTCCGCCTGCCGATTTTTATCGGCTGGTTGACCGCGACTTTTGGTTATGCGCTCTATCTGGTCGGCGCCCAGCATGACTTCTTACTCTATGTGAGCGGCGCCGCCTTCTTCTTTGGCTATAGCCTTTACCAACCCATTTTGCCGGCGTTTCTGACACAGCGAATACCACCCGGCGGTCGCGGTACCGCCACCGGTGTCTACACCTTTTTTGGGTTTATCGGATCTTCGCTCGGCGGCATGTTAGGAGGCGGGCTCCTTCATATCTCCCCGTCTCTTCCGGAGTTCGTCGGTGTCGTGTTCTTGGTGATCTGGTATTTCCTCGGCCTGCCCAGTCGACCCGATTCCATCTCCTAGTTTATAGGGGACTGGAGTAGTGGAGTGATGGAGTAATGGAGCGAAGCAAGCTGGTTTATAGCCTATGGCTCATAGCGTATGGTTCGTATCTTCTACTATATGCCATAAGCTATCAGCCATATGCGCAATACGCGCGCCCTGTACTGCGACCTTTGAACCGGGCTCAAGGGAAGTTTTTGGGTAAGCTTCAATCTCCGCTCCATATTCACTGAA
The DNA here is from genome assembly GCA_963737905.1 of uncultured delta proteobacterium. Classification (GTDB taxonomy): domain Bacteria; phylum Desulfobacterota; class Binatia; order UBA9968; family UBA9968; genus DAIRFP01. Next base: position 205,462 of record CAVTUQ010000019.1, on the reverse strand, counting down.
TTTGGACTGAACGGACCAGAACGCTGATGTACGAACCAATAAAAAGACATATAATAAGAACCCGAAATGAGAAGGTGGAATGACGAAATCCGAAGGCAAGGGCGTGGAGTTGTCCTTGCCGGGCTTCGGCGGCGCTCAAGCCACGTATGAAGGCAAAGTAGATCCGGAGAAGGTCATCGAGTTCTACAAGAAAGAAATGCCGTCGCATGGATGGAAGCCCAGTCTAGGATTGCTGTCTAAGGGAGGTATGCTAAGTTACGTAAATGAGAGTACGACAGTGATCGTCATTGTAGGAAAAACCGACAGCGGCACGAGCATGTCGATCATCGCCGGTGGGACCCAGCGCTGATCCTTGATCGCCGCCTACGACTCTGTGGATTTGACAGAAAGAAAGGGAACTTATTATGAAGGGGAACGAACAGGTGATCGCCGTCTTGAACCAAGTGTTGCGCAAGGAGTTGACCGGCATCAACCAGTACTTTATCCATGCCAAAATGTGCAAAAATTGGGGCTACGATAGACTTTACAAAGCCCTCTGGGACGAATCCATAGGTGAAATGAAACATGCGGACGAGATCATCGAACGGATCCTCTTCCTCGAGGGAGTCCCCAATATCTCGGCCTATGACAAGATTTTAGTCGGTTCGAACGCGAAGCAACAGCTAGAAAACGACCTTTCCCTGGAGAGCGCGGCGCTCACGGTTCTTCATCCGGGGATAAAAACTTGCGTTGAAACCGGCGACGATTCATCAAGAGAACTCTTGGAACACATTGTAGTGGATGAGGAGAAACACATCGATTGGATCGAAGCGCAGCTTCATCAGATCAATGAAGTCGGATATCAAAACTACCTGGCGCAACAAATCATCAAGAAAGACTAGCAGGCTGCTGAAAAAGACTCATATGCTTCGTTGCGCTCGATCGCCTCGCTTCACTTCGCTTATGGCGTATGGCCTATAGCGTATGGTTCGTATGTTCCAGCTATATGCCATAGGCTATCAGCCATATGCGAAATACGCGCGCCTCGCCTCTGAGATCTTTTTGAGCAGCCTGCAATCAGTATTTTTCAGGCACACCACACCCGAAGCTGCGTGCTAATTTCTTCCCACTGAAATCAAGAAAATTCCCGCAACGACGAGCACCGCTCCTGCCGCTTTGGGCAATGTCACTCTTTCGATCTGCTTTGCTATGAGCGGCGCCAAAACCAGGACGAATACCGCATAGCTGTTGATCAGTGGAGCGATAATCGAGACGCGCTCCATACTGAAAGCGAGAAACATGAAGAGGAACGAACCTCCCGTGAACAAGCCGGAACTCACAAACCAATGGAGCACATGCTGCGGCGGGAGAGTAAATTCTTCTTTGTAGATGTAGTGGTTGATCAAGAAGATCTCGACGGTTGACGTAACCGCGGCAATGGCGGCGGCCAAGACCGGCGAATCACTTCCTCCTAGCCCCCACCGCACCGTGACATCCTTCATGGAGAACAGTAAGGCGGCAAGAAAGGGAAAAATCAGCTCCGTCCTTCTCCACGATCGCGAGGATCCCTCCCAGGAGAGGACAACCAACCCGCCGACGATGAAAGCCACTCCGGCAAGCACCCAAGGGCCGGGACGCTCCTCCAGTACGAGCATCGCCAGCGCCGTCGAAAACATCGGAGTCGTGTTGACCACGGTCGACGTAACCGCGCTGCCCATGGTTCGAATTCCGCGGAACGTCAAGACACGAGTCATTCCAGGAACGAAAAGTCCCACCGCCACAAACGTGAGATTCTCAAATACGAAAATCGGTGCCTTTGGATAGAGGACAAAATGAAACGCCAACAAAAAAATAGTGTTGGCAACAAGTGTAACCCAAGCGCCCCACGGAGTGGCCACGATGGACAGGCCGCGCTGAGCGAGCAGACTCGCAGCTGCGAAACAAAGCGAAGCTAAGATGCCGAACGCGACGGCGAGCATAGGGGCCGGTGGTTTTCTTTCCGGAGATTTTTCGTTTAATCTAATTCAATACTAAAATTCCTCCACGATTGCATTGATGCCGCTTAAGAATCTTTCGGCGATTCGCCACAAGCTGCTCCGCTGGTATGACAAGCATCGGCGAGACCTTCCGTGGCGCAGAACCCGCGATCCTTATGCACTCTGGATTGCCGAGACGATGCTCCAGCAGACCCAGGTCGCCACCGTCACGCCGTATTATGAACGCTTTCTGCGCGAGCTGCCGACCGTGCACGACCTGCACCGAGCGCCGCTGGGAAAAGTCTTAGCGCTCTGGTCCGGGCTCGGCTACTATCGCCGCGCGGAGAATCTTAAGAAAAGCGCCCGTGAGATCGTGCGTAAATACAGCGGTCATCTTCCCGTCGATTATGATGCCCTCCTTTCGCTGCCTGGCGTCGGTGACTACACCGCCGGGGCTTTAATGAGCATCGCCTTTCAGAAACCCTATCCGGCAATAGACGGCAACGCGCATCGTGTCTTGCATCGCCTCTTCACTCCAAAGAACGCTAGAGAGCTGCGGCAAGCCGCAACGCGGCTCGTATCGAAGTCACATCCCGGTTATTTTAACCAGGGTTTGATGGAGCTTGGCGCGATGATTTGTATTCCCAAAGATCCACGTTGCCCGCGTTGTCCTGTTGCCGCCCACTGTGCGGCGCGCGCCACGGATCAACGACCCGAGAGCCTTGCGACTAAGAAATCCGCGCCGATCCAAGAGATTGAATGGCCCTTGGCAATCTTTCGAAGGGACGGGAAAGTTCTGCTGCGACAACGGCTGAACAAAGGAATTCTGGCCGGCTTGTGGGAGTTTCCCGGCGGTGAGAAAACCCCGCGCAAGGGGCCGCGAGAATCACTGCCGGGCCAACCGGCGGCATTGGCGAGAATCTCGCGCCGGAAGCGCCGCATCGGCGAGTTCCGCCACAGCATCACCCATCGAAAAATTCGTTCGCCTGTCTATCTCATGGATTTGCCTAAAGGGACGAAGCTCCGTTTACCTGACCGGCGATGGCGCTGGTTATCACCTGCCTCCCTTTCGGATTTTCCCGTGTCATCCATGACTTTCAAAGCCGCAGAGATTCTCGCGAACCATGAAAAGAATTCTTCTTAAAAGCCTTTTTCTGACCGCCGTCGTAGCTTCTATCGCTTATTTTTACCGGACCCTTCCCGACGTCAAGGTTCTCCAAACGAAAAATCCAAAAACCACTGCGCTCATAGAGTTGCGGGATCATGAATACAAACAAAAGGGCACGACAAACGCGCGTCAGCAAATCTGGGTCGCTTACGGCGCGATATCCGAACACTTAAAAAAGGCCGTTTTGATCAGTGAAGATGCATCATTTTTTAGCCACGCGGGAGTGGACGCCAAAGAGCTCCAGGAAGCCCTGAAGAAGGACTGGGAAACGGGTAGCTTCGCGCGAGGCGGCAGCACGATCACTATGCAACTCGCCAAGAATCTGTATCTTAATCCCTCGAAGAACCCCTTGCGAAAGGCTAAGGAAATTGTCATCGCTTGGCAGCTCGAACAAGTTCTGTCAAAAAAGCGTATTTTCGAAATTTACCTAAACGTCGTGGAATGGGGACCAAACGTTTATGGCGCTGAGGCGGCGGCGCGCCATTATTTCGCCAAGCCCGCGGCCGACCTCAACATAGTCGAAGCGGCCACACTCGCTGCCCTCCTCCCCAGCCCGCGCGCTGCCAGAGAAAGAAATCTCACCAACAGAAGAAATCTCATCTTGAGCCGAATGGCCGCGGTCGGTTACGTAAGCACAGAGGAGTTCAACCGCGTCAAACAGGACCCGATTTTCAAAAAAATGGTCGACGTTCCTCTTCAGTCCGCAGAGTAGTCCTTCCCCAAGGCAGCCATTCCTCAGCGTATTTTCCATTTTTCAAGATTTTCATCAGATCGGTGTGCACCTTTTTCGCCTCCTGATCGTCTAAATAACGAGGCCATAAACTGTGCGCGAGGTCGAGAACCCTGAAAATCCGAAGGTTGCGATTGAATAAAACAGTTTTATCCAAGGACACCGGATGAAAGGAGCAATTCAAGCGATGGAAAACCGCAGCACGAAAAAGATTGACACCACCCTGGGCGAACTGATCGCTGCAGCCAGCGAAGTAGCCTTTGAATACTCTGATAATGATAAAGACGCCTACCGGCTGGCACGGCTGGCCCTGATCGAAATGCTCAAGAAAGCTTCACATCCTATCGATCTCGATCAAGAATTTGACAGTCCAACGATAAGAAGCCACCACCTTCACTAACCTCCACAAACAAAATAGGGGAGATTGGCTCCCCTATTTCCCTCTCATTCCACCCCTGGCATACTTGTCCTGGAACTTTCAGCGGCTTCGGCGCGTTCTAAATGCACGGGGGATTCCTTGCACCGATACCCGTCGAGTTATCATCTATAAACAAGGGGCTGCTAATGCGGAGACAAACCAGTTCGACTATAGGGGCGAGTAAAATCTTTCGTTGCCAAGCCGTTTCCTCGTTTGCTTTAGCCATTACGCTGATCGCATGGTTATTATGGCCGGGCCGGGCGCAACCCTTTTCAAGCGGCAAGCCTGCTCCGGACATTTCGGGCGGACCTTGGCTTAATAGCGAGCCGCTTGCGATTAATGATTTGAAAGGTCGTGTTGTTCTGGTCGAATTCTGGACTTACGGCTGAATTAACTGCAAAAACGTTGTCCCGCAGTTGCGGGGCTGGTACGACAAGTACGAAAAGCAAGGTTTTACAATTGTAGGAGTCCACTCGCCTGAATTTTTCTGGGAGAAACCCCTGAACAAGGTGAAAACGGCAACAGAGCAACTGGGGATCCGCTACCCGGTCGTACAGGACAACGGCTTCGATATTTGGAAGCGTTACGGGATCTGGGCGTGGCCGACAACGATTTTGATCGACAAAAAAGGTATTATCCGGTACGGCCATGTCGGCGAGGGCGCCTATGAGAAAACTGAAGCGCTTATCAAGCAGCTCCTGGCAGAGAAGGACCTCTAGCCAATCTTTCGCGAAGGGTCGCGCGTAAATAGCAGTGAGGAGGAAACCGAATGCTGATCACGAAATCGAACGACATAAAGTCATCTGAGATCACCCCCAAAGATCTTTACTTGAACCGGCGTCAGTTTATTCTCGCTGCGTCCGCCACGGCGCTATCCGCCGGCGCAGTCCTCAGCGGGTTCGGTGCGTCTCTCTCGCCTCGTCAAGTCATCGCGGGAGAAAAATTGAGCGACCTTCGCAAAAGCTCGTTCAGTACCAGCGAAAAATTGAATTCACTTAAAGACATCACAACCTACAACAACTTCTATGAACTCGGTACCGACAAAGGCGATCCGGCAGAAAACGCCAAATATCTCACGACCCGTCCCTGGACGATCGCCGTCGAGGGTGAAATTAATAAACCAAAAACCTACGACATTGACACGCTCATAAAGATCGCCCCGCTGGAAGAAAGAATCTATCGCTTGCGTTGCGTCGAGGCCTGGTCGATGGTGATTCCCTGGGTCGGCTTTCCTTTGAATTCGCTCGTCAAGCTCGCGGAGCCCACCGGCAAAGCAAAGTACATCCAGTTTGTCACACTACAAGATCCAAAGCGCATGCCCGGGCAAAAATTCCCCGTGCTGGAATGGCCCTATGTCGAAGGACTGCGGATGGACGAAGCGATGCACCCGTTGACGATACTGTCTGTGGGCCTGTATGGGGAAACACTACCCTCGCAAAACGGAGCGCCAATCCGGCTTGTCGTGCCGTGGAAATACGGCTTCAAGAGCATCAAATCCATCGTCAAGATCCGCTTCGTCGAAAAACAACCACCCACCGCCTGGAACCTGATGCAGCCGCAGGAATACGGCTTTTATTCCAACGTAAACCCCGAAGTCGACCACCCGCGCTGGAGCCAGGCGACGGAACGGCGCATCGGTGAATTCCTCAGGCGAAAGACCTTGATGTTCAACGGCTACGGTGAACAGGTCGCGGACCTTTACCGTGGGATGGATTTGAAGAAGTATTATTAGGAGAGTAAATGGCGTATGGCCTATAGCGTATGGCTCGGCTATGCACCAATCGAGAGCAGACGCTGCGATAAGTCATAGGCCGCGCCATATGCTATAAACCATGAGCTATATGCCGACTATGTTGTCCCGCTTAAAACTCGCTGTCTTTATCGCCTGTCTCATCCCGTTGGGGCAGCTACTGTACAACGCATGGGCTGGTGATCTGACAGCAAACCCGATCGAGTTTATCACGCACTTTACCGGCGATTGGACTTTGATCTTCTTGCTGGCAACACTCAGCGTGACACCGCTACGCAAAATCTTTGGATGGAACGAGATAATCAAGTTCCGGCGGATGCTAGGACTGTTCGCCTTCTTCTACGCGGGCCTGCACTTCTCGACTTACCTGGTGCTCGATCATTTCTTTGATTTTCAAGCGATCGTCAAAGACATCATCAAGCGCCCCTATGTGACCGCGGGATTTACCGGCTTCGTGCTTATGATCCCGCTGGCGATCACCTCGACGGCAGCTATGATTCGCAGGCTGGGCAAGCGCTGGCAGCGGTTGCACCGCTTGGTTTATATCGCGGCAATCGCCGGCGTCATTCATTTCTACTGGTTGGTGAAAGCCGATATTCGCCGGCCGTTTCAATACGGTGCGATATTGGCGCTGCTGCTCGGGTACCGGTTGGTCATCATATGGGCGCCGCGATGGCCGAGGTTCCAAAAGCTCCAGTTGTTCCATTCGTTCAAGTCGTCGTCGTTGAACCGTCCAACGGACCGTTGACCTCAACCGCTGGAACTTCTGGAACAATTGAAACGACTGGAACTTTTACGATTGCGCTGGCCGCCTTATTCCAAGCTTCTCCATCCGCGATCGCAAGGTACTGGGGTTGATCCCAAGGATCTCCGCCGCGCCCTTCTTGCCGTGAACAATCCAATGGGTTTCGTACAACGCCCGCAGGACGTGATTGCGTTCAGCATTCTCAAGCGTATCGAGGGCCGACTCCTGCGCCGCTTCACCGGAGCGCATCATCGAGTCGTCGATCTGGACGATCGGACCCGCGGCGAGCACCACCGCGCGCTCAATGATGTTTTGTAATTCACGCACGTTTCCCGGCCAGTCGTAGTTGACCAAACTATCCATCGATCTCTGAGAGACACCCCGCACCTCTTTACCCAATTTCTTGCCAAATTTGCTCAGAAAGAAATTGACCAGGAGCGAAATATCATCTTTCCGTTCGCGCAGCGCCGACACCCTCAGAGGAAACACGTTGAGCCGGTAAAAAAGATCCGACCGAAAGGTTCCGTTCTTCACAACCTCATTGAGCTCGATTGGTGGCGGCGATGGCGCGCACATCGACTTTGATCGTCTGCTGCTTCCGACTCGTTCGAACTCTCCTTCTTGCAGCACGCGCACAGCTTGACCTGCGTATCGATGGGCAACTCGGTAACCTCGTCGAGAAAGATCGTACCGCCGTTCGCCAACTCGAATCGTCCGATGCGCCGCTGGGTGGCGCCGGTGAGACGGCGACCGGCGAGTTTCGTGAACACACCGAACTCGACGGCCGTGAGCAGGACTTTGGAATGCCAAAAACCGAAAGCGGTTTGGAGGATAGATGAGGGATCAAGAGCGTCGTTCATTCGCGTGCGATTTTGGTTGATGGTTGTCATGGATCATATCTGGCGTATCTGAACGAAATTGACAAGTGTCAAGGTGGCATAGTGCAGGCAGCTTAACAGCCGAGTTGACCGGCGGCGCGAAAAATCGCTGCCATCACGATCGCCGCTATTCACCGTTCGGTCCAACGCTTGGTTAGCCTTCTCGTAACTCCCCAAAGTCCTTGCTTAGTCGATATGAAAACTGTCCATCTGCCGCTATGCGCCGCTTCAATAGGAAACCTTGTGCGATCAGCGATTCCAGTCGGTAAAAGAGTTCTGCTGAGCCATGGGCGTGTCCCATTGCAGTCTCGATCTCGCGTTGCGTCAGCTCTGAGCCATCACTGCATTGTCGGACTATATACCCTAGCAGACGAGCCTGCCCTGCACTAAGCCCGTCACGGATTGCGTTGAGCGATTCGCGACGCGGTATTTCGAGCTGGACAGCTGAGAAACTTTCGACAACCAAACGAAACAGTTGTAGTGTCGCTCTGGTCGCCAATGCCTCAACCGACGCACGGCTGAAATCGTCCAGTCGAAGGTATAATCGCGTGGAAAACTCAGTGGGCAGATTTTCAGGAGAAACTTCTTCGAGCAGGATGGGCAGGATAAACGTCCTCTTCAATTCCTTTTCGCGTTCGATTGCCCATTGGAGTTCCTGTTTCACCCATGCCGAACTAAGCGCCTCCCTGTCCAGGAATATGATTAAGAAATCGACCCCCGACTGAATGCTCGACTTCAGCTCTCCTGGGAAGGAATCGCCCCACGAAAGCCTTTCCTCGTCGAGCCAAGCGTCTAAGAACCTTGGCAGTAGGTCCCTAAACTCACGGACCAACGCCTTATCTCGGCTGCGATGCGACAGAAATATTTTCATAAGCAAACTTCGGTAATTTGAAGGCCAACGTTCACGCTCAGCCGGCGCTGTAAGCGATCGGTCTGAGGCCAAGTTAGACGCTCCGTTTTGCGAAAAACCAGTCCGCGGAAAAATTCTATGCCGGTACCACCCCGCGCACTGCCCAAGCCTTGGCACTAAGCATAATCGATCCATCAGGGCGATTACCAAGAATATCCGTGCGTAGTCGCTCCTTCAATGCCTGTTGGCGATGCTCAGAGAGAGTACTGATATAAAGTTTAGGCGGTCCCTGGGCATTCGACTCAATGCGCCACAAATCCTCGAAGGAAGTAAACTCCATAGGAATAATCAGGGCCTTTGTTTCAACATTCGCAAAACCAGTGGCGGTCCACAAATCTGAAAGCGCACTTGGTGATCCATAACGCTATCCCCAGTTCGTTTAGCTTCTGGATCAACCGCAATAGCCGCGTCCCAGAATCTTTCCGCTAACTCCAAGCCTCCACTGTTATCCCATACACAAGTTGCAACAGGTCCTCGCTTTTTTGTGACGCGCCTCCCATTCCGGCCTGGTACTTATCAGCATCGGTGTGCAGTTGGGTTCCATAGCCACCTCCGTAACCTGTTGACTGAGACTGACGTCTGACGCCATGGATGAGAGGGGCGCTCTGCCGCGTCATTCTCAACCCAATGGTTAGACGGCGTAAGAAAGGTTTCATGCGGTCACCTGGCGTCGACGGCCTTCTGGTACTGACGCCTCCGTCTAAACAGAAGCGAGCCGGTGCGCCCGGAGGAAGGAACGTATCTGGCGCACCGCCAGGGGAATCCGTTCCTTCGGCTCCTTCCACGGGAACATGCTCACTTCTGCCTTCGGCGCAAGCATGGCGGCCTCCATGGCGACGACGTACGGATGCGGCGGGGTATCATCCGGCAGGATCAGCACCGGCGTCCGGCAATTGCGCACGAAATCGCGTGTCACAGTCCAGACGAAGTCGGGGTTGGTGCGGTACATCTTGGTTAGAAATTTGTCGACCATCTCCATCGTGATGTCGGGCCGGCGCTTGACCAGCTCGGGGCCCCAACCCTTGATGTTGTTGTCGTACGAGTGGTTGGGCAGCTCCGGGCGGAATCCGCTGGGCTGTGCCAGCACGGCTGCGACGATGCGATCGGGTGCCCGCTTCAGAAGGTTCCAAATCAACGGACCGCCGATACAGAAGCCCATGACCATGAACTTGTCTATTCCTAAATGATCCATCACACCGATATGGTCATCGGTATAGGCATCCCACGGCCGATCGATCTCAAGTGGGCCGTAGGACTGACCGCCATTGGCGTTGCGCATGTCCGAGAAGATGCAGCTGTATTCTCCCTTGAACTCTTCGATCGCATTGAAAGGCCCGCCGCGTTTCAAGCCGGCGATCGTCGAGTTCAATCCCCCGCCAGGAACGAGCAACAACGGGAAGCCAGAACCGGCCTCCTCATATTGAATGCAAACGGGGCCTTTTTTGTAGAACGACATTGCAGCTCCTCCTTGTGCAGTTTGCTGACCAAACACTCGCCGCGCTGCGATTATCACCGTTGCCGCGCCGCCTGTTTGAAGGATTTTGCGTCTGATCGGATCCATCATCGGCGCTCTCCTGACTTTCGGCTGTCTAACGTTGTGGGTGAGAGGCGCGGTCTGCCGCGACCGTCTCAACCCAATGGTTCAAGTAAGCCGCTCCGCGGCAGTTAATTCGCCCTGACATTCGTTCCTGTCCCACCACCATCGTTGTTCGATAAGCTCTCCTATCTTATTTCGGAAGGAGAACTTTATGAACGATTGGTATCCACGGATGATCGCCATCCTGCAACTCAATGGGAAAGGAGAACCCACCCAGAAAGCCTATACCCGCGCGGTACGGATGCTCTCTGAGTTTTACGAGAAAACGCCCGATCTCGTCTCCGAACCCGAGCTCCAAGAATACTTTCTGCATCGCAAAAACGTCAACCGCTGGGCGCCCAAGACGATGCGCATCTGCTACTGCGGTATTCGTTTTTTCTACGTCCATGTGCTAGCGCGCGACTGGCACATCCTGTCGATTCTGCGCGCCCAGAACGAACACCGCCTGCCCGCTGTCTTAAGCGTCGAAGAAGTCCGAAGCCTTCTGGCCCAGGTTAAAAACTCTCCCCACCACGTCTTTCTCTCCACCGTCTACTCCTGCGGCCTGCGCCTTGACGAAGCCCGCCACCTCGAAGTCTCCGATATCGACAGTAAGCGCATGATGATCCATGTCCACCGCGGCAAGGGCGCCAAGGACCGCTACGTCGCTCTGCCCCAGCCCACACTCCATCTGCTGCGCCAATACTGGCTCACTCATCGCCATCCTCGGCTTGTTTTCCCCGCTCGCGGCCACAAAAAAACCGATGCCCATCAGGCTACCCAACCCATGGCCAAGAGCACCCTCCAGAGCGCCTTTCGCCAAGCCAAGCGGGACGCCGGCGTGAACAAAAAGGGCGTTGCGGTCCACACCCTGCGCCACTCCTACGCCACCCATCTCCTCGAAGCCGGCGTCAACCTGCGCGTCATCCAACGCTACCTGGGCCACTCCCGTCTCGAAACCACCATGCTCTATCTCCACCTGACCCAGAAGGGTCAGGAAGATGCCTGTCAGTTGATCAATCACGTGATGGAGGGACTCGATCATGACCTCCATTCGTGAAATCTTTTCCACCTTCGGCCCCGAGTATCTCCAACGCTATGCTACGACCATGCCCAGCAGCCATCGTAAAGTCATCGATGCCATCATCGCTTGTCGCACCGAGGCTTGCGGGATCGCTTTCTATCAGTGCGAGGGCTGTGCTGAGCCGCAACAGTTCTTCGTTTCCTGTGGCAATCGCCACTGTCCCACCTGCCAGTACAACAAATCCCAACAGTGGCTCCAAACCCAGATCCAGCGCCAACTCCCAGGCCATCACTTCCTGATCACGTTTACCGTTCCAGAAAAATTGCGTTCCTTCATCCGCCAACACCAGCGCCTCGGTTACTCGGCTCTGTTCAAGTCCTCTTCTGCGGCGATCAAAAAGCTCGCCACTGATCCCAAACACATCGGTGCCGATCTCCCAGGCTTCTTCGGTGTGCTGCACACCTGGGGACGAACTCTTCAGTACCATCCCCACATCCACTACATCGTTTCGGGTGGCGCTATGCGTTCATTGGATGGCTCTTGGCATCCTTCCCGAATCGATTTCTTTCTGCCGGTCAAAGCGCTCTCGATCATCTTTAGGGCCAAGTTCCGCGATCTGATGAAACAAGCAAAATTGTTCGATCAAATTCCCAACGATGTCTGGCAAATCGCCTGGAACGTCAACTGCCAAGCGGTCTCCTCCAGTGAGGCCTGCCTCAAATACCTCGCTCCCTACGTCTTCAAAGTCGCCATCTCCAACTCGCGCATCCTTGGCGTCCAGGACCGCACCGTGCTGATTCGCTATCGCAAGCCTCACAGCCAGCGCTCCAGAATCTTGGCTCTTGATGTTATGGAGTTCATCCGCCGCTTCTTGCAGCATGTGCTGCCCACTGGCTTCATGAAAATCCGCTACTACGGCTTTATGAATCCCAACTGCAAGATCCCGCTCGATCGGATTCGTGGCCTGATCGAATTAAGTTACGGTTTCGCTGTCGATTTGCCGGTCCCCGAGATCGACCCTCCAAAACGCACTGCCTGCCCAAGTTGTGGCGGGTTGCTGAAGCTACGCTCGGTGCTGCCGCCGTTCAAAATTCTGCGCCGCTCGGGATAAAAAAGTTCGCTCAACCTGATAATCGTCTCGCGGTTTGTCTCTGCTGTATTGCTTTGAAATCAGAGCGCAGGCGCCGAAGTGCGCTCACGTTACCGATGGTATCGTTCCGAGTCTCTCTTGTTGTGGGAATTCAAGGAGAAAAAACTAAACCCGAGCAAACTCTACCGCGCCCATTTCTACCGCGAGCCGAAGTCCACCGTGTAATTTAACCTTCTCTTCCTTCGGCGCAAACCGCCCACCACAACCATTTCCCTTATATTGATCCCGCCTGCCTCAACCACGGGCTTCTTGAACATCGGATTGAAACGACTCGGAAGTCGTCTCAATCCTTACTGGTTATGCGCTGCCGCTTTTGGGGATAAATTTTAAAGCCACGCCGTTGTTGCACCAGCGCTTCCCCGTCGGCGGCGGGCCGTCGTCGAAGACATGGCCGTGGTGGCCGCCGCAACGGATGCAGTGGTATTCGCTCCGCGGCAGAATCAGTTTGTAATCCGTTTTGTTGGCGAAGGCGCCCGGAATCGTGGTGAAGAAGCTCGGCCAGCCGGTGCCGCTCTCGTATTTCATATCGGAGGTAAAAAGGGCCAGGTTGCAGCCGACGCAAACGAATACGCCGGGCCGCTTTTCGTTGTTCAGAGGGCTCGTGCCGGGGGGCTCGGTACCTTCCTCGCGCAGGATATTGAATTGCGTTGGGTTCAGACGCTTGCGCCATTCTTCTTTCGACAGCTTGAGCGGATCGGAAGGCGACGGCAACTTGGTCCCGTCAGCCAATAGCGCCTTCCAGTTTTTCTGCAAATTCTCGATGTCCTTCATTGATGGCGGCTGGGCCGCAAAAGCGAGATCCTTGAATAAGGTCCAAATCGCGGATGCAAACACACTCTGCAACAGGGCACGTCTCGTCATCGTGAGCCTCCCTCGCTCATTCGCTTTAAACGCGGACTGGTTCTATTCATAATAATCTTTGCCGCCGATAAAGACTCGCAATTACTATACTATATAGTTGGTGCTTTTTTCAGTCCTCTTTCTCGCAGATCAGAGACGGTTGAGCGCTCATGACTCGGCCGAAGCCGTTGACATAGTTGACATAAAGGGTACAGGCAAAGGGGAACGCAAGTTCAAGTCTCTCTGTGGAAAGGGGATTTCAATGCCGTTCTCGCGAAACTTTCTTACAATCGCACAGTGGAGTTCCGAGCTGATTTGCGGATGTCGTTGCGGTTCAGCAATCCAAGCGCGCAGTTTCATATTCCACGCAGAATTCCCGAATCCGGCGTGAAGGACTTCGGATAGTGGATTCTTAAGAACCTCGGGGTGCTCATCGCCAACCTCCTTCAAGACCCGCAGAACCTTCTCCAGGTCGGAACCGTAAGATACTCCGACTTCGATTTCGAGCCGGACCCGGCGGTCGCCATAGGACCAATTAACAACCGTAGACGAAATGAAATTGGAGTTTGGAACAATGACCGCGATGTTATTCAAGGTTCGGATGGTCGTCGACCGCATCTTGATTTCTATCACATCACCCTCTTGATCGCCGACGGTGACGCGGTCTCCTACCTTGATGGGTCGTTCGAAAAGCAGAATCAAGCCGGCCACGAAATTGGATGTGATATTTTGCAGACCGAAACCGATGCCGACGGAGAGAAAGCCCAGAATCACCGCGAGCCCGGTCAAGTCGATGCCGATGAACTGAAAGGCAACGAGAGCGCCGATGATCATGATGACATAGTGGCTAATGCGGTTTAGCGTGTACTGCGTAGCTTCATCAACAATCAGATGGGCAAATATCCGTGATGCCGCGATCCGGCGCAACAATTTCGAGATCAAAGCAAATACAAAGATCACCGCGAAAAACATGATGAGCGAAGACAACGTGATCGCGGTTCTGTTGATCTCAAAAAGCCTGAAATGCATTCCGTATTGGATTGCCTTGACAATTTCTGAAAAAGGCATGATGGATCCTCTTTTCTGATCGACTCGAATTGAGAACTTTACGCGAGCTTTACATTGCTCGAAACGAGGAACGCGATTGCCTATCGTCGCCGGGCCGGTCTGGACACCGCTGTGTTCGAGGTGGCTCGAATTGCTAAGGTCGCCCGGCGGTGCAGATGTTTAGGCTTGTTTTCCTTGATAATTAGATTTTCCCACACGGATGCGCAACAAGAAAGCCCTTAGATCACCTTCCTCAACTGATTTGTGCCGACTGGAATCTCGATACCCGAATCTCGGGTTGACAGCTCTAACCCCATGGGGGGACAATAACGCTATTGGCCGGGAAGCGGCCAGTCTCTTGAAAAAACCGGAATCAAAGAAGAGGTGGCACGGACGCGGGTCTAGGGAAAATCGCATCTTCATTGTAAACGAGCTATCTGATCAGAGGCAATGAGTTATTCAAGAATCCTTAGGGTTGTTGGGCAGAAGCTAGAGCCGTTACGGCCTGAAACATACGAAGTGGTGTGTTACGGCAACTGTTACCTCGTCCGGTGCCGAGTCAAGGAAGACAGCCAGAGCAAGAAAGAGGAAGAAAAAAAGGTTAGAGGATTCGCAGCGTTTCTGCGGCTATGGAGGGAGCCAGAAAATCCGAGCGTTGCCGAGAAGCCGAACGAGGGCATTTCAATGAATGTGGAGTTCTTATATTCCCTGGAAGAGTTAGACCGCCAGGATGAAGAACGCAAGGAGCCGAGCGATGATCCCAATGCGATGCCTGATCCATATAGTCTCTCCAATACCCTTCGCGCCGTTGGGGAGTTTTTAGACCGCAAGCCCGGTATCAAACTTCTCTTTGCTTCCAATCGTGGTCAAGAAGTCGTCATTTTGTCCGAGACAAAGGAGGCTGTTCGTAATTTGGAAGAATACCCGATTTCCGCGCTCTACGAGTTTCAAGTTAAGGAGTATATAAAAAGAAGAAAGTGAAATGACCGTTGGTATCAAATCACAGGTCACGGTTCGAGCCGTACAAAGACTGGATTCACGACGCTGGATTCAAGTCGACGCTTCAAACGTTTTAATGCTTCCATGGAGTCCGCCTTCATGCGCGAACGGATAATCAACCAATCCAAGACCGCCAGCAGCGGGTTCGGCATCGTGTAGACGAGCTCTCGCTCGAAGTTTGTCCCACCCGACTGTTCAGTCAAGGTATAGGTAATCGTTGCGCGGCCGCCGTCTTTCCCGGTGCCGTCGATGATCCAGCGATGAGGTGCGCTCCGTTCCCGCACCAACCAGGTGACCTTCCCACCACGACCCGCCACGGAAATGTTTTCCATAACCTCTTCGCCCGGCAGCAAAGAATGGTCAGCGTTGCCGCCAACACTCACCGAAGCCGGATGCCACTGCGGCCAGCTTGCCGGCGTCGTGATGAAATCGAAAACCTGCTCGATGGATCGCCGGATTTGGATGCTATTGTAAATGCGCGTCATCCACAGGTTCCTCCAGCCTTTCTCTAGCCGCGAACATGTACAGCAAGCCAGATCGTTTTAGGACCAGTCTGCTGAATTCGATGCTTTACATGGCGCGGAATCGTCACATAATCTCCCTCTGCCATGGGCACGAGCTCTCCGCCTTCAAATTCCAGAGTCGCTTCCCCGCGTACCACCATGACCCACTCGTCTTCGTTTTGATCATACCAAAAGCCGGGCGGGCTGCTATGAGATTGCGAAATGATGCGCTGGATCTCGACGAGGGGGTTTTCAAACAGGCTCAGCAACTGCTCCGACCTGGAAAGCTCCGGCAAATTCGCAAATAAATTTCCAACCCGAATCGTCATTTTAACGATGTGTGCATGCCGTTCTTTTCGGATTGCCAGTAATCGCGGACCCTGGACCTGACTTCTGGAGGCATTTTATCTACATGACTCGGTCGGCCACAAGAGTTGACATCTTCACGCTTTATTCGATACTTCAAATCATGAGCCAAAATTATGTCTCCGTTAAGCAGGCCTTCAATCTCGCGGTGGGCAGCGATATCACATTGCGCGGTTGGGTGCGTTCGCGCCGGGACTCCAAAGGCGTGACTTTTATCGAGTTGAACGACGGGTCTCGGTTCAAGAGCATGCAACTGGTGGTCGATGCCGGCGCGATGGCAGACGAGACGCTGAAGCAGGTCACCACGGGAAGCAGCATCGCCGCTTCGGGACAGTTGGTTGCATCGCCGGCGAAGGGACAAACGGTGG
Source organism: uncultured delta proteobacterium (assembly GCA_963737905.1). Classification (GTDB taxonomy): domain Bacteria; phylum Desulfobacterota; class Binatia; order UBA9968; family UBA9968; genus DAIRFP01. The sequence continues at coordinate 189,035 of CAVTUQ010000019.1, read as the reverse complement.
AACTCAAGGTCAACGAACTTTCAGTGTATGGCACTGCAGATCCAACCACCTATCCCCTGCAGAAGAAAGGCCACACCCTGGAATTTCTCCGCGAGATAGGTCACCTGCGCGTGCGCAGCAACACCTTTGGCGCGGCTTTTCGCGTGCGCAACGCTTTGACCCACGCGATCCATACCTTTTTCCAAGAGCGCGATTTCATTTATGTCCAAACGCCTATCATCACGACATCCGACTGCGAAGGCGCGGGTCAGATGTTCAACGTAACTTCTTTGAACCTGGCGAATCCGCCGCGCACCGCCGATGGCAACATCAACTGGCAACAAGACTTTTTCGGCCGCCCCGCCTATTTGACCGTGAGCGGACAGTTGGAAGGAGAGATCTTCGCCCTGGCTTTCTCAAAGGTCTATACGTTCGGCCCGACGTTTCGAGCGGAGAACAGCAACACGCCCCGCCACTTGGCCGAGTTCTGGATGATCGAACCGGAGATGGCCTTCTACGAGCTCAAAGACAATATGGCCCTGGCGGAAGAGTTTTTAAAGTTCATCATTCGCTACGTGTTGGAACACTGCCGCGAAGATCTCGAGTTTTTTAATGAGCGCATCGAAAAAACCGTGCTCAGCACGCTGGAACACGTTGCGCAATCAAAGTTCGGCCATATTACCTACACTGACGCGATTGGAGAGCTTAAGAAGTCCGGGAGAGCTTGGGAGTTTCCCGTGGAGTGGGGCAGTGATTTGCAAACCGAACACGAGCGATTTCTCGCGGAAGAGCTTTTCAAGAAACCGGTGATCGTTACGGACTATCCGAAAGACATCAAACCTTTCTACATGCGCGTCAACGACGACAACAAAACCGTGGGTGCGATGGACGTTTTGGTGCCTAGGGTCGGCGAGATCATCGGCGGCAGCCAGCGCGAGGACCGCCACGATGTGCTCCTGCAAAGGCTCCGCGACAGCGGCTTGGATGAAAAAGCTTATTGGTGGTATTTCGACCTGCGCCGGTACGGTTCCGTCCCCCACTCCGGTTTCGGCCTTGGGTTAGAACGAATGATGATGTATCTCACCGGCCTCAAAAATATCCGTGACGTGATCCCTTTTCCCCGCACGCCGGGAAATGCGGACTTCTAGAACAACACGATTGCATTCAGGGAAATATTACCCTAGCCGCCCTCGAATATAGAGCCGACCACGCGCGACCGCTCTCAAACACACAACCACGCATGATCTTTTCACTAAAGTCCAGTCCCACGGTCCGTGGGCTCGTCACGCTCTACACCAGCACACTGCTGGCAGGAATGTGGTCGATGATTGTTCCCGCCCTTCCGGTCGTGGCAAAATCGTTCGGCATTTCCGCCGGCACCGCAGCGCAAATCATTACGGCATTGGCGTTCGGTCGATTTGCCGGCTTGCCCGTGAGCGGCATGGTCCTCGATCGCCTGGGCACGCGCTCCGCGCTGATAGCGGGGCCGGCATTAGGTTGCATTGCGGGGCTATTGGCCGCCGGCATGCCCTGGTTCGGCTTGATCCTGGTGTTGGTCTTCTTGATCGGCGTCGCAGAGAGTGTCTGGGTTATCGCCCGCGAGGTAGCCGGCATCGATCTCGCCCGGCCGGACCAGCGCGGCAGAGTTCTCAGCGGTTTTCATGGCGTTAATTACTTGGGTTTCGCTTTGGGTCCCTTGTTGGGAGGCGTGCTCACTGAAAACCTGGGCTTCAGAGCGATATTCGTTGCCTACGCGGTATGCGCGGCGCTATCCGTGCTCATTGGACTTTCGGTTCAAAACTCGCGATCCTCTTATGAAACTCATTCTACACTGGACTCCATAAAGGGCTGGGGGCTTTCGGCGGTACTCGACCGGCTGCGCAGCCTGAGAGATCTTTTTCATCAGATTCAACCGGAACTGCGGGCAACCTATGTCGTGTTGGTGTTTGCCACGTTCACCAGTTTCGTTCACCGGGTCACAACCCAGAGCATCGTACCGCTCTATGCCAGTTCGCAGCTCAACCTGACGCCTAAAGAAGTGGGCTTCTTGTTTTCGATTTTCGGCTTCACTGTTTTCGCCATGATCCTGCCCGCCGGCTTTGTCATCGACAAGGTTGGAAGAAAATGGGCAACCGTTCCCAGTACCGGAATTCCTGCTCTGGCTTTTCTGCTCATTCCTTTTTCTGGGACTTTCCTCCAGTTGGCCGTGCTGCTTGCTTTTCTCGGCATTGCCAACGGCCTTTCGCTGGGATCGTTGGCCACGTCGACCTATGATGTTGTGCCGCCAAGCGCCCGTGGGCGGCTGCAAGCCGCACGGCGCACGATGGCTGAAATGGGAGGTGTCAGCGCGCCGCTGCTCGGCGGCTTTCTCGCCGATAGTTTCGGCCCGGGTGTGCCGTTTCTTGCCTACGCGCCGCTCCTTGTGTTATCCGCCCTTCTTCTCGCAGCCGTGGGTCACGAAACCTTGGAGAGGTAGTCCAATAACTTCACGCGCAACACTTTCGCACGGTTCAGGAACGGACCGGCGAGACAGTACTACAATTAATGACTCGCGCTTCAGCCGCTTTTTGTAGCTGCCGATTGCGGAGACGGGAAGAACTGATAGCCATTGTCGCCAAACTCCTCAGGGTAAATCCATGTCGCGCTTGACAGACAGGCCGAGGTCCTGCGATACGATGAGCCGAGGAAAAGAAATGCGCCTTTGAAAAGCACGACATCCATGACCCAGTCGCTTAACGTCGGCGATTTCCAGGTTCAAAGTTTCGACTCAAGTAAAAAAACATCGGAGGAATAGAAAATGAAGCTGACACTTGAAAGCGCATCGTTGATTATCGATAAAGCCCTCGCCAAGGCGCGAGCAGCCAAGTTCAGGCCGATGTGCGTCGCTGTGTTGGATGACGGCGGGCACGTGAAGGCGTTGAAGCGCGAAGACGGCGCCAGCATTTTGCGACCAAACATCGCCATCGGCAAAGCCTGGGGAGCCGTTGGGATGGGCGAATCCAGCCGGCAATTGAGCGAGCGTTTGAAAGAGCGGCCGGCTTTTTTGGGATCCTTGTCGGACATGTCCGGCGGTAAAGTGGTTCCGGTTGCGGGCGGCGTGTTAATCATGGATGGAAACGAAATTATCGGTGCGGTGGGAGTCAGCGGCGGCACTGCCGATGAGGATGAGGTTTGCGCCATTGAAGGAATCAAAGCCGCTGGTCTGGCTCCTAAAGTTTAATTGCCAAGCGGCATAACGAGGCCGCCCGCAACTTCACCGAGGACGGCAGTGCCGGAAACCGGTCCGATCGCGCCAAGATCGATCCGGGTGAGATTCAATCATGTACCGGGCGAGATCTCTGAGCTTGCCCGGCTGTTCATCAGACATTCGGACTAAACCGTTAACCGTAGTTGGGTTACCGACTCTTCCTGCAGACACGAAGAATGTTCGAGACATTGGGTTAAATTTTTTTAATCTCAGAGGTGGCGGAATGATGGCGGAACTCTGACTCGTGTGCTACGATTCGTCACAACGAAACTCGCGGTAAGGGGAGAAGAGCATTGGTTCAGTATGTGATCAAGAGGGGTTTAATAATTATTGGTCTTGCGGCGATTTTTCGCGCGACCGCCGCTAACGCCGGCGTTCCAACGGAACAGGTTCGCAGCACGGTCGATCAGGTTATCGCCATTTTGCAGGACTCGTCCCTCAAGACGGAGGGCAAACAGAAAGAACGCCGCGACCAACTACGGCGAGTCATCTTTGCGCGCTTTGATTTTGCCGAGATGGCACGGCGCTCCCTGGGTCCCGAGTGGCGCCGTCGGACCACCGCAGAACAGCAGGAGTTTATTAATATCTTTACCGACTTGTTGCAGGACAATTACATTGGGACCATCGAATCCTATAGCGGTGATAAGGTCGCCTATAACCGCGAGCTCCTAGAACAAGACAGCGCCGAAGTGCAAACCACGCTAACGACCAGAGGCGAAGACAGCTACTCGATCAACTACCGGCTCCGTCTTGTAGGTAAAGATTGGAAAGTCTACGACGTCGTCATCGAGAACATCAGCGTCGTGAACAACTACCGTTCCCAATTCAACCGGGTGATCAGCAAGTCATCCTACGAAGAGCTCCTCCGCAACATGAAGGAAAAAGCGGTTTCCGGTCGCAATAGCTCGCAAGCCTGCGGCGAAAAATGTTGAGATGCGAGGGGGGAAATTCGCCGCTTCTTCACAGCAGGCAGCAGAGGAAACAGAAATTTTAGGAAAGCTCTCGGTTAAGCCCGTTTGCTCCTTCCAAACACTTTCGCAGTTGGGATTTCGAGCTTCGAATACTTTCAGCCTCTCATTGTAACCTCATCAAACCGGGAAGACTCTGGCAGCTCAGCGCTATGGAGCTTTTGGAGCTGCTGCAGTTTTTGGAACTGTCACAGCTCTTGGAGCTTGTGCAGCGGTAGGAGCTGCGGCAGGTTGTGCCGCGGTTGTGGCAGAAGCGGTGGTGATCGATTCGGTGTAGACGCGAATCTCCACGCGCCGGTTCTGTTCACGCCCTTTGGCGGTGCTATTGTCCCCCACCGGCGCAGTGGCGCCATAAGATACCGAGCTTACCCGCGCCGGATTGACATTTTTCTCAAGGGTCAGATACTTCATGATCCCCCTGGCTCGCAAAAGCCCCAACTCGTAATTATATTCCGCAGTTCCGGTGTTGTCGGTATAACCGGCAACCACAAGCACGACATTACTATTCTCAGCAAAGTCAGTCTTGATATCGCTCAGAAATACGTCGATGTTGTGCTTTCCCGCCGCCGTTAGCACCGTTGAGTTCGAGGGATAAAACGCGCCATCTTTGAGATCCAGCAAGAGCTTCCGCTCCAAACGAAGATTAGCCACGCTATTTAAAGCCTTGTCGGCCTTCATGCTGACCTCATCGACTTTGGCATCCACCTGACTGATGCGACCCTCCGCGCTGGTGAGCCGATTCTCGGTGGCGGATAGCTGAGTTGACATCTGTTTCAACTGCCCTTCCAGTGTACCGACCCGACTTTCAGTCGGTGTTAGTTGTTCCCTCACCCAATCCTGCGTGGCAAGACATCCTTGGAGGAGTAGCACCGGCAAAGCTACAACCAGGGCCACAAACTCTTTTCTTAAAACGATATTCGAAATCATAACCATAATATTTCTGAACTCCCTTCGCTTATTTTCTCGTCACGATTGAGGAATCGTTAGAGTTCTTTCTAGTAAACAATTGAAACCCTGTCTATTGGACTTTAGTCCAATACGAGGGAAGAGGAAGACGAAGTCCGAAACTCCGATTGTCGAAATCGGAAACCGTAAAAATGGACACAATCACCTAGACCGTCTGGATGTATGACGTCACGGACACGACACCAGAAACCGAGCTTGCGTCTGAAATAAACCTCTGGACATTTGCACGGGAGTCGACGACTCCGACGAGCACGACGTGACCCGCGTAGACGGCGATGTCGACCCGGCCGGATATCAGGGCAGGGTCCGCAATGAGAGACGCTCTGATTTGTTCCTTAATGGCGATGTCGCTCTCCCAGGAGGGCCGAGAGGGCACGAAATACGTCTCGACCCGTCTCACGCCCGGCGTCTGGCGCGCGATCGCCACCGCCGCCTGACCCGCTTGTGAGCCCGGTGGCACGACGCCTACGAGCACCACGACTCCCTGGCGGCAGTATACGTCGATCCCGCTGGTGCCCTTCACCGGCGAGGCCAGGAGGGCAGCCTTGATCTGCACTTCTGCCTGCGTGTCCGTGGCCTGGGTCAGCACCGAGCGGGGGTCGGTGGCGACGTCATAGGTTTCCCTGACCGCAAGCGCATAGGGAGCGCAGCCAGCGAGGGCAACGACCAGTATCAGGCGAAGCACATGTTTCATTCTCATTATGTAAGCTCCTTTTGAAGTGTCAGTCACCAACAACCCATTGCTGCGATGATCCGATGTACGCATGGTTCGAAAAGCTCCAGCAGCTATCAGGAGAAAGCGATCTGGTCCCGTACTCGATTTTTTTCGGAGCCTATCCGTTATCGAGCTTTCATGTCAACCTGATCTCGATTTGCGGGCAGATCTTGCTGCCGGGACACGAAGCAAGATCTGAAACCCAGATTGTCGCGCCAAGCCCCCAAAAGAAACCTCTTATCACCCTTGGCGCTCCCTTCGATTTCACTCAGGATATGCTTTGCGCCTTTGCGGGAGACATTTTGATTTTCTAAAAAACAATCGCCATTTGCGTGCCCAATACAAATGCGTTTTTGATTGCACTGGTGCCGCTCGGCCGGATTACATACTGCACATCGGGCGTTATCGAGAGCCAGCGATTGAAGGTGACCTGGTAATTCATTTCAATCAACGTCTCGGCCGTTGTGCGGGGAATGTAACGGCTGAAGGTCCCGTAAATCACTCCTGCCGCGGCAATATCGTTCTCGCGCCCGGGAAGCGGGCCCCGATAGCTGACACCACCACCCATGAAATAGGGCATGGTGTTGACTCTTGATTTAGGCGCGAGGGCGGTTTCCGCCCAAACCGTTAGGCCTTTCTGGCTGCCGGTCCCTCCATCGCGGTAAACCATCTGCTGAAACATGCCGTAGATGCTGTAGGTGCCGCTCTTGGCGACGTTAGGGTTGCTGAGACTGGTAAATCTGTTGCTATCGTAGAAGCCGCCGAAACTATACTGCCCCGGCAAACCCGTATCCCCCGGCGCGTCGTTTAGGAGGTAATTCAACTGCACCACCGATAGCGCGCCCCGGTTGCCTTGCTGGAACGCGAAGTTAACCCCACCCTTACCACCCAGAGCGGAACTCTGGTTGGTGTTGAACGCTCCTGCCGCCAACTGCAGCGCTGGGGTAATGTTGTAGATCGCTTGAGCGCCCCATTCCACGCCAGGGGCATAGAACGTAAACGACGCGTCGTTGATGCCGAGAGCGAACAAGCCAGGATTGATGGCCGCGTTAACATAATTATTGAGCACCGGCATGAGAACAAAGGTGGTCCCAGGCGCCAGGCGTCCAGCCGCGATCACGAGTGAATCGTTAAACAACCGCTGCTGTAAATAGAGCTCGCCTAAGGTGAGATTATTCGTGCCGCTATCCGGAGCGGTGTACGCGCTCTGAACCGTAAAGATATTCCCGATATAATCGGCGGAAAGGTCTTTGCCCGTGGACCAGGCGCCTCCAATGTTGAGCGAAAGTCCGGGAATGCCGAGGAGCCTGTGGAGGTCCCAATTGATCGAGGCCTGCAATGTCCCGCTGTAGGTGAATCCGCGCGACTGTCCGCCACCGGGGTTTCCCATGACCTGGGCCGTATATGAGGCGGTTGGCATGATCCCAAGCCGGTTCAATTCGGTTCGAAGTCCCGCCCAGTCTTTGGTCAGCGTTTCTTCGATGAAATCAAACGGCCGGCCCCTGCATTCGAAATACAATTGCCGTGGGTCGGCGGGAGATGGACAACGCATCGAAGATGGAGGATTTGTCTGTCCGTGCGCCGCTGCGGAAATCCCCACACCCAAAAATAATGCGAGCCGGAGCAGAAAAACGAGACGAAGGAAGGAATGGAACCTTAATTGTTGAAGCAGTCCGTTCACGATTTTACTATTCCAATATTCCCGATTCCACTATTTCATCTCCTTGGCGTGCTACTCAACCCTAACCGCAATCGTAATCCTAAGCCCGCCGATCTAGGAAATTAGGTAGCATAAGCCGCAAACGGAAGAGACGCGACAGTCAACGCGACAGAAATCTGAGGGGGTAATTTCTTCAAGCCGTAAAACGTGGTACCTTACTCTTGAGCTATGGGTGACAGCGCTATCATCAATCCGTTTCCGACCATCACCTTTGCGGAGATCGTTGACATCATCTTCGTGGCGGTGCTGTTCTACACGGCCATCGTTTGGGCGCGCCGCACGCGGGCCGCTTTCGTCGTTCGCGGCATCCTTATTCTGGGAGGCATTTACATTATCGCTCGCTACCTCGACCTGCAAATGACGGCGTGGGTTTTTCAGGGCTTCTTCGCTATTTTCCTAATCATGATCGTCGTGATCTTTCAGGAGGAGCTGCGCCAGTTCTTCGAACGAATCGCCGTTTGGAGTCTGGCCCGAAAACGAGTCCCGGCCCTCGGCTCCCACACTTCAGATACCCTGGTGCGCACGTTGTCGGATCTGGCCAAGGAACACGTCGGCGCTCTGATTGTGATCCGTGGCAACGACCCGCTCGAGCGACACATCACCGGGGGCATTCCTCTCGATGGAAAACTCAGCGGACCGTTACTGAGGAGCATCTTCGATCCTCATTCTCCGGGTCACGACGGGGCCGTTCTAGTGGAGCAAGACTGCATCACCCGTTTCGCTGCCCATCTGCCGCTTTCGAAGAATCTCACACAGCTCGCCAATGTCGGCACGCGACACTCCGCAGCCCTGGGTCTGGCCGAGTTGACGGATGCTTTGTGCATCGTGGTTTCCGAGGAGCGAGGCACCATCTCCGTCGCCAGAGACGGCCAGCTTCGAGAGGTCGAGAATCTGCAGCAGCTGGGCGCCGTGATCGATAGCTTTTTGCGGACGAAATTCCCTTCCGCCCAGCATAGCAATCTCTCACTGCAGTTTTTCAGAGAGAACTGGATCGCCAAGGCCATCTCTCTCTCCTTAGCCATCGGCTTTTGGTACATCTTCGTACCGGGTTCAAAAACGGTCCAAGTCAGCTACCGGATTCCGGTGAGCGTGGAGAATCTCCCTGCGGATCTACGGGTTGAAGAAATCGAGCCGCCTGTCGTCAATGCGACTTTTAGCGGCCCGCGCCGAGCTTTCTATCTTTTTGACGCAAGAAAAATAAGAGTTGCTATCGACGTTTCGATGGCGGAGATGGGCCGGCGAACCTTCAACATCTCAGAACAGAACATCCGCTACCCCAAAGAATTGACGTTGCAGGAACTCAATCCCTCTACCCTTAGACTTTTCGTCAAGAAAATTCCTGCAGCCGCCGACACCAACCGGGGTTGACCCACGGGCGGTTCAACGTTCAATGCCTGCCCTGAGATTATCGAATCGGTTCCGGGTTCAACGTTTCAATTCGTTTCGGATCCTAGGACTTTGCATCTTGAAAATATTGAACTCTATAACTTCCCCCGCCGATAAAATTTTCCCAAGTGAATCACGCGCCCTGGTTGCCTTAAGAAAAGAGGATGTTAACCTAAAACAACGCTTCCATGAAAAGAGATTCGAAGTTGCAATCCACGAGCGAACAGCCGGCGATCAGGTTAGGCCAGGGCCGCTCGCGCGCCGTCATTGAAAACGTCAAACCCGAGATTGATTGCGGGCGGTTTCCCGCGAAAAGGACCGTTGGGGAGCGCGTCACCGTGGAGGCGGACATCTTTGCTGATGGTCATGACACTCTTTCGGCGTTGCTCCTATACCGTAAAGAAGGAGCGTCGTCCTGGACCGAGACTCCCATGCAGCCGCTGGTCAACGACCGCTGGACCGGCACGTTCGAAGTCAACGATATCGGCCATTACTGCTATACCGTGCAAGCATGGATAGACGGGTTCGACTCGTGGCGACAGGGATTCGCCAAAAAAGTGAAAGCCGGACAAGAGGTGGCACAGGATTTGTTGGCGGGTGCGGCGCTCGTCGAGCTGGCAGGAAAGCGCGCCGCAGGGGAAGATCGCCAGTTATTAACAAACTTCGCGGCGGCCTTGAGCGGGAATTCATCTGAAGCGATTGCCGCCGCCCTGGATGATGCGCTTGCGGCGTTGATGAAAAAACATCCCGACCGGCGCTGGGCGACCACCTATGACAAAGAACTTTGGCTCAACGTCGAGCGCAGCAAAGCTCGTTTTAGCACCTGGTACGAGCTGTTTCCCCGCTCCTGCAGTGGTACACCGGGCCAACACGGTACCTTGCGCGACTGTGCGGAGCGTCTGCCCTATGTCGCAGAAATGGGTTTCGACGTTCTCTATCTCCCACCTATTCACCCGATCGGTTACTCCTACCGTAAGGGGAAAAATAATACGCTTGCGGCCAGCGCCGACGACGTCGGGAGCCCCTGGGCCATCGGCGCAAAAGAAGGGGGCCACACCGCCATTCACCCGCAGCTCGGGACATTGGCGGACTTCAAGTATCTCCTCGCCGAAGCCAAAAAATTTGACATTGAGATTGCCCTGGACATCGCCTTTCAATGCACGCCGGATCATCCCTATGTCACCGAGCATCCGGAGTGGTTTCGCAAACGTCCCGACGGGTCGATTCAATACGCGGAAAATCCGCCCAAAAAATATCAGGATATCTACCCACTGGATTTCGAATCAGAAGGTTGGCAGGAGCTTTGGAACGAACTGAAGAACGTCATGCTATTTTGGTGCGAGCAGGGCGTGCATATTTTCCGCGTAGATAACCCTCACACCAAGCCTTTTCCCTTTTGGGAGTGGATCATCGGCGAAGTGAAAAAACACTATCCGGATGCGCTGTTCTTAGCGGAGGCCTTCACCCGCCCAAAAGTGATGTACCGGTTAGCCAAACTGGGATTTAGCCAATCCTATACTTATTTTTCCTGGCGCAACACGAAATCGGAGCTCACGCAGTATTTTACCGAACTTACTCAGACGGAGGTCAGCGATTTTTTCCGCCCCAATCTGTGGCCGAATACACCCGATATCTTAACCGAATATCTTCAGTTCGGCGGCCGGCCGGCTTTCATGACCCGGCTGGTGCTGGCGGCAACCCTGGGAGCCAGCTACGGTATTTACGGCGCGGCTTTTGAACTCGGGGAAAATATTCCACGGGAACCCGGCAGCGAAGAATACCTCAATTCGGAGAAGTACGAGATCAAGCGCTGGGACTTGGAGAAATCGGGCAGTTTGAGAGAATTGATCGCGCGCGTGAACCGCATACGGAAGGAGAACCGCGCCTTGCAGAGCGACCGGAACTTGCGCTTTCACCCGATCGACAACCCGGAGATCATCGCCTTCAGCAAAACCACGGAGGACCTGAGCAATGTCATCGTGGTCGTGGTCAATTTGGATCCCCATCACATTCAGTCCGGATGGCTGGACCTTCCATCGGAAGAACTTGGGCTTGATCCCCAACAGGCCTTTCAGGTGCACGATCTTTTGACCAACGCTCGCTATCTCTGGCACGGCCCGCGCAACTACATTGAATTGGATCCCAACAGCGTGCCAGCCCAGATCTTCCGCGTCCGCCCGCATGTCCGGCGCGAGCAAGATTTCGATTATTTCATGTGAGCCGACCACTATGGCAGCGAATCGAAGAGTCAAGAGCAGCGAGTCCGCGCTCTTGGAAGACAACCCCCATTGGTACAAAGACGCGGTCATCTATGAAGTCCACGTGCGCGCCTATTGCGACGGCAACGGCGACGGCATCGGCGATTTCCCCGGGCTTACGGAAAAGCTCGATTATCTCCAGGACCTCGGCGTCACCGTTTTGTGGTTGCTTCCCTTCTATCCGTCGCCGTTGAAAGACGACGGTTATGACATCGCCGATTACCACAGCATCCATCCGGACTATGGCACGCTCCATGATTTCAAGCACTTTCTCCACGAGGCCCACGAGCGCGGGATCCGGGTCATCACCGAGTTGGTTATCAACCATACTTCCGATCAACACCCGTGGTTTCAGCGGGCGCGAGTCGCCAAACCCGGCAGCAGCGCGCGCAACTTCTATGTCTGGAACGATAACCAGGAGAAATATCAAGAAGCACGGATCATCTTCAAAGACTTCGAACTTTCGAACTGGTCCTGGGACCCGGTCGCTAAAGCCTACTTTTGGCATCGTTTCTATTCGCACCAGCCCGACTTGAACTTCGACAACCCGGAGGTCCGGAAAGCGCTCATAGCGGTTTTGGATTTCTGGTTGGAGATGGGCGTGGACGGCATGCGGTTGGACGCGGTGCCTTACCTCTACGAGCGCGAGGGAACCAACTGTGAGAATCTCGCCGAGACCCACAGCTTTTTGAAGCAGCTCAGGCAGTACATCGATAAAAAATACCAGAATCGCATGCTATTGGCGGAGGCGAACCAGTGGCCTGAAGATGCCGTCACCTATTTCGGCTCGGGCGACGAGTGCCATATGGCCTTCCATTTCCCGGTCATGCCGCGTCTTTTCATGTCCGTCCATATGGAGGACCGTTTTCCAATCATCGACATTCTGGATCAAACCCCGGCCATTCCCGAAGCCTGCCAGTGGGCGCTGTTCCTGCGCAATCACGACGAGTTGACTCTCGAGATGGTCACCGACGAGGACCGCGATTACATGTATAAGGTTTATGCCACGGATCCCCGGGCGCGGATCAACCTGGGCATCCGGCGGCGACTCGCTCCGCTGTTGGGCAATAACCGGCGCAAGATGGAGCTGCTCAACAGCCTGCTCTTTTCGCTTCCGGGAACGCCGGTGATCTATTACGGCGACGAAATCGGCATGGGCGATAATATTTATCTCGGCGACCGCAACGGTGTGCGCACGCCCATGCAGTGGAGCGCCGACCGCAACGCCGGTTTCTCCCGGGCCAATCCGCAACGGCTCTATCTCCCGGTCATCATCGATCCGGAACATCATTACGAGACCGTCAACGTAGAAGCGCAGCAGCAAAATCCCAGCTCCATCCTATGGTGGATGAAGCGGCTCGTGCTCCTGCGCAAGAACTATCAATCCTTCGGTCGGGGAAGCCTCGAATTCCTCTACCCCGAAAACCACAAAGTACTGGTCTTCACCCGGCGATTTCAGGATGAGATTATCCTGGTCGTCGCCAACCTTTCCCGTTTCGTCAACTACGTCGAGCTCGACCTCGCCGCCTATAAGGGGACGGTGCCGGTGGAATTGTTCGGCCATACGCGATTTCCCGCCATCGGCGAACTGCCCTATTTCCTGACCCTTGGTCCGCACTCCTTCTATTGGTTCAAGCTGGAGCAAGCGCGCATCTCTGAGGCCCGCGCCGCCGTGGAAGGATTTGAGCCCGCGCGCCTGGAGACCGCCGACTCTTGGGAAAACATTCTCTATGGCAGGGCCCGCACTAGCCTGGAGCGAATCTTCCCGGCTTATCTCCTCACCTGCCGCTGGTTCGGCGGCAAGGCGCAGCCGATTCGCTCCGTGAGAAGTATCGATACCGTCCCGTTTGCTTTTGATTCAGCGACGGTTTTTTTCACCACGTGGGAAGTCCAATACACCGGTGGCACGCCGGAGACCTATCTGCTCCCCCTAGCGTTTGCTGCGGGGGATCGCGCTTTCGAATTACGCCAGACGAGTCCCCAATCGATCGTCGCACAACTGAAAATAAAGGGCAAAGATTTCGAGACGGAGGGTGTGCTCTACGACGCACTGTACGATCCTGGCTTTTGCAAAGCGTTGCTTGCGGGCATCGGGCGCGGCCGGCGTTTTAAGGGTGACAACGCCGAAATACACGCGCAGCCGTCCAAGATGTTTCGCGCGCTGGCGGGTGATACAGAGGCGTCCCTGGAACCGTCCATGTTGAGAGGAGAGCAAAGCAACACTTCGATCATTTACGGTGACCGGCTCATCTTGAAGTTTTTTCGTCGCGTCGGCGAAGGTCTCAATCCCGATGTGGAGGTCGGCCGCTTCATCACGGAGAAGACTTCCTTTGCCAACGTGCCGCCCTTGGCGGGTTTTCTCGAAATCCGCAACGGGCAGATCGAGCCTGGCACACTCGGAATTCTCCAGGGTCTGGTCGTAAACCAGGGAGATGCCTGGCGCTATACCCTGGACAGCCTCGGACGTTATTTCGAAGAAGTCTTGAGCCGCCACCCCGCGTTCCAAACGAGCATGATCCCCGAACAACCGTTGGCTGAGCTTGCAACACAGGAGACTCCCCCTTTGGCGCAGGAGCTGATGGGCTCCTATTTGTCATCCGCCCTTCTGCTCGGTCAACGCACGGGCGAACTCCACAAGGCCCTGGCCTCGGATGTGAAAGATCCCGCCTTTGCTCCGGAACCGTTCACGGCGCTGTATCGTCGCTCGCTTTATCAAAGCTTCCGCACCCTCGCCGATCAGTCGCTTTCCCTGTTGGAAAAACGGCTGCTGGGATTGGCGGAAGACATTCGGCCGGATGCCGCTAAAATTCTCCAGCTGGAAGGGACGATTTTCGATCGTCTTAGACAGATCGTGGATAAGAAAATGACCGGCATGCGTATTCGTTGCCATGGCGACTTTCACCTTGGCCAGGTGCTTTTCACCGGCAAGGACTTTGTCATTATCGATTTCGAAGGGGAGCCTGCCAGACCGATCACTGAGCGGAGGTTGAAGCGATCGCCTTTGCGCGACGTCGCCGGCATGCTCCGCTCCTTTAACTACGCGGCGCTTTCAAAACTAAGAAACAACAGCGTACGGCCGGAGGATGCCCTTCAGTTAAAACCCTGGGCGCGATTTTGGGATTTTTGGGTGTCGGTGACCTTCTTGAAGGGTTACTTGGAGGCGACCGCCAACGCTTCTTTCACGCCCAAATCCGCGGAGGAGTTTAACCTCATGCTGAGCGTTTATACCCTCGAGAAAGCCATCTATGAACTGGGTTACGAGCTGAACAACCGTCCCAGCTGGGTTGATGTTCCCGTTGCGGGCATCTTGCAAATGGTCAAGCCGGAAGAATCCAACCGAGCCAAATGACTGAAAGCAAACTGCTGCACAACGTCGCTCGCCTCTTCAACATTCAAATTAATCTCCACGACGGCATCGGACATTTGATGCGACCGCCTCCCGAAGCCATTCTTCGCGTGCTCAACATTTTAGGCGCGCCGGTAGAGCGCATGGATGATCTTGCCGGCGCGCTCCGCCAGCGCCGGCAATTTCTGATCCAGCGAGCCATTGATCCAGTAGTCATCGCCTGGGACGGCGCTCCCCTGCGGCTCAAACTTAGACTGCCGAGCCCGCTCGCGGCGGCGGAGCCTCGGTATCGAATCGAGCTGGAAAGCGGCGAGGTCGTTGAAGGCAAATGCCAGAGCGACTTTAGAACAAAGCCCGTAGAAAGCCGCATCGAAGGTGTGTGCTATGTGGCGCGCCGGATCGTTTTTCCCGGGCCCTTGCCCCTCGG
The DNA here is from genome assembly GCA_963737905.1 of uncultured delta proteobacterium. Lineage (GTDB taxonomy): Bacteria > Desulfobacterota > Binatia > UBA9968 > UBA9968 > DAIRFP01. Next base: position 174,023 of record CAVTUQ010000019.1, on the reverse strand, counting down.
TTACCATCGCCTGCATTTGCAGGTTGGCGCGCTTAACTTTGACTCCTATGTTTTGTCCTCGATCTTTCAAACCTATGGCGGATCGACCGTCAACCCCCAACTCTGGGGTCTTTTCTGTCCGTTGTACGCCCTCGCCTCTGAGAAAAACTGGGGTGCCGGCAATTTTTCCGACCTCGAAAGATTAGTCGATTTTACAGGTCAAATGGGCGGAGACTTCGTGGGAACGTTGCCCTTACTTTCGACATTTCTCGATGAGCCTTTCAATCCGAGCCCCTATGCTCCTGTAAGCCGTCTTTTTTGGAACGAATTCTATCTCGATGTCACGCGCATAACGGAGCTCCAACGCAATACGGCAGCCCGTTTAATGCTCCATTCCTCTGGCTTCCAAACTGATCTCGAGCGTTTACGCGCCGGCTCTTTGATTGGATACCGGCCAATGATGGCGCTTAAGCGCCGGATCCTTGAGGAACTGCTTCACACGCTGTTGCACCGGGCTTCCAAACGGAGAGTAGCTTTCCAACGTTTCGTTGAGACTCATCCGCAAGCCCAGGACTACGCCGCGTTTCGCGCCAAAGTGGAGCGCGAGCGTAAGCCATGGGAGCTTTGGCCCGGGGTCCATCGCGATGGCACGCTGGGAGCGGGCGACTACGATGAAAAAGCCAAACAGTATCATCTCTACGTGCAATGGCAGGCCGAAGAACAGATGCAGGCCCTGGCAGAAAAGATGAAAGCGGGCGGGCCGGCACTTTACCTCGACTTTCCGCTGGGAGTAAACCGCGACGGCTACGATGTCTGGCGCGAGCGCCAGGCGTTTGCTTTAGACGCAAGCGGAGGCGCGCCGCCGGACAGTTTTTTTACCAAGGGTCAGAACTGGGGTTTCCCGCCACTGCAGCCCGATGGGCTTCGGCAGCAAGGCTATCGCTACTATATCGCGTGTCTGCGGCATCATCTCCAGCATGCGGGAATGCTGCGCATGGATCATGTTATGGGACTCCACCGTCTATTTTGGATCCCTGACGGCTTTGGGCCCAGCGAAGGAATGTACGTCCACTATCCGGCTGAAGAATTCTACGCGATCTTGAGTCTGGAATCGCACCGGAATCGGGTCCAAATAGTCGGTGAGAACCTCGGCACCGTGCCGCCGTACGTCAATACAGCCCTGGCCAAACATCGAGTCCACGGCATGTACGTTAGCCAATTCTGCGTCACAGCCGATTCGCAGAGCGCGCTTCAAGAGGCTGCTCGTGACGCGGTGGCGAGCTTGAACACTCATGATACGCCGACCTTCGCCGGCTTTTGGCAAGGCAAAGACATTGAGGATCGGCTTGCGCTTGGACTTCTATCCCCGCCGGAGGCGCAAATTGCGCAGCAGGACCGCGCATCCATCCGTGAAGCACTCACCACCTACTTACAATCGCGCGGCTGGCTTGAAGGAGAATCGCCGGATCCTCTGGCGATTCTGCGCGCTTGGCTCTCTCAGTTGGCGAGCGGGGATGCCTATCTGCTGCTGGTGAATCTGGAAGATCTCTGGCTTGAACCGTTTCCACAAAATGTGCCCGGGACCTGGGAGGAACGGCCCAACTGGAAACGCAAAGCGCGCTTTTCGCTAGATGAGATCCGCAAAATGGATTCGGTTACGGAGATTTTAAAAGCGATCAATGAAATCCGCAGCCGCGCCCCCTAACGCCTTCGACTCCGCCTTTCCCGCGAGTCCCCATGTTGCGAAGGTCTTCTACGATAGTTTGATAGTATCGTTCGTGGTCTTTGATTTGCACAGCTACGAACAACATCCTTCGGATGTCTCGAAATCACGACAATGATCGTTCAGCGCGCCGAAAGATGATGCACAGCGCAAACTAATAATGGGGGTTTTTGATGAAAGTATGGCCTGGCAATCCCTATCCACTGGGAGCTACCTGGGACGGATCCGGCGTGAACTTTGCGCTGTTCTCTGAAAATGCGACGGGTGTAGAGCTTTGCCTGTTCGACGGCGAAAACCGAACCCGCGAGACGCAGCGAATCCGGATGACCGAACAGACCGACCAGGTATGGCACGTTTATTTGCCGGAAGCGCGGCCAGGACAGCTCTACGGCTATCGTGTGCATGGACCGTACAGCCCCGCCGAAGGGCACCGGTTTAACCCCGCCAAACTTCTTTTAGATCCCTACGCCAAGTCCATTGCCGGACCCATACGCTGGAGCGATGCACTCTTCGGCTATACGATAGGACATCCCGAAGCCGACTTGTCTTTAGACGAGCGCGACAGTGCCGATGGGTTGCCGAAGTGCGTGGTCGTAGATGCAGCCTTCAGTTGGGGACAAGATGCCCCCCTGCGGATCCCCTGGCACAAGACACTGATCTACGAGATGCATGTAAAGGGATTCACGGCGCGGCATCCCAAAGTGCCGAAAGAGCTGAGAGGCACTTATGCCGGTTTGACCCATCCGGCCGTCGTCGATTACCTCAAATCGTTGGGCATCACGGCTGTTGAACTGATACCGGTGCATCAATTTGTCGCCGACAAATCGCTCGTGGATCGAGGCCTGACCAATTACTGGGGCTACAACTCCATCGGATTTTTTGCGCCGGACGCCCGCTATGCGTCGACGGGAGTGCTCAGCGAGCAAGTGGCGGAGTTCAAAACTATGGTGAAGACCCTTCATCGTGAAGGTATCGAGGTCATCATCGATGTTGTTTACAACCATACCGGCGAGGGAAACCACCTGGGACCCACTCTGTGCTTTCGGGGAATCGACAACGCCTCTTACTACCGTCTGGTTGAGGATCGTCGCTACTACATGGATTACACCGGTTGCGGCAATACGTTGAACATGACTCACCCGCATACCCTGCAGCTGATTATGGACAGCTTGCGTTACTGGGCGCTCGATATGCACGTCGATGGATTTCGCTTCGATCTGGCATCTACCCTGGCGCGAGAGCTTCATTCCGTGGATCGCCTGGGCGCGTTCTTTGACATTATTCATCAAGATCCCGTGCTATCACAGGTGAAGTTGATCGCGGAACCCTGGGACTTAGGCGAAGGCGGGTATCAAGTTGGAAACTTTCCCATTCTGTGGGCCGAATGGAACGCGGAATATCGCGACACCGTGCGACGTTTTTGGAAGGGCGAGGGTGGGTTGGTCGGAGGTCTGGCCATGCGTCTGACCGGGAGCAGCGACCTCTATGGCAGAGGCGGACGTCGTCCTTACGCGAGCATTAACTTCGTGACTGCCCATGACGGGTTCACCCTGGCTGATCTCGTCAGCTACAACGAAAAACACAATGAAGCCAACGGGGAAGAGAACCGTGACGGGCACAATGAGAATTTAAGCTGGAATTGCGGCGCAGAAGGCCCCACGGACGACAGAGAAATAATCGCTCTGCGGGCCCGCCAACAGCGCAATTTCCTGGCGACCTTGATTCTCTCTCAAGGGGTTCCCATGCTGCTGGCGGGTGACGAGATCGGACGCACGCAACAAGGCAACAACAACGCTTACTGCCAGGACAATGAGATCTCCTGGATGGACTGGAAGCTCGATCGCTGGAAACGGGACCTGTTGGAATTCACCCGGTTGTTGATCCGGCTGTTTCACCAACATCCGGTTCTCCGGCGCCGGGTATTTTTTCAAGGACGCAGGATCCGCGGCTCCGAGGTTAAAGATCTGGCCTGGTTTAAGCCGGATGGGAAAGAAATGACGGACGATGATTGGAACAACGGATTCGCCCGCTGCCTCGGATTGCGGCTTGCCGGCGACGCCATCGAAGAAGTTGACGCCCGCGGCAACCGGATTTTAGATGACACTCTGCTGATCTTACTGAACGCGCACCATGAGCCGGTTAACTTTGTTCTCCCGGCGCACCGTCGTAAGATGCGCTGGCAGGTCGTCTTCGACACCAAAGAAGAGAAAAACAAGCGTCGACAGCGGCTTATTCACGGCGGCACCGAATATCCGCTGGAAGCCCGCTCACTGGCGCTGTTAGGATTGCCTCACCAAGAGGCCGGCGAAGCGAAAGACCTGGAAACCAATTCCGTTTAACGCCGAGGTTCCGTGAGCGTCACTCCGTATGGGCTACGTTGGGGGCGGCCTTGAAATTTTCGATCTTGATCTCGTGTTTTCGAAGTAGCTCATAGAAGTCGGTGCGGCACTTGCCGGCAAGTTTTGCCGCCTCGCTGGCTTTGCCGCCGCAAAGCTCCAGGAGCCTAACCAGATAATCCCTTTCAAATAGATAGCGGGCATCCCTGTAAGATTTGACCGGCCCGTTGAGCGCGATGTGCATCTGGGGGCCGGTTTCTTGTTGCGGGGATAGCGCCGGGGTAGAGGGCCGGGTCTGGAGGACAAACTCTTCGGTAATCGTATCCAGGGGGGTCATCGCCACGGCATATTCCAAGCAATTTTCCAGTTCCCGGACGTTGCCCGGCCAATCGTGAAGCATGAGCTTCTGCATCGCTTGGGGGGTAATACCCTTGACCTCTTTTTTCATCTGCTGGGAAATGATTTTTAGAAAATGGTTGGCCAAATGCGGGATATCTTCCTTTCGCTCGCGAAGCGGCGGCAGATGAATCGGAATCACGTGAAGCCGGTAAAACAAATCCTCGCGGAAATGGCCTTCTTTGACCTCAGCCTGCAGATCCTTATTGGTGGCGGTGATGATGCGGACATCGACTTGAACCGGCTTCTCGCTGCCCACGGGATAAAATTCACGCTCCTGCAACACGCGCAAGAGTTTAGCCTGAAGGGAAGCCGGCATATCGCCGATTTCATCCAAGAAGATCGTGCCTCCATCGGCCTGGCTGAGCAGGCCCTTCGTGCTTCGGTTGGCGCCCGTGAACGACCCTTTTTCATGACCGAAAAGCTCGCTTTCGAGCAAGGTTGCGGGCAGGGCCGCACAATTGATGGCCACAAAGGGTTTATTTTTCCGTGAACTCGCGAGATGGATGGCCTTGGCCACGATTTCCTTGCCCGTGCCGCTCTCCCCCTGCAGAAATACCGTCGATTCGGTACAGGCGATGCGCGAGACCACGTCGAGGACCTTTCGCATCCCTTCACTTCTCGCAATGATGTTCGTAAAATCGTATCGCTCCTCCAAAAGCTCCTTCAGTCTTTGGATCTCAGAGTTCAGCCGGCGGTTCTCCAACGCCCGCTCGATCTGTAACAATAGTTCGGGGGTGTTAAAGGGTTTGGTCAGGTAGCTGTAGGCCCCCTTCTTCATCGCCTCCACAGCGCTTTCCACGCTGGCATGACCGGTCAGTATAATGACCGGCATCTCGGGGTTGACCGAGTGCAGTTCCGTCATTAGAGAGATCCCGTTTCGCCCGGAAAGCTTAAGATCGACAATACAAAGGTCAAAGACATCGCTGGTGGCGGCTTTGAGGGCCTCTTCCTCCTTAAGGGCGGTGGCCACCTCATAGTTCGCCGCCTGAAGCTTCATAGAAACAAGCTCCACGAGATTGCTGTCGTCATCGACCACTAACAGTTTTCCCGCTCTCAGGGGCTGTCCGTTTTCTTTACTCATTGGCTTTTCTCTCTTGCGGCCATGGGTTAGCCGCTCGTCGGATAGACTATCTATTCACCTCTAATGAGCCTACTTCAATACGCTCTAACGAAATCGGTCTCCTCTTTCAATATTCCCAATTTTTAGCCACTACCGTAATGCTCCCCAACGTGGCTGTCCTAGATATCATACTTATTTTGTATCTAAAATGCGCACAATAAACCGGACCACTCTCATACCATGGGTTTGTCTTAAAACCTAAGCCGCTGATGAACCTATTCTCTAAGGTCGCCAAATACCGGCCTTTTATTTCTTCGCGGCCCGTAAAAAGAGAGAAGCGGCCCTAAAGTTCTAATCTACAGCTGAATTTTCGGCGACAAAAACCACCATCGCCTCATCGCACAGGAATTCAAAAAGGAGGCAATCTGTGACAACAGCAAAAATCATGCACAAGGCGAAATCATCAACAACGAAAACTTCCTCTCAACGAACTTTTCATGGATTCCGTTTATTCAACATCTTTCTGGAGCACACAGAAAAACTTCCGTCCGGTTTCTGACAATCCACTTACTCAATAGACATCGCTCGCATCGCGATAGTTGTGTTTAGAGCATCCAACGCTAGCGTCTGTTTTTTTCTTCCACCTTGTGCGCGAAGCTCGGACAAAGATGGATCGCTCACGATCCAGCACGAAATAAATCTTTACAAAACAACAGCGATCCCCTCCTTCGCTCGGTTGGCACATGCTTTGGGTAATCTGAGATCACAAGACGTAGAAAAAAACAAAAACACGACGACAAAACCAGAAAGGAGCCGTTATGAACAAAGATCAATTTAAGGGTAGGTGGACTCAATTTAAAGGCGAGCTAAAAAAGCAATGGGGACAATTTACCGATGACGATTTGCTGCAGATCGAAGGCGACTATCAAAAGTTCCAGGGAACTTTGCAAGCCCGTTACGGCGACAAAAAACAAGAGGTAAGCCGCTGGGCGGACCAATGGTTCGAACGCCAGGAGACGGATGCGGAAGCCGCCCGGAAAACAAGAGCCATTTAATCATCGGACTTCTCCCGCCCGGGGGAGCGGAGGCGGAGAGTTCGTGGAGAAGGCCCGAGGTGTGCTCACGTTATCGCGAGTCCAAAATAAAAATCATGGGGACGAGATATGGAAAGGAGGTCTTATGGGAACAATCTTGTTGATCATCCTCGTTTTGCTTCTGGTCGGAGCATTGCCGACATGGCCCTATAGCTCGGGCTGGGGTTATTACCCGAGCGGTGGTCTGGGGCTTATTTTACTCGTATTGATCCTACTGCTCGTTATGGGTCGCGTATGACGAGTCATTTCGCGCTATTAACAAGAAGGGAAGTTTAAAAAAAAGGGAAGGACTTTCAGCATGAACTCTTATCAAGCCAAAAAATTTAAGTTGAGCGGGCTAAATGGCATTTCGGACCAAACTCTGGAGATGCATTTCAAGCTTTATGAAGGCTACGTCAAAGAGACCAACCTCCTTCAGGAAAAAATCTCTGCCATCCTAAAAGATGGCAAGGTCGATCAAGAGGAGATGCCGGCCTATTCGGAATTAAAACGACGCCTCGGTTTTGAGTATAACGGCATGGTGTTGCATGAATACTATTTTGGCAACCTCAAAAAAGAGGGCGGCGGCGATCCCAAGAAAGGCTCTGTTTTCGTCAAAGCGACCGAGGAGAGTTTCAGCACATACGACATTTGGAAAACAGACTTCGTCGGCATCGGCAAAATGCGCGGCGTCGGGTGGGCGATCTGCTATCAGGATCCCACGACCGGCCGTCTATCCAATCATTGGATCACGTTGCACGAGATCGGCAATGTTGCAGGCTACACGCCGGTGCTAGTCATGGACGTATGGGAACACGCGTTTATTTTGGACTATAAGCCGGCTGAAAGGCCAAAATATATAGAGGCGTTTTTCTCCAATATCGATTGGAACGCAGTGGAACAGCGCATGGCAGGACCCGCAGCGCAGAAATCTCAACAGGCTCGGGCCGTCTGACCGAAAAGATGACACGAGATAAAAAGATTCTATCTGCCGCTTCGGTGTGGGTCTTGTTTCTCGCGTTTGCGGTCGGTTGTACAGTGGAAACTACGTCCGGGCCGCCGCGTCCGTCGCCACAGGAAGCTCGCACGCCGAACGTCAAACCGCTCGATCCCAGTCAAGCGGCACGACTTCAGCGGATCATGGTGCCTTTGCTACGTGCGGGCGATAAAACTCGGTCGCTAAAAGAGGTCCGCGTTGGTGTCGTGGAAGAGCCTGATATAAACGCCGCCAACGCGGGCGGCGGCGAGTTTTACGTCACAACGGGTCTTCTTCAGAAGGCAAACGATGAGCAACTGAGAGGAATATTGGCCCACGAAATAGCCCATGACGATCTTGGGCATGTGGCCCGCGCCCAAGTGCTAGGAACCGGATTGAGTCTAGGCGTTATATTGCTCGAGCAAATCATTCCCGGCAGTAGCGCCATCACCCCTATTGCGGGCACACTGGTCGCACGCGCTTACAGCCGATCAGAAGAGTTGGAAGCAGATCGGCATGGCGTGGAAATTTTGCAGCGGGCCGGCTACTCTAAAGACGTCATGATCGACGCGCTTTCCTGGGTTATGCAATCCTCTCAAGCAAACGGCGGCGGATTCCTGTCAACTCATCCGGCAACCCAAGATAGAATCGCAGCCTTGCGCCAAGTAAAATGATATCTTCGTGATTGTAGGTTTTTTTCATAGAGTGAGTGTGCCTTTTACTCACACGGCTTGTCTCGTTCTGAGCTGGCTTGCTAAATTAACCATAGAACCACATCGATTTCTCCCATTTTACCGGTCCACAGACCCAATTTGGGCCCACCAAGGGGCGATCTCATACTGCGAAATCCCTTTTTTACCTGGCATTTAGATTGCTGTTCTCATCACTAGATTGAAATGATGTTGCGGAAAGTGAGCCTGAGCCACCGAAAGGCGTTTACTACGAGGCTCGGAGGGGAGAGGGTTTTTGCAGAAAAACATATTGATCGTTGACGACGAAGAGAATCTCTTATTGCTCCTCGAAAGAATTCTTAGCAAACAGGGTTATCAAGTAATAACCGCTAAAAACAGCTACGACGCACTCGCCTTACTGGAGACCCGGGTTTTCCAGCTAGCTATTCTCGATATCAAGATGTTTCCCATAGATGGCGTCGTGCTTCTAGGCGAGATTAAAAGCCGCCGTCCTGCAATCGAAGTGATAATGATCACGGCCTATCCGACCATTGACACTCGCAACGAATGCATAAAAAAAGGGGCTTCCACCTACCTAACCAAGCCCGTGGATATCCAAGAACTTAAGACCACCGTCGATGGCTTACTGTCCCATTGAAAAATCCGAGCGTATCAAAAAATTTCTTGTGTTCAGCAGTCGTCCGTTAGGGTATGACCTTCGAGCTCTATTTTCCGTTGGGTCGAGAGGCAAACTAAAAATGCCGAGCTTTTTAGCTTTCCCGGGGACTTACGTCCGGTCCATAATAGGGTTAGGCGAGTGCCCAGATGAGTGATAAGCCGCCGCCAAATCGACCCACCATGGACCGCTTGCGGGCGCAGCACTCTACCATGGTTCGAGAAAACCATGAGCAGACCGTTGACCAACAGAGCGGCGTCTTTGCGTCCGAGTTTTGTCGTCTGTTTGAGTCACCCAACTCATCTCTCGCGCTCCGTCTTATGGAATTGCTTCCGGCGGGAGTATATATCTGCGAGACCCCTTCCGGAATCATCAACTATTACAACCGCCGAGCCTCGGAGCTTTGGGGACGTGCGCCTGTCATCGGGGAAACACGATGAGCGTTTCTGTGGCGCCTTTCGGCTTTTTCGGACTGATGGGAAGCGCCTGCCCCACGCAGAAACTCCGATGGCTCAAGTCCTAAGCGGAGCTGCTCCTATTCGAAATCAAGAGGTCGTTATCGAGCGCCCGGACGGCTCCCGTATTACCGCGCTGGTCAACATCGACCCGATCACCAACGCCGCCGGCGAAATTGTGGGCGCGATCAACATCTTTGCAGACATCACGGATCTAAGGCAGGCGGAACAAGCCAGCCGGCGGCTGGCCGCCATCGTCGAGTCTTCAGAAGACGCGATCATTAGCAAAGACCTCAACGGAATCATTACCAGTTGGAACCAAGCCGCGGAGCGGCTCTTTGGGTACGTGGCTGAAGAGGTGATTGGAAAGCCCATCACCCTTTTAATTCCTCCGGAGCGCCACGATGAAGAGCCAGGAATTCTTGAGCGCATTAGGCGGGGCGAGCGCATCGAACACTATGAGACGATTCGCCGGCGTAAGGACGGCCGTCGGTTTGATATCTCTCTCACCGTGTCGCCCATTCGAGACGCCAAAGGGAATATCGTCGGCGCGTCCAAGATCGCCCGGGATATCAGCCGGCGCAAGCAGATAGAGGATGCATTGCGCCAGAGTGAACAGAAGCTGCGCCAGCAGGCTCAGGAACTGGAGCAACAACTGATCATGTCGGGGCGATTGGTTTCCCTCGGCGAGGTGACGGCTTCCATGGCCCACGAGTTCAATAATCCCCTCGGAATCATCATGGGGTTCGTGGAAGACATGTTGAGCGGCATAAACCCCGCCGATCCCAACTATCGCGCTTTGCAAATCATCGACGAGGAATCGAAGCGGTGCAGGCAGATCGTAAAAGACCTTATGGAATACGCCCGCCCCAGAAGTACAGAGTTTTGCTCGACCTCGATAACAGATGCAATTGAGAAAACCCTTCAGTTGGTGGAAAACCGTCTCTACAAACAGAAAATCACCGTGGAAAAAAGACTGGATCCGGATCTGCCTCGAATTCAAGCCGATTCCCAGCAGCTGGAGCAGGTTTTGGTCAACCTCTACCTGAACGCCATCGACGCAATGCCGGAAGGCGGCAAGCTCGTAGTGGAAGCAAAAACAACGCGATCTGATAGCAGGGGGCCCATAGCGGTGATAACGGTGGCGGATACGGGGTTTGGCATCGAAAAGACAGACCTGCCGAAAATCTTTCAGCCCTTTTTTACGGCAAAGAAAAGACGCGGTATGGGCCTCGGTCTTCCCATCTGTCAAAGGATCGTTAAGAATCACAACGGACGGATCGAAGTCGAAAGTGAGCCGGGCAAAGGGACCCTCTTCAACATTTATTTGCCTTCCGAGCAAGAGGATGCCGATAACAGAGACCCCGATCAACACTGAGGGCTCGTCACAAATGTTCACCGGAAGAACGTTATTATCTTAAAAACCGGATCGCTTCCGGCCAAGAATTTGGGTTCTCTGCCGAGAGTCCCCCGATAGACAAACTCGCCTCCACATGTCAGAATTTTTGTAGAGCTCGGATTAAGCAGCAATCGCAACGCGGCATTTTCGTTTTAAGAATTTATCACAAACTTTTGCGGCGGATATCCAAAAGTCGCTCCGCCATACCTGGAAAACTAAAGAAAGAAGGTAATTTAGATCTATGGGGAGCCATGAAATCGTCAGTCTCCTGACCGATCAGGATCTCTACTTGTTTAACGAGGGCAGCCATTTTCGACTCCACGACAAACTCGGCGCGCACGTCGTCAACCACCAAGGCGCCAGCGGCACCCAATTCGCCGTCTGGGCGCCCAATGCCGCGCAGGTATTTGTCATGGGTGATTTCAACGGCTGGAATAAGAGCAGCGATCCTCTCCACCCCAAGGGCCAGTCGGGTATCTGGGAAGGGTTTTTCCCCGGGATCGGTAACGGGACACTCTACAAGTATCACATCCTTTCTCGCTTCAACGACTATCGAGTAGACAAAACGGACCCGTTTTCGATCTTCAATGAGATACCGCCAAAGACGGCGTCCATTGTGTGGAATCTCGATTATCCGTGGGGCGATCAGAATTGGATGACAAGCCGCCGGCAACGGAGCGGCCTGGGTAAGCCGATGGCGATTTACGAAATGCATATCGGTTCCTGGCGACGTGTGGCTGAAGAGGGTAATCGCTCGTTGTCCTATCGCGAGTTAGCGCCGCAGCTGGCGGAATATCTCCAAAGGATGGAATACACCCACGTGGAGTTTCTACCTGTTATGGATCATCCATTCTTCGGCTCCTGGGGCTATCAGACAACCGGCTATTTCGCTCCCTCCGGAAATTATGGCACGCCGCAGGATCTTATGTATCTCGTCGATACTTTGCATCAACACGGCATTGGCGTGATCCTCGACTGGGTGCCGTCACATTTTCCCGCTGATGAGCACGGTTTGGCATTCTTCGACGGAACCCATCTTTACGAACATGCCGATCCGCGCCAGGGCTATCATCCCGAATGGAAGAGTTACATCTTCAATTACGGCCGTAAGGAGGTTCAAAGTTTTCTCATCAGCAACGCGCTCTTCTGGCTCGACTGTTACCATGTAGACGGGTTCCGCGTCGACGCGGTTGCCTCAATGCTTTATCTGGACTATGCCCGCAAAGAGGGTGAGTGGATTCCAAACCAATATGGCGGGCGGGAAAACATCGAAGCAATTAATTTCCTGCGACGGTTGAACGAAGAGGTGTATAAAAACCATCCGGATGCTCAAACCATCGCTGAGGAATCCACCTCGTGGCCGATGGTGTCAAGGCCTAACTACGTAGGCGGCCTGGGTTTCGGTTTCAAATGGGACATGGGCTGGATGCATGACACGCTCCAATACATGAGCAAAGATCCGGTCTTTCGGCGCTACCACCACGACAAGCTGACGTTTCGTATGCTTTATGCGTTTCACGAAAACTTCGTTCTGCCGCTTTCCCACGACGAGGTTGTTTACGGTAAAGGCTCTCTGATAAGGAAAATGCCAGGTGACGATTGGCAGAAGTTTGCCAATCTGCGAGCATTGTTTGGCTACATGTACGCGCAACCCGGTAAAAAAATGCTTTTCATGGGAGGCGAGTTCGGGCAGTGGCGCGAATGGGTTCACGATTCGAGCTTGGACTGGTATCTTTTGAACGATGCGCCCCACGCCGGACTGCAAAAATGGGTGCAAGATCTAAATCGACTCTATCGCAGCGAACCGGCGTTACACGAAATGGATTGCGAGCCGGCAGGCTTCGAATGGATCGACTGCGACGATAAGGATGCCAGTACGGTTAGCCTGATCCGCAAAGGCAAATCGACCTCCGCCATTATTCTGGTGGTCTGCAACTTTACGCCCGTACCGCGTTACAGCTACCGGCTCGGCTCCCCGCGCAGTGGGTTCTGGCAGGAGATCCTGAACAGCGACGCAAGCGAATACGGTGGCAGCAACATGGGAAATCTCGGCGGCGTAGAGACGGTTCCTGTACCGCTCCATGGTCGTTCCTGTTCCCTCACGATTACATTGCCGCCGCTGTCGGTTTGTTTCTTTAAGAACCAAGGATAAAGATGAGGATTTCGGTAGTCTGAGCACTTGCCGCTGAGCCGTCATGAAAATCGCGATGCTGTCTTCCGAGATTGCCCCCTTCGCCAAAACAGGCGGCTTGGCTGATGTCCTCGGAACGCTTTCCATCGCGCTGGAGAAACGCGGCCATGAGATCTCTTTAATCATGCCGGCCTATCGCTGCGTTCTCAACGGGCCCTTTGCACTGGAAGAGACGGGGATGCAATTGGCTGTTCCCTTGGGGGCATCCACAGAAAAAACGTCGGTTTTCGAGGCCCGGCTGGGCCAGAACGTGTCCGTATACCTGGTGCGCGCTGACCGTTACTTTGACCGCGACTTTCTATACGGGACACCCTATGGCGATTATCCCGATAACGCGGAACGGTTCGCCTTTTTTTGCCGGGCCGCGTTAGAAATCCTCCGCAGGCATCCTGCCGAGATCGTCCATTGCCACGACTGGCAGGCAGCGCTGGGTATTGTCTTTTTGAAAACCCAGGGCTCTCGCTACCCTGAAGTCGCATCGGCCCGCACCGTTCTCACCGCGCACAATCTTGGCTTCCAGGGAATTTTTCGCGAGTCGAACTGGCCATTTCTAAACCTTGATCTCAGCTATTTCAGCCCGCAGTACTTGGAGTTTTACGGGAACATCAATTTTCTCAAGGGTGCCCTCCTCTGTGCCGATAAAATCACTACCGTGAGCCCGACTTACGCGCAGGAGATCATGAGTGCGGAACAGGGCTTCGGCTTGCAGGGGGTACTGCAGCAGCGAGCGGCCGATGTGACGGGAATTCTCAATGGCGTAGACTACAGCGAATGGAACCCGGAAATCGACCCCTTTATCGCCAGACGGTATAGCGAGAACGATCTTACAGGAAAACGCGTCTGCAAGGATAAACTGCAGGGGAGCTTGGGTCTCCCCGTCAAGTCCGCAGTGCCGGTGTTCGGCATGATTTCTCGTTTAACGTCCCAGAAAGGGTTTGACCTCGTTCAGAACATTTTTGATCAGATAATGGAGCGTGAGCTTCAACTGGTCCTATTGGGGAGCGGCGAATTGCGGTATGAAGATTTTTTTACCACCGCCGCCGCCCGCTTTCCCGAAAAATTTGCCGTGCGGACGGGTTTCGATGAGGCCTTAGCCCATCGCATCGAAGCGGGCGCGGACATTTTTCTGATGCCGTCCCTGTACGAACCCTGCGGCCTCAACCAGATGTTCAGCTTGAAGTATGGTACAATGCCGATCGTCCGGGCAATCGGCGGGCTAAAAGATACGGTGATCGACTATGACGCCGAGCCCGGCAAGGGTACCGGTTTTGTTTTTGACAGATACGAGCCGCCCGCGCTATGGGAAAGCATTGAAAGGGCATTACAGGTTTTCACCGAGAAGCGGTCCTGGACCGCGCTGATCCATCGAGCGATGCGCATGGACTTTTCATGGGCTCGCTCAGCTCAAGCGTACAGCAACCTATACGAGAAGCTTTTACATTGAGGAGGTAACAGTAGAGGTGCAATGATGTATGTCTTGGGAATTGTCCTCGCGGGCGGTAGGGGCGAGCGTCTCTATCCCTTGACGGCACACCGAGCGAAGCCCGCAGTACCGTTCGGAGGCCGGTACAGAATTGTCGATTTCGTCCTTTCCAATTTCGTGAATTCCGGCATCCTTTCGATCTACGTTCTGACACAATTCAAAGCGCAATCGTTATTGGAGCATCTGGAAAAGGGCTGGCGAACCACTGATTTCTTGGGAGATCACTTCATCACGCCGGTTCCGGCCCAGATGCGCATGGGCAAGGATTGGTATCAGGGTACCGCCGACTCTGTTTATCAGAACTTGTATTTGATTGAGCGACACAGACCCCGGCTCGTGGCTGTCTTCGGCGCGGACCATATCTACCGAATGAACATTCGCCAGATGATTGACGAGCACCAAAAAAAAGGCGCCGATGTCACCGTCGCGGCGTTGCCGGTGAAAATCGAAGAGGCGAGCCAGTTTGGGGTCATAGAAGTCGACCCCGATTGGCGTATCGTCGGCTTCGACGAGAAACCGGGCCTGCCGAAACCTATTCCCGGCGAACCTGATTCGGTGCTGGTCTCTATGGGCAACTACCTTTTTAATACCGATAGCGTGATTGAGGCTATGATTCAGGACGCAAAACTAGAATCAAGCAACCATGACTTTGGCCGCGATATCCTTCCATCGCTGATCAATAAAAAAGCAGTCTACGCCTACGACTTTCGCAAAAACCGCGTTCCGTCTACGCAGAAAGGGGAAGAGCCGAGTTACTGGCGCGATATCGGAACCATCGAAGCCTACTACGAAGCCAACATGGATCTGTGTTCCGTGGATCCTTCGTTCAATTTATATAATCGCGGCTGGCCGCTTCGAACGACGGACTTTGGCGACCCGCCGGCCAAGTTCGTCTTTGACTGGTATGATCGCAAGGGTATGGCCGTGGACTCCATTGTCGCTCAAGGAACCATCATTAGCGGCAGTGCGGTCAAGAACTGCGTCGTCGGCCGCAATGTCAGAATTCATAGTTACAGCCAGATCGAAGGCTCCGTGATTATGGACTGGGCGGAAATCGGCCGGGGTTGCAAAATTCGCCGAGCCATTATCGACAAATCGAACGTGATCCCTCCAGGAACCGAAATTGGATACAATATCGAACAAGACCGCCAACGCTATTTTGTCTCCGAAAGCGGGATTGTGGTGATCGGCCGCGGCGAGCGAAGAACCAGCTGGGTTATGACCGGTCAACCGCCGCAAGGATTCTGAAGTCGGATAGCACGTTCGGACGACAGCGGCATCTTTTGGAAAAGTTCACGATCAGAGTCGCGCCGTGATTTAGCTCCCCATGGAACGCTACATTTGCATTCACGGCCATTTCTACCAACCTCCCCGCGAGAACCCTTGGCTCGAAAGCGTCGAACTGCAGGATTCGGCATACCCCTATCACGATTGGAACGAGCGCATTGCAGCGGAGTGCTATGCGCCGAATTCCGTGTCGCGGATTCTCGACGGCGACAACCAAATCATCCGGCTCGTCAACAACTACTCCAAGATCAGTTTTAATTTCGGCCCCACCTTGCTCTCTTGGCTGGAGGCGAAAGCGCCGGATGTTTATGGCGCGGTTCTGGAGGCGGACCGGGAAAGTCAAAGGAATTATTCCGGTCACGGCTCCGCATTGGCTCAGGCGTACAATCATATGATCCTTCCGCTGGCTAACGGCCGCGACCAGCGCACCCAAATCCTCTGGGGCATCTCCGACTTCGAGCGTCGTTTCCAACGGCAGCCGGAAGGAATGTGGCTTCCGGAAACCGCCGTGGATCTAGCAACGCTGGAAATTCTCGCTGAGATGGGGATCAAATTTACCATCCTCGCACCGCACCAGGCCGGGCGCGTCCGGCGGCTCGGCGGCCGCGCATGGCGCGACGTTAAAGGCGGGTACATCGATCCGACCCAGGCCTACGAGCAACGGCTGCCTTCGGGTCGCACAATCGCGCTGTTCTTTTACGACGGGCCGGTTTCCCGAGCCGTCGCGTTTGAGAATTTATTGTCCAGCGGCGAGAATTTCGCCCACCGCCTTGCGGGCGCTTTCTCCGAGGAGCGCGACTGGCCTGAACTGGTGCATATCGCCACCGACGGAGAGAGCTATGGCCATCACCATCGCTTTGGCGACATGGCATTGGCCTACGCCTTGAACACCATCGAGTCTAATCAATTAGCCCGACTTACGAACTATGGCGAATATCTCGAACGGCATCCCCCGACCTACCAAGTCGAGATCATCGACGGAACCTCCTGGAGCTGTTTCCACGGCATCGACAGGTGGTGGAGCAACTGCGGTTGCAACTCGGGAGGCCACCCAAGTTGGAACCAAGAATGGCGCGTACCGCTTCGGAACGCCTTGGATTGGCTGCGCGACTCGGTGGCGGCGCGCTATCAAGAACTCGGCGCGCGATATTTAAAAAATCCGTGGGCGGCACGGGACGACTACGTGGGCGTGGTGCTCGACCGTTCCGCGGCAAATGTCGACGCGTTTCTCGCCCGCCATCGCGCCCGCCCTTTGACCGAAAAAGAATTGATCCAAGCGCTGAAGCTGCTCGAAATGCAACGCCACGCCATGCTTATGTATACGAGCTGCGGCTGGTTCTTCGATGAAATCTCAGGCCTCGAAACCGTGCAGATCATCCAATACGCTGGGCGCGCCGTCCAATTGGCCCAAAACCTGTTCGGCGACTCCCTGGAAGAACAATTCGTTGAGCGGCTGGCAAAGGCCAAGAGCAACATCCCGGAACACCGCGACGGCGGGCGTATCTATGAAAACTTTGTGAAGCCCGCCCGGGTCGATTTTGAACGGGTCGGCGCACACTACGCGGTGAGCTCTCTCTTCGAAGATTATTCGGAGCGAACGAAGCTCTATTGTTTCAAGGCAGAGCGTGAGGACTACCAAGTTTTCAGCGCCGGCTTAGCCAAAATGGCTGTGGGCCGGGTAAAGCTCACATCGGAAATCACTCAAGAATCGGAAATGCTGAGTTTTGGTGTGCTGCACATGGGTGATCACAACGTTAACGGAGGCGTGCGCAGGTTTCAGGGGACCGATGCTTACCAAGAATTGACGCGGGAAGAAGTCGAGCCGTTCATGCACGCCGATTTCGCGGAAGTCATCCGCATCATGAACCGGCGCTTTGGCGAGTCGAATTATTCGATCAGCTGGCTGTTTCGCGATGAGCAGCGCAAAGTGCTAAACGTGATACTCGAGTCCACCTTGCGGGAAGCCGAGGCGCTCTACCGGCAGATCTATGAACACCGCGCGCCCATGATGCGCTTTCTCACCAACCTTCATATCCCGCTGCCCAAAGCTTTTCACTCGGCGGCGGAATTCGTGCTCAACGGCTACCTGCGCGAAGCACTCGAAAAAGACGATGTAGACGTAGACCGAATTCGCGGGCTGCTTGAGACCGCCTGGCTCGAAGGCGTGTCCGTCGATGCGGCTACCTTGGAATTCGCCTATCGGCACAATCTCGAACGACTGGCGGAGCGTCTGGCATCAGATCCGAGCGAGAATCAATTAAAGAAGCTGGACACTGCCGTCAGCATCATTCAAATCCTCCCCTTTCCCGTGGACCTGTGGAAAATCCAAAACAGCTACTACCGCCTTCTCGAAAACGTCTATCCAAAGATGCAACGGGAGAAGGAGCAGGGTGATAAAGCAGCCGAGACGTGGCTGAAAGACATCCGGGCGTTAGGCCAGAAGCTTGCGGTCAAGGTTAGTTAACTCCCCAAAATGTTTTCACTCTGCGCGGACCCACCCAGCTGCAGCTCTGTTATTGCCAGATCACGGCGCGGTCGGTGATCTCAATCTCCTCCGCGGAAACAAGGGAGCTCGTCCCATTGTCCCACTGAACGTGTACCAGTTGTCCCCCTTCTCCCTCGAGTTCATAGACAATCGTGCCCTCGGTGGCAGCGCCAATGGTTCCATCGAGATCGAGAATTTCTTGGGCCGCCCGACAGCGAACTCCTCGCAAGCTGACGTCAATCATTTCCTCACTCCATCCGACGTCGGTTATGTTATGGGTTCAAAACAAATGCTTCCGAAAGCCAGAACTTTAATCACGGATGGTTTACGAAATCAACTACCCGGGTGGGCACGGATGACGGTGCGGGAAGGAGGCGAATGGAGAAGACTGCTTTCGCCTTCAGGCAATGAGGACCATCCGGAGGTCCATGACGTTTGTCAGTGTCGGTCCCGTCACGAGCAAATCGCCGACGGTCTTTAGAAAAGGGTACGAATCGTTTGTTCTGAGATACCCTCGTGCATCGAGTCCCTGGTCCCGTGCGCGCTGAACCGTTGTCCCGTCAACGATTCCGCCCGCCGCATCCGTCGGCCCGTCCGTGCCGTCCGTGCCTCCACTTAGAACCACAACGCCCTCCAGCCCGTCAATTTCGATGGCCGCCGCGAGCGCGAATTCTTGGTTCCGGCCGCCCAAGCCATCACCTTGGATTGTTACCGTCGTCTCTCCACCGGAAATAATACAAGCGGGACGGCGAATCCGACTGGAATCCGACAGGATATCTCTTGCCATAACCGCGTGCTCGGTCGCCACCTCCCTCGCTTCGCCTTCAATCGAGCTCGAAAGAACTCGCGTGTCATATCCCAACGTCTCGGCTTTTTCTTTGGCGGCTAACAAGGCTAACTGGTTATCGCCGACAATGAGATTTTGGACTTTATGAAAGATTGGATCGCCCGCTTTGGGAGTTTCTATGATTTCTCCTGCGGCTCCCTTTTTCAGCAAGCGGGTCACGGCGACGGGAATCATTTCTCCAACACGATAGCGATCAATAGCAGACAGACAATCGGCAAACGTGCTCGAGTCAGGAGCCGTCGGTCCCGAACCAATGGAGTCAATGGAGTCGTCGATCACATCCGATAGAATCAGCGATAGAACAGTCGAAGGATGGGCCAGCTGCGCAAGTCGACCTCCTTTGACTTTGGAAATATGCTTACGGATCGCGTTGATTTCTTGAATCCTCGCACCACAGTTCAGAAACGCCTGCGTGGTTTGTTGCTTATCGTGCAAGCTTAGACTCATCGCGGGAGACGACAGCAGCGCAGACGCGCCCCCGGAAATGAGACAAAGAATGAAATCCGTTTTTTGAGCCCGTCTCAGCAACCCGATAATGGTCTCAGTAGCGTCAACTCCTGCTTGATCCGGGAGCGGGTGGGCGGCTTCGACAACCTCTAGTTTCCTCAGCGGAACGGTATGTCCTCGCTTGACAATGACGATTCCTCCGCTAATCCTTTCCCCCAACAGATCTTCGACGGCGAGAGCCATTTTCGCTGTCGCCTTGCCCGCGCCGACCACAAAGAGATGACCGTAGGTTGCCAAATCGTAAAGACGTTCGCCGGCGCGAAGAATCTGCCCGTCCACTCGCACACCCCTTCGTATCAACACCATGGGGTCGGACGCTTCGAGGCCCGCTTCAAATATGCTGCGTGCGTCTTGCCGTTGCTGTTGCAAAGAGCGCATGGTTTTTAATAACTAGGCACCGATCGCGTTCTCTTGAATTTAGAAAACCAAAGAAAAAAAACCAGGAAGCCCGATTTCCGGACCTCCTGGTTCGAGAGCAGTTTGCTTTCGTGAAAGGAAACTATCGAGGGGGAGCCGTTACAGTGAAAAGCTTAAAGCCGCCGAATCCATATTCACCAATTTCCTTGCCGGTGGACCCGTCATAGATATCGATGAGCATGTTTTTCTCCGGATGACCGGCAAGGTAGCGGGAGAAGATTTCTATAAATTCCTCTTTCTCACCCGTGGTAGCCTGCATGAACCCTTCTCCCACGTAAAGCCGATGAGGTCTTTTGGTACCGTCGACTCTAAGCCAGTAATGCAACCCATTGGCACCGAGCTTATCCAGCCAGCTTTTGTACTCAGATACGCGAGATTGAATCTCCTTAAAACTCAAACTCTGAGCTGAGGATAATACAGGGAACAGCAACCCGAATACCAGGACAATGGCCGCTGCTTTTTGTCTGTTCCGCATTGCTGTTCCCCCTTCAGTGATCCGTCTAGTCCACTTTTATTTCGACCCTGCGGTTCTTGCTACGGCCCTCCGCAGTCTTGTTGTCAGCGATCGGTTTGGATTCTCCGAATCCCTGACCCGAGACCCGGCCGCCCTCCACACCATGTTTCACCACATAATCCCTAACCGACATCCAGCGTCGATCGGATAGCTTCAAATTGTAGGCCTCCGTCCCGATGCTGTCCGTGAAACCCGATAAAGCGACTTTCTTATCTTTGTTCTCGTTCATGAACGCTACCAGCCGATCGAGAATCTTCGCCGCTTCAGGCTTGATCGTGCTCTTGTCAAAATCGAACAACACGTCATCCAGGATGATCGTCCGCTCGACCTTCGGCGCCGGTGGCGGCGGTGGCGGCGGTGGCGGCTTTGGTTTTGGTGGCGGTGGTGGCGGCGGTGGTGGTGGCGGTGGCGGTGGTGGCGGCGGTGGCGGTGGTGGCTTAGGTTTGGGCTCCTGCGCTAGCAAGTACCCCAGACCGCCGCAAAGCAAAGCGCCGGTCGTCATGCCGATCGCCACCCCAGCGCCTATGTTTCTCTTATGACCTTCCACACCATTGTTTGCGGCCACTCCTCCACCCGCTGCTCCGGCCGCTCCACAGGTGATAGCACCCACTGTTGCAGCTTGCCACTTAGTCATCCCCGCACAACCCGTCAGGAAAAAACCAAGCGTGCTGATGGCTAGGTATTTGTTTTTCTCCATCGCTCCCTCCCAGAAAAAAATTTACAAATTTTCGCCCAAAGTAGTACAAGCGGTTTTCCTTGTCAAGGAAAAAATCGGGAAATTTCAGCACATTTTTCCCCGCCGTTCCAGCCGATCAGCAGGAACCAGCCCACAACATCTAGTATTGGGATTCAATCTAAGGCCAGATTTGACACAAGCCATCGGGTCCGCTAGGTACTGTCTAAACAATCTCCCTTCGGCCTGCGACTTGGCAAGCGACCGGAAATGTAACTGAAAACACGTCGGAACACATAAAAGATAGTGTACACAAAATGGCTTAGTTTTGGCGTCTTACTCCTACTGGGGTCTTTCAGCCTGTCTATCTTGATGGCCAAGGCAGGTTGTGATCTTTCCGCCGCCGTGGGGTTTTGGGAAAGGATGTCCAAGCTCCAACAAGATGAGAAGCCCCCCGAGTTCCTATACACGCACCCGAGCGACGGGACTCGAAAAGCGGGGGTTACCTGAAGCCCAGAAGTATTACAAGGCAAAGTAGTTCACACATCGGGCCGGTGAAAATCGGTGCCCCTGTGCAACTTTTAACGAGGTCGACTGGACACCCTAATTGCCAGGACGCACTCCTTGCCGGGCTTTCACGAGTCTTAGCGCTTCTTGATAGTGCTGAAGCGCTTCCTCTTTCTTTCCCTCTTGCGCAAGAGCGCGCGCCAGCTGCTCGTGAATCTCGGCTGATCCGGGCTGAATCCGTACCGCCCTACGGAAGTTTTCCACCGCCTCATCAAACTTTCCTTGCCCGGCAAAAGTCTTTCCAAGGTTAAAATATGCCTTCACGTATTTCGGGTCGATTCGTAAAGCATTGTGAAATTGCTCGGCGGCTTCCGGCAGCCTGCCCTGGCTTTGCAAAACCAGACCCAAGTTGTTGTACACGTCGGGATCACTCGGGTTAAGTTCCGCGGCCTTGCGATAGCTTTCTGTGGCCTCTGTGAGATCTCCACGCTTGGCAAGGGCCCGCCCCAAGTTATAGTACGTCATTGCGGATTTTGGGTTTGTTTGCAGCGCCTGGCGAAAGTGCTCAATTGCCCGATCCGATTCGCCTCTATCAGTCAAGAATATTGCCCAGCGTATTGTGCGCGTTGGCAAACGCCGGATCGATCGCTAAAGCCTTTCGCAGATGAGAGATCGCTTCCTCTGTTGAACCCCGCTGCGCAAGAAAATTTCCCAGATTTGTCTGCCCTTCCACGAACAAGGGATCGATTTCCACGGCCCGCCGGAACTCATCAATCGCTTCTTCAAGGCTACCGCGTTCGGCGAGGACAAGGCCCAAATTGTTATGTGCGATACTTGACCTTTCATCAACAGCCAGCGCATGCCTCCACAGCCTCTCAGAGTCATGCCAAATTTGCGTTTGACCCCAAGTCAAAGCCGCTAAAGCAATTAAGAGCAGGACGGAAAAAGACGGCGCCAAAAACCATATTCGTCGTCCGATACGACCGCCGGCCCAAAGTTGCCAGAAATAAAATAACGCTGCTCCCGCCAAGACGGCCCAGCCGAGGGAGGGCAGATAGCTAAACCGATCAGCGGCGCGATAGGGACCAAACGCAAGGATACCGCTCACCGGTGCGAGTAGTAAAACATAAAACAGCCACGCCGCTAAACCGACAGGCCAGCGACGCCTGGCGATAAAAAACGATACACTGAGCACAAACACGACCCCACCGCTGAGCAGCACGGGCAAGCTCCAAAGACCGGTGAAAGGATGCAACGGGTAGAGGGGAGATAGCCCGGCGGGCATGAGCGTTTTCCACGGGTAAAATGCTACGCTATACAGTACCTGGGCGCCCCTGGGCAGCAAGCCATAATCTGCGATGGGATAAATGCTTCCCGCTTGCTGCTTTTCTAAGGTTGCTCTGACGCCGGCCGCCAGGGCTAAAAGCAGGAATGGTATTTTCTCCCACCATACCTGACGAACTTGTGGTCCGAACCACCTCCCATGACCGCCCCCGAGCCGCCTCAAGGGATAAATGTCCAAAACCAAAAGAGCGAAAGGCAAGGTCAGCGCCATCTCTTTACCCAAAAGAGACAGGGCGTAAAGGCCCCAGGCTCCAATCATCCATCCGCGGCGAGACAAGCCCGCCGACTCGTTCTCAGCCGCCTTCAAGTAACAAATCAAGGTCAAAATGAAGAAAAAGCCGGCAATGGCTATTTCCCGGCCAGTCGCCCATGCCACGACTTCAACTTGCAAGGGATGGAGAGAAAAGAAAAGAGCAGAGAAACCTGCCGCCAGCCGGATTGGCAGATTCGATAAAATAGTTCCGAAACCAAGTCGGAGGAGTCGCAGGCTCAGAAAATAAAAGAGCACGCCGTTGGCGACGTGAACGAGTAAACTCGTGAAATGATATCCTCTGGGATTCATGCCCCAGAGAACATAATCCAAACCATACGTCACCCAGTTCAAGGGCATGCAAGAGCCATTGAGGCACGTGCTAAACATCCAGCGAAGCTGCTCCCATCCCAGGCCTCTGTAAAGGGGATTGTTGATTAGATGTGAGTCGTCATCCCAATTGACAAAACCATTTTGCAGGGTGGGAAGAAAAACGATGAAAGTAATAAGGGCGATTAACGCAGGAATAAGCCAAGGGACAGACAGCGGTCGGGCCGATGTAATCGCCGAAGAGACCGGGTCAACTCCGGTTTTCGTGGCTCGCCCCGACCTAGCCTTTTGCCTGGACTTCGCGTCTACCACAAGCGTTTCAGCGTTTTGGCGCTATACCGTCGCTGCCCGATCCTGTGGCCGGGACGGTCTTCGGCAGAACTCACTGATTTGGATTTCGTGCGACGTGATAAGAATAAGATAGGATCAGGATAGGGATTCTGTAAAATAATTGTCAAGAGCTTGCTGCTCCATGTCCTTCAAAGCGTTCTTGAAAATAAGCGCGCTGCGCCAGGCTCTTTGCCGCCTGGCCCTCTGGCGCGTGCGAGAGAAACTAGCGGAGATCGGCTCCCATCTGGCCCCGGACGATCGTGTCCTGGACGTGGGAGCCGGGAACTGTATTCTCTGCCAGGAGCTTCTACGGCTTGGATACAATGTCGTCCCGGTTGACCTCAAGAACCTCAGCTTTGTCGACGAGATCGTGCCTGTGGCTTACGACGGCACGACACTTCCCTTCGGCGACGATAGTTTCGACGTCGCTCTGATCATCACGGTGTTACACCACGTTCGAGATCCCGACGCTATTCTCGCGGAAGCTAGGAGAGTAGCGAGAGCGTATCATCGTCATTGAAGAGATATATGAAAATGTGTACGAAAAGTACTGTACCTACGCAATAGACAGTCTGTTCAACTTTGAGTTTTTCAATCATCCGCGCTCGAACCGTACTGACACGGGCTGGCGGCAGGCCTTCCAGGGCCTGCGCTTGGATGTCAGTGCGGCACTCTACTCCCGCTCGCTGGGTCTCCTGAGGCGAGTAACTTACGTACTAGTGCGGGCATAGGATGGCGCCGAACCCCCGGTATTCCGATTGCCGTTACGGTTGCCCGATGCGTGAAAATTTTCTTAAACGTGGTATCCACTTGCCGGTGCTGGAAGATATTGGTATTTTCCAGGGCTACAACTCCTAAAAATGGCCTAAATCCGCTAGGAAGCGCGTCGTGTGCTATTGGTACATGGTAGATTACAGCCCAACAGCTCCTGAAAATGACTCAACATTGGCCAGTGGAAGCCGTGTGTAATCGGAGCGAGTCTTGCTCGGAGGCTCCTCCGTTAGTGGTGGACCTGGATGGAACACTGCTCCGCACCGATCTCCTCCTCGAGTCCGCGTTACGACTCATCAAGCAGACGCCGTGGCGGGTTCTGTTTGTGCCTCTTTGGCTGTTGCGCGGGCGGGCCTATCTGAAGCACAGAATTTTCCAGCGGGTTCGGATTGACGTCTCACTCCTACCCTCCCATAAGGAACTGTTGGCGTGGCTGAGAGATGAGAAGGCACGCGGCAGACGTTTGGTACTCGCGACAGCGTCCGATTATCACCAAGCGTGCTCGGTAGTCGAACCGCTCGCCCTTTTCGACACGGTGCTGGGGAGCGATGGACAACGCAATTTGAAGGGACGAAAAAAGCTCGAAACCATCATGGAAGTCTGCGGAGAAAAGTTTGACTACGTCGGCAATTCAAGCGCAGACCTGGAGATCTGGCGCGGCTGCCGGCATGCGATTCTGGTGAATACCTCCGGGCGCGTGGAACGCTCGGCCCGCCGTGCAGGGAACGTGGTGCGCGTCTTTCCCCGCCCGCTCACCCACCTCCGCGAGGCCCTCCGCTCGATGCGTTTTTACCAATGGGTGAAGAATTTGCTGCTCTTCGTTCCAGCGATCACCTCGCACACCGTTTTCGATTTATCTGTTGCCGGCAACGCGACACTGGCATTTCTCTCCTTCGGATTTGCGGCTTCCGCCGGCTATATTCTGAACGACTTGCTGGACCTGGAGGAGGACCGCCGCCATCCTATCAAAAAGCAACGCCCTTTCGCTTCGGGCCGGGCGGCCATCGGTTCCGGTATTTTGCTCACAATCGCATCGCTTTCGGCTAGCGCGGCGATAGCCACCTGGGTTCCACGCGCGTTCGTGAGCGCGTTGATCGCTTACCTCGTGCTGACCTGCGTGTACTCGCTCTTCTTGAAGCGTCTCCTTGTAGTGGACGTGCTCACTCTGGCTCTTCTGTACACGTTGCGGGTCGTCGCCGGCAGCGCGGCTACTGGGATCGTTCTCTCACCGTGGCTGTTGTCCTTCGCTTTTTTTCTGTTCCTCAGTCTGGCCTTCAGCAAACGTGCCGCCGATTTGATTCAGCACCAGCAGGATAATCGAAAAGTCATCCCGGGACGGGGGTATGTGACAACCGATCTGGACGCGGTCTGTATTGCCGGCATGTGCAGCGGATTCTTGTCGTCCCTGGTACTCGCCCTCTACATCAACAGTGAGACCGTACAATTGCTCTATCGACAGCCGATCTTCCTTTGGGGCCTGCAACCCATCCTGTTATATTATATCAGCCGTCTATGGGTGATCTGCAGGAGAGGTGAACTAACGGAAGACCCGATCCAGTACACTGCCCGCGAACCTTCGACGTATGGCGCGGCATTCTTGGCCATCCTGGTGTTGCTCGCCGCCACCTTTGATTTCGCGATATTCAAGCCGTGACGCGATGGAACCATCGGCTTAGTCTCGGCTAAAAATGATCAAGTCTCTAGTTACTGGCGGCGCAGGTTATTTCGGTGACCTGCTCACTCGAAAGCTCTTGGAGCGCGGCTACTTCGTCCGCATCCTCGATATCAATCTGCCTGCGGATAAGTATCCCGGAACCGAGATGGTGCAAGCGGACATTCGCGACCCTGATACGGTTCTGTCAGCCTGTGAGGGAATCGATGTCGTCTTCCATAACGCAGCGCAGGTGGCTATAGCCATAAACAAACCGTTGCTCTGGAGTGTTAACCGCGACGGGACAAAGAACCTGCTAGAGTCCTGCGCACGCGGAGCGGTAAAGAAGGTGGTCTACACCTCTTCGAGCGCGGTGTACGGAATTCCTAAATCGAATCCGGTAACGGAGGACGCTGTGCCAGCTCCCGCGGAAGAGTATGGAAAAACCAAACTAGCGGGAGAGGACTTGTGCCACGAATATGCGCGGCAAGGTCTGGATGTGTCCATTGTCCGGCCCTGTACCATCTTGGGGCACGGCCGAATGGGCATTTTTCAGATTCTTTTCGAATGGATTTATCAGGGGAAGAATATTCCTGTGCTCGATGACGGGAAAAACATCTATCAATTCGTGCATGCGGATGATTTTGCTGAAGGGTGTATACGGGCAAGTATCTTGAAGGGTAGCGACGCTTTTAATTGCGGCACCAACCGGTTCGGGACCATGCGCGAGGCGCTGGAGCATCTCTGCAACTATGCGCGTACGGGATCCAAGGTAAAGTCTCTGCCGATGTGGCCCATGGTGGCTGCGATGAATCTCTCCTCCGGCCTGGGAATCTCACCGTTGGGTGCCTATCACGCCTCGATGTACGGACGATCCTTTTACTTTGACATTGCCAAGGCACGCACGAAGCTGGGATGGGTTCCCCGCTATTCGAACAACGAGATGTTCGTCGAAAGCTACGAATGGTATCTCGCCCATCGTGCCGCCGTACTCGCCGATAAGAGCGCCGTCAGCTATCACCGGTCCGCAGTGGAGCAGGGGGCGCTTAAGATATTGCACTGGTTCCTGTAGACGGGCCCCGCGAAGACGAATTAACCCTGCTCCGACAAACACTTCGTTACCCAGGAAAGAGTCACTTCAATGCTCGAACTAATGTTCGGAACAGGGTTAATCTTTGGCCGGAGCACGCAAACAAAAAGAAATCGGACTTCGCGACTGTCGTCATGAAGTCCGATCGATGAATCGCTTAGAGGGAAGGTGAGACTACGCCGTGACGCCAGGCGTGCCTTGATCGATCATCCACTGCTTGGGCGCTGTGAGATTGACCCGCTTGTTTTCGACGGTCTGGTCTTTCGCGGTCACGCGGAGAATTTCAAGCGGCTCGCCGGCACAGCTTTCAAACCAATATTTGAATCCCCGAGGAATCAAGATTCCCTCGCCTTTGTTGAATTCGCCGATCAACTTGTCGCCCTCGCCGTAGAATTTCACGGCGCCGTTCATCACATACCAGAAGGCATCGTCGCCGGTGTGGGTATGGAGGTTGTTTTCGCCCCCGTCCTTCACGACCTGGACCATGACTTTCATGAGATCGCTGTTGCACACAATCATCGACTTCTTGACGCCCTCGAATTCGGGAGTCTGATATTTGAAGATTTTCGCTTCCTGCGCCATGGGGCTACCTCTTTTCCATTAAATTTGCTTGCATCACCAAGCCTTTTTACTTTAATCCTGTCGGGGATAGATCGTCAAGGCCAAGGCGGACTCCTGGGGCAACGAGACGACTTGTTAACTTCACCCTTGTCACTGTATCAATTAGTCGCAGGTCCGGTAAGATGACGGCAAGGAGGAGCTTTATGATAAAGCGCTTCACACTCTGGGTTTCCATTGCGCTAGTTCTGACCTGCTCCGTTAAGACGAGCGCGCAGACTATCCCGGTTTTGAATTTGGGTTTCAGCGGCAGTGGAGTTGGCGCTGATCTCATCAGGGTAACCGAGCGCGCTAATCTCTGGCGCAAACACGGCGTCGATGTGAGACCGATCTACCTGACCAGCGGAACGTTAATGGCCCAGACGCTTTCAGCCGGCGATATCGGTTTGGCAGGCTTCGATGTGACAGCGCTCTTAAGCCTGGGTGTTTCCGGCGCCACCGACATCAAAGTCATATCGGTCATGATCAACCGTTTGGAGCCCTTTTTCGTCGTACGTAAAGCCATCAACACTCCAGCCGACCTCAAAGGGAAAACGGTCGCCATCAGCCGCTACGGTTCAGGATCAGACATTATCACCCGCGTCATCCTGCGTTACTGGAAACTCGATCCCGATAAAGACGTACGCATACTGCAATCCGGCAATACACCGACTCGAATCGCCGCCTTGATGGGCGGTCATATGGACGCGGCCATCGTCAGCTCTACCCAGGTGCAAAAAATCTTAGCCAGCGGATGCTGTCGGGTTTTTGCCGACCTTGCTGAACTGCCGCTGGACTACGCGAACTACGGAGTCGTTGTTGATGGTTCATTGCTGAGAACCCAAAGGCCGAATATCCGCCGCTTCCTTGAGGCCTTGACGGAAGGGATCTACGTGTTCAAGACCAAGCCGGAAATTGCCAAAGCCGTGCTACGACAAAGCATCGACGAACCGGAAGTCGAGCCGGTTTACGAGCGGCTCGTAAAGAGCATGAATCCATATCCGCTTCCCGAAGCCAAGGGTATTCAGACGGCGATCGATGCGCTCTTGACTCCCAAAGCCCGCGGCGCGCGAGCAGAAAGTTTCATGGACACGAGCTTGATGGAGGAGATCAAGAAGAGCGGCTTTATCGACCGGCTTTACGGCAAAGCGAGCTAACTTAGGACCAGGAATCTAGAGTGAGCCGCCTGACCCTCGCCAATGCCCTTGTTGTTCCGATGACGGAAGAGCGCAAGTCGTTCTCCGGCTACGTGCGCGTCCAAGACGGCGTCATCACGGAAGTAAGCGAAGGCTCAGCGAACCAAACCGGCACTGACCCAGACATCATCGACGCATCCGGCTCGGTCTTGATGCCGGGTCTAGTGAACGCCCACACGCATCTCTACCAGGTTTTACTGCGCGCGGTGTGGGAAGATCTCCCCCTCTTGCCGTGGCTCAAACGAATCTACGGCGCGGCGCAGGTCCTTCGCCCGGAGCACTTCTACGCCGGAACAAGGCTGGGCTGCATTGAAGCCATCCGAAGCGGCGTCACCACGCTTTGCGAGCATAATTTTCTCAATCCTCACCCTGGGTGTGCGTTTGAAACGGTTCGCGCGATACGAGACTCCGGGTTGCGCGCGGTGTTTGCCAGAACCATCATGGACACCGGGGAGATGGTTCCCGACTGCGTAAAAGAAAACTCGGATCAAGCCTTTCGGCATATCGAAACGATTATCGATGGGAATAAACAAAACGAGCTTTTTTCATTTATGACCGGCCCCAACACACCGCCGCTCAACACGACGCCGGAGTTGCTGAGGGACATCCGGCGTTTCGCGGACGATAAGAGAATCGGCATCAGCGCTCACGTTGCGGAGTCCAAGTCCGTGGTCGAATTCACCGAGGAGAAGCACGGGAAATCCGGAGTCGTGAAATTTCTCGACGATTTTGGCATTCCTGCCAAAACCTCCCTGTTTGCCCACTGCGTTCATATTTCAGACGCCGAGATTCAGATTCTCGAGGAGCGCGGCACGTCGGTCTCCCACAATCCCGTGAGCAACATGATACTGGGCGACGGTGTTGCGCCTGTGGTCGCGATGCTGCGTCACGGGGTCAACGTTGCGCTTGGCACCGATGGGGCGGCCAGCAATCATTCCCAGGACCTTTTCGAAACCATGAAAACCGCCTCTTTGCTGCAAAAGGTGCATCACCTGGATGCGGGAGTTATCGATCCGTATACGGTTCTTCGCATGGCCACCGCGGGCGGCGCTCGCGCTTTGGGGCTCGCGTCCCTCTGTGGAACCATCGACGTCGGGAAGCGGGCGGATCTGATACTGGTGGACTTGGATACGATCCACAACCAACCTGTCAATGATCTCTTTAGCCAGCTCGTGCACTGCGCCAAGGCGAGCGATGTTCAAACAGTCATCGTTGATGGGCGGGTCATAATGAGAGACCGCCAGCTCCAACTCGCGGAAGAGGGAAAGGTCTTGGAAGAGGCGAGAAAAGCAAACCTCGATCTCATGACTCGCTTAAGCGCGCTGCGTTTCTAGCCCTCGATGATTTTCCTGTTGCTCGCGATTCTTTGCTCGGCTTCGTTGCCGTTGTTATTCCGGGCGTTCGGCGATTGGCGGGTGAATCTCTTCTGGGCAATCCCGATAAACTACTTCACCTGCATGGTGGTGGGAGCAATCTTCGACCCGGCGTCGCGTGACGTTTTCGAGCTTGTATCACGGCCGTGGTTTTTGTTTGCGCTGCTGCAAGGATTCATTCTCGCCGTGAACTTTTACTTGTTGGCCTATACCGCCCAGCGCGCGGGTGTCTCGGTTGCGGCTCTGGCGAGTCGGTTGTCGGTGGCTATCCCGGCGATCCTGGCTTTCCTCCTCTACGGCGACTCGTTGAACAGCGTGAAGATCGTCGGGTTGGCAACCGCGCTCTCGTCGCTTTATCTTTGCACGGTGACCGGGCAGGACTTGGGCGTTACTCATGTAGGGTTGCGTCGAATCCTGCCGATTCTCGTGTTCTTCATGTTCGGCTGTCACTTCACGTTGCTGAAGTTCACGCAGGCGCGCTATCTCGACAGTTCTTCCTACCACCTCTACGTGACGACGTCTTTTTTCTTTGCCTTTGCAACAAGTATTGCCATTGGGCTCGCGCAGATTCTTAATAAAGTCGGAGTTCACGCCGGAGACTTCATATGGGGTGGACTTCTAGGCTTGATAAACTACGGTGCGATTTACTGTCTCGTCAAAGTCCTGAGTCTGGAAGGTTGGCAGAGCTCGCAATTGTTCCCTATCTACAGCGTTGGCGTCGTTGGCGTGAGCTCATTACTCGCGATGATCCTGTTCAAGGAGCAACTCTCTCGTTTGAAGACTTTCGGACTAATCGTGGGACTGATAGCGGTCGCGTTGCTGAATCGTTAATTAACGGTGTTTTTCACGTCCTTGATGACCGCGCCCGTTCGTTTTAAAGTCGTCGTCACAGTGAGAATTCTTGTCACAGGCGCGGAGGGGCTCGTGGGCAGCCATCTGGCACGCGCATTGGCCGGTGATCACGACCTATGGGCGCTGAGGCATGGCGACCTCGATATCACGGATCGCGATGCCGTCAATCGTTGTGCGCTCTCCATTAGACCGTCTTTGATCGTCAATTGTGCAGTGATACAGGTCGACGAGGCCGAACAAAATCCGGGCAAAGCTCGGGCGGTTAACGTCGAGGGACCGCGATTTCTCTCGGCAGCGGCCACCCGGCTGGACGCGGAGATCATTCACTTCAGCACCCAGTATGCCTTTGACGGCGAGCCCATCGGCCGGCCGCCGTACACAATTAAGGACGAGCCGCGACCGGTCAATGGATACGGCAGAACAAAAGTCGCGAGCGAGGAAGCAGTACGGGATGCTTGTGGTCGGAGCTATATCATTCGCACTTCGTGGGTTTATGGCAGCGGCAAAAATAGTTTTCTCTGCACCGTGCACGACGACCTGTGCGCCGGGAAACGGGTTCGCGCCATCGTCGATATCTGGTCCAGCACGACGTACGTCGAAGATCTGATCAAGCGTATACTCCAAATTCTGGGCAAAGGTCGTTACGGCACCTACCATATCGTTAACGAGGGTGTTTGCTCCTATTATGAATTCGCCCTGGAAGCGGGACGTCTCGGCGGTTTGAGTCGAGAGCAGCTCGACCCTCTCATCGAAGTGGTGAAGGAAGCGGATATGCAAAGAGCCGCCGTTCGACCCCGCTACACCCCGATGCGCTGTGTACTCTCTGAAGAGCTTGGTCTGTCCCCGATGCGAGACTGGCGTGCCGCCCTCGCGGACTACGCGAGAACATAGCGGACCCAAGTCTCGATTTTCCGCGTTCCGAGTCTCAAGTCGCTGGAAAGTCCAACACTCCAATACTCCATCACTCCATTCCTCGTTGACAGCCATCCGACGAAACGAGTAGAAGCGTAATTGAAACGACGAGGAGGATGCTATGGCGCAAATTCTAGCTATCGATGTTGCGGGGCAGACGATGGAGAGGCAAAGATGAAGCCTGCGATTCTACTATTTTGTTTCTGCTTGAGTCTGTTCGCGGAGCCCAATGCTCGCGCCCAAGAAAGCCTGCGGATCATTTATAGTTCGGTCAATCCCCACGCTCTTCTGGCGTCGATCGCAGAAAAACGCGGGCTTTATGCAAAGTACGGCTTGTCGTCCGTTCTGGTTTACGTTCCGGGTGGCAGTACGGCGGTTCAAGCCCTGATCTCGGGAGACGCGGACGTGGCTCAGCTTACCGGCGCCCCGGGCGTAACCGCCAATTTGCGGGGCGCCGATATCCTCTATATCGCCATGTCGGACGATCGCATGGGGTACCAACTGGTAACGGGATCTCAAATTAAGAGCGTAGCGGAGCTAAAAGGCAAACGTTTCGGTATCAGCCGCTTCGGTTCGTCGTCGGAATTCGGAGTGCGGACTCTTCTAAAGAAAGTTGGTATCGATCCAAAGGAAGTAACGATTCTACAGATCGGTAACGAAACGGAGCGGCTGGTCGCTCTCAAATCAGGCAACATCGACGCGTCGGTTTTTAACGCCCCTTTCGGCTCGGAGGCAAAGAAATTTAACTTCAATATCCTCGCCGATGCCGCTGCGCTGGGCATCCCGTATTTTAACACCGGGATCTGCGGAAGCGCGAAGTTGCTGCAAAAGCATGAGAGCAAGACTTTGAATTTTCTCCGCGCTTACCTGGAAGCGATC
Organism: uncultured delta proteobacterium; assembly: GCA_963737905.1. Taxonomy (GTDB): domain Bacteria; phylum Desulfobacterota; class Binatia; order UBA9968; family UBA9968; genus DAIRFP01. The sequence continues at coordinate 140,790 of CAVTUQ010000019.1, read as the reverse complement.
AAAATTTTCAAGACCGAGCCGGAATATACCTTGAAAGCGCTGGCGCAGTTTAGCCGCGTCAACGACCAGGAATTGTTGAAAGAAGCTTACGAATACAACAAAGCGCGCATCCCCGACGTGCCGTATCCCTCTGCGACGGCCATGCAAGCCGTAATCGATCCCCTCATCGAGCGCGAGCCAAAATTGGCTAAAGTCAACGCCAATAACTATGTCACCGATCGCTATCTGAAGAAGCTGGAAGAAGAGGGTTTCGTGCGGAAGCTGTTGGGCCGGTAGGATAAACCTCGCAACCAAGATGGGCCGCCAGCCGATCTTCCTTCCGACGAGATCGGCTACTGATCGTTGTCCTAATCCCCTTTCGCATTTTTCACCGCGGCGATATCGCCTTCGCTGAACCGATAGAAACGGACCGGATTGTCGAAGAGCATCTTTTGTTTGATCTCGTCGGAAAGATCTTTCCGTCCCATCAGATGAGGCAGGTCGCCGCCGAATTGGTCGCGCTCGCGCTCGTGGGGAAAGTCCGAGGCCCACATGATGACGTCAGGGCGGAGCAGGTCGACGACATAGGGGGCGGTACGTTCCTCAACTTCCATCGTGACGAAAATGTTGCCGCTTTTAAAAAAATGACTCGGCGGGTTCTTTAGATGCGGCGCCAGACGGGCGGCGAATTTTTCGTAGTCTTCCTCCATCCGGTCCATCATGAACGGCACCCAGCCGGCCCCGGCTTCCAGAAATGCGACGCGCAGCCTGGGAAATTCCTGAAAAACCCCTTGAAACATCATATTGGTAATTTGCAGGAACAACCCCACCGGGTGTTCCAGCATGTGCGCCTCCAAAAAACTGCAGACGCGGTCGAGGCCGAGATTTTGGCTGACTCCCCCATGGATGGCGAGGGGCACATCCAATCGTTGAGCCTCATCGTAGATTTCGTGAAAGACGGATGAGCCATACAGGGGGAGGCGATTGTTCGTCACCGAGGGCAACAGTCCGCCAGCGAAGCCGAGTTCTTTCACTGACCGCCTAAGTTCCCCGGCCGCGGCTTTGGGATCCTGCGGTGCCAGCAGCGCGACTCCTTTTAGGCGGGGCGTCTGGCTGATGAAGCGATGGTGCAGCCAGTCGTTATAGCCTTGCGCGAGAGCGGACGCCCAGGCGGGTAGCTGGATCATCCCCAACGCGAGGGCCGAGGTTGGGTAAAGCACGGCACAGTCGATGCCGTTCTCGTTCTGAAAACGAATCCACGCCTCGGCATCCGGATCTTCGCGCTTTCCCTTGCGCGACAGACCCCGCTGCCAGCCGTCGGCATCGAACATGGGCCAGGTGGAATGCCAATTCATTTCGCCAAAATTTCCTTTGATGTGAGCGAAGAGGTCCTGGTGTTGCTCCATCACATGCCCGTCGGCATCAATAACGAATCCTGACATCGTTCTCTCCTGAATACCTACTGTAGAAAAATCTTCTGATATTCTTTTTTCTTAATCTCGTAATCTTCTTTCCCAAACTGATACATCTGCACGAACTTGATTTTGTCCGCGTCGGCCAGCGGCGGATAGATGCCTTTTCGATTCACGAACTCACCGGTGTTCGCCTGAATTTTCATGCTCTCGTCGTCGAGGAAGAAGTCGATGAAAGCTTTGCCGGCATTGGCTCGGGGCGCCTTGGCTCCCAGGGCGATGTATTGCCCGTCGCCAAGCATGTTATAGTCACGGACGTAATCAAGATTGGCGCCCTGTTTGTTGTACGTTAACACGAAGCGCACGAAAGTGATTCCGACCGGCGTTTCCCCGGTGCCGACGCGATCGGCCGCCGGTACGATGGACTCCACGAAGATGGGTTTTGCAGCCGCCAGATCGCGGATAAATTTCTCCGCGCGCGGCTTCGGCATAATCTTGTCGAGGCTCGCAAGCCATTGCGTTGTCAGGGTGTGATTGACCGGATGGGGCATGACGAGCTTGCCGCGGTACTCCGGTTTGACTACATCTTCCAGGGTCTTCGGTGCTTCCGATGCTTTGATGCCATTTTTATTATAAATGACGCCGTACAAGACGTTGCGGTAACGGGCGCCCAGGGTCGGATCGATGGCCTCCTTGGCAAATCCTTTCAACGAGGGCGATTCGTATTTGATGAAGGCACCTTCCTTCGCCATCAAGTGCATGTGATCGCCGGTGGTGGCCACGACATCGAAGGTTGGTTTGCCGACGCGGTGCTCGCTCAGAACACGATCGATGACCTCGGTAGAACCGCCGCGCCAGTACTCCATTTGCAGGCCGGTCTTCGATTGAAAGGCCTTTTGGAGCGCGTCTGCCGTAAACGTCTCCATGGAGGTATAGACGATTACTTTCCCGCCTTCTTTTTTGGCGGCTTCGATGAGTGCCGTAGTTTGCCCGAAGGCGGGCGGCGCCACCAAGATGAGTAGCCATCCAAACAACAAAACCGAAAGCCTGAGCATAGGGAAGACTCCTTTTCTAGTTTGGGTGAGTGTCAGACACCCTGGCTGAATTTATATTGCGGCGATTCCTGCCGCGTCAACTTGCGATCGCAACAACTGTCATTCTGAACCCGCAGGGTGAAGAATCTGGATTCGTTTGACAAACCACCCCGTAAGCTCTGGCAGGTGTCCTCAGCTTTTCCCCCCAACCGCTTAAAGAAACCTTCACGCTCCAGCTCGTCGAGGGTGCTTTCGTCGAGGTATTTGTTCACGTTCATATCGATCTTGGCTCCGGAAGTTCGCTGCGAGAGCAGCTCCAGGGTATTGCGCAGACCGACTTGGGATACGCGCGTGGGGAATGAAAACTTTTTGGCAAAATATTGATAGGTTTCTTCAAGCGCCTTTGGGTTTTTTTGCCTGAGACGCTTCGATAGCACGGAGAGCCCCTTCTCCTTGTTGTTTATGAACAGGTAAGTTCCCTCGGCGTAGGCTTGTTGTAACCGCTTAACCGTGTCCCGGTTCTTTTCCACGAACGAGCGGCGCGCAGCCATCACGTTCATAGGGAACGACGCTTCTTTCATTTCGCTCATGTCCGCGAGCGCATGCATGCCCACGCGAATCGCCTCATTGATATCGGGGTAAGAGAGCACGGTGGCATCAATCGCCTTGGTTGAAAGTGCGGCGATTCGAGCCACCGGGTCACCGGCGGGAAAGATCGTGACCGATTGGCGCGGCACGTTCCAGGCCTTGAGCGCCAGAATCGTCGCCGTCTCCGTGGCCCCGCCCACGGCCAGAATACCGATCTTCTTTCCGACTAAATCTTCGGGCTTGCGGATCTCCTTTTGGGCCATAAAGCTATAGGGAAAAGAATTGAGCGAACCGGATAGCATCACGAGGTCCGCCCCCTGATTGATCGCATTGATGGCCGTCGCCGCATCCACCTGGGCAAAGTGAATGCTACCGCCCTGGAGGGCTTGAATCTGCCGGACGGAGCCGGGCACCAAAATGACGTCGCCGTTGAAACCATATTTGGCCATTAGTCCGAGATCTTTCGGCGCCCAAACCGGCGCTTGAAAACCCGCAAACCCCGCATAGGCAACAAGGTAGGGCTCCTGCGCGACGAGGTCGCCCGGCAAGGCCAGCAGAAGAAGGACGGCAATCAACCACCTATTCAAAATCATACCAGCTCTCCGTTCTTTGGGTGTGATAAGAGGAGCTGCCTAACACGAGACTCGTATCTGCAACTCGAGACTCTCGCGCCAATCAGGTCCAGCCTCTCGTCCAACGCTCCCCCTTCTTGATCTTGTCGGCGTAGTAATGCCATTCAGCGGAGTGAGGCATATTGGCTCTGGGCCGAGTGAAAAGCTTCTTCTTGCTGGCGCTCAAAATTTGAATCGATTCCTTCGTCGGTCCCTGGTAGCCGTGCAGCCGCGCGATCGCCATGATTTTTGCCGTGCGCTCCATATAAAGCGCATTGATGCAGGCCTCGTCGATGGTCGCACCGACCGTCACAATGCCGTGGCCCTTGATCATTACCGCCGACGCGCTACCCAAAGTTTCGGCCAGCGCCATGCCTTCGGACTGATCCAAGATATAGATCGGCCGCGGAAAGATCGGCGTGCCGCCCTTGAAACGGGAGGATTGCATGTGTATCCAATCGATGGGCTGATCGGCCAGGCTGAGAGCGACGCACATGGCAGCGTGGCAATGCACGACGGCATTCACATCCGGACGCAGTTTAAAAATCGCGGGATAGATCACTCCCTCGCGGGGAATCGTACCGACGCCTGAGAGCTTGTTGAGGGAATGGTCGAAGCGTACGAGCCAATTCTTGTTTCCCTGTTCCGGCGGGCGGAACATTTGCACCGCAATGCCGTTGTCTCCCAATAGCCGCGCGCCAACATGGCCCCAAATATCTCCGATCTCCCACTCTAAAATCTTGGCGCCGATTCTAAGCTCTTCCTCCGTGCGCTTGATGGCGACGCGCAGTTTCCCGTTACCCGCAGCCTTGTTCCGTTTCATGTCTTTTCGGTTGTCGCGGATCACTGCGAGAAACCTAGCCAGCGATCCATGATGCGCTTTTCCGCGTCGCCATGAAACCGGCCGGGTTTTCCTTCTCCGCCGAAGGCGTCAGATAGTCGAAGCGCTGGAGCCAAGGAACGGCCTCGGGCAACAAGCAGGCGAAACAATCCATATGGGGAAACCAATTGCACTGTGCTTCGCGGACGATGTGGGGGGGTTCCCCTCCCTCCCGGAGGGCTTTCACGCTGCTCAAGAGAAATTTTCTCACGGCGATAACCGCTTTGTCGCTGACCCCGAGATGTTCCTTGCTTCGATCGAAAATCGGCCCCATGCTCTCGGTGGCGCAGGCATCATGGTTAAGAAAGTCCTCGATGCCCGTAAAGTTAACCGTCTTCTGCATCTGTCGATCCTGCAAATAATTATTGCGCGCGTGCCGAATTCGTGTGTAGTCCGGCTTGATCTGTTTGCGCCGATGAACTTCGTCTTCCTGCACCGGACGGGTACGGCGAAACCCGATATCATAGCGCCAGCAATGGATGTCGTCGGCCGGAACGTAGGTATGGATTTCGTAGCCATCGAGCTCGTTCGTCGGTCGACCGGCGGGAACGCAGCCGTAAACGGGCATGACAAAGGCGGAAAATCGAACGTAGTGTTGGTTGTCAGCGAAGTTTCGGGTGGCGATTAACCGGACGCCGAAGTCCGTCTCCTCCGTTTCATAGACGGGTGCGGTGTCGCTCTTGTAAAGCGACTGATTGCGCTCGTTGGTAAACGCGCGATGAAGAAAAGAAAGATGCGAGGAATCGCACTCGCCTTCGAGTCCTTGGAGATAATTGCATTCCAGAAGACACTTGGTGACATAGGTTTGATCCACCGGCACTTGGGTCCATTCATAGTTGGGAAACAGAGGCATCTTGTCGCTGTGGCCCGAGGTAAGCATAGACCACACCTCCGGCTTCATGCGTGGGGTAAGCGGTGTGACGCAGTTTCTTCCTGAAGTCGCTGTCGCCGGGCTCCGCTGGCGTATCGAGCACATTGCCGTTCACGTCGTATTTCCAGCCGTGGTAGACGCAGCGCAAGCCGCACTCTTCGTTGCGGCCGTAGAAAAGCGAGGTTCCGCGATGCGCACAACGCTCACCCAGCAAGCCGATGCGCCCCTGGCTATCGCGAAAGGCCACCAGCGCTTCGCCCAGCAAGCGCACGCGGACAGGCGGGCAGTCCGGTTCGGGAATCTCTTCAGACAAAAGCCCGGGAACCCAATAGCGCCGAATCAAATTGCCCATGGGTGTACCCGGGTGGGTCTGGGTTAACAATTCGTTGTCTTCTTTGGAAAGCATAAAATCATCCTCTGCATGACGGATCAGGTATCGAGCGTTCCCGCCGCGAAAAGGTCACCGTAAAAAAATTGAGAGCGAACCATGCCTTGTTCGACATTGTATTTGACGAAGGCGTCGATGGTCGATTTATTCGCTGTGAGCCCGTATTGCCACGGGTCGCCCCAGGCTGCGAGCTGCTCTTTCATTCTCTCTCTCAGGTATACAACCGAGAAGCCCCCTCGGTCGCTGAGAATATCGTCACAGGCGATTTGCTTCGCTTGCTCGAAAGCGGCGTAAAACTTGGCCGCAAGATCGGGACGCTGTCGGTCGAGTTTTCGGCTCATGACGATCATGTGCACGGGAGTATAGATGCCGGTTTCCCTGTAAAGTTTTTTATCTTCGCCGAGGTAATCGGGAAACAGTCGATCCACTTTGGGATGATTCTCGAGGGTTTCGAACAGCTTGGTGTCGGAGATATCGGTGATCATCGCGTCCAGCTCGCCACCGATCAATCGTTCCACCATGTTTTTCTGGTCATCAACGTATTCGATTTTCGCAGCCGGGTCATGAACGGCAAAGACTTCTTTGGCTTGAACGACCCACTGAACTTTTGAAAGATCGACACCGTAGCGTTCATGCAAGAGACCCCGCGCCCAGACGGTTAGCGCGGTTCGGTAGGTGCGCGAGCCTACTTTCTTGCCCTCCAAATCTTTGGGAGAGCGAATGCCGGAATCGGCATGAGTGAATATCAGCTGATAGACGGGTTTGCGCTTGGAGAAAACCGGTAAGCCGACGATCTCCCACCCCGCTTCGATGGCCGGTAGCCAATACCCGATATTGAGGTCGCAGAGGCCGAACTCGCCGGCTTTCATTTTCGGGTCTTCCTTATGGATCATCGATGAGGACTTGACGGGCTTGAGCTTGACCCCGTCAACAGCGACCCGCCCTTCGAGAATCGGCATCGTGATGTCATAGCGCATCACGGGAAATTCAATTTCTAATAGCGGGTGGGTAGTCATGGCAGTCTTCGAGCTCCGCTTTGACCCAATTACCATTGCGCGGACGGTTTGTCACTGTCAAGAGCATGCATGGGATCACGTCAGCCGCTTAGCCAAGCTCCAGCTCGGCAAACTTTTGGGCAAGAAGATCGACCTGGCCATGCTGTTTGGAGAACAAGCGCTCGACCTCCTCGCTTCTGACGTCCGCTAACGTAGACGGGTCCCACTGAGGCTTCTGGTCTTTGTCGATCAAGCGGGATCTTACGCCTTCGCAGAAGTCGGAGCCCGCGCAAAAATTGAGCGCCATGTCCCACTCGCGAAGGAAAATCTGTTTCAAAGGCAATTCCCTCCCGCTTGTCAGTTGTTGATAGATCGCCTTCGCGGACGTCGGTGAACCGCTCTGGTAGCCGTCAATGCCGCTCCTGATCCATTCGTCGTTTCCGATCCAGCCTCGAAATGCGCTGTCGACCTCTTCGACGGTTGCTTTAATCGTCAGTTCCTTGATGATGTCGAGTCGTTTGAGGAGATCCGATCCATCGGATGGAGTGGGTTCGGCGGCTGAAGCGACATAGTCCCGTAGTGTTTGCTTGTTCTTTCGAGGCCCCGGACTCCAACTGAGGCGGGATAGTCCGGCGAAGATCTCTCCTTTCTTTTCCGAGCGCATGATGCCATCCGCCATTCCAAGGGCGGCCGCGTCATAGCCGCCGAAGCGCGCGCCGGTTAAACCGAGGAACAAACCTAGGCCAGCAGGCAGCCGGTTGAGGAAATAGGTAGCGCCGACGTCCGGAAATAAACCAATGCCGATCTCCGGCATCGCCATGACCGTGCGTTCAGTCACCACACGAGACGATGCCCCGTTCATAATGCCTATGCCGCCGCCCATCGTAATGCCGTCGGCCCAACAAAGAATAGGTTTGGGATAGACGTGGATGAGATAATCGACAAAGTACTCCGTGGTGAAGTAGTCGCGGGCTGTCGCGATCGTTCTGTCTCTCTGCAGCGCCAGGACAAGTGACTTTACATCGCCGCCAGCACAGAAGGCCTTTTCCGATTCCGCGTAGACAACTACGCAGGCCAGATCTTCATCCTGCCGCCACTCAAGAAGCTTACCCTCCATCTGCTGTAGCATCCCTAGATCCAGAGCATTGAGGGCTCGGGGATTATTAAGCGCGATATAGCCGACTTTGAACCGGCCGGATTTTTCTTCCGAAAAGACAATGGTGGTGGCTTTATCGTTTCCTGTAACCATCTCTCAAGATTCCCGGCATGCAAAGCAGGCGGCGTTACATCGCCGCACGCCGTCCATTTGGATTGTTACCTTGACAACTACGGCGTCGTCAACTTTCCGACTCCCTCATAGTTGTCGGCTCGCGATTTCCCAATAAAACACAAAGCGAACGCTCTGGAAAACAGATAGGAAGCAACTGACCGTTTTGTACAAGAAAATACGTTTACGTTGTACAAAACTGTACTTTTGTTAGCAAACTATCATTCCTATTGATCCTGAACCACTAAATTTACTTCCAGAATGAGCGAATAAGACACGGGAAAATCACAGTATTTCTAGAATATCGGGGTAAGTGAAAACCTTGGCATGTCAATTGCTGTCTCACGTTGACTCGCGCTGCAAAACAAAGACAGAGAGGGACATATGGAAACAACTATCCCATCCGAACTGAGTGACATTCGATACGAGGACGCAACTTATCACGCGGCGGTATGTCATCGGTGTGGCACCAAGATCTACCCGGCGGAGCATCTCGAGGCACACTTGGACCGCCATCAGTTGAAAGATCTTTATCTTGAGGGTGAATTAAAAAAATTACAGTTCGCCATGGCACGAATGAGATAAGCCTTAACTATCGCCGGATAAGGGCCGGCCAACCAGTGTTTCACGAGCGCAAGCTCGAACATTTTCGGCGTTACGGTTCGGGTTTGCGGCTACCAACCCAAGGGGGTGTCCCCTCCCCTCAGGGGACACCCCCTCCCCCAAAAATCGACCCTGGATTTCACGGCTGCGCGGGCGCTCGGAAAGGTCATAACTTTTCGCCGCGTAAATTTGTCCCGCTGCTTTTGAATAGAACTTAGACAGCGTGTAGACAATCCGCATGGGTGGCTCCCGTGCCGTTCGGATCCCCATAGGGAGATCACGCAACGACTGAATTGACAACGATGACAGGGGTTGCTACGCCCATAAGCATCGAGGAAGAATCTTTGAAAGCGGTTCGGATGCACGGATATGGCGGCGTCGAGCAACTCTTCTACGAGGCCGCGGACAAGCCTCGATTGACGCAACCCAACGAGGTTATCGTCAAACTGAAGGCCGCTTCGCTCAATCACATCGATATCTGGAATCGTCTGGGAGCCACCGGCATCGTGGTTCAAATGCCTCACATCCTTGGTGCAGACGGCGCCGGAGTGGTCGTTGAACTTGGAACGGAAGTCGAAAATGTGAAAGAAGGGGATGCGGTTTGCCTCTATCCCGGAACTGGCTGCGGTCGCTGCGAGTTTTGTTTAACCGGGCGGGATTTCATGTGCGTTCATTTGCGCGTCCTCGGCGAGAGGTTGGAGGGCACCTATGCCGAATACGTGAAAGTAGCCGCGGAAAACTGCTTTCCGATTCCAGCCGGCTTATCCTTCGAGGAAGCTGCGGCTTTTCCCCTGGTGTGCATTACGCTTTGGCGAATGTTGATCACCAACGCTCAATTGAAACCTGGAGAAACTCTGCTGATTATAGGCATCGGCGGGGGAGTGGCCAGCGCCGCGCTGCAAGTCGCCAAAAACATCGGCGCAGAGGTTATCGTCACCTCGGGCAGCGATGAAAAACTGGAACGGGCAAAAAACCTGGGCGCCGATCATGGAATCAACCATCGTAAAAAGGATTTTCTTCAAGAGGTCAACGGACTCACCGGGAATAGGGGTGTGGATGTGGTGATCGATTCTGTAGCAGGGGAGGTATGGCAAAAAAGCCTCGCCGCGTTGGCCAGAGGAGGTCGCCTGGTGACTTGCGGCGCCACCGCCGGCGGTCAACCCAGGGACAACCTGACATCGATTTTTTCCAAGCACTTGAAAATTTATGGGTCAACTCTGGGGAGCCGAGAAGAATTCCGCCAGCTTTTGAGCTTCATGGCTGTGAAAAAAATCAACCCGACCGTCGATAGCGTCTTTCCGCTAAAGGAGGCCGCCGCAGCTCAGCGGCACCTTGAAGAGGCCAAGCAATTCGGCAAAGTCGTGCTGCGAATGGCGAGCTAGCGTCCGGTCAGATTTCTTTAGCGATATTTCGCTACCGTCTTCGCGTCATCTCTCACTCCTTTTCAGCGGCCCATGGCCACGAGCAGAACCGGCGGCCGGGCGTATCATTTTATGATTGGTTGCTCGTCAAACCATCAGAGTGTATCGTTACAAAAGTGACCGCTTTGAAGAGATTCGCGTTCAAAGCAGCATTCTTCTCCACGGCGGTTCTAGCCGTGGCCTATCTCTCGCTTTTTTTCTTCGTTCGCTCGGTTCGTTTTCAGCAGTGGCTCAAAGCCGAAGCCACCCAGAGAACCGGTCACAAAATTGACCTGAGCAATCTGAGACTAACATTTCCCTTCGGCCTAACTGCCTCGACCCTGGAGGTTTCGAATGACTCGGAAACCCTTCTGCAGGGAGAGCACATTACCGTTACTTTCGGTTTTATTGATCTCTTCTCCAAGAGCATCTACCGAATCAAACTCCAAAAACCCATCTTTCACGTTGACCTTCAAAAACTGTTCGACTCTTCAGCAAAAAGTTCAATGGAGATCGGGGTTCGCCATTTGAATGTTGAGGACGGCACGATCATCTTAAAAACAATGGAAGGCCAAAATTTGGATTTTCGCGCCGTCAATTTGAACGCAGAGAACGTCAACCTGGGACAAACGAGCGGAATGACTCTACGGACGGATCTTCCGTGGCTCCAAGGTTCGGCGGAGATCTCGATTCGAAGCAAGAAGGATCAGCAGGAGGCCGAGATCAAGGTCCAGCAGGCGCCCGCCCGGGATCTGCCCCATGTGCTGTCACAGAAAACTCCTTCCCGTGACGCTCTAGATGTCAAAATAAACTTGCAAAAGACTCAGAGCCAGGCATTGACGCTGTCGGCGTCGGGACAGTTTGATGGATTGGCCATCGGCGCTGAAAAGATAAATGGCCGCTTCGAATCGCGCGCCGACATCGATCCCGGCTTCAAGAACGCCGCCCTATCGGTGAAGATTGTCGCGACCGATCTCCCTGCTCAAATCGGTTCCGTTAAGCTCCCGACGATTCCCGGCGGCGCCGTCGGAAACCTTGAAGGCACCTACTCTTTCCCGGAAAACGCTCTGACCTTCAATGCACTTCATCTCATTTCCGCATCCGGAACGGCTGAAGGCAAAGGCATGATTTTCTTCGTTCCCGAGCCGACTGTGGCGAAGGCGCGAGCGAACCTTCGCAGGATCCCCGCGGAAACCATCAAAGCATTCCTTCCCGAAACCACCAAAGCCTGGACCGTCCGCGGTACTGCTGACGCCGATTTGGAAATCGAGGGGCCTTGGAACGCTATCGATATCAAAGGAGTCGCCCGAACGAATGGAGCGGAGCTAAAAAACGATGCGTTTTCGCTGCAGCAACTCAACCTGACGGCACCGTTTTCGTGGACCCATTCAACCTTACGCGCCGGTGATGTCCGCCTGCAGGGTAGACCTTCGGCACTGATCGGGAGCCACCTCAAGCTCGCAGCTGACGAGCTAGAGCTCGATGGCACGCTGGAATTAAGACCCAACGAACCGCTGAAGACCACGGCGAAGCTCCGGCTTCTCGGCGCCCACTACGCCAGTACGGACGGTTCCAAGATGGGAGAGCATTTGACCCTCGCCGGTCATTTAGTCATGACGGCCAGAGATACGCAGATGATTTCCCTGGCCGGCAAATTAAATATCGAAGAAGGTGAGATTCTTTGGGGAAAATTTTTCGGAGATTTGAAATCCCGCGAGGCTTCGATTGACTTTGACGGCGATTACCTCGCCAGCCAAGACGCGCTGCAACTGCGAAGGCTCGACCTTTCACTCGCCAACGTCGGCAAAGTGGAACTTATTGGAACGGTGCAACCAATCTCCCAAAAGCCAATAGCCCACATTCAGATTAAAAGTAACGGCATCCAACCTTCAACCGCTTTTGACCTCTTCGTTCGTGAAACCCTGAGCCGGAGCTACCCGCTCCTGGATCAGCTAATCCTCGACGGCCGTGTTGATTTGACCGCCGAAGCATCCGGGGCTTTGGATGATCTGTTCGTGAAGGGAAATCTCCAGGTGCGCCGCGGCAGCCTGCGCGTTAAGTCCGGAAAATGGCAAATCGGTCCCGTAAATCTCGCTCTGCCCTTCCGCGTGCATTTGCCTGCAGCCACAAGCGAAGCACCTGCAGGCGTTCTGAACGGAACATTGACCATCGAGTCGCTCCGTTTCGGCCCTGAGTCGATTCCGGAGATTAAGACACCGGTCTCCTTGTGGAACAACACGCTAAAATTTGATCAACCCATTTCGGTCCGCATGTATGGCGGCACGATTGAAATCCGCAAGTTTGCGTGGCCCGATATCATCGGAGATCCCCAGGCGTTTTCGCTCGCTATCGATACGAAAGATCTCCAGCTTCAAAGGGTGACCGAAAGCTTAGGTTGGTATCGTTTCGGCGGCACCCTCAGCGGCTCTATTCCAAAAGTGGAGATGACGGGGAACGTTCTTCGCAGTGAGGGCCAAATCCAGATCGACGTCTTTGGTGGGCAGGTGGAGGTGAGCAAGACGGAAATCGAAAACCCGTTCTCTTCGCTGCCGGCGATCAAGTTAGATGCTCGCTTTCACGGAATTCATCTCGAACAAGCATCCGAGACGTTCGCATTCGGACGCATCTCGGGCATTTTAGAGGGAACGATTAGCGATTTGATCATCGCCGACGGGCAGCCTTCCGAGATGCAGGCCGACATTCACACCGTGGAGAGGCCCGGCAGCAGTCAATGGATCAGTGTCGAAGCGCTCGACAAGATCACGGTATTAAGCTCCGGTGAGGATGGGAGTCTGGTCTATGGAGGGATCGCCGGTCTTTTTGACGAATTCCGTTATAGCAAGATGGGATTCAAGGCCACCCTGAGAAACGACAAACTGACCCTCCGTGGCATCGAGAGCGATGGAGGAAAAGAATTTCTCGTCGTCGGCAGCTTTTTTCCGCCGACCGTCAACGTCATCAGCCACACACGGGAGATTGCTTTTAGTGACCTTATGAAGCGATTAGAACAAATCCAGAAATCAGACAAGCCGCAAATCAAGTGACATGGAGGCATTATGTTGAAACGGATTGCTGTTCTCATAGCATTCTTAGTGAACTCCTGCGTGACAGTGAATATCTATTTTCCGGCCGCAGCGGTGGAGCGCGCGGCGGATGAGATTGTCAAAGAAACCTGGGGAAGCCGAGTCGAATCGGTTCCCAAAGAGCAACCCCGCAGTCTGCTTTCGACTCCGGGGTGGAAGATCGCATCTGTCGGTTTTGTCGACTCAGTTTTCGCCCAAGAAGCGGACATCAATATTTCCAATCCCGCCATTCGCGCTTTGAAAGATTCGATCAAGAATCGAAGCGGATCCATCAAGCCGTTTATGGATCGCGGCAATGTGGGGCTCACAAAAGATGGCCTGCTGACGATCCGAACCGCAGACGGCCTTAGCCTTAAGGAACGGGCGGAGGTGCAACAGCTCGTAGACGCGGAGAACCGGGATCGCGAATCCCTGTATCTTGAGATAGCGAAGGCGAATAATTTTCCCAAGGAATCCGTGACAAAAATCAAAAGTATTTTCGCCAGGAGTTGGATTGAACAGGCGCAACCGGGTTGGTGGATCCAAGACGCTCAAGGAAATTGGAAAAAGAAATGAGGCAACGCTTCAATGCCTATTGTCCCTTTCCCAGCTCTTGGGACCGCCGCGTGGCGCTAACGACGGCTTCCATGACAGTTCCGCGAAATCCCTTTTGCTCCAGCGCGTAGAGTCCCGCGATCGTCGTCCCCCCTGGCGAGGTGACTTCGTCCCTCAGTTCCCCGAGGTGTTTGCCGCTTTCGAGTGCCATGCGCGCGGAGCCGTATACCGTGTGGAGCGCTAGTTTCAGCGCGACTTCTCGGGATAGACCCATTTGAACTCCGCCGTCTGCCAACGACTCAATAAAGAGAAACACATACGCCGGCCCGCTGCCGCTGAGCCCGGTCACCGCGTCCAAATATTTTTCTTCCACGGGCAGGGCGATGCCAAAACTGTTGAGAATCAAGCCGACTTTCTCCATATCCTCGGCCGTCGCGTATGCCCCGCCGGCATAGCCGGCTGCTCCGGCACCCACGACACAGGGAATATTGGGCATGACCCGTACAACGCGAGCCTCTTGCGACAAATTGGCCTCCAGGCGGACAAGAGGAACACCCGCGGCAACCGAGACCAAAAGCTTGGCTTTGCCCAGCTTCTCTGCGATTTCCTTGACCACCGAGTCCACGATCTGGGGTTTGACTGCGAGAATAACGCTGTCGGCGAAATCACAGACTCTGCCGTTGTCCGCCGTGACTTGGATGCCGAGCTCTTTGGCAATGGACTGCCGCAATGCGTCGCTTACATCGCCCGCCATGACTTGATCTCTGGCCACGAGACCGGCCCCAATGATTCCACGCACGATCGCCGAGCCGATCTTCCCTGCCCCAATAATTCCGATTTTTTCCTTCAACATCAGGTGCTCCCTCGCCCGTCCTTTACGCTCGTCCCACACAATAAAGCCTTGAGACCGGAACTGCAAAGCGCCTCGTCCAAAACAAAAGGCCTTCGGCGCATCACCGAAGGCCCCCTGCGGAAATAACGGACAACAAGGAAATGCCCTAGTTCAGTACCTCTTTCCCAAAGCTTGAAGACCGTAGAAGGCTTGGTCGTCGTCGGGGCTTAAAGCCAAAACCTCGCGGTATTTCTGTTCCGCCTCCCCCACTTTGCCGAGCTTCGCGTAGGCTTCGCCCAGAGAGCGCCGCCAATCGTTTCTTCTCCGCCGCATTCGTAACGCTTCTTTGTAGGATTCGGCGGCTTTGTCCCACATGTTCAGTTTGACATAGACCTCTCCCAATTCCGAATAAAGCGTGGCCGAGTCCTCGCCCTTCGCTTTGGATTTTTCCAGCTGTCCCCTGGCTTCCTGAAAAAGACTTGTGGCCGCCTCATTATCCTTTTCACGATTGCCTTTTACCAAGGCGAGGCGACCCAACGCCAGCAATACCGCGGGATGGTCCGCCTGAATCTCACGTGCCTGCATAAACCATTTTTCCGCTTCGTGGATGTCTCCCGAGTGGAGCGCGATATTTCCCAAACCCAGATAGGGAAGAACCTCACGGTTGCCCAGCGCAATAGCTTTGGAATAGACGGTCTTGGCTTCCGGCAAATAGAACTCGTCACTCAGCGCCAAAATATCCGAAACGGTATCGCGCGACCGTTCCATGGCAGCGAAGGCGGTTTTGGCCGCCTCAACGCTCTTGTCTTGATCCAACAGAATTTTGGTTTGCAAAACATAGAACCTTGGATTCGTTGGATCCAAACGGATGGCTTGTTCCAATTCATCTAAAGCCCGATTGTTGGCAACGCTCGCCACGTAGGACTGCGCCATATAATAGTGATGCATGGCTTCCGGGACCGGCAGCGATTTGTTTTTCAACCACGGCGGCGAATCAACGATGTAGGGGACCATAATTTTCCGATTGAGCTCCGTTGTCGCGCGGCGAAGGCTTTTGGGCGCGGAGAACTCCAGCTGCGCGCCGTCGTCCGTGTTGATGTCAGCGCCCTTGGAAAAGGTCAATAGGTTTTCTCTTCCCATACGATAAAACCCCTGCACCGCATAAACATCCGATAACCCTAGATAGTCGAGATCCGACCTCAGCATCCAATTACTGTCATAGATTTTCTTCACTGCGGCGTAATCGAAGGGATGTTCCTGCTTGCTGCCGACCAGCAGGAAATCGCTTTCCTTCATGCTCCAGAGCGATACGTACGGGAAAGCCTCGACGAAAGTCCGAAACACCATGCGGAAATCGTCCGGCGACATGGAGTAATTGTGAAACCACTGCGCGAAGATCCCGTCCTCCTTAATCTTTGACTTGATCACCTGGTAGAATTCCCTCGTGTACAGATTGGCGATACCCGCGATCCAGGGATTCGACGGCTCGGCGGTGATCACGTCGTAATACTTTGGCGTCGCGAGAATATAGTTCCGGCCGTCCGTCGGAATCACGCGCACCCGCTTGTCTTCGAGGACACTGCTATGACGGGAGTTACGTGCGCGCCGATGAAGCGTATCGATGGACCCCCGATATTCGAGGTCCTCCGAAAGTTTCATCAGCCTGGACCGTTCTTCGTCTTTCATGACGCCTTTGTAGAAGAGGAGTTTCTTGCTTTTGTCGTACCAGACTCTGCTTTTCCCATCGTCAGCGGGGAAACTGACGCCCACGGGCAGTGTGTCCATTCTCACAGAGGCTCGATCGAAGAACTTGCTGGCTTCGATCATCGCCGGCTCGATCTCGATGACCTCAATTTCCTTCAAGGTATCGAAGGTCGCCAACGCCTTCGTCGACATGCCGGTTCCCAAGCCGATCGTGAGCGCGTACTCAGCCTTGGGATGGAGCAACATGGGAATGTAGCTGGTCATGAGCTGGCTGAGCGCATCGCCGTAGGAACCATCGATTTTACCGTTTGACTTGAAGTACATGTATTCGCTACCAGGAATGCGATGAACACTCACCGTGGTCGTCAACCCCTCGCGGTAGTAAAGGACGTCGTCGCGCTTCATTTCTTCCAACCGCAGGGAGTTGGTCGGCAGGCCCTCGTAGCGATCGAAATAGATGGTAACACCGCTGGTGAGAATATGCGGATCCCAGCGCGGCACTCGGAAGGGAATTAAAACCGCCAGGACCAACACAACTAAACCCAGTGCAAATCGCGGCACCATAGACATTCGCGGATCCGTCCACACGAGCAGGCAACCGATCAAAAGATTCATGACCACGGCGAATAGGATGGCATTCTGCACGCCGATATTCGGTATTAAAATAAACCCGCCCGCAAAGGCGCCAAGAACCGCGCCCACGGTATTGGCGGCATAGGAGCTACCGACACCGCTACCGACGCGATACAGACTTTGCGTAAACAATCGCGCAACCAATGGAAACGTCATGCCCAGGAGCACCGTAGGCACGAACATCACCAGCGCCGACAAAAATATTTGGAGGTAGAGAAAGACGGTAAACGTATCCCCAAAGCCTTGCAGCAATCGAACAAAGATCAATGGCAACCGTTCGAAAAGAGGAATGGTCGCCAGGGCGGCCAAGCCTACCCCGAGCTCGATCAACCCGAACGTGCTCAGGCGAGCCTCACGCCTCCCCAGGAAGCGCGCGTAGATAAACCCACCGAGAGAGAGACCGATGAGGAAAGTCACCAGCATCGTCGTGAACGCATAGATCGAGCTGCCAATCACCAGTGTCAAAGCACGAGTCCAGGCATTCTCATAGACCAGGGAGGCAAATCCCGAGAGCCCGAAGGAGATCAACAAAACCCAAAGCAGCCATGATGGCGCGGCTTCTCTTTCTGTTCTTTCGACCGCTTCCGCAGCAGTTTCGGCCGCGAACTCCGTTGGTTCTTTATCCCGCAGGCGATCGACAATCAAAATCAGCGCCGCGATCAACAGATTGACCGTCGCTGCCACAAAGACGGTAGCGCGCATTCCGAGAGTGGGAATGAGAAGGAAACCGCCGGCCGCGCAACCGATCACCGCGCCCAGGGTGTTGGTGGCGTACAGGTCTCCCACCCGCCGGCCGAACTGGGCAAAGCTGCGCACGAAGAAGCGGCTCAGGACCGGCAAGGTAGCACCCATGAGCAGGGTCGGAAACACGAGCAAGACAAAGCAAAGAGAAAAGAGCACCAAATTGAAAATAAATGGATACGACTCATTGAGGCCGAAAATTGGGCCGTAGATCTTTTGCGCCATGTGGAAAATCCAAGGTACGGCAAATCCATAGATTCCCACTCCCGCCTCAAGAACCCCGTATAGCAGGAAGTCGTTCTTGCCGCGGTCGGCGATTTTTCCAAAGAGATAGCTGCCGATCGCCAATCCGGCCATGAACGCGGACAAGACCGTGGCGATAGCG
Organism: uncultured delta proteobacterium; assembly: GCA_963737905.1. Classification (GTDB taxonomy): domain Bacteria; phylum Desulfobacterota; class Binatia; order UBA9968; family UBA9968; genus DAIRFP01. The sequence continues at coordinate 122,850 of CAVTUQ010000019.1, read as the reverse complement.
TAGGTCGTGTTGCCGAAGATCTGGGTAAGCATCCGGGTCCATACAACCTGGTAGATTAGACCCGCTGCGCCGGAAAAGAAGAAACAAAAAAGACCGACCCCAAGGAGCCAATCCTGCTTGGAGCGCTGAAAACTTTCCGTCATATAATTCACGCGAAACGACCTCCGCAAGACAATTCAAGCACTGATAGCAAGCCGTATCTCAACTGTAAAGAGCCGTCCTTCAGCTCGGAATCGAGAAGCCGGCGCCGTAGCTTGCCTGTTGTGACCTTTTGCGACTCAAGGATAATCCTTAGACGGTTTCCGCACGTCCCAGCTTCATTGACTTTTGAGTCAATGTTAGATAAGCATAAACTCCGTTTGGGCATCCCGAATTAGAGAATTCTCTCCCCAAATCTGTAATCCGATTGGGCCTAGGAATCTCACGATTTATTAGCGGGTTGGAGTGTTTCCGCCTCAATCATAATAGTTAAAAGGCCAGATTTTTTTGGGAGGACGGCAATGGCAAAAGCTGCAAAAAAAGACAGCGTGGCACCCGCGGAGATTAGGGACTTACGCGGCGCTATCGAGTGGCTGAAAAAAGAAGGCGACCTGCTCCTAACCGACAAAGAGGTCGACCCCAATTTGGAGATAACCGGCATCCAAAAGCAACTGGATGGCGGTTGCCCGATACTTTTCAGTCATATCAAGGGCAAACCGAAACATCGCTGCATCACCAACCTTTTTGGTGACATGAACGTCATCAACAAGATGTTCGGTTGGAAAGACCACACGGACCGTACGCGCAAGCTGGCCTATGCTCTGACCCATCCTATTCCGCCTGTCATCGTCGATCAAAAAGATGCGCCGGTTCAGGAAGAGGTTTACGAAAAGCCGGCCGAAGCCAATGAATTTGTCGTGCCGATTCGTCACACGGACGTTGAGCCTGAGCTGACCGTGGGTTCCGGTAACCGTCTTATCTCCGGTGAATATTTCGATGGCGGAACAGACCTTGGCTATAACCGCATGAACTTCCGCTGGGGCAACGTCGGAACCTTCCAGATCTCACCCGGTTCCCACATGTGGCAAGTCGTCAGCAAGTATTACAAAGGCAACAAACTCGTGCCCATCACCATGAACTTCGGTTTGCCGCCGGCTGGCTCGCTATTGGCCGGCGCCGGATTCGATTATGTCATCCTGCCGCAGGGCTGCGATGAGGTGGGTATTGCCGGCGCAGTCCAAGGGGCGCCCATGCGCCTGGTCAAAGCTCGCACGGTTGACGCCATGGCTCTCGCCGACGCCGAAGTGGTTTTAGAAGGCTACGTTAACCCACGGGATCGCCGCTTCGAAACCGCAGAGTCGGAGAAGGCCGGCATTCAGGGCCGGTTCCATTTTCATCCGGAATGGGCCGGTTACATGGGCAAAGCCTATAAGGCCCCAACCTTTCATGTCACCGCCGTTACCACGCGCCAACGCGAATCGAAGCCAATTATCTTCACGCTCGGCGTCCACACCCTCGATGACCATAACATCGACACCACGGTGCGCGAGGCCGCCATGTTCGAGCTTTGCGAGCGGATGCAGCCGGGCATCATCATGGATGTCAACATTCCCTATTGCATGACCGATTGGGGAGGGGCAATCATTCAGGTCAAGAAGCGCAACCGAATCGAGGAAGGCTGGCAGCGGAATTTCATGGCGGCTATCCTGGCGACCTCGCAAGGTTCGCGGCTGTGCATTGCCGTCAGCGAAGACACCGATCCCTACGATATGGACGACGTCATGTGGTGTCTCACCACCCGCGTCAATCCGAAGACCGATATCATCAATCCGCTTCCCGGCGGACGTGGACAGACCTTCATGCCCGCCGAACGCATGACCGCCGGTGAGAGAGAATGGACCGCCTCCAACACCATGTTTGAAGGCGGCATGGGCATCGATGCCACGGTCCCCTTCGGATACGAGAGCGATTTTATGCGTCCGGTCTATCCTGTCGATAAGATTGATTTGAAGAAATGGTTTAGCGACCAGGATATTCAGAATGCCAAGTCGCGCATGCACGGCTGGGTGCACTCGTTGGCCCGCACCGGAAGATAACTTCGGACCGCGCCTGCATAGTTAGTTAGAGGGCAGGGTTTGCCTCCCTGCCCTTTTTTTTCAGAACCACGATGGCTTCTACGGATAGAAACGCGGGAATCCTCTCTCCCTACCGAGTGCTCGATCTTACGAACGAGCTGGGGTTTTTGTGCGGCAAGATCTTGGGGGATCTCGGCGCGGATGTTATCAAGATCGAACAGCCCGGAGGCGACCCGGCACGAAGACTCGGTCCCTATTATGGTGATCAGCCGGACCCGGAAAAGAGCCTGTTCTGGTTCGGCTTTAACAACAACAAGCGCGGCATCACGCTCAATCTGGAATCCGCCAAGGGACGGGAGCTCTTTTCTCAACTTGTTGCCAAAGCGGATTTCGTCGTTGAGACTTTCACACCCGGCTATCTAGACGGTCTAAACCTGGCCTACGGAGCGTTGGCCAAGATCAATCCTCGCCTCGTCGTCACCTCCATTACGCCCTTTGGTCAGACCGGACCCTACAGCAAGTTTAAAGCTTCCGATATCGAAATCATGGCGCTGAGCGGCTGTATGTCACTGACCGGCGATCCAGATCGCCCGCCGCTGCGCGTGACTTTTCCACAGTCTTATGGCTGGACGGGTTCCTACGCCGCCATGGGAGCGTTGATAGCGCACACCCATCGCGAACTTACCGGAGAGGGGCAGCAAGTCGACGTTTCGGCGCAGGCTTGCTTGTTGTGGGCGTTTTCCCATGCCCATGTATTTTGGGATCTCAACCGCCACGTGGAAAAACGCGCCGGTTCGTTCATGACCGGGCGCAGTATTACCGGGGCAAAGATGAGAGTTTTCTGGCCCTGCCAGGATGGCTATTTGAACTTTATCATTTACGGCGGTGAAGCCGGCAGACGAACGAATCAGGCGCTGGTCGAATGGATGGACAGCAAAGGCATGGCGCCGGATTTCCTGAAGCAAAAAGATTGGAAAACTTTTGACATCGCCCAGGTCACCCAGGAAGAAATCGATCGCATGGAAGAGCCCATCGAAAGCTTTTTTCAGGGCATCACTAAAACCGAGTTCTTTAAAGAAGTCGTTAAGCGACAAATGCTCGGCTACCCCGTGGCCGCCGTGACAGAGATTTTTGCCGATCCTCAGCACCAAGCGCGTAACTTCTGGCAGACGATCGAGCATCCCGAACTGCACACTTCGATCGACTATCCCGGAGGCTTCGCGAAGTTCTCTGAGGGAGCTTGTCAGATCTGGCGTCGCGCTCCGTTAATCGGCGAGCATAACCGGGAGATCTACGGTCAGGAGCTTGGAATATCACCGGCGCAAATCGCCGAGTTACAAACGCAGGGAGTTATTTGATCGCCATGCAGTCGCTCAAAGGTGTCAAGGTCGTCGAATTCGCCGCCTTCGCCGCCGGGCCCGCCGTCGGCAAGCACCTGGCTGACCACGGCGCAACCGTGGTGCATATCGAATCCAGAGTCCGCCCCGACGGCTTCCGTACTCATTATCCGCCCTACAAAGACAATATTCACGGCCTCAACCGCTCCGGCCTCTTCGCTCTTTGCAACAACGACAAACTGGATATCACTCTGAATCTAAAAAAGTCGCCGCAAGCAACCGAGCTGGCCAAAAAGATTGTGGCTTGGTCCGATGTGGTCATAGAAAACTTTAGCCCGGGAACCATGGCGCGGCTGGGTCTCGATTATCAAAGTCTCAAGAAGATAAAACCTGACATCGTCATGCTGAGCACCTCGAATCTAGGTCAAACCGGGCCTCACGCCCATCACGCGGGCTTTGGTTCCCAGCTGTCTTCGTTGGCGGGCTTCACGCATCTCACGGGATACCCCGATGGCTCTCCACAGATTCTCTATGGACCTTACATCGACTACATCGCCGTGGCCTACGGCGCCGTCGCGATTTTGGCCGCGTTGGACTACAGGCGGCGCACCGGTAGGGGCAACCACATAGACACAGCCCAATACGAAACGGGCCTCCAGTACCTGGCGCCGATTCTCTTGGACTATAAAGTCAACGGGACGGTTGCCGGCCGCAACGCGAACCGCGATCCCTACGCATCGCCGCATGGCGCCTATCCCTGCCAAGGCGATGACAACTGGTGTGCTTTGAGCGTTCACTCTGAATCCGAATGGAAAGCGCTCTGCAGCGTCATGGGCAATCCAGGCTGGGCCACTGATGCGAAATTCTCTTCCCACGCATCACGCAAGGCCAACGAAGACGATCTCGATCGCAGAATCGGCGAGTGGACCAGCGGGTTCACCCCTCGGGAAGTGATGGAGAAACTTCAATCGGCGGGCGTCAAAGGCGCTATCGTCAACACCATGAAAGACGTCTACAGCGATCCCCAGCTGTCCCAGCGACCGCAATGGGTCGAACTGGAACATCCGGAAATCGGCGCGATGCACTACCAACGCCCGCCTTTCTTACTCACCAAGACACCACCCGGCCCGTCGAAGCGGGACCCGCTCTTGGCGGAGCACAACGAATACTTCTATCGTGATCTGCTCGGTTTGAGCCAGCAGGAATATAACCAGCTCGTCGAAGCAGAAGTTATTTACTAAAAGCGGCCAGTGTCCTGGAACTAAAGTTCACAAAATAAATCAGCACGCGCCCCACCGTCATACCCGCGAAAGCGAGTATCGCGAACGTTTTCTTCCCGAGATACGCGGCTTAGAGTTTTTTTCCTGATTTTTTCGTTGACATCCCTCCCGCTCTTTGATAGCTAAACCAAAGCCTTTGTAGCTACCGCAGCTCATCACCACAACTAATAGAATACCTGAGGTCTATAGTATGGAGAAACGTCATAAAACAACGCTCGCTCGTACTTTAACTTTGACGATTGTTTGCACCAAATTGCTTCTCGTCGGCGCTTTATTTATCCCTTTTCTTCTGGCCGTGGAGTACCCGTCGCAGCGAGAAAACGTCGCCGCAGAGTCCCCCGCTTTGGTCCCGGTCCCTGTGGCCCAGAAGCCACCACCGAGAGAACTGACGAGGATCTATTCCATTGTAAGGGCGCATCGGCCCGACATCACGGAGGCAGAAACATGGGAGCTCGCAGACGTCATATTCAAGGAGAGTTCAGGCTACGGGCTTGACCCGATGCTTGTGTTGGCGGTGATTGATGTGGAAAGTAAATTTCAGTATGGCGCGGTTTCACCCGCCGGAGCGAGAGGCATCATGCAGATCCTTCCCTATGTGGCAAAATCCCTAGTCCAGAAAGTTGGTCTGCATCAACCGCCAAATTCCAACTCTTTTAGACCGGAGTTCTTGGATGACCCTGTTCTCAATATAAAGCTTGGCGTTTACTACCTCCATGATCTGAAGAAAAAGTTTTCGTAACCTCACCCACGCTCTGATCTGCCTATAACATGGGACCCACCGAAACCAAGAACCGCCTGGAAAACGACATGGAGATTCCCGAAGAATATTCCACTCTGGTGCTGGCCGCATACCACCAATACAAGAACGGTAAAACAAACCCATCCACTTTTTGACGAGTCGATATCACCTCCCAGCGCTCGCCGAATGTACAGCAACTCAAGAATTCTTGTTGCGGGATGTGGCGCCATTGGATCGGTTTTCGGTTGTTTACTTAGAGAAGCAGGACACACGGTCGCTCTCCTCGGCCGTGAGAACCATTTGAGCGCTATCCGCAGCGGCGGTCTCCGTCTGGATGGCATCTGGGGCAATCACTGCGCGGACGGTTTTGAACTCGCTACAAAAACCACCGACTTGTCCGGCGTCTACGATCTCGTTTTGATCTCGGTAAAAGCTTACGACACCGAGTCGATGGCTCAAGACATCTTCGCAGTCATCGACCGTGACGGGCTCGTCCTCTCTTTGCAGAATGGTCTCGGCAACATCGAAACCCTGGCCAAGAGCTTCGGCCCGGAGCGAAGTTTGGGCGCAAATGTTCTTGTCGGCGCAATCATTCCGGAGGCCGGGAGAGTTACCGTCACCGTACAGGCTGCGCCGATTATTATCGGTCCTCTCGAGGTTTCTGATTGTGTGATGTTGGAACGGGTTCATTACTGGATCAGGGCTTTCAAGCGCGCCGACATCCCGTGCGAGGCCACAGTGAGAATCCTTGCCTATCTTTGGGCCAAAATGTTCTACAATGCTCCGCTCAATGCGCTGGGAGCGCTACTTCACGTCCATTACGGTGTCCTCGGGGACGCAGCCGAATTGCGGCAAATTATGGATCGCATCATTGACGAGGCTTTCCTCGTGGCCGAAAGAAAAGGCGTCGAATGCTTGTGGAGCACGGTGGATGACTATCGCGCGCTTTTCTATAGTCACCTGCTCCCTTCCACGTACCATCACCAGAGCTCGATGCTCCAAGATTTGCAACGCGGCCGGCGCACCGAGATCGACGCCATTAACGGTGCGATCTGGCGCGATGGACAAGAACTCGGAATTCCAACTCCCTGCAATGAGATCATGACGCGGCTCATTTGGGCGAGTGAAAGGAAGTGTCAATAAGCCAACTGAATTCGGCCTGTGCGATAGTAATTCGTGACTATCCAGTGTTAAATATCGTGAGCAGCTGATTGCGGAAAGCCATGAATAATCCCATAGAGTTGTTCCTATCTGAAAACGCCTTGGAAGAGATGGCTCAACACGCACTGGAGACTTTTCCCGAAGAGTGCTGCGGTGTGATCTTATCCGATGGCGCCATTGATCGAGTCCACCGCTTGAAAAATATCCAGAATCAGTTGCACGCCCTTGATCCGCAAACCTACCCGCGCACGGCGGCCATCGCCTACGCGATGGATTACAAAGAACTGGAGCTCGTGATTGACGAGGCCAAAAGGAACGGCGCTAGGCTTAAAGCTTTCTATCACTCCCATCCCAACCATGATGCTTATTTTTCCGACGAAGATAAGGCCTTTGCCAGCCCGTTTGGCGAGCCCACGTTTCCCGGAACCGCGCAGATTGTCGTTGCGGTTTACGACCGGGCTATCAAGGAAGTGTGCGCCTTCGCCTGGTCGGACCAGGAAAAAGACTTCGCTAAAGTCACTCTAAAGACCGAGTCCGCGTGACCCAGCCCCGCGATAAGTTCATCGACGTCCATGGACTCGCCATCCACTATCTGGAATGGGGAGAACCGGCTGGAGAACCCCTGATCTTAGTCCACGGCTTTTTGGATCAGGCGGGCAGTTGGCAACCGTTTGTGCGATCGATCCAAAATAAGGTTAAACAAGCTCTGTGGGTTGTCGCGCCGGACTGTCGTGGACACGGCGACAGTGGCTGGGTGGGTGCGGGGGGTTATTACCATTTCCCCGATTACGTTTTCGATCTGGATTGCGTGATCCGCTCGCTTGGAGTCGAGCGGTTCAAACTCATGGGTCACTCCATGGGCGGCACGATCTCTTTTCTCTATTCCGGCACCTTTCCAAAAAAAGTGCAGCAGCTCGTGTTGATCGAAGGCATCGGTGCCCTGGGCATGAATTTTTCGGACGCCCCGGTGCGTATGGAAAAATGGATTACAGAGCTTCACGATCGCGGCCGAAATCATTTCCGTCAATATACCACTGTCGAGGCAGGCGCCAGGCAGCTCCAACAAACCAATCCGCGTCTGAGCAGCGAGCTGGCATTGGACTTGGCACGCTCGGGAATGAAACAGAATACCAAAGGCAAGTGGGTCTGGAAATTTGATCCGCTGCATCGCACCGTCTCTCCTCAGCCCTTTTACTCAGCTCAAGCCGTTGAGTTTTTTCGCCGCATCGAATGCCCTGTCCTCGTCGTCGATGGCAAACAGAGCCGCCACTCCCAACGTCCCGACCGACAACCACGGTTGGCGGTCGTCCGAGACAAACAATTCGCCGAAGTTGATAATGCCGGCCACATGGTCCACCTGGACAATCCAGGCGGCCTCGCCGACCAAATCTTGCCATTCCTTTATCCAGGAGAAGTGCTATAAATTTTTCGAGGCGGGAATCGGCAAGCCTTGACTCTCATACCCTAATTCGGTGATTATGGGTTATACAGGACGTTGAATTGAAACGTTGGCGGTGAAGAAAAAACTTAAAACACGACGCGATAAAAAGTAGGACTTTGTGAAACGTAGCAAGCCATCTAATGCGAAGTCGGAGTTCATAGCTTCTCCGACTACGGAACGAAATAAACGGATGCGAGAGTCCACCTGCGAGACAGTTGCCAAGCCACCCGAAACGGCGACGCAACTCGACTCCCGTAGCCACCTCAACCGTCCGGAGCGACCGCAAACATTCACCGAAGCAAAACGACTCTATCTCCGCGTCGGTGATGAGGTGACCCATGTTCGCTATGAGGAATGGGGCATGGGAGTTGTCACGGAAATCATGACATCGTCGGTACCGGGCGGGACATGCCTTGCCCGTGTTCGTTTTCAAGATGGGCAGCTCCGCTGTTTTAACAACGATCTGGATAATGAGAGTTGCTGCTATTACTTCGGGGTGCGGCGTTATTGGAACCCTTCCCATGGCGTCAATGCTATCCGATCGAAATTTTTTCTCAGAGGGTAGTTCAATGCTTAAACGAATCAGAACTGGATTCGCAACCTTTGCCTTCGCCATAACTCTAGTCGGCGCAGCGCCTTCTTGGTTACGCGCTGAAGATATGATTGAAAAAGCCGGAGTCGCCGTGGGCGTAACCGCAGGGAATGCGGTGTTCCTTCCCTCGAAGGTCATTAGCACCTCGATGGGCTTATTCTTTGGGGCGTTGTCTTTTGTGCTAACCGGCGGGGATACCGAGGTAACTCAACAAATGTGGCGATACAGCACCGCGGAGCCTTATCTGATCACTCCTGAAGTGGCTCGAAAAGCGATTGGCAGGCGACCAGAACTGTCAGAGACTGACGAGCAGGCAAAGCCGGACATGTAGCCTTGCTGCGGAAAGTAAGGCCACATGTCCGATCAGATCCTCGCTTAAGCCGCCAAGTTCTTCTTAAAAAATCCTACCGTCCTCGCCCAGGCATCCTTCGCCGCCTCTGGATGATAGCGGTCCGCGTTGGTATTGTTGTTAAACGCATGCTTGGCGCCCGGATAAACTTTAACGTCAAAACTCTTGCCGGCCTTTCCCAGTGCAGCCTTTAGCGGCTCGACACCGGGCATGATATTCGGATCGTCTTCCCCATAGTTACCCATGACGGCGCAGGGAATGTTCGCTACGGATTCCAGGGGATTGGGATTTCGGCCGTAGTACACCACCGCGGCATTGAGGTCTTTACACTTGGTGGCGAAGTTTAGTGATTGACCGCCGCCCCAGCAGTAACCAACGACGCCGCATTTACCGTTCACGTAATTTTGCTTTTTCATATACGCCACGGCCGCCGTGAGATCCTCCGCCACCATGTCACCGTTCAGCTTTTGAATCTCTTTGGTGGCCTCGTCGCTGCCGTTCCACTTATCGCTGCCGCCTATCCGGCTCATGCAGTCGACAGCAATTGCGGCGAAGCCGTCTTTGGCGAAGTGCCGCGCGACGTCTTTAATATGCCCTACCAGTCCCTCGGTTCTCGTGAATCACGACCACGGTGCCCAAATTCTTGCCATCCTTCGGACGGGATACATATGCGTTGATGTTTCCCCCGGTGCTCGTAAACTGCACCATCTCCGACGTCAGGCTCGTATCATTGGGATCGACAATATGATCTATGGTCTGAGCCATCGAAAAAATCCTCCTTCAACAGTTTTTTGCTTGACTCCTCACCTATAGCGAAAAACAAAATTCAAATCTACACCCTTTCGCTTGTTGAGAGGTGCTAAAGTGTGCCCGCGTGAAAAACACAAGCGGCGGATGAAACCGCCGCTTGTTTATTTACTCTCGAAAAGGCCGCGTCGTGCGGCCCAAATTTGGAGGCTGTTAAGCCGACGTGGAGCTGGGTGTGGAAGAGGACTTTTCGCTTTTGCCCGAGGAACTCTCGGTTTTGGATTCGGCTTTGGCCCCGCTCTTAGTGTCTTTGGATTCTTTGGACTCGGTGGAAGATTTGGCTCCGTTTTCGCCTTTGCCGGCTCCTTTACCGTTCTCTTTGCGGGCGTAATCGGTGACGTACCAGCCGGTACCCTTCAGCTGAAAGGACGTATTGGAAATTAGTTTTTTGACCTTACCCTTACACGTAGGGCATCTAGTCAATGGCTTTTCGGTAATCTTTTGGGTGGTTTCAAATGTTCCACATTTCTGGCAGTTATACTCGTAGATAGGCATGAAAGACCCTCAAGTCAGAGGTTTTACTGGATAAAAATTAACCACTCGCTGGCGCGTTGTCAATTGATACCTTCCGGCCCCGTGGGCTAGACCCTAACGTTGCGATCGGTCCCGTCGGCCTTGATATGCGGGCCGCCAAAGGCCTCCGAGCGATTGCCAAACAGCACCAGGGGTTCCGTTCCGGTGTTGGTAATCTGGTAGTAATCCTTGGCCGCGAAAAACACTACCTCGTTCTTCTGAATGGTTCTCTCCTCGCCTTTGATACCCTTGACTACGCCGTGCCCGGAAAGAACCAGGAAGGTCTCCGGGCTGGCGTGAAAATGCATGTCGGTTCCGTCACCCGGAACGAAGTAGAGCATCCAAGAGCGGAAATTGTCCGTTCCAAACAGATGAATATTCCGTTTCTTCGTCGCCATCATTTCATCGAGATTTACGAAATCCATAAAGACACCTCACATCGCTAGCCGTCATTGTGGCCATTTAAGTTCAGAGCACCTATACAGCTATTAGAATCTTATCGCGATTGCTCGCCAAATCGCAACCTGCGCTTCTTTTCCGACTCGACATGCCATGCCCCGCCCGGTTGGCTTTACTTGACAGCCGGGAGGTTCCTCACATATCTACAGATCATCGTCTAGAAAGGAAAACCCAGGATGTTCAAGTGTACGGAACGAGAGGCCGAGGACTTTATCGCAGAAAGAAAAGCCAAGTTGGAGAGCCGTTGGAAGCAAACGGTCGACAGAACTCGCTTCATGGATGATCTGCGCGAAGGGAAGCTCAAGAAGGAAACCATTCAATTGTATTACAAAAATTGGGGAGCCTTCGTGCCCGTCATCAACTCCATCTATACCTCGGCGTTCTATAAACACCTGTGGTTCTTTGTAAAGAATGTCGACTTGATGGAGGTCTATACTCAAAAGGTCCTCGATGAGTTTGGCCATCCCTGCCCTCCCGGTCATATCCAGATCCTCATCGGCACAGGAAAAGCCTTGGGACTCACCGCCGAGGAAGTCCTGCTGACTCCGATGCTGCCCGAAGCACGGGCGCTGCCCGATTTTCAACGGACGTTGATGGTGGACGGACAGATTCAAGAATATTGGTTCTCGGTCTTGTGGGAACACGCTTTTGGCGAAACCTGTTTGGATTGGTTCCGCGCGCTCACTACCCATTACGGTCTCACCACGGAGCAAGCGAGCTATTTCTCCAAACACCACGAAGCCGACACGATGGATCACTTGGATCGCAAGGCCCACGGCGCGGTCACGCAAACCGTACTCGTACGCTTGCTTCAGCAAGGAATTATAGAGCGGCCCGGCTACTCCGCCGAATATTGCGCCGTCACGCCGGCGGATTTGAACGCGCTGATGATGGACGGCTGCTACAAAGCAACGCACTGACGCGTATCCTTCGGGATTTAAATGGTATATCTCAGATTGCAATTCCAGAATCTGAAATCTTAGATCTGAGAAGCATTGGGACTTTTTCCGGGAAGAACAAGAACGTGAGCGGTCCGATTCCCTCTCCCGCGCAGTGGGAGAGGCAAGGGTGAGGGCTCCGCCTCAAGCGCACTACCCTCACCTCATTCCTCTCCCTTCGAAGGAGGGCGAGGAGATCGCATGAAAACCTAGCAACAAGAAGAACGCTGGAGAAATATTCAATGGCTTTCTCTGATCTCGGAACCTTTATCGAAGCCGCGGCCGGCATTGGCGAATCCAGAACTATCGATGGCGCTCACTGGAACCTCGAGATCGGATGCCTGACGGAGCTGATGGCTGAACAGGAAGGTCCGCTGCTTCTGTTTGACAACATACCCGGTTATCCAAAGGGCTTTCGCATCGCAACCAACGTGCTCGCCACCGCCCGGCGTTTCGCCTTGGCCCTGGGTCTTCCCACGGAACTTCCAAAGTTGGAAATTCTCAAAGCGTGGCGGGAGAAGACTCGCAGTCTCAAGCCGTTTTCGCCCGTCGAAGTTTCCTCCGGCCCGGTGACGGAAAATGTTTTGGCAAGCGATCGCATCGATCTGGGCATATTTCCCACACCGAGATGGCACGAGCACGACGGCGGGCGTTACATCGGCACCGGCGATATGGTCATCACCAAAGACCCGGACAGCGGGTGGATCAATGTGGGCACCTACCGGGCCTGTGTCGTCGATAAGAATCGACTCACGTTGTGGATCATTGACCATAAACATGGCAAACAGATAGCGCGAAAGTATTGGCAAGCGAAACGCGCATGTCCGGTCGCCATCGTCTTGGGCTGCGAGCCCGCGACTTGGACAGCGGCACCGTCGGCAGCCAAGGCCGGGGCAAGCGAATATGACTATGCCGGGGCGCTGCGCGGCGAACCGGTACAAGTGATACGAACCCCATTCGCCGGCCTTCCTGTTCCGGCAACGTCTGAAATTGTCGTCGAAGGCGAAATGCCCACGCCGGAAGAAGAGTCGGAAATGGAGGGACCTTTCGGCGAGTGGCCAGGCTATTACACCCATCGCGGTAAAGAGTGTGTCGTTCGGGTAAAACGTATCCTGCATCGGAACGACCCGATCCTGCTGGGCAATCCTCCTCTGCTTCCGATCACGGAGCGATACGGCATTCCGCTTTTCGCGGCCCGCATCTGGGATCACCTGGAGCAATCCGGGATCTCCGACATTCAGGGCATCTGGTGCCACTGTCACACGTTGATGGTCGTCGTATCCCTCAAGCAACGGCACTCCGGTCATGCCCTGCACGCGCTCACCGCTATGGCGGGCATGCAGACCGGCGCCAGCATGTATCGCTACTATGTCGCGGTGGACGACGATATCGATCCGGTGGATTTGAAACAGGTGATCTGGGCAATGTGCACTCGAGTGGATCCGGCGGAGTCGATTCAAATTCTCAAATCCTGGACGTCCGACCTCGATCCGCGCCTGCCGCCGGACAAACGCGACCAAGGCGATTTCACCATGAGCCGAATGCTCATCGATGCTTGCAAGCCCTTTTTCTGGCGCGATCGTTTTCCGGCGTCCAACAAGTTCAGCGCAGAAAAAAGAAAAGAAATTGCGGAAAAATGGAGCCGCGATTTAATCCAGTTGTCTCGCTCGAAGTAAGGTGATATTTCCGCAATGACATCAATTAATCAGAAACAAGGAGGAACTCATCATGGACAAAGTACATTTTCCTTATCGGTCGGAAAGCCATTTGTCGTTTCTTCACGTTGTCGGAGAATCCGGCAGCTGGGAAAAACACGGACTGCAAGTGGAGTATGATTATTTCATCAGCTCGGAGGACGCCCACAACAACGTCGCCAATGGCAGCGTAGAGTTCGTCGGCGGCAACCATCTGTCACCCTACATTAGACGACCCAAGGGCGATCGGTGGGTCTACCTCGGTCAAAGTGTCAGCTTGCTCAACCACCGCATGGTTGTGCGCTCCGATTCGGGTATCTCAAGAGTTTCGGATCTAAGAGGCAAACGAGTTGCCAGCAAAGGCCAACATCCAGGTCTCAACACCTGGCTCTTTCTCAAGCAGAACGGCCTCTTGGGAGAATGTCAGATTGAGCGTTTCCGCGGCGAAACGGCCCAGTGGGAATATGTCCGGGACGGCAAAGTCGACGCCGCGTTTGTCAATCCTCCTGGCGATATCTTCGCCCGGAGAGCGGGACTTAAGGTGATCGATGTGGAGTTCCTGCCGATGGTCTGGTTCACCACAGTTTCCACTTGTCTTAATTTCGTTGAGAAGCACCCCGATATCGTGGACAAGTTTCTCAAAGGGATCTGTGAGGGCATTGCTTATCTCAAGACCCATCGGGCCGAATCCATCAAGATCATCAAAGACAAATATAAAGAGGAAGGCGAATTGGACGATGAAACGGCCACGCACCTATATGATGAGCTGAAAATGATTTTGCAGGCCAAGCCCTACGCGAGCATCCCGGCGATCAAGAACGTTTATGAGATATCCATAGAGCAGGACAAAGAGGCCGAGAAGACCGATCCTATGGCGTTGTGGGATTTCCATTATCTGCGCCGCATTGACGACAGCGGCTTCATTGATAATCTCTACCGAACGTGACCCGGTTAACGTCGGGTGTCGGGTTTCAGGTTTCAGTTCACGGCAAGGAGCGTGAGCTCAACGCCCCCTACACCCGAAACCTGACACCTGGAAACTCGCAATGTAGTATTCAAGAACTCACGCAATGAGCATGACAACACCGAAGCTTGGCGTAAGGATGAGCCCGGCCGAGGCCAAGGCCTTCGTTGACGGACTAAACAAGAAAGTCATTCAACGTTGGGATGAACGGGTTACCAAGGGGCAATTCATGACCCAGTTCGTCGAGGGGAAGCTGCCCATCTCAGCCATCAAGCTCTTCTTCAAGAACTGGGGCAACTTTACTGTAGAAATCAACACGCTCATCGCCGCGTCTTATCACAAACATATCGGCTTTTTTAAACGTCACCCGGATCTTATGGGCCCGCTTGGCGCGAAGATCGCCGATGAATTTATTCATCCGAAGCCGCCCGGCCATGTGATGGTCATGCTACAGACAGCGGAGGCGTTGGGGCTGACGAAGGATCAAATCCTGCGCGAGCCCATGCTGCCGGAAGCGCGTGCGATCCTAGACTTCAAGCGTGGTTTGCTTTGGGAAGGCACGGTCGCCGAGTGGTGGTTCTCCATGCTGACGGAGGAACCTATCGGCCACTGGGCCGCAACTTGGTTTAAAACGTTGACCACCAACTATGGATTCAATCCGCAGCAGGCGATCTACTTCTCGACCCACGAGGAGGCTGACCTGAAAGAACACGATGACGGCGTCATGGGCCATGGCAGTTTCAACCGTATGGTCATGCAGCGCATCTTAGAGGACGGCTACGCCGACACGCGCGAAGGCTATAATTTGGAATATTGCGCGACGGCGGCCGTGGATCTCTATGGCATCATGCACCGGGCCGCCGTGGAGCTGGGAAACAGACGACAAACCTCTCTTAAATCAATGAAGAGTTTACCGATCAAAAAGGTTCAGATGCGAGGCGCGCGCAGGTTGACGAGCGGAAGCGTACCCCCGCAGTACGTCGTAGCGAGGCGGGCAAGCGCAACGACGCAGGTGAGCCTTTTTCAGCGGTCTGAAGGAGATCCAGGATGAATCCAGCAAATCACGATCTACGCGTCTGGATGAAAGAGGTGGAGTCCATCAATCAGCTCCACCGCATCCAAGGGGTTCCCTGGGACAAAGATATGGGCGGTTTGGTCGAGATGATACTGGAGCGCAGCAAGCATTCACCTGCGCTGCTTTTCGAAAAGATTCCGAACGCGCGGGAAGACATGCAAATCCTTTGTAGTCAGATCGATGGCATCGAGAGACTCGCGTTGGCGATGGGCAATGACCCCAAGCTCGGAGTGACGGACTTCATTCAAGCCTGGAGACGAAAGGTACGAAACTTTCAACCCGTGGAACCGGAATATGTTAAGGACGGCCCGATTTTTGAAAATCGAGTCGAAAAAGATATCGATCTGGAGGCGTTTCCAATTCCCCGCTGGCACGAACTGGACGGCGGCCGTTACATCGGCACCGATGACCTCGTTATCACCCGAGATCCGGAAGAGGGTTGGGTCAATGCGGGGACTTATCGTGTCATGCTCCAGGGTCCTCAAGCGGTGGCGCTCTACATCTCGCCGGGAAAACATGGCGGCCTGCATCGGAAGAAATACTTCGATATGGGTAAATCTTGCCCCGTCGTCATGTCCTTCGGCCACCATCCGCTTTTGTTCATCTCAGGATGCACGGATGTGCCGGTCAAGATGAGCGAATTCGACTACGCGGGCGGCGTGCTGAACGAACCGATCCAACTGGTACGAGGACCGCACACGGGATTGCCGATTCCAGCCTATTCGGAAATCGCTATCGAGGGAGAAATGATCCCCGGAGACAACCTCCCTGAAGGACCGTTCGGCGAGTGGCCCGGCTACTACGCCAGCGACACAAGGCCGGAACCGGTGGTGCGCGTCAAAGCGCTTTACCATCGGAACAATCCCGTCCTGTGCGGTGAACCGCCGCTGCGTCCATCCGCCGGTCAAGGTTTTCATCGTTCGATCCAACGCTCAGCGCTGATCTGGAATGCGCTGGAGGACGCCGGGGTTCCGGATGTGAAAGGTGTATGGCTTCATCCCGCGGGCTATCGTTTCTTCTCGATCATCAAAATCAAGCAACGCTATCCAGGTCACGCCAAGCAAGCGGCACTGATCGCCAGCCAATGTCGACCCGGCGCCTATCTGGGCAGGTACGTGATCGTCGTCGATGACGACATCGACATTTACAACCCCGATGACGTCATCTGGGCAATGTCCACGCGCTCGGAGCCGGAAAATATCGACATTATCCGGCGCGCCTGGAGCGGGCCGTTGGATCCGGTCATTCCCAGGGAGCGCAAAGGATTCAACTCACGCGCGATCATTGACGCCACCCGGCCCTTTGAGTGGCGCGACAAGTTCCCGGCGGTCAACGCCGTGAGCGATGAATTCAAAGATCAGCTCGACAAGAAGTACGCTTCGGTGCTCAAGGAAGTTCTGCAGCGGGCGCATTGAATGGTTCTAAGCCTCTCCCAGGGACAGAAAGAGGGGCGAGGTATAATCGTCCCGAGTCAAACGTGAAAAAGACCATTTTTCTTTTACTAGCCATTTGCGCCGCAATGTTGATGCCGCGAATTGACCGCGTTCTCGCGCAATCAAATTCCATCGTCATGGGCTACAGCGGAGCGGGGATCAGCACCGATCTCCGCCGTGTCATCGAGAAGGAAAAACTATGGGATAAGTACGGCGTCAACGTCAAAGCGATTTATTTTAACAGCGGCAGCGTTTTGACGCAGGCGATAGCGGGCGGCAACATCAATCTTTCCGACTCCGACGTGCCCGCCATGCTTGGTCTATCTGTCTCGGGGATCATGGATCTCAAGGTCATCAGCATTACATTTAACCGGCTCGAACACATTTTCGTCACCCGGAAAGATATCGCTAAACCGGAAGAACTGAGGGGAAAACGGGTAGCCGTAAGCCGGATAGGCTCGGCATCGGACATCGTGACCCGGATGGTCATACGTCAGTGGAAAATCGATCCCGAGAAGGAGGTCACTATCCTCCAATCCGGCAACACGCCCACGCGGATGTCGGCATTGGTCGCGGGCCATGTCGATGCGGCGTTGATCAGCCCGGACAATATCGCCAAGATTCTTGCCACCGGCTGCTGCCGAGTGCTGATCGACCTCTCGGAATTGCCTTTGGATTATGCGCGCTTCGGCGGAACTGTGCCGCTGTCCATGATTAAGACTCAACGCGAAACGCTGCGGCGATATCTTCAGGCGACTATTGAAGGGATCTACTTATTCAAGACCCGGCCCAAGCTTGTTTACTCGATCTTCGAAGAAGAAGGCATCAAAGAACCGGCGGTTCAGAAAGATCTCCACGAGCGGCTGGCCAAAAGCTTGCGGGAGTATCCTGTCCCGGAGGCTAATGGCATTCAAGGAGCTCTTGATTCGCTGACCCATCCCAACGCGCGCAACGTCAAACCGGCAAGCCTCATGGACACGAGCATCATCGAAGAAATCAAAAAGTCCGGCTTCATCGACAAACTCTACGGCCGTCCGCCAAAAAATTGAAGCTCATGAAAAGCAAAATCTGTCAGTTGCACCTTTTAGCCGTTCTCATTGCGGCTCTGCTCATCGTTCCGGTTGATTCTCGAGCCCAGACAGCCGAGAAAGTGCGCATCGCCTACGCCTCCAACTCCTTGGCCTTTTTGGTGCCATTCGTCGCAAAGGATCGCGGCTTTTACACCAAGCATGGCATAGAAGCCGAACTCATTCAGGTGCGCCCCAACGTCGCCATGGCTGCCCTGCTGAGCGGCGATATCGACTATGTGGAGCTTATCGGATCTATCATCCGTTCGGCCGCCAAAGGCGCTCCGGTCCGAGCGATCTCGACGAGCATCAAAGCGCCATTTTTTAGCTTCGTCGCTAATAGTAAATTCAAGACCATTAAAGACCTCAAAGGGGCCACGATCGGAGTCACTGCCATTGGCGGAACCAATTACGTCAGCACGAGACTCACTCTGCGTCACTATGGCCTCGATCCCGACAAAGACGTCAAGATCCTCGCCATCGGCGATGAAAAAGTCATGTACGAAGCGTTCAAAATCGGCCGCGTCGACTCCATAGTCGTCGCACCGCCGTTTTCGGTGATTCTCAGGCGCGAAGGGTTTCCTCTGTTAGCGAATACAGGCGAGCTCTTGAATTTCCCCTTTTCGGGCCTCGGAACGACGCTTGATAAGATCGGCAAAAACCGCGCGCAAGCACGCAAACTGTTGCGCGGTGAAATCGAAGCGTTGCGTTTCGTCCGTGCCAATCCGGCGGGCACGACTGACGTGATCCGCAAACGTTTTAACATGGATGAAAAGTTGGCGCGGGAGTCTTACGACGTCGTCGTCGACGCCTTCAGCCGCGACGGAAGAGTTCCGCTGGAAGGCGTCGAGACGCTGCTAGACATCGAGAAAAGCGCCAAACAAATACCCCCCAACATTACCGCCGAGATGGTCGTGGACAACTCTCTGGCGGACGAAGCGTTGAAAGAGTTAGCGCGGTAATCCTCCTCTATATCCGTGGATTGCAAACTTCGTGCTCTTCGCGGCCTTCGTGGTTAAAGTCGTTCTTGGATTCACTTCCCAGCCGCGCTTGCCGCCGCAGCAACCACCGCACTGTTCATTTCGGTGTCCATGTTAAGGGAGAAATTTCCGTTACGTCGTACTCATATCTGGCGACGAAGTAGGGCCCGACCTGCTGGTTGCTGTGAAACCGAAATCCGATGCGCTCGTAGACGGCTCGCAGGCGCATACGCGCTGCTTCACAATCCAAGCGGAGATAGCGCCGGCCGAGCGCGTGTGTACGTGCGATGGCCCAAAGAATCAGCGCCGAAGAAATCTCGCTGCCAGCAAAACGTCGCTTGACAGCGAGTCGATGAATGAACGCCGAGTCATCCTGAAGTGCATCGGGCCAGAAGAACCTGTCCTCAAGCTGATACCTGATTGTGCCCGCAGCTTCGCCGTCACATTCAGCCAGGAAAAATAGCCCTGATTCAACCTCGGCAGCGATCGAAGTCGGCAACAACTCGTCGTCACGCCACATCGGCATTCCAGTCTCCTCTAGCCAGCGGGCGGCTTCCCTTAAGATGCCCGCCACCGCGTCGGTATCCCGGGCTGTGGCTTGGCGAATAGAAAGTTGCACAGGACTCAACCCCCATGCGACCCTTTGATATGCGCCGTTTCAAAGCAATTCGGCGATCTCGAACCAATGATTGTGACGCGTAATTTTGGGATGCTCGACAGCCGTCCGATTCCACGGCCGATCGAATAATTTCACGGGAACTTTCATTTCCTCAGCCAGATACCTGGCCATCGTCGCCGAGTCTTCTACTGCAAATACGAACTGCCGTGCCGCCAATTCCGACAACGAGACGGCAATAGTTTTCTCGGTTGTAAACCGTCGATATTTATCGACCACGGTAAATGAATGATACGGTACTTGCTCGCGTGCCAACCAATCAAGGGACGGTTCATACGTCGCCGGGGGCCGGCCGGTGACAATCGCAATCTCAAATCCGGCCGCAATCCACTGACTTAATACTGAAATCGCTCCGTCCACGGGTTGCAGCTTCAGCAGCTCGTCAGGATGATGGACGATATAGTATAGAGCGGCGGTTTCTTCGGCACTCAGCTCGCAGGAATTCCCAAGGTCGAAATCTGTTAGCTGCTCATAATCTACCCGTTTGCCGAATAGGCGTTCGACGATTTCGAGGCAACCACGCGCTGTTTCGCACAGCACATCATCCATATCGACGTAGATGGTCTGGCTCGTTGGCACTATTTCCTCTTTGCCGGCACCCGCTGCTGCGCCCGCTTTTCCCCTGTCTGATAGTGCTCGCCTTTCAAGGCCAGCTGCGCTTCTTCCTCGTCTTCGTCGGACCACAGGCCGAGATTGTAGCCGAACCACGGGTCCTGCGGTTTGAGTTTGGGCAGCTCAAGACGTTCCCATAGTTGCTTAGCATGCTCCATAAATTCTTTCTTCGGTAGCGACACCGGCGGATAGTCCCACTTACGCGTGGCGTCAATGAGCATCGCAGAGCAGCCGGCGATTTCGTCCAACGAATTTTCCAGTTCCCTGCCTGGCGGGAAAGCTGACGGATCCATTTGGGGCGTACGGTTGCGAATGATCAAAACATCGCGATGCGGCTGCATGCGAAAGGCCAGCGCCCAGAATAGAGAGTCCAAATTCCGCGGGTTGATATCTTCATCGACGGCAATCACCATCTTACCCGTAGCGGGATTGTAACCCACCATGCTGTGCAAGGCTTGCCAAACATGGGCCTGATTGATCTTTTTCATTTTGATGACGCAGATCTGACGGACGGCGATGCTGTGAAAAGCCACTTCGACGATGCCTGGAATATTGCACTGGTCTCGTAGGAATCGGAGATAATTTCCTTCCGCAGCCACCTGGCGCATCACGCTCGATTCGCTGGGTGGCATTTGGCTGATAATGGTGGCAAAGATCGGGTTCTTTCGGTGCGTGATGCACTTTACTTCAAAGTAGGGATTGAGCAGCCGCTCGGCAATGTAACCCGTGGACTCGCCGAATGGGGCTTCAGGTTCCAGAAACTCAGTTGATATTTCTCCTTCGATGACGATCTCGGCATTGGCGGGAACCAGCACATCGTTCGTAATGCACTTCACGACCTCGATGGGCGCGCCGGCGAGCCCGCCGGCAACGTCGAGTTCGCTCACGCTGAACGGTATACGTGCTGGCGCCGTGTAAGATACCGGCGGCGGCGCGCCGATGACCAGCGCGGCCTGGAGTGGGATCCCCCGCTCCTGGCACTTGCGCCAATGATAGCCACCATGATTGCTGGAGCTGAGAAAAACACCGGTTCTGGTCGGGCTTTTGATATGGCCGCGGTAGTTGCCGATGTTGATGAGACCCGTCTCCGGATCTTTGGTGAACCAGTGCGAGGCCGTGGTGAACGGCGCGCAATCGTACCCGGGGGTCGAGATGGGAATCGGGAATTCGCCCAGACCCCCTTTATCCATCAGAGATGATCCCTTATGAACTTCTTCCTGAACCGGGGCTTTTTCGACGATCTTCGGCGGAATTGGATTACTCTGTGCCTTGTTCCAACGATCGACGATCTCCTCGGGTTTGCACTGCAACCCAAAGCCGTAGATCTGCCGCGATGCGGCAAGCGTTCCGACGACGACAGGAATATCGTACTTTTTCCCCTTGACGTCGGTCACGTTCGTAAACATAAACGCCCGCCGTTCCTCCTCCGATAGGCCGCGAAACTGCCACCGCACCAACGGCATCAACTCTGTGTCCTTGTTGATCAGCTCGTCGATCTTGACCAACAAACCCGCTTCATCCAACGCCGCGATATGTTCTCTCAGATCCTTGAAATAACCCATAATTGTCTCCCCAGAGGTTTGGAAATTTACCGCAGAACTCGCTGTTTTATCGGCGAGCTTGAGCTTCAGGAAAGAGTACAGGAAAAACGGGGTGAAGGTCTACGGCCATCGAGACGACCGTGAAAACTTTTTATTGCTGGGCCGAGGTCTTGCTCGCTTGTGTCGCGGTGAGCTTATGAAACTCAGGATAGGTGATCATTTTGCCCGCTCACGGTTATAGAGTGAATCAATAAACCCGCTCTTTCTCAGTTCATCGACGAAACGGACATCGACAAAATCCTCTACCTTGGCTTTGGTAGCCTTGGGATCAAACGACGCTTGGATCTCCAAGGTATTCTTAAGCCCTTCCAATGTGGGATAGCCATCCTCGACCAGAAGCTCTCTGTAAGCGGAATAGGTTCCCTCGAGGGCAGTCCGATTCTGTCCACGGGTATATTTCTGCATGACCTTGATCGCATCTTCTTTCTGGGTTTTATAATAGTGCACCGCCTCGGCCAGGGCCTTTACCATGCTGCGAACCATATCAGGATTTTGCCGGATCATCCCTCCCGTGGTTACCGTGCAAGAAAACTGAAAAGGGATTTTGAGCTTGGCCATGTCTATAATGACCTTAAGGCCCGCCTTCTCTCCTTCTAATTTTCCCGAGTCGGTCGCCACCGTGAAGTCCACCCTGCCCGTGATCACGGCCGCGTTGCGCGCCGGGGCGCCCCCGACGGTGATGGCCTGAATGTCCTTATAAGAAAGACCGACGCCTTTCAGCGCAAGGCGCATGGCAAAGTCTGCCGATGTGCCGGGGATGTGCACGGCAGCGGACTTCCCTTTAAGATCCTGCGGCGATCTAATCGTTGGCTTGCCAATGATGTAATACGGAAGCGTATTGACCAGGCTACTTACGATCGCGATATCCCCGCCAGCCAGCCGGCCATTGATCGCGGAAGTTCCCACGGCATCCGTAAAGCTCAAGTCTCCCGCTATAAGGCTCTGGACACCGCGACTACTGCCGTCGATGAAGATTAGTTCCATGTCCAAGCCATGTTTCTTAAAGAACCCCATCTCTTTCGCCAGCCAATAAGCTATGGAAGTGTCTGGACCATCGGAGATGTAGGCGGTATAGGACTTTGCCTCTACCCCTCGTGTTGACCCCACGACGATGCCAAAGACTATCGCAATAATGACTAACTGCAGACGAGAATTTCTCATGCCATCCTCCTGTATTATCTATTACCTTAGGCTATCCTTTCCCGTCGCGAATCCGAATTCTTCACCGGTGTCCCCCAATCCTGTTTTTGCTGCTTACTGCTTTTCTGCCCCCTGCTCACTGTCACCTAATCAGAAGGTCATTTGATTCCCAGCTCCCGTTGTGCCTCTCGAAGAATTGACAAATCACTGACTTCACTAAACCCGACCTCACGATCGATTTTCATAAGCCGTTTGGTGTCGTCAAGAAGCCGGCGGAAGCCGTCCTCCGGCATGCTGCCGTCGAGGTTGAAGCCTTTGATAAAAGAATCATAGGCCGCAGTGGCAACCTCTTTGTCGATCCTATAAGTGCTCATCAGTATCGGGATAGTTCCATCACGATTTTCCCTCATGTAGCGATTGGCCTTGATTCCCGCCCGAATAATTCGCTTGACCTCGTCCGGTTTCTCTTTGATCTTCCTGATGTGAGTCGTCAAGCCGCTGAAGGGATAGGTAAAGAGCTCCTCCGACCGCACGATGACCGGAAAGCCCATCTTCCTGCCGAGGTAGTCGGTGGGAACAGTGGCTATCGTGGCATCGAGCAACCCCTGCTGCATTCTGATGTAGCGGCCTTCGTCTGAACCCGCGACAGCCCACTTCACATCCTTGTCCGGATCGAGGCCGAAGTGTTTGATGATCAGCCGCCCGACCAGATCAGGGCCTCCGCCAAATGCCCTGACTCCGATGGTCTTGCCCTTGAGATCTTTGACAGTTTTGAACTCAGGCCGGCTCTGCAGCATGAAATGTGGGGTCGGCCGGTAGCAGGCAACGATCCGCAGCGGCAACCCCTGCAGGATTGCGCGCAGGGCAGAGCCAAAACCGCTAAAATAGTCGGTGTCGCCGTTACTGAGCGCGACGTTGGCCACCGGACCTGAAATCACGATCAACTCCGCGTCGAAGCCTTCCTCTTTCAAAAAGCCTTTTTTCTGCGCCAAATGCATGGTGAAATGCGCGGCGTCTGCTGGCGTGCTGATCCTGATCTTGTCCGCCGCATGAACCGAGGTCTGGAGAAGAAAAAGTGCGAGCAAGGTCACAAAGTTCTTTTTCATTTCTACCTCCTAAACCAAAGCCGGCAAGCCGAGTCCTAAATTTCGTCGCCTTACTTCTTACCGCTCATCACTTACGTGCATCTACTCATCCCTGTGCTCCCGCGTTCTCATTTTGGATTTTCGATTGTTTGGTCATCGAATCACTCTGTCCGCTCGCGCCAGCACATTCGGCGGAATCGTCAGCCCGATTTGCTTCGCCGTCTTGAGATTGATCACGAACTCGAACTTCGTCGGTTGCTCGACCGGCAGGTCGGCGGGCTTGGCTCCCTTCAGGATTCTGTCCACGTAATATGCGACGCGCCGGTAGCTGGCCGCGAGGTCCGATAATCATCTAGCAGGCTCCTTCGAGAGGCAGTAAGGTGCGGGTAAGCTAACCCCACACCCACTCAAAGGAGGAACCGAGATGAAATTGTACGGAGCAATTGACTTGCATTCCACCAATAACGTGACGGTGGTGATCAACGAGCAAGATCAAGTGGTGTATCAAAAGCGCTTGCCGAACGATCTTTCGTTGATCGCGCAGCAACTGTCGAGCTATCGCAGATCGCTTGAGGGTATCGTGGTGGAATCTACCTATAACTGGTACTGGCTGGTCGATGGACTGATGGAGAAGGGCTACCGACTTCATCTTGCGAACACCGCGGCAATCCAGCAATACAATGGGCTGAAGTATACCGATGACCACAGTGACGCGCGATGGCTAGCGCATCTGCTGCGGCTGGGGGTTTTACCCGAGGGCTACATTTATCCGAAAGAAGAGCGAGCGGTGCGGGACTTGTTGCGCAAGCGGGGGCAGCTCGTGCATCAGAGGACGGCCAACCTTCTCAGTATCCAGAGTCTGATAAGCCGCACCACGGGGAACATAGATCAGCGCCAAGTACATCAAAGCGCTCAATATCCAACGCGTCGATGGAGTCTTGCCCGACCCGGATCTGGTCCTAGCGCTCAAAGCCAATCTGGCGGTCATGAACAGCGCTGATGCCCAGATCGAGATCCTGGAGAAAACCGTTCAGGAGCGAGTCAAGCTGCGCCCTGAGTTCAAGGTTACTAAAGACGGTACCTGGGATCGGGCCGATCCTGGCGCTCACGATCATGCTGGAGACCGGAGAGATCGAGCGATTTGCCAGTGTCGGAAATTACGCGTCGTATTGTCGCTGTGTGGGGAGTCAGAAAATCAGCAACGGCAAACGTAAAGGAACCGGCAATACCAAGAATGGCAACAAGTACTTGGCCTGGGCGTTTGTGGAGGCCGCCAACTTTGCGATCCGCTTTAATTCGAGAATCAAAAGCTTCTATCAGAAAAAGAAATCCAAGAGCCACGCGATTGTGGCCATCAAAGCAGTGGCGCACAAGCTCTCCCGGGCTTGCTACTACATTATCAAAGATCAGGTGGCGTTTGATATCACCAAGGCGTTTGCCTGAGAGAGCACTTTAACGGCTGGGATGGGATAGTGAGCCTGACACGGGGTTGGCTTAGAACCACATGGTCCGATTTGGCCGCTGTCCCGTCCCTTTACATATCGACAACTCGGTGGTGCTGTGATCTTTTTTTATACCCATGCCGTGAGCCACCATAGGGTTGGCCCCCGAACAGGGAGAGCCAGTGGATCTGTGATCCTATAACCTTGGACGCGGCGTGGTACCGATAGTTTTCTGGGGCAATCAAGATTGCCAGGGGCGGGAGATCGCTGTCCGTAGAGGACAGCTCCCAAAGCCTTGAACCTGATGGGTGACTGGTGCGGACCTGCGGGATCCGACACCAGCTGATTGAAAACAGGGGCGCGTCAAATCAGGATATCACACATTCCCGCGAGGGTTGAAAAAGGGAATAAGAAATATTCTCACAGGAATGTCTGTGCCTCTTGACACCTGCCTGCTATGCGCCCCGTAGGACATGAGCCCACCGGCATCTACAGCTTCTCTCCTCTGGTACATCACCGGTAATCGGCTCTTTAACGCAAAGTCCGCGATCCTTTTTTGGTTAGCATTCATTAGCGGGCCTCCGGACACGTAGAGTCCATCCGGACGCTGCTTGTTTAGCGCAGCGAATACCTTCTCGAAACCGTCCGCAGCCCGTACCTCCCAAGGCTGAATAGTCAACCGCAGCGCACGCGCCGCGACTGGGAGAACCTCTTTCACCTCGCGTACATTGGACGGCCCGGTCGGATCGTAGAGAACCGCAACACGGGCAAGTTTGGGAACGGCTTCTTTGAGCAGCTCCAGCCGCTTACCGCCTAGTTCTCCGGTAAGGTTTGTAATGCCGGTGACGTTGCCGCCGGGACGGGCAAGGCTTTCAACCAGGCCTGCCTCAACAGGATCGAGCCCACCGCCTGTCATAACGATGGGAATCGTCTTGGTCGCATTCTTGGCCGCCAGGATCAGCCTGTCCCCTCCTGATACCAAGATGATATCAACCTTGAGACGCACCAGCTCGGCCGCAAGCTCAGGGAACCGATTGACCTTACCCTCCGAATATCGGTACTCGATGGCGATGTTCTGTCCTTCTATGTAGCCAAACTCGCGCAGAGCTAGCCGAATTGCCTCGGAACGGGTGGACTCAGCAACTGGATCGAACGGCGATAGATACCCTATCAGAGGGATTTTCTTCGCCTGCTGCGCCTGAGCGAAGGACCAAAATGCCAAAAGCAAAGCGCCAAGCGCGAGAGTGATGATCTTATTCTTCATGAAGTTTCTTCATCCTGTGCCTTCCCAGGAAGAGAGAAAATTTCTTTAGAACTCAAAATCAAAAAGCCCCAAAGCACAGAACCGGCTGGGTTATGGAGATATGGATCGGTACCCAACTCTGTTCGGCTGGGAGATAGAGAAGCGTCTTGCTTATTCCACCACACCCATCGACTGTCAAGCGTAATCAGGATGCCGTGCCGTTCGAATAGTTCAAGCCGTTCAAATAGTTCAAATCGTCAGGACAGGGATATGGCAAGTCATATGCCAAGGTTGGGAGCGACAGGGCTTCAAAGAAATGCTTGTAATGACTGGCGAATTGAGATGATCGGGCCGGGGCTCAACTAATCAGAAACGGCGTGAGGTGTAGTCAATTTGATATACCCCGCAGCAAATTTGATGCACCGCCACTTCGCAGTTTCGAGTTTCTGGTTCCTGGTTTCGAGTTGACCCTAAAAGCCGAAATCTGAAAACGATCTGTGATGATACGGGATCAGAAGCCGATTTACTGCCGCCTTTGCGTGGGTCGGAGCCGCTGACGAAGATGAACCTGAACGAGTCAATCCCGTGTTTGGATTTGAACTCGAGACCTGAAACCCGAAACGCGAAACCCTTCTGAGGTCACGCCGCCTGTGACTCGGCGATTCGCACCATCGCCGTCGCCAGCGCGCTCCGATAAGCGCGATCGACGGCCAGGCTGTCTTGAGCGGCGCGAATCACGGCCTGGGCTGCTCTCTCATCCACCACGTGGCGATCAAAAATCGGCTCGAACATGTCCGAATGATCTTCATCCGCTACCATGTGCACTTTTGTGTTGATGTCGAGGGTCTCGATCGTTCCGCCCAAATCGGCGACCTTTTTATGCGCGAACCGTTGGGTAAAACCTCCCCCTTTGACGATGGCCGGGTTGTTCTTACGTTCCGTGATGTGGTTCACCATCAAACTTTCGATCCACGGCCGTGTCGTCGCCAGATACATCCAGGCGTAGATCGCCAGCCCGCGCACCCGGCAACAGATTCAATTCAGCAGTCGCCTCGGCCATTTGCGCATCAGTCAGATGCGCCGATCCCATGCGCGGGTCGTAGATCAGCTCGTCTTTCTCGTGCTCCCAGATCGCGCGCTTCACATCGAGCGGAGCTTTCACCGCGGCGGCTCCCCAACAATCGCGCCGGCTCTTGATGTAGTGGGGATAATGCAGATCCAAAATCTGCTGCCGCGCCGGAGTCAGCTTGACGGAGAAAAATTGCTTATACTCCGGGGTGTCAAAGTGCCGGTTGACGATGGCGTTAAGCTCTTCTCTAACTTTGGGCCAAAGACTCATAAATATCCTCCTACGAGCACTCTCTACTATACTCGCTTAACTAAACCGCAATGAAGAAAGATCTCTCACTGCGTTCGAGATGACACGATCCTCAATTGCCAGTTCGAGCGGAGCGAGAAATCTTTTCCCATCACTCCGCTCTCTCACTCTGGCAGTTTTTCTTGTGCTTTTGCAATTCCCTCGCGAAACATGGCATTGAATGCCAAGGAATCCTTGGCTGCCTGGATCGCGCGTCCCTCTTTTTCCCCTGTGGCGTATTCCTTAAGAAACGGCAGAAACATGTCGCTGTGTTTCTCGTCCGCTTGGCTGTGGGCTTCCATATTGGGAATCTGCTTCCAAGTAAAGCCCATTTCGTTCATCCATTTCTTCGCCATGCGCGTCGACTGTCCTCCGCCCAAGTCGCCTAGCAGGCGATCGTCGTTGCACCATTCTGTGATGGTCATGCCGGCCAGCGCTTCGATCCAACTCATTTCACTCGTCATCCATGACCAGGCGTAAAGGACTGTCCGCGTCTCGGGCAACGGCTGGGCATTGAGGATCTCGTCCGGTTGAAGATCGACGGATTTTCCCTGCCGAATGATGAGATGCAGGTGGCCGTATTCGGAAAAATCGTCCCGAATAATTTCTTCATATTCGTGTTCTAAGATTCTTTGCTTCACAGCCAGGACCGGGCAGTTAGCGGAGACATGCGCCCAACATTCGCGCCGATGGCGTACATACAAGCTCTGTTGCGTCACCATGACCGCGGCCCGCGGCTTGGTCATCTTGATCGAGAAATAGTGCTCCAGTTCCGGCGAGCAGATATAGTCGCGCACCATCCCGCCTAATCGCTCGCGCCACTCAACCTCGTTCACAACTTGCCTCCTTTGTAGAGCTTGTCGATCAAACCCTGCTGCACTAACCGATCTACGATGCTGTTATCAAAAAGCTTCGTTTTGTCCGGTCCCGACTGGCCAACCATCTCTAACACCGTATCGATCGCCGCCGGGTCGACACGCGGAACGTTGTCGAGGTATTTGGTGACGAACTCATAGTGCAGCTCCGGACCGCCACCCCGCGGGCCCATGTACCTTTCGAGCATTTTCAGCGCCTGTGGCTTTTTGGTTTTGAGCGCCGCGATGCCCTCGATATAGGCCGCGACAATACCTTCGACTGATTTCGGCGATTTTCGATAGTAGTCGTTGCTAACGGCCAACAGGTTCATGGAGAAGGGAATGCCGAGCTCAGCGGCATCAACCAACAATTTTGCCTGGGGCCCGGGTGCCTGTGATGCAACGCGTCCCTCTGCCTGTCGAGAGCGAAAACCCAAATCCGCTTCGACCACTCCACCGAACTGTCTGATGTCTACTTTGCCGTCGAGGCCAAGTTTCTTGAGCACCAGTCGCGTGACGAAATCACTGGTGGAGCCGAAGCGCGTGATCGCCAGTATCTTCCCCTGAAGTTGCTCAGCGCGCAGGATCTCGGGTTGGACCCATAGAGCCATGCCTGGGCGGCTCGTATTGCTGCTGACGGCGATGATCGGGGCGCCCTTGAGAATCGCGGCCACCACCGCGTTACTTGCGCCCAGCGCCGCCTGAACACTACCGCCCACCAAGCCCTGGATTGCCGTGGCGCCTGAGCTAATGTAGACGAGATCAACGTTCAGACCATGCCGCTCAAAGGCGCCGATCTCTTTAGCCATCCAGATCCCGGACATGCTGGGGCTGATGGAAGCATAGGCCACGCTGATTTTCTCTTTTGCCGATTCGGCGCTATGGGCAGATATGGAAAAGAGAACGATTATTGCGAATACTGATAAGAAGATGTTGGTTACCTGTGCCCGCTGGCCGGAAACTCCTTCCCCCTCGACGGGGGATTGGGGTGCTGAGAGGAAGGTGTTCATTTTTACACCCCTTCCTTAATCCTTCCCCGTTAAGGGGAAGGAGATCCTGAGGTCCGAGAACAGTATCAAGTCAGCGCCTCCATCGCATCGGCAATGCCGGTTTGATAGACGCGATACAATTCCTCGGATTCCTTTGCGGCATCGAGAATGATTTTTTCGCTTTCGCCTTGGCCGAACTCTTCCCAGATCGGCAGGAACATGTCCACATGCTCCTTGTCCGCCGCGCGATGCGCTTTCCAGTTTGGGAGATCGTCCCAAGTGATCCCCAGATATTTGATCCAGAGTTCGCCCATGCGCGCGGCGTGACCGCCGCCGAGATCGGCGAGCAAGCGATCATCCTGATTCCATTCCGTCATGGTCATCGCGGCCAGACCTTCGAGCCAATGTTTCTTCTTGCAAATCCAGCCCCAAGCGTAGAGTGTCGCAGTCGTACTCGGAATCGGCTTCGCCTCCAGAATATCCTTGGCAGACAAGCCGATAGCTTTTCCCTGTCGAATGATCAAGTCCAGGTGGCCGTGCTCGGAGTGCTGATCGCGAATCATCTCCTCGTATTCATGCGCCAGAATTTTTTGTTTCACCGAAAGCACCGGGCAATTGCCGGAAACGAAGGCCCAACAATCCCTGCGATGGCGGACATAAAGCGAAAGCTGTTGCAGAAGTAGTTGCGCTCGCGCCCGAGTGATCGGCACGGAATAATAGCGCTCCAGCTCCGGCGACGACATAGTTTCCCGCGCGAGCTTTCCGAAAGCAGCTTCCCAACCCTTAGCATCCATTCTTGTTCCTCATCGTTGGACAAACCTTGCCGCCCTTTGCGCCTTTGCACGAGACATTCTTCATCCCAAATTTCAAATATCTTTGGCCAGCTTTTCCATCTCAGCCGCGATCCCGCCGCGGAACATTATGAGAAGATCCATTGACTCTTTAGCGGCTCGGTAAACCAGCGCTTCCTTCTCGCCGGTGGCGAACCGCTCGAAATCTTCCAAGAACATGTCGCTGTGCTCTTCGTCCGCCTGGCTGTGAACTCTGAAATTCGGCATCTGCTCCCAGCCGAACCCCAAATCGTCCATCCACCGCTTTGCCATGCGGCTGGAAAGCCCGCCGCCGACATCCTGAAGCAATCGGTCGTCGTTGGCCCACTCGGTGATCGTATTAGAGGCCAGCCCTTCGAGCCAGCTTTTCTCTCTCGCGATCCAAGCCCAGGCATAAAGAGTCGCCATAGTTGAAGGTAGAGGCTCGACATTCAGAACTTCATCAGGCGTCAAACCTAGCGCCTTCCCCTGGCGGATGATCAGCTCCATGTGTCCATGCTCGGTGTATTCATCTTTGATGACTTCGCCGTATTCATGCTGCAGAATCTTTTGCTTCACGGACATATGCGGACAATTGCCGGATACGTGTGCCCAGCAATCGCGCCGGTGGTGAATGAAAAGCCCTAATTGCGTGATCAAGACTTGGGCGCCGGGCTTGGTGATCTTAACTCGGAAATAGTGTTCCAGCTCGGGCGAACGCATCGCGTTCCGGACCAACTCACCGAGCTCTTTCCTCCACTCTGCTCGCTTCATGACTGTCTCCAGCGGCTACTTGTACAACCGCTCGACATATCCCTCTTTGATAATCCGATCGATGGCTGAATTGTCGAAAAACTCGTTGACCGGAGTGTCGCCCTTGTTTTCCCAATTCAGCACTGTTTGAATCACGGCCGGATCCACTTTGGCTTGACGATCGAGATACTTGACGGAGTATTCATAAGCCTCGTCCAGCGAATCATTCGCGCCCAGCATGTATTTTCCTAACACTTTGTAGGCAAACTCTTTTCTGGTTCTCAGCGCTACCACGCCTTCGATATAGGCTTTGAGCATCGCCTCCACCGTACGCGGCGAGTTCTTGTAAAAATCACGCTTCACGGCGATAAGATCCATTGAGAAAGGAATGCCTAGATCCGGCAGATCGACGAGCATCCGCGTTTTCGGTCCCGGCTTCATGCTACGCACAGCGCCCGCCACCATACCGGTTCGCACTGCCGCATCTACTTCCCGTGTGCCGCCCATTGGTTGAATCTTGACCTTGTCGTGCAAGCCCAGCTTTCTCCAGTCGCAAACAGGTCAAGAAATGAGTCGACGAGCCGTGCCGCGTGATCGCCAAGGTTTTGCCCTGCAATTGCTCGGGCTTGGTAATCTCCGGTTGCACGAACAAACTCATCGCCGGCCGGTTCGTAATGCTCCCGACCGCCACCAGCGGCGCGCCGCGCAAGATCGAGCTCACCACCGCGTTGCTCGCCGCAATACTCATATCCAAATTGCCGCCCAAGATCGCCTGCACCGTGATGCTTCCGGAGCTGATATAAACGAGATCCGCTTTTAGCCCCTGCTTTTCGAAGGCGCCGATCTCCTTGGCCATCCACACGCCGGCGAAAATCGGGCTGACGGCGGAATAAGCGACGGTAACCTTGGATGGGTTCTGCGCGAGCTAAGCGCCGGCAGTGCGCACAGAAACGCAAATAGAGAATCAGAAAATGCTCTTGTCGCGACCAGCATTGAGTCACAACTCGGTCGACTAGACTCGCTGCAGTTCGAAAATACTTCATTGAAACCATACGGCTGAGGCCGGCTCGCGATATGCGTACTCGCGGAGCAAATGAACGCGCGAAACCTCGATTTGATCCTCGAATCGACAGTCTTTTTACAGCTTGCTGATATATCGGCCAGCCGTGCTCGGAAACATCGACGCGATTGCCTTCGACATCTTTGATCCAGCTTTCCGCAATGGCTCCGTAGGTGTTGTCCTCGGCTTTGGTGTCGGCAATTTTCTCGATTTCTTTGACGCTATCGACTTTGAAACCAAAGTGATGGATTCCCCATGGATATTTCTCGGTATGGATGAGAGCGAGATCGAGATGGCCGTCGGATAGATAAATAGTTCCCCCAGGCCGCCGATGTTTTTCTTCCATGCCGAAGACTCGTTTGTAATACTCTGCGGTCTTGTCGAGATCTTCGACGTTGATCGCAATATGCCGGATTCTTGGTTTTTCCATGTTCACCTCCTTTTTTTGATTTCTAATTCACTTACCTTTACGGACTTCTTTTCAACCTCCGTCCTCCTGACGAATTGAAGGATGGTAATTCCTTGCCACATGCGCACAAACCTCACCTATTGCCTTCTCGGTAAAACTTAGAATAACATCAATTCAACGGAATCTTCTCCATCGCCCGCGCCACGCCATCGCGATACAGAGCGAAAAGATCCAGGGATTCTTTTACGGCATTAAGAGCCATCTTCTCTTTTTCGCCCGTCGCGTACTCTTCCAAAAACGGTAGGAACATATCGCTATGTTCTTCGTCCGCCTGCGAGTGCGCGACGAAATTCGGCATGTCGCGCCACGGAATCCCCATATCCTCAGTCCACCGTCTGCCCATGCGCGTGGAATGGCCGCCGCCGATATCGCGCAATAACCGGTCATCGTTTGTCCATTCGGTGACCGTCAGCGCGGATAATCCTTCGATCCAGCTCTTGGCGTGCGTCAGCCAGGCCCAAGCATAGAGCGTCGCCGTCGTGCTGACGATCGGCTTGGTGTCGATCACTTCTTGAGGCGTCAATCCCAGTTTTTGCGCCTGGCGAATGATGAAATGCAAATGACCGTAATCGGAAAACTGATCCTTGATCACTTCGCCATATTCATGCTGCAAGATCGCCTGCTTGATCGCCATCACCGGGCAATTCGCCGAGACCAACGCCCAACAATCCCGCCGGTGCCGGATGTAAAGCCCAAGCTGCGTGATCATGAGCTGCGCCCGCGGCTTATTCATCTTAACTGAAAAATAGTGCTCTAGCTCCGGCGAGCGCATGTGCTTGCGCACCATCTCACCGATAACGTTTCGCCACTCCGGGACTTGCATTAAGATCTCCTTAGGCGTAGATTATTACATAGTAATTGCCTAACAAAACGACTTCACCAAAATTTATTGCCCCAAGACATCACTGAAACAAAACTCGAAATCCGAATATCGAAATCCAAAACAAACTAACAACCAAATAAACCCAAAATCTGAAAAATTCCAAAACCCCAAATCCGATCCTCGCCGTTTAGAACATGTAGTTTTTGATCATTTTAATTTGTTTCGGATTTCGGATTTCGATATTCGGATTTTCTTCTCCGTGTTTCTCCCAATTCCTTTTAACGTAGGTATCTCTGGTATATAAAAATTAGCCCCGACTGCCAAACGGACTCCGTCGGTAAAATTCTCAGATCCTCACACGGCGTAAAAAAGGCTCCCGGAACCATTGAGCCACATCCCGACCGAAGGCGACAACCGCGCCTATTTTCGATTTTGGATTTTAGATTTCCGATTGTCGGAGAGGGAATACGAGAATCGAGTCCTAAAAATCTTCTTCGTTATTTTGCCTCTCGTAATCTAAAATCGGCAATCGAAAATCTAAAATTGAATCACTTGATCAGCCTGCTCGCCCGGGCGAGCACCTCAGGCGGAATCGTCAAACCGATTTGCTTGGCCGTTTTCAGATTGATGATAAACTCGAACTTAGTCGGTTGCTCCACAGGCAGCTCAGCAGGCTTGGCTCCCTTCAGAATTCTGTCCACGAAATATGCGACGCGCCTGTAGCTGTCCGCGAGATCCGCCCCGTAGGACATGAGACCACCAGCCTCTACAGCTTGTCTGTTGCTGTACATCGACGGTAATCGGCTCTTTAACGCAAAGCCGACGATCCGTTTTCGGTTAGCACGCACGCATTAGCGGGCCCGAGGTAGGCACATAGAGTCCATCCGGGCGCCACTTACTGATCGCAGCGAATACGCTTCTCGAAACCGTCCGCAGCTCGTACCTCCCAAGGCTGAATAGTCAACCTCAGCGCACGCGCCGCGGCTGGGAGAACCTCTTTCAGCTCGAGTACACTGTCCGGATTGGCCGGATCGTAGAGAACCGCGACACGGGCAAGTTTGGGAACGGCTTCCTTGAGCAGTTCCAGCCGCTTACCGCCTAGTTCTCCGGTAAGGTTTGTAATGCCGGTGACGTTGCCGCCGGGACGGGCAAGGCTTTCAACCAGGCCTGCCTCAACAGGATCGAGCCCACCGCCTGTCATAACGATGGGAATCGTCTTGGTCGCATTCTTGGCCGCCAGGATCAGCCTGTCCCCTCCTGATACCAAGATGATATCAACCTTGAGACGCACCAGCTCGGCCGCAAGCTCAGGGAACCGATTGACCTTACCCTCCGAATATCGGTACTCGATGGCGATGTTCTGTCCTTCTATGTAGCCAAACTCGCGCAGAGCTAGCCGAATTGCCTCGGAACGGGTGGACTCAGCAACTGGATCGAACGGCGATAGGTACCCTATCCGCGGGACTTTGTTCGGCTGCTGCGCCTGAGCCAACGCCCCGGCCACCACGAGCACGAAAGCGATTACCGAAAGCCCCAGCCATTTTAGATTTTCGATCCTTCGGCGTGGCTCAGGACATGCTTTGGATTTTAGATTGTCGGAGCAAGAGGCCGGAAATCGGATCGACGATTTCTTATTCATATACTTTTTTCCTAATCTGAAATTCTTACTATTGCCTCATGCCTCTCGCCTATTTAATCATCTTGTCTGGCCGATAAGGAATCATAGCTGGTCCTTTTCCCCGTTAACGGATCCGGGCGAGTTAACCTCTCTTTGGAATCCGTGAAGGCGCAGCCCTCAGTACATTTCAGGCAGCCTCTACGGTGACTTTTAGCTTCAGCCCACCCTGATTGACGATGTCTTGGAGCGCGAGAGCTACAAAGCTCTGTTCCGAATGGCCCAGTATCTTGGCGAACTTCGCGGCACGCTCAGGACTCACAAACTTGCGACCCTTCTCGATGTCACACAGGTGCTGCTTGGAAATCCCGAGCTTCTTGGCAAATTCAACCTGAGACATCTCCTCAGCTTGGCGCATCGCTTCGATCAATCCGCCAAACGTTACCTCCCCGACCAGGCTTTCTAAGAACTGCATCGCATCACTTTTTTTCTTAGTACTCATGGGGGTGCACCTCTATGACTTTCACGATTTTCACTTCGCCTCCCTCAATCACGTAGACCGCACGCCATCTTTTGTTTAAATAAATGGCCCTTTGCCCCGCGCGGTCGCCCTTGAGCGTATGGTCATGCCAACCTCGTACTTTTCGAACCTCTTCCAGACCATACCTCTCGATATCATCAACCCACTTCTGAAACTTAATGACTAAAGCTTTAGGCGTCTTCATCAGGTCTTTTTCTACCGCCCGGATATCGACCTGTTTGATCATAAATTAGGGTACTGCCAATTGGTGTACTCGTCAACTCTCAGGCTCCAGACAACCACCGTTTTTACTGTCCCAACGGCAACCAAAAACAATAACCACGGAGATAATTTTTCTGTCATCGTGTTTTTTCGCTCCGTCCTCGACCCGCGGGATAGAAGTCACGTTGCCGATTCAAACCACCCCTATCCTAACCTCCATCAGAGACTGTGTCGCAACATCGAAAACATCGTCTCTGTCATTTCGACCGCAGGGAGAAATCTCAGATCCCTCACCTTCGTTCGGGATGACAATGCGGTCTTGAACCATTGCGACACAGTCTCTGGATGGGGAAAGAACGCTCAGGTGAATGGCGCAATTCTTTGATGCGGAAAATCTTCCTATATTCCTCTGGAATGCTGTTTCCCGCGCTACAGGGCCGGTCCAATCAGCTCGCGACTCAAAAACTCGGTCACCAGCGGCCAGACGAGATCCGCGAGATAGGGTTGATAGCCGTCTGATTCAGTGGACGCAAACCCATGATTGCCGAAGTGGAAGTAGTGCCACTCCAACGGTTGCCCGTTAGCATAAAAACTTTCCATTACGCGCTGCTGGACCGGAAACGTGCTGTGCTGGTCATGACCGCCGTAAAGGATCATCGATGGGCATTTGATCTCCCGTGCCGCGTCGCAAGGATGTCGCGGCCGGATGCGCGTCGTTGGCTCATCCGCAACAGACGGATAATAGGCGACGAAGGCTCGCGCGGATGGCGTTGCGGCGACGAAGTGGATGCCCAACCGCCCGCCCATGCAGTAGCCGATGACTCCAACCCGCGAGGCATTAACATCGTTACGCCCGCAAACATAGCGCCAACCCTGGTCGATCACTCGAACAAAATCCGGGTCGGGTGTCTTGTTTTGAATCTCGGTCCCCTTGTCGATGTGCGTTTCCGCTGGATAACCGAGCATGTGATAAAGATTCGGGACGACCGTCGTATAACCCAGCTTAGCAAACCGGTAGGCCGCGGTCTTCAAGTATCCGGTGAGTCCGGAATGCTGGTGGATCAAAAGCAGCCCCGGCCCCTTCTCCTCGCGCTCGGGAAACGCGATGTAACCTGGAATTCCATCTTTGTCCTCTTTCAGTGGCCTTGTTATCACTCGACTCATGTCATCGCACCTCCCTGGGCGCAAAAATAGCAACGGCACATAAGACGACGCGCGGGCGTCTATTGTCGATAAAGTCGTTTGAAAAAGCCTTCAGCGATGAGACGATTGACGATCGTGCTGTCCATAAAAGTCTCTAGCGGAACTCCTTTTTTACCCATGAACTCGAGAATGGTTTCCACCGCCTCAGGTTCGGGTGTCGGGATGCGTTCCAAATATGTCACTGAGTCGTTGTAGTGGTCCTCAATCATTTTAAGATCCGTCAAGCGCGCGTACTTGGCGATAATTTTCAGCGAGCGTTCCTTATCACGGTTCATGAATGCGATTCCTTCGGCGTAGGCCTTGACAACACTCTCCACCGCCCCAGGATTGCGTTTCAGGAAATCACGGGAGACGGCGATCATGTTCATCGAGTAAGGAATGCCTAGATCGATCAATCGCGTGAGAACCTTTGCCTGGGCTGGCGGATTCACTCGAAGATCGGACGTCACCGCCCCCGCCAATACTTTATTTTGGAAAGCCGCGGACACTTCGAGCGTGCCGCCCATTTGACGAACGTTGACCGCCCCTTCTAAACCGGATTTTCGTAACAGGATCCGCGTTAGATTATCGGTAATCGAGCCAAACCGGGTAACCCCGAGAGTCTTTCCACGCAGATCTTCGAGGCGGTTGATGTCCGGCTGCACGAACAGCCGGTGGTAAGGCCGATTTGCCGTCCCGGCCACGCCGATGATGGGCGCGCCGTGCAAAATAGCGTTGATGACCGCATTGCTAGCCGCGCTTCCCACCTGTAAATCTCCACCGATGAGAGCTTGAACGACCACCGGTCCCGAGGAGATAAAAAGGATATCGGCTTGGATCCCGTACTTATCAAAAGCCCCGATGTCTTTTGCCATCCAAACGCCCGTCGCCATCGGACCCAACGAAGAATAGGCGATGGTCATCTTGGTCTGGGCCAATGCAGCGTACGGCAACCCAAAAACAAACGTCAACACCGCCGGCAAACTCCAAATAAGACACTTTGCGAACGGTTTCATATGGTCTCCGTTACTGCTTGCGGTCGGTTAGCCGAAATTGCCCAGACCACCGCCAAGGATCTGCACCCCGGCGGTCCTCTCAATATATTTGGCGAACTGGTATTTGTTTTCGCGCGGGTCGGGCACGCGCTTTATCCGGCCGGGCCTTTCGGTATCGAGAGCCTCAACTCGCGCGCGAATAAAATGTGGCCCTGCCTTTGCCAGCGCCATCTGAACTTGCTGGCGAAACGCCGTGACCTCCTGAACCGTGCACGAGCTTTCGATGCCGCATGCTTTCGCCACTTGCTCAAGATTCATTTTTCCACCCGTCGCCGTCGGCATTCCCGGTTCTTTTTTGTGGCTCCCCAGATAATTGCCATTGTCCATGACGAGGATCGTCAGGTTGGTGGGGTTCTCATTGGCAATCGTGCCGAGGACGCCCAAATTCAAAATAAGGTTGCCATCCGCGTCAAGGGCCAAAACTTTACGATTAGGCAGCGCCATGGCGAGCCCGAAAGCCGCCGGGGTGCACATTCCCAAGGTGGCATGAAACAAGTTAGCTTCCCTTTCCGCAAGCTCTCCCCAAAAAGCGCTGTTGTTCCCGATACTGGAAACGACGAGAAGGTCTTCCGGAACAATAGTTGCCAATTCTTTGATTAATGCCAAGCGCGTTACCATAGAGCCTCCTCATTCAAGATCACGGCGATGCATTTGAGCCAAGCTCGTGCGCTTTCGTTGCACTCTTTGAGAGTCCTCACGATGTCCGCCGAGCGGCTTACAACCCGATACGGAATGTCCATGGCATCGAGGCCTGGCTCGGTGGTTTTTTTGTAAAGCCCCAGCCATCGCGGATCTCCAATGTCGCCACGGTATGGAATTACGACTAAGAGCGGGACTTCGTGCATGATATTGACCCGCGCCAGATGATAGGTCGCTACCAACAAGCCGGAGGTGGCGAGAATCAACGCCGGTTTTTTTCCTCCGAACCATGCTCCAAACCCGACGCCCACAGCTTCGGCTTCGTTGGCCGTACCCACATAGCGAATATCGGGATCGTCAGCGAGCATCTTGTAGACTTCGATGAACTGGGCGTCCGGCACTCCGGCGGTAAAGTCCACTCCCGCCTCCTTGAGTCCCTGGACCACCAGCTGTGCTTTTTCCGGTTTCATTCGGCCTCTCCTTTAGCAGCGGCTATTGAGCAGTGGTTTTCCTGAACAACTTCACCACGTCGTTGTAGCGGCGGCCCCACTTGATCGGTGAAACGACATGAATCTCCGTGCCTGGTTCCGTAAGCCACTTGACGTCGGCGCGGGTGGTCCAACGGGATTGCTTGTGCGCCATGATCTCCTGCGCTTCTTTCGATAAATAATAATCCAACAGCAACGCCGCCGCGTGAGGACGCGCAGTCCTTGAAGCGATCGCAATTACAGAAGGTGGCTTCACGATGGTTGGATTCGTAAAAACAAAATCAACCGGTGCTCCTTTGCTTTTGAATTCCACCGCATTGTGAATATAACCGTCGATGAACAGGTCATGCTCGCCCGCCGCGGTCAGCTGCGTGATCAATGAATGGTTTCTTTTGAGTTTTAAACCCTGCTCCGTCACCAACCTCCTCAAGAAACCGGCGGCCTTCTCTTCCCCCATGAGATCGATCATGCCGGCAAACCAATCGTGGGCATCCTGATCCAGCGCCAATCTTCCTTTCCATCGGGGATGCAGCAGATCATCGTAGGACTTCGGCACCTCGGTGGGTTTCACCTTGGTGACGTTAAAGATCATCGCATAACCGGTGGCAAACGTCGTCGCCATGAACCCCTCCGAGTCGGTAAAACCACGGCGCAGAAAGGCCGTCATGGGGCTTTTGTAGCGAGCAATGATTTTCTTCTCCGACAACTCGGGCATAAACGTTCCACGCATGGAAATCACGTCGGCACTTGGGACTCCCGATCGATACTCCGTCACAGCGCGATTGACGATCTGCTCTGCGCCCAATCTCGTGTAGCGTACTTCCACAAACGGGTACTGTTTGTTGAAAGCTCTCGTGAGCTCATCATTATCCGGCGCATTGATCGAGCCGTAATGGTAGACAATGCCTTCTTTCTTCGCGCCTTCCAAAAGAGCCTGCAAACGCTGCTCCGCCGGTTTGCGGTTGATGTCTGCTAGCAGGCTTTCGACGCTCACTTCGGCCGAACGAAGCTCCGCGACGAGCAACCAGTTTATTAGCCCAACAAACAACCAAGCTTTTCTCGCGAGGCGATTCATAAGGTTTCCACCTCAAAGTTTCTACTGTGGGACATTAGGCCGCGCTATGCATGACCGCCGAGTGAGCCTCGGAGCGAGTGGGCACAAGAGCGTAGAGCTACGCTGACTTCTAGGGCCTCGGCTATAGGCTCGCGTTTCTTCCTTACTCTGCGATTTGCCTCTTCAGTTCGCAGGCGTCCTCAAGGCACAGGCCCATTGCCCGCGACCGGAGAGGCTCGCTCGTCGGTCAGTCTCGCTGAATAACACAGCGTAGGTGTCTCCAAAACTTCCTTTCCGGCCTTTAGTCTTTCGTCTGTTGCAGCGCGCGCCAGACCTTTTCCGGCGTCAGCGGCAACGACTTTACTCGGGCGCCGGTGCACCACGCCACCGCGTTTGCCACTGCAGGGGCCACAGGAATAATTCCGCCCTCGCCCAAACCTTTGGCGCCATAGGGTCCCGGACCATTAGCGTCTTCGATCAAGATCGATTCGAACTCGTCAGGCACGTCGTCGAAGGTGGGCACTTTGTAATCCACCAGGCTCGAATTGATGATTTGCCCACCGTCGAATTGATAGGATTCATAGAAGGTATGCCCGAACCCCATCATCGCCGATCCTTCGTCCTGCCCCTCGCACTGAAGCGGATGCAGCGCCTTGCCGGCGTCCGCGGCAGTCACATACTTTTCAACATGCACCTGGCCGGTTTCTTTGTCGACCCTGACCTCCACTGCGCCGATGCCGATTTCCCAAAACAGCGGATTGGCCGGCGTCGGCGCCATCCCACTGTGGGCGTAACCCGTCCCGACGAGCTCGCCGCCTTGCATCGCAAAGTGCTTGTTAATCAATTCGCCGTAG
The DNA here is from genome assembly GCA_963737905.1 of uncultured delta proteobacterium. Classification (GTDB taxonomy): domain Bacteria; phylum Desulfobacterota; class Binatia; order UBA9968; family UBA9968; genus DAIRFP01. The sequence goes on along the minus strand of CAVTUQ010000019.1, from coordinate 81,425 downwards.
GTGATTCTCTTGCCGCCGGCGATCGCTTCGCCATCCTTAAGCGTAATCGCATCGTCGGGGCATTCAAAATGATCGGAAGCCAACTCAAGGATTTGCCGGCGCGCGTCGCACCCCGCCAGCTCAACCGCCTTGCCCATAACGGTGGTCGAGCGACTCGAACCGGTGGAGCGGTCAAACGGCGTGAACGCAGTATCGATGGGCCTGATCGTGACCCGGTCGAGCGGCACGCGCAATTCTTCCGCGACGATTTGGCTCATTACGGTCTTGGCGCCCTGACCCAGTTCCACGGTGCCGCACATAAACACAACGCTGCCATCTGCCAGCACGTGCACTGTGGATGTCGACGCAAGCGGCGCGCCGGGATCGGTCGTGCCAAATCCGACTCCTCTGCCGTGTCCTTCCCTGGAAACCGGACCATCCCAACCCAATTTGTCCGTGACTAGTTTGAACCCTTTGAAGAGATCGGCATCCAGCGGTCTAAAGTTCGGCCGGATCTCTTCGCCTTTTTTAACCAGATTCTTCAGGCGCAACTCTACCGGGTCCAGCCCAAGCTTCTTGGCGATGATATCCATCTGCGACTCGGTCGCCCACGCGGTCTGCGGCCCGCCGATAGAACGGAACGACGCGGCTGACGCCGTATGAGTATAAATGCAGTACGCATTGATTTTCAGGTTCGGATAACGATAGGGCCCGAGAATACGCGTGAGCGTCCTTCCGGTAACCGTCGGACCCGTTTCCGCATAGGCGCCGGTGTTGAGAAAAATTTGCGCCTGTTTCGCCACTAAGGTGCCGTCTTTTTTCACTCCGGTTTTGACCTTGCACTTGACCGCGTGACGGCGGCAGGTCACCATCGCCTCGAAAAAAGTTTGCACTACTCGTACCGGGCGCTGGGCTTTCCGCGCCAGCGCGACGACGAGGGGCTCGATTTTCGCGCCGGACTTACTGCCGTAGGCCGCACCGACGAAATTCGTATGCACCCGCACTTTAGAGAGCGGTACTTTAAAGACCTCCGCGACTTCCTGGCGCACACCGAACGGGTGCCCCGTGGACGCCCAGATCGTGATCTCGTCGCCGTCCACTTGGGCGATGGACGTATGCGGTTCCATCGAATAGTGATAGATCATCGGGAACTCGAAACTATCTTCGAAGATCTCATCGGCATCGACGAAAGCTTTTTCGACATTCCCTTTAACGAGCTCCGTCTGGAAACAGATGTTTTTTTCCACGAAGGAATGGACCAACGGCGCGCCGTCAGCCATCGCCTCTTCGACTTCGATCACAGCCGGAAGCTCTTCGTAAACGACGTTGATCTTGCTCAACGCCTCTTCCGCGGTCGCCCGGTCCACCGCGGCAACCGCCGCCACCGGCTGGCCGGCAAAGATCGCCCGATCCAATGCGATGATCGGGTGATCTTTGCTCTTGCCGCGCCCCATGTAGGGGCTGATATCCGTAAAGTCTTTGCTCGTAACTACCGCGAACACACCCGGCATGGCTTCAGCTTCAGTTGTGCCGATGGAGCGGATGCGCGCATGGGCGTAAGGGCTGCGCAGAAACTTGCCTTCGCTCATTCCAGGAATGATCAGATCGGCAACGTACTTCGCCTTGCCCGTGACCTTATCAACACCATCGACGCGATGGACGGAGTTGCCGATAATTGAAAACTTATGCTGTTCCAGGATCATTATGTTCGCGCCTCATGCGATAAAAACATAGTTCATTTTACGAAACGCAAAGACCCGACCGACGCCATACTCTGCCTATAACGGCCATCTGACCTCTGTCAAGCCGCGCGGCGCGATCTTTAGGCTTGAGTCGGATGTTATACGGTGCCATTATCTCGCATATCTCGATCCGCTCGTGGAACGCTTCGTGATTCGCGCTGTGATCTCCGTTTCGCTCGCTTTGGCTCTGTTTCTTTTGTCGGTTTCTTGCAGCTGGCACACCGCCGGCCAGGCCGGTCCGAATCCGCAGCTCGTCGAATTGCTCCCCATCGAACTCGATGCCAGGAATCCTCAGCAGAGAGAATTTGGCCGTCTCGAATTTTTGAGCGGTTTTCAATTGCGCTCACGCGACCCGCGTTTTGGCGGACTATCCGGATTGACGATTGGAGCAGACGGGAGATTGTACGGGGTCTCGGATGCAGGCTACTGGGTTTCGGCGCAAATGATCGTAGATTCGGAGGCCAACTGCTGGATCTCACGCGACTGGGTCATCCAACCGCATCCGGTCCACGACCGGTGCGCCGGTAACGCAATCCACTGCATGATGCCGAAGCTTTGGCACGCGCTCCAGATGGTTCCTTTCTGGTAGCTTTCGAGCAGGTCCATCGAATCTGGCGTTATCCTCCGCCTCCTATTACTTTCCGTTCTTTGCCCGCACCAGTGCTCACCCCGGCTGACGTCGGGAAAGCTCCCAGCAACGGCGGAATGGAGGGGATTGCCGCTTTTTCGGATGGTCGCCTGCTGGCCTTGACCGAGGAGTTCCAGAATCGGGATGGAAGCTTCAAAGGCTGGTTGATCGAAAGTGAACGTTTTTTCGAGCTTTCTTATCTACCTTCCGAGGGATTTCGAGTGACGGATTGCGCGGCATTGAGCAATGGTGATGTGATTGTTCTCGAGCGTCGCTACGTTCCGTTGGGGATCCTGTCGGCGCGGCTGAAATTGGTCCGGGCGACAACTATTCAACCCGGATCCAAGCTCGTCGGCGAGGAACTGATAAAACTCGAATATCCTCTCGAAGTCGACAATTTCGAGGGCGTCGCTGTCCAAGAAGATCAGCGTAACGGAACGATCATTTACATCGTCTCAGACGACAACTATCACCCGTTACAGCGAACCCTGCTATTCCAATTCCGACTTCCTAATACATTGACAGTCAGGCACCCGATCCGATAGCCTCCCTCAGAAGGTTTCTCCGGCCCGATTGGGAGATCGATGTTATGAGTTTAGAAGCTGAATTTCATCTTTTTCCCGGAGACTATCTTTCGGACTTCTCCGCCGCCGTGTTCACCTATTTCGGCGTCCCCGAAGCGGACGCCAGACAAGCCGCCGAGGTCTTGGCGAAGTCGGATCTAAGAGGCATCGATTCCCACGGCGTGGCGAGGCTGCACACTTACTTCGACATGCTGGAGCTAGGGCGAATCAATCCCAAGCCCAATATCAAGATCGTCCGGGAAAAAGCCAGCGTGGCAACCATCGATGGAGACAATGGTTTAGGCCTCGTGGTCGGCCCGAAGGCGAATGAGATCGCCATGGACAAGGCGGAGAAGTTTGGCTCGGGTTGGGTAAGTGTTTGCAATACGAACCATTTCGGATTCGCGGGCTATTATCCTTTGCAAGCGCTCGAAAGGGATCTGATTGGTTGGGCCATGACCAACTCAACGAAATTGGTCGCGCCACTGTGGGGTGCGGAAAGAATGCTCGGCACCAACCCGATCGCCATCGCCTTTCCAGGCGACAAAGAGCCGCCGATTGTCATCGACATGGCCACCAGCGCCGTGGCCTACGGCAAAATCGAAATCGCCCTGCGGAAAAAGGAACAAATTCCAAAGGGCTGGATCATCGACAAAGCCGGCCGTGACACCACGACTCCGCACGATATGATCGACGGCGGGGCTCAACTTCCGCTTGGCTCCGAAAGAGAAATGGGCGGGCACAAAGGCTATGGTCTCGCCTCTATGGTCGACATCCTGTGCTGCGTTCTCAGCGGCGCCAACTGGGGACCCTTCGCGCCACCCTTCGCCCTCAGACAAGAGATCCCCGAGCGTAGCGTCGGCAAAGGCATCGGTCACTTCTTTGGGGCCATGCAAATCGACGGTTTCATCGACAAAAACGAATTCAAGAGACAGATCGACGACTGGATTCACGTCTTCCGCAACACCAAACCCGCTCCCGGAACCAACGGCCCACTCATCCCCGGCGATCCGGAAAGAGAAGCCGAGGCGATTCGTAGCAAAGAAGGAATTCCCCTGATCAAACCAGTGGTGAATGATTTGTTGGACATCTCGAAAAAAACGGGGATACCGTTCGAGATGTCGTAACTCGTTGACCGCCACTCCAGCGCGGCGGGAAAAGATTTCTCCCTCCGGTCGAAATGACACGGAGCACCGCGCAGCACGGTAAGAACTGCGCCTTCTAACTCTCCACGATATCGATGAATACCCCGTCCGGGTCGGAGAATTGATGCTGGCCGTGGCGGCACGTCGCGATCAAGCTAAGACGGCGCTCGCCTTCTTTGGGCTCGCTGACGATCCGCTCGCGCATCTCGGGATCGGATTCGCGCAAAGCGGCTAGTTCTTTCTTGACAGCCTGAACGCTTTCGACTTTGAAGCCAACATGTTCTATTCCCGGACGGTCGATCCCCGCGCCTTCGAAATCGCTCATTTTCCACGGCGCGATGATCAAAGTTACTTTGTCGTCGGTCAGGTAGAAGTTGGGATCTTCCGGCGCTTTTTCTTCTTCCTTCAAATCGAATAGATCGCGGTAGAAAGCGGCAACCACGGTTGGTTTCATCACCCGCAGCTTAATATGATGGATGCGCCTTGGCTGCTCCCGTTGCTGCTCGCCTTGCGGTGAACCCGGCCGAACCGCGTAGACATCTCTACGGTTGTCCATGCCTTCCTGAGTGAGATCGAAGTAGTTACCTTCCGGATCGTGAGCGCCATAGCTCGCGAAGGGCCGGTTCGACGGCCGCTTGAGTACCGCGACGTCGGGATAGTTTTTCTTGATCCGGCGAATGGCTTCGTCGACATCATCGACATCGACGCCGAAATGATGCAGGCCAGGAACGTATCCAGGCTTTCTACCGATTACGGTGACGCCGACATAGCCGTCGCTGATGCTGACCGCGTAGTTGGTTCGGATCGCCTTTTCTTCCTCGGCCGAGCCCGGCTTGGACCGTTTCATTCCAAGCACCGCTTCGTAAAACTTCGCCTCGCGGACGAAATTTTCACTCACGATCGCGGCATGTTGAATCCGGCTTAACATCTACGCCTCCCTTTGGTCGGTCTCGTTCAAAACGTTCAAACCGTTCAAGTTGTTCAAACCGGCTCGGAAATCTTTCGGTCCGTGATTTGCCCAACGCTTTGAACTTTGAACGATTGAACGTTTGAACAGAATCTAATTACTTCTCGCGATCTGCTTAAAGAACCCCTCTTTGTCCAACTCGTCTAAAATACCTTCGTCGAGATACTTGCCGAGATTCATATCCAATTTCGGATTTTCTTTCGCGATCAATTCCAGAGTGTTGCGCAGGCCGTTTTGAGAGACCCGGGTCGGGAAAGAAAACTTCGGAGCAAAATACTGATAGGTCTCTTCCAGCGCTTTGGGGTTGTTTTGCTTTAGCCTACGTTTGTAAATCAAATAGGCCTTTTCTTTGTCGGCGATGAATTGGTAAGTTCCTTCGGCGTAGGCCATCATGAACCGCTTTACCGTATCCCGTTTTTGTTCCAAGAAGGCGCGGCGCACGGCGACGGCGGTCATGGGATAGTCCGCCGACTTGAGCTCATTAAAGTCACTGAGCACGCTCATACCCATCCGGTTCGCCTCGCCGATCTCCGGATAAGAGAGCAGGGTGGCATCGAGGGAGTGCGCGGAAAGCGCAATGAGCCGGTTGGCAGCCCCGCCGCTTTGTATGATCGCCACCGATTGCCGCGGAATGTTCCACTCTTTAAGCAGCAGAGTCATGGCCATCTCATGGGCGCTGCCGAACCCGACGACACCGATTTTCTTCCCCACGAGGTCCGCGGGTTTGCGAATCTCCTTTTGGGTCACAAAGCTAAAAGGAAACTTGTTCAGCGACGCCCCCACCATCACGATGTCGGCGCCGCCCATGATCGCTCGAATCGTACCCGCCGCATCCACATGCCCAAAGTGAATGCTGTCGCTGACCAGCGCTTGAATCTGGCGAATCGAACCGGGAAGCATCACCACCTCGCCGTCCAAGCCATACTTGTTGAGCAACCCCAGGTCTTTGACAGCCCACATGGAGGCCTGGAACCCCGCGAATCCTGCGTAACCGATCATGTAACGTTCCTGAGCAGCCGGAATTCCGGCCACGACAAGAACAAGGGAAACCGCGGCGAGTAATGTTTTTATCATGTGGCTGCATCTTACGAAGTTTTCACTGACCATGGCGGTGTGCTGAATCTTGGTGAACATGTAATGGCCTCCTTCGTCGGCCCTTGTTCAAAACGTTTGAATCGTTCATGCAGTTCAAAACGTCGAACGTGTTAGCCGTGCTGGGTTGAACCTATTATACGGCTTGAACGATTTGAACGGATGGAACGTTTTGAACCGTCGCGGATCATTTTCCAGCGACCTTTTTAAAGAATCCTTCCTTCTCCAACTCGTCAAGCAAACTCTCGTCGACATATTTGTCGAGACTGGTTTCTACTTTGGTATTTTCTTTCGCGATCATCTCAATCGTGTTGCGCAACCCGATTTGGGAGACTCGCGTCGGAAAAGAAAACTGCGGAGCAAAATAACGGTAAGTCTCCTCGAGCGCCGTCGGGTTGTCCTGCTTCAGCCTGTTCCGCAAAATCTTGATCCCTGTCTCCTTGTCGTGCATGAATTGGTACGTGCCTTCAGCGTAGGCCCGCATGAAACGCTTCACGACATCACGGTTATTCTGCAAGAACGCGCGACGGACCGCCACGGCGGTCATGGGATAATCAGCCGATTTGAAGTCGTTCAGGTTGCCCAACTCGTTCATCCCCATGCGCAAGGCCTCGCCAAGCTCCGGGTGAGAAAGCACCGTTGCATCAAGCGCTTTCGCAGTCATGGCCACAAGCCGGTTCGCGCCTCCCCCCGCCTGCAGAACCGTGACTTTTTCACGCGGAATCTTCCACTCTTTGAGCAGGAGAGTAACGGCCAGATCGTTGGCGCCGCCAAATCCGACGATGCCGATTTTCTTGCCGATTAGATCCGCCGGTTTGCGAATCTCCCTTTGTGTTACGAGACTAAACGGAAACTTGTTCAGCGACCCTCCAACCAGAACCATATCTGCTCCTCGCATTACGGCTCGAATGTGACCCGCGGCATCGACATGCGCGAAATCGATGCTTTCGCCCACGAGCGCCTGGATCTGGCGCGTGGTTCCGGGAACCAACACCACTTCGCCATCGAGACCGTACTTTTTGAGCAAGCCCAAGTCCTTAACGGCCCACATGGACGCTTGGAAGCCCGCGAACCCGGCGTAGCCGATCAGGTAGCGTTCCTCGGCAACGGAACTTACGGGGAAAACCACGAGCGCGAGAACGACATACATCAGCCTGCTCAGCAATTTCATAATTCCCCCTTCCTCGTATGCGCAAAAATTTCTTCTAGGCGCGAGATATTCTAGTTGATTCAGACTCTAAGTCCACTTGACTTATACATCAGCGTTGGGACGATGAAGCATCAGCCCCATACACTGATCCTGTGAAGCACGCGGAGATTTTCGTGCCGGTATGCGGTTTCAGCTCGCGCGCTCAGCGGGGGCTCGTTTTTCGTCAATGAGCTTCTTGGCGTACTCTTTCCAGTCCATCGACCCGGGAACGACCTCGGAAGTAACCATGAGATGCGGGAAGCGGTTTACCTTCGGATCTCTGATCAGGTGGCGCGGGTCTCGTCCCTGTTTCACGTCTTCAATACCGTTCAGCAAAAGTTTCCGCGACGCGACGATCGCTTTGTCCGACGAAACCAGATGTTCCGCGGTTCTGTCCTGGATAATGCCCTGGCTTTCCGTGGCGAAGGCATCATGCGCTTGAAAGTTCAAACCCATACCCGTGAAAGTCTTCGTCTTCATGGACCGGCGGTCCTGTTGGTACCGGTTCTCCTCTCGCTGGGTTAAAAAGTAATCCGGTGTTAAGCCGGCCCGGTTTTTATCCCGCAGATCCTGCGAAAGTGCTCTTTCCCGGCTGAACATGAAAACGTATTTCCAATGGCACGTGTCATTGACAGGCACGTGCCAGTGGACGGCGTAACCTTCACCGACCGTCGAGCCGCCGAAGGCCGACAGATTCGGCATGATAAAATTGGTGATGCGCAGATAAGATTGATTCGATTCAGCTTCGCGCAACGTGAGAATTCGCAGGCCGTAATCCGTCACTTCCACCTCGATAGTCGGCGCCAGGTCTTTTCCTAGCAATGCATTGTCGGTTGTCGTGCTCCCCGGAACGATGCGCGGCCGGTTGACTTCGGCTTCCTTGAGGTATTGATGCAAAAACGAAAGGTGTACCGGGTCGATGTTGCCTTCGTTGCCCTGCAAATAGTTGCACTGGTAGAAAATTTTTGTGACGGCCCTTTGCTCTTGCGAAACTGTGAGAAATTCGTAGTTAGGCAGCAAAGGGGGTCCACCCGGACCCATGTAAGTAAAAATGACTCCGCCCGCTTCAAGGCAAGGATAAGCGAGATGACAGATTTCATCCCTCTTGGCCCCTCCACCCGGCTCCCCCGGTTGTTCCAAAACTTTCCCGCGAACGTCGTAAAGCCACCCATGATAGAGACAGCGGAGCCCGCCGTGTTCGACGCGTCCATAACTGAGATCCGTTCCGCGATGGGAACAATGAAGGCCCAACAATCCCGGTCGACCTTGATCGTCGCGGAAGAGAACCAGGTCCTCGCTGAATATCCGCACCTTTTTGGGAGCCGAGCCGCTGGACAATTCTTCGACAAGAGCGACCGGTTGCCAGTAGCGGCGCATCAACTCGCCGCAGGGAGTTCGTGGCCCGGTCTGGGTCAATAAATCATTTTCTTCCTGGGCGATCATGTTTCTTACCTCGGCAAATGATCTCTATTCAGCCACTCGTCGCCTCGCTGCAGAATGCTTAAATCCTGTGGTGGACTCGTTGCGGGGCGGAGCCTATTCAAAGTAGCTCTTTATACAGATCGCGCCATTCTGAGTTGAATTTTTCAATCAATTCAATCTTCCAAGCGCGTTTCCATTCCTTAATCGCCTTTTCCCTTGCGATGGCGGCGTGCATGGTCTCACACGTTTCATACCACACCAACGTGTGAACTCTGTAGCGCTTCGTGAATCCTTCGACAATATCATTCTTGTGTTGCCAGACTCGTTGGACCAGATCTGATGTCACACCCACATACAAAGTACCATTTCGCCTACTAGCCAAGAGGTAAACGCAGGGCTGTTTCATAGCGCGAGTATCTGCGAATTTCGTTCTTTACGTCACCCGCTGAAAACCACGCCGTGTCCCTCGTCATACCGGCGGAAGCCGGTATCCATCCCCTTATAGATTCCGGCATTCGCCGGAATGACGGACTTTGGGAGCAACTTTTCTGTCATGGCAATGGCGTTTGCCGCCGCATTCGCTCGCAAAGTGTTCAGCATCATTTCCCGTAGAGTCGTGTGAAGAATCCTTCGTCCTCCAAGCTTTTCAGCAAAGAGAGGTCGAGAAACTCGGAGGCCCTTCTTCCTTTCAGATCGGGATAGGTATAACTCAGATCCTCAATGTCGTTTTGCAGCGCCTCTTCGCGCGGATAGGGCTTCGCAGGGATCGTCCCCAGTAGATAGTTCTTGTGGATCGATTCCAGCAGCTTCGGATCCTCGATCTTCAAGTACTTGCGGTAAATTCGCATGGTTTGATCCTTGTGTGCGCGCCCGTAGGCGGTTCCCTCGGTGAGCGCCATGATGAAAGCCTTGAGTTGCCGGGGCCGTTCCTTCAAGAGTTTGCGGCTCGTCGCGATATCGCTGCCGGTCGTGTAGACTCCGTTATCGTAAAGATCGGCGAGCACGGACAACTTCGCGCCCCTGGCGCCGAGTTGGAGGAGATTGTCTTCCGTAGCCAGGGTGGCGTCGATTTTACCCTGGAGCATCATGATGAGCCGGCGATCCGATTCGCTGATTCCCGTGGGAATGAGCTGCACATCTTTACCTGGAGTCAAACCCAATTTCGGAAGAAGGCGTTTCAGTGCGTAATCCGTGCCGGCGCCGATGCGACTTGAACCGATGATCTTGCCTTTGAGGCCTTGTGTGGTGGTAATCGACGGGAGCGCGACCAATTTGTAAGCGATGTGACCCAGACTGGCGATGATCACCAGAGGGGCGCCCCGCGACGCGGCGCTCACAACGGACGATCCGGAAGCCGCGATGATGTCGACGCTTCCACCCAGCAAAGCATTGACCGATGTCACGCCCGAGGGGATGTAGACGAGATCGACATCAAGGCCGTATTTTGCAAAAAGACCGAGATCCTGGGCGATCCAGAGCGGCCCGCGCGTACCCGAAACCGATGCATAGGAAATGGTAAAAGGGTCGAGCTTTTTCTCCTGCGCACTTAACCAGGGAACGAAGAGGAAAAGAATCAAGAAAAGAACAGCGAGCGAAAGTTTAAGATTTGCTGCTGGAAACAGAACCGACGAGCCGGTCTGGGTCCCCTTTCCTCGCCCTCGGGAGACCGTGTCGCAATGGCCCAAGACTGCATTGTCATCCCGAACGAATGTGAGGGATCTAAGATTTCTCCCTGCGGTCGAAATGACAGAGACGATGTTTTCGATGTTACGACACAGTCTCCCACAGGGGAGGACAAAGGTAGGGGTGATTTTCTTTGACGATGACATCAGTAGTGCTTGCCTTCTTCGAGTGTACGAATGCCGGCGCGAATTTGCGCCCTCGATTTGACTTTATGCTTGTACAAAAGAAATGGCCAGGCGCGATAGGGATTTTCGAGCCGCGCGTTGTTTCGTCCTCGACCCGCATCGGCCATCGGTTTGACGGTGGTGATACTCATCATCAGGAGTTGATCCTGACAAGCTCGCTCGAGTTGAATCGCGGATAGACAAGTCCCTTCAATGCCAGGTCCCACCACTACGACGCCGTGCCCGCGAAGAAAAATTGCAAAATGCGGTCCCAAAGCATCCACCATGCGCTCCGCAAGACTGAAAGTATTAATGCCCCGACTTTCCGGAAAGATCGGAACGCCGTCCGCAAAGATTTTCGCCTCGCGATTGAATGGAATCAAACCGCTTTCAAGCAAGCCGACGAGAACCGAATAGCGCGCGTGGCAGTGAAGCACACTTGCCACATCAGGGCGGCTCCGGTAGACCGCGGCGTGGATCGGAGCCTCGGAAGGAATCGGCCCCCTCCCGGCAATGCGCTTGCCGGCGAAGTTTACGGTGCAAATGTGTTTCGGATCGGCCAGTATGCCGGCGAATCTGGGATTGATGAGAAAGGCTTCAGTTCCGGGGATCCGCACGCTCAAATGACCCGAGCCGGACAGTACTTCTTCACCTGTCACGACCTGCAAACCTTCCACCAGTCGCCGCTTCAGGTTTTGGACACTTCGACGAGTTCCACCCTGAGCACTGTCGAAGGGCTCAGCACAGGCTTTCGATGCTTCGGCGGAGCCTACCCTGACCACTGCCGACGGTTTTGGATTTGCGATGACCCACCCCCCGCGAGATTTATCGGCTTAGTAACATGCGGGTATATCCGCGTCAACGTCCTTCTTTCCAACGGACTCAATAACCGTTCGCCAGCTTCTAATCGTTCCAGTCGTTCAAAAAACCCGGTTGTCGCCGCTATATTTCTGTAGTAGATTCGGAGTCAAATAGAAGGGAGGATAGGGTCATGGCATCGATTCTTTATTTGGGAACAGACGAAGGCGTGGTCACACTTAAAAGTGAGGATGGCCGTTCTTGGAATGTAGAACATCACGGGCTCAAAGATTGGGAAGTCCCGGAAGTCGCCCTTGCGCCATCGGCGCCTAACAAGGTGTTTGCCGGAACGCGTGGCGACGGCGTCTGGGTGAGCGAAGATTTCGGCGCTACCTGGTCGAAACCCTGCTACGGCAAGCGGGGTCCCGGCAAAGTCCGTTGCCTCACCATCGACCCCCGCGATCCCGATACCATTTACGCGGGCACCGAACCCATTGATGTCTTTATCAGTAAAGATGCCGCGAAGAGCTGGAGACGGCTCGACTCCGTTTGGAACATTCCCTCGGTATCAACCATCACCTATCCAGTGGCTACGGTCGAGCCCCATGTCCGTGATATCACCATCGACCCCAAAGAACCCAACACCATGTACGTCGCGCTGCAGGTGGGTTACATGATCAAGACCAAGGACGGCGGCGCGACTTGGGAGCTTTTGAACAAGAATCTCGATTGCGACGTACACACCATCGTCTTGCATCCTGAGGACAGCCGGAAGATCTTCATCGCCACCGGCGGCCACGACTGCCGGGCCGGCAAGGCTCCGGGGCGCGCGCTTTATTTCAGTGGCGATGGCGGAGAGAACTGGGCCCCGATGGCCGCAGAGTTTAAGGAAGAATATTCAGTTCCGCTAACGATCCATCCCAAGAGACCTAATGTTATTTACTCCGCCGTGGCCAACGGACAGCCGGGACAGTGGCGAAAGCGTGCCTCCGGCGCGGAAGCGTTCCTCATTCAGTCGACGGACGCTGGAAAAAGCTGGAAAAAGCTAGAAGGCGAAGTTTCAAGAGCCAATCAAAGCTTTGTGGAAGCCTTTGCTTTTGACCCGGCTAACTTTGATCGCATGTACGCGGCGCAGCAAAACGGCGACCTGTTTGGCAGCGAAGATAGCGGCAGCAGTTGGTTCAAACTGAACGTGAAAGCGCCGCATGTTTCCGACATGAAGGCCGCTCACGCGTGATAGGAAATCAGTCTCGAGTCTAGCGTTTCGAGTCCCGTGTTCGGCGGGCAACCCGAGACGCGAGACCCGAGACACGGAACTTACTATGGCAAACCTGATCGGCTGTCTGGCCATGTCCCACGGGCCCCAATTGATGCTCAATCCCGATCAGTGGCATTTGCTCAAGAATCGCGAGAACGAGGGCTTGCCGGAGAAACCGGGCTTGGAAAATGAAACTTCGGAAGTGAAGTGGACGAAATGGCGCGGCTGCATGGATGCCATCGCCACGCTTCGCCAACAATTGAACGAGCTCCACCCGGATGTCTTGATCGTGGTGGGCGACGATCAGCATGAGAATTTGGTCGATGACAATATGCCGCCCTTCACGATCTATATGGGAGAGGAAGCCGAGGCGAGCGTCAGCCTGAGATACCTAAAGCAGCCGAAGTCTGAAAATCGAACCCGGTATCAGGTTGATTCCAAAATGGCCGAAGGACTCATCAACGGCTTGATGGATGAAGGGTTCGATCCCGCCTATTCCAAACAAACGCGCTACGACGGCGGACTCGGCCATGCCTTTGCGCGAGTGCTCAAATTTCTCACGCCGGACGCCCAGTGTCGCATCGTTCCCGTGATGGTGAATACCTATTATCCCCCCGCGCCTTCGGCCAAGCGCTGCGTTAAATTCGGCCAGGCTCTGGCTTCGATTCTCCGCCGGCTTCCCGGCCAGGAACGAGTCGTTGTGATCGGCTCCGGCGGGCTCAGCCATACGAAGATCAGCGAACCCTTGGATTACCGCTTTCTCAAGGCGCTGGAGACAAACGACCTCGACTACATGGGCTCCATGCCCGCTGCCGATTTAGTCGAGGGAACCTCCGAGATCCGCAACTGGATTGTGACCGCGGGTGCAGCGGACAGGCCGGGCAAAGTCGTCAAATACTTTCCGCTGTACCGCACCCGCACCGGTGTCGGTTGCGCCATGGGCTTTGCGCACTGGGGGCTCAATTAATCGCCATTCGTTTTCGCCATCCAAAACATTGATCTTGCATCACGTTTAGAGTCTCCTTCGAATGACCGACGAACCACCCTCCTCGGACCCGAGAGAAATCGGGCGTCTCGCTGCCTTTCGCTACCGCGATTTCAGACTTTTTTGGATCAGCCTTTTTGTTTCGAACATCGGCACCTGGATGCAGATGACCGCAACCAACTGGCTGCTGTATCAACTGACAGACTCTCCGATGCAGCTGGGACTCAACGGCATCTTCCGCGCGATTCCTGCCATAGGCCTCGGGCTCATCAGCGGCACCTTCGCCGATCGCTACGATCGCCGCCGGCTCATGCTCGGGACCCAGGTTCTTCTGGGTCTACTGGCGCTGGGTCTCGGCGTATTGGATGACTCCGGTCACGTTCAAGCCTGGCAGATCTACGCCTTCACCTTCGTCAGCTCCACGGTCGGCTCCTTCGATGGTCCCGCGCGCCAGGCTTTATTTCCTTCGCTGGTCCCCCGCTCCGTCCTCCCCAATGCGGTGGCGCTCAATTCACTGTTATGGAAAGGGGCGGCACTCCTCGGACCAACGCTGGGCGGCGTCGCCATCAGCCTCATGGGTACCGCCGGAGCGTTCTACGCCAATGCGGCGAGTTTCCTGGTTGTCGTCGTCGCGCTCTTGCTGATGCGGACCTCGGCATCTGCGCGCCAAAGACACCATGATTTTTTGAGTGAAACGAAGGCGGGGTTTTCCTACATCGTCTCCCGTCCCCTCATTCTGGGCGTGATGATCATGGAAGGAGTCTCATCCGTCTTCGGTCTGGATAACGCCATGCTGACCATCTTTGCAAGCGATGTCTTACACGTGGGTGCCAGCGGGTTCGGACTCTTGCAGTCGGCCCGTGGCCTCGGTGCCGTCATCGGCTCGAGTCTGTTCATCGCCATGGGCCATCGCTCGGACCATGGGAAAATTCTCTTTGCTTCGGCGATTCTTTACGGTATCGGCTTTGCGCTTTTCGGCCTTTCTCCTTGGTTCCTGCTCTCTCTAGCGCTGATTGCGTTCGTGGGCGTAACCGACACCATCTGGTCCGCCTGCCGCAGCACGATCCTGCAACTGATTACGCCGGAAAACTTCCGCGGCAGAGTCATGGGAGTTTTTCAGTTGAGTAACCGGGGGCTTCATCCTCTGGGCCAGACGGAAACGGGATTAGTCGTCCCGCTTATGGGGGCGCCGGCGGCAACTTTTTTCGGTGGCCTACTGGTATTCGTGGTAACGCTGCTGACTGTCTGGCGGGTGCCCGAAATACCGCGGTTCCGCTGGAAAGGAACGGAAGATTACCGGGCTGGCAAAAATGTCGCGGAAGACGAGCGAGCGACGGGTTAGAATCCACCTTGTGGGATTTTCAGATCACAAATTTGAATCTGAGATTTGAGATTCCGAGCGCCAGCGGGGAGCTTCACACCTCTCTCGGCCAGAGGGTGATACCTTCGGACTTGAGTTCCAGATAAATCTTTTCGCCTGCTTTGAGATGCCGCGAGGCCGGCGAGACCAAGACTCGAGTTTCCGAGCCCAATGCCACCGTGTATTCATAGCGGTCGCCGAGAAACTGGACGGACTGAAGATTCGCTGGAACCATATTGAGCTTGCCTTCAGGGGCCTTGGCCCATAATTCGACCTGCTCGGGTCGGATCGCGACCATCACGGACTGGCCGACTCCGGTTAAACCGTTGCCGGAAGCCGAAAGATTTGACCGCTGAATAGAAAGCGGAGAAGCGTCAAACTGCTGAATCGCCACATTGACTTGCTGATCAGCAATCCCGAGAATCTTTCCCGGAAGGAGAAAGGTCTTGCCCAGGAAATCCCGCACAAACGGCGTCGCCGGATGATAATAGACGTCTTCGGGGCCGCCGACCTGTTCCAATTGCCCCGTCCTCATGATGGCGATTCGATCGGACAGACTCAACGCCTCAATCTGATCGTGCGTCACGAATAAAACCGTGATCCCGAGTCGCTGCTGCAAACTCTTTAACTCCCGCCGCATCTCTTCACGCAGTTGCGCATCGAGATTGCTGAGCGGTTCGTCAAGCAACAAAACCCGCGGCGAAAACACCAATGCCCGCGCCAGCGCAACCCGTTGCTGCTGCCCGCCGCTGAGTGCCGGCGCCGGGCGGTCCTCTAAACCCGCGAGCCCCACGAGATCCAAGACCTCGGCGACCTTTTTTTCGGCTTCGTCGCCTCTGATACCGCGCAACTTCAACGGATAGACGACATTCTCAAAAACCGTCATGTGCGGCCACAGGGCGTAGGACTGGAAGACCATGCCCATATCCCGCTTCTCAGGTTTAATGAAGAGACGCTTGCTTCCGGACACGAGACATCTGTTCCCCAGATGAATCTCTCCGCCGTCGGGTTTTTCCAACCCACCAACCATGCGCAACGTGGTCGTCTTGCCGCAGCCGCTGGAGCCGAGCAACGTGAAGAACTCTCCTTCGGCGACCTCAAGATTGATGTGATTGACCGCGACCACACGGTCGAATGTTTTGTAGAGATCTTGAATACGCAAAAAACTCACGTGCTCCGTCCTGCGCAGGCCACGTAGAGGGATACAATGGCAAATGATGATCGAGGATCGAAGATAGAGGATCGCGATCTTCGATTTTCCATCCTCGATCCTCGACCGCTTTTTCTTTTTATTCGCCTCATAGTCACTCGGCGCGAATGCCGACCTTGAGGCCAAACGACCTCGCGACGATCGCCAATCCAAGCGTGAGCACGGTAACCATAATGATGGTAATGCTCGCCACCTCACGGTATCCCGCCGCCACCTGATCAAGAGCGAGCAGCGATAACGTTCTAGTTTCCGAAGTCGCCAGCAGAATGATGGCCGAATTATGCTGCGCGGCGAACATGAACTTGATGACGCCCACCATCACCATCGTCTGCGCCATCAGCGGAAACACGATGCGCAGATAGGTGCGCCAAAAGCCAGCTCCCGACATACGCGACGATTCCTCCAGCTCTTTGCCGAGCTGGACAAGATTTGCTTTTAGGATCTGCGTCGACAGCGTGATGCCGCCGAGCATTTGCGCGACCATGAGAAGCACGAGGGTGCCGTAGAACGGGCGAAAGAACGGGGTGCCGAGAAACATCCATAATAGGCCGAGCCCTGATAATACGCCTGGGATTGCCGAGGGCAACCAGCAGATCGAATCGAGCACCGCGCGACCGGGAAGCTTGGTCCGCACCAGAACGTAACCGATCAACGAGAACAGCACCGCTCCGACGAGTCCGGCGCTGACCGCGACGATCAACGTGTTGTGCAGGCCCTGGAGAATACGCGGATCGCCAAGCGCCATCTTCCAATATTCCAACGTCCATGTTTTCGGCAAGTTGAAAAAGCCGAACCGCGTCATGAAGCTGCCGCCCAAGACGCTTAAGAGCGGCACCACGTCCAGGATGAAAATAACCAAAGCAACAAACGCCGTCGCCGGATAACGCCATGCGCCGAGATCGATGGTTTTAGGTTTGAATTGCCCCGTGACCGTGGTGAATTGCCGGCGGGTGATCAATTTGCGTTGGATCGGAATGAAGGCGGCGAGAAAGACCAGAATAATGCTGCCCAACGCCGCTGCTTGATTGACCAGCGGCGGCTCCTGCCGCGCCAGATCGACGATCTTTGTCGAATAGACGTAAAAGCTCCACGGCACGCCGAGCAAGAGCTCGATCTCAAAGCTGCTGAAGATTCGAATCACGCTGAGCAGGAAAACCACAACGATCACCGGCGTCATGGCGGGTACCGTGATCCGCCACAAGGTCGTGAACGCGTTTGCTCCGGACATCCGGCTCGCCTCTTCCATCGACGCGTCCATGCGCCGAAACGCCGGTGTCATGAGCATCACCTTGGTCGACAAGCCGGTGGAAACCAGGTGCACCCAGATGATCCCCGAGAAGGAATAGATGTCGAAATTGAGCCCGCTCAAAAAAGGAAGCTGACGCAGCCAAGCATTGATCAAGCCCGTGCTTGGATCGAGCATCAACATCCAGCCGAACGTGGTCGCTAAATTCGGTAGGAAAAACGAGATCCAGAAGCCCAACTCAAAGACGTTGGCGAAAAGAATGTTCGTGCGAGCGAGCAACCAGGAAACAAAAATTCCCAGTGGCAAGGCGATCACTTGCAACACGATGCCGATCTTCACGCTATTCCACAGCGAGCGCCAAATGCCATACTCGCTGAAAGCGTCGCGCCAAGCTTTCAATCCATATACCGGCGGCTCGGCAATCGTGGCGGTGTTGAAGCTGTTGATCAGGATCAATACCAAGGGATACACGACGATAAATCCCATGATACCAATCAGCCCAGCCATAAGCGCGGTGCCGCCGTTCAGTGGAGGTAGCCAAGAACGGATAACCGGCGCCGGACTTAGCGTCTCGGTTTTTGCCATATCGCAGTCCCTTTCTAAGCCACCGCGTTTTTAGCGCGTAGAAGCGGGAAGTTCAAGCGTATCGTGCAACCCGTTTCCTCACTTTCTCTCTTAGCGCACTTGCGCCTTCGAGCGAGTGTCCAGCTTATCGGGAACTCTTATAGAGCCGATCGA
The DNA here is from genome assembly GCA_963737905.1 of uncultured delta proteobacterium. Taxonomy (GTDB): domain Bacteria; phylum Desulfobacterota; class Binatia; order UBA9968; family UBA9968; genus DAIRFP01. The sequence goes on along the minus strand of CAVTUQ010000019.1, from coordinate 63,256 downwards.
TGTAGCCGCTCTCGTCTAATTCTTTGAGGAAACTTAAGTTTACAAGTTGAGAGGTCTGGACATCTTTGGCCTTAGGATTTCTGCCGGCCAGGTCGCTTAATACTGCCTGCATGCCCTTAACGGTCGGGTAGGGCTTGGGGAAAACCTTATCGCTGTAGAAATCATAAGTCTCTTCAAGGATCTCTTGATCGCTGGTCTTCAGATATTTTCTGAGAACTCTCAGGCCAAAATCTCTATCGGTCCTGTACGCGTGTATTCCCTCGACTATCGCCTTGATGAATCTTCTAGCCGTTTCCGGCTTTTTTTCTACGACATTCCTTCCTGCGGCGATGACCGCATTTTGGAATTCCACGCCCAATGATCCCAAGTCGAGAAGGAAATTGAGCCCCAGTTTCTTAGCGATAAGAGTTTCAGGAGGCAGGAAGACGCCGCCTTGGATCGAGCCCGATTGCACGGCCGCCAATCGGTTCGGTCCGCTGCCAATCGCCAAAATGGTCGCGTCATTAGCTTTCATTCCAAAATGTTGAAGGGCACGAACGGTAGCCAGATACGTGGATCCGCCCAGCGATGCGACGCCGAGTTTTTTGCCGCGCAACTTCTCTGCGGAGTCGATGTCTTTCGAAGTCACTAATTTAAAGAGCATCGTATTCTCAATCCCCGCAAGAATGACGCTCCCCGAGCCGGCGAGATTGGAGGCGATCACGGCGCCTCCTCCCATCATGGCGAAGGGAATATCGCCCGTGATCAGAGCCTGGGCAGCCTCGGTGCCGCCTCTGAGGTAAACCAATTGCACGTTGAGCCCATTTTTCTCAAACAAACCCGCTTCCTTGGTCGCCCAAATCGGCGCGGTCATGCCCGAATAGATGCTGTAGCCCATGTGCAATCTTTCCCCTTGCGGCTCCGCACTCATAACACCGGCACCCGGGGTCAAAAGAACGAAGACGTAAAGCCACAGGGATTTGGGCCTCGACGTTGCGCTCATATTCAGTCTCCAAAATGGTCTACAAAGCTCTTCCCGAAGTGGGAGAAATAAAAGCCTACCTTCTTTGTCCTATCCTGGTCATATTCTCGCATTACTCCCAAACTCTTCGGTCCTCACCGAATAATGCTCTATCGGCTCGCGTGTTTCTATCCTCAATCGAAAATCCAAAATCATTTTAATCATACTGGATCCGGCAGCTCGTCTTTTTCAAAATCGATCTCCACCCGCCAACCTTGGCGTGAGAAAATTTGATCGGCCGCCTTCGCTCCCGCCAAGTTTAACCCAAGTGTCTCGGCCATCTTGAGCGCGTTCCCGGTGCGACCCGGACGCAAGCCAAGTTGGTAAGTCGTGTCGCCTTTGTTGAAAACGTTATCGACCAACTCATCCAAGCGCCACGACTGCGCGCAACCTCCGGAAGCCGCGCGGGCGAACATCTTCAAGTCGAGGCCGGATTTTTTCGCCAACAGCAAGCCTTCGTAGATCGCCAGTTCCGATAAAGCTTGCATCATTTGATTGATCCGTTTGCCGATCTGTCCGTTGCCATTCTTGCCCAAGTACGTGACCATCCGCCCGACATGTTGAAGCACCGGCAGGCAGCGCTGATAGGCGGCATAATTACCGCCGACAAAGATCGTGAGGTTGCCGTTGGTGGCGCCGATGTCGGCGCCGCTCAGCGGCGCATCGAGCATCTCGATGCCGCGCACGCGCAGGGCATCGGAGACTTTGATAGCAAGCTCCGGCGCAGTGCTGCTCAGATCGACAAAGACCAAGCCGTCCTTTTTCGCGTCGGCGATGCCGTTTTCGCCGCAGGCGACTCTTTCAACATCAGCCGGCTGCAGCGACGCCAGGACGATGGTAGACCGGTCGGCAATTTCGCCCGGTGTAGTCGCGCTGCTCGCGCCCTCGCGTACGAGCCGCTTCAACTTTTCCTCATCGAGATCGAGGACAGTCAGCGGGTAGCCGGCCCGTAAAAGTCGCAGAGCGATGGCGCCGCCCATGTTGCCAAGGCCGATAAACCCCAAGCGCTCCAACGGCGCCACAGCATCGCCGGTGTTTTTCATATTTGCTCCGATTGCTGCCGCAGTTCCGCCAGCAGCGCTGCTCTTCCCTCGGGGACTTTATCGATGGCATACTCTTCAACGCCGATATCGAGATCGACCAGCGCCCTATTCTCGCGCAGCACGCCCTTCGGCGTGCCGCCGTTAGCCACCTCAGCGATGCCATCGCGGATCATTTTGCGGAGAAGCAGAATCGCTCTGTCCCCGTAACCGGGATGTTCCAGCGTACGATCGACGATGGACCCCTGACTCTCCACCATAGCTTTGTCTTCTAGAGGAACGTTGCCCTTGATCTCGCCGTAAAAGCGCCGGTCGTACGGTTTTCTTTCCCGTTCTTTGGCTTGATCCAAATACGCGCCATGATATCTGCGCTCGCTGGGTTTTTCCGGATAAACCGTCAGGCGCATCTCCTCGCAGTGGGTGTCGTCGATCGGAATAACCCAAATGGCCTGCTGGAGCGTAACGCCACGCTCACCGGGATTTTTGGGCCGAAGCTCGCGGGATTTTCGATTGATCGTAGGCAGCACGGTGCATCTTTTTCGCAATGCCACATGATTGGGTTTCGTGCGCGGCTCCAAGATGTACAGCTTGACGCCGTATTCGCTTTCCACCGGCTTGAACGCGGGACACTTTTCGTAGATTCGGTGAAGATAAGTTAGGTGGGTTGTGTCCGTGGTGTTTTCCACGCCCTGGAGCCAGTTGCAGTTGTAAGCTTTGCCGGCCTCGGCGTCGCCTCTTTCCACCACTCGGTAACCGTCTTGGACGAGCACGTCGTACCTGGGCAGCGGCGGCGGACTTTCTTTGTCTTTGCCTAAATAAGCGAACACAAACCCGCTCAATTCCTGCGTGGGATACCATGGGTGCTGAATGTGGGTCGCGGTCTTGATCGGCTCGGCAGGCCGGTCCACCACTCTACCTCGCCGGTCGTAGCACCATCCGTGATAGGCGCAACGAATACCGTTCGCTTGAATGATGCCATACTCCAGTGAGGCACGGCGGTGCGAGCAGTAGCCTCCGAGCAGCACCAACTCGCCTGAGAGATCGCGGAAAAGCACCAGTTCTTCGCCGAGAAGTTTTACGGGCACGGGGATATCCTTGACTTCCTCTGAAACCGCCACGGGCCACCAAAACGATCGCAGATAGTTCCCTCCCGGCGTGCCGGGTCCTACTCTAACGACATCATCCCATGTGAGCTCACTCGGTTTGATCATGGTATTTCCCCCTGGATGATTTTTCACTTAGCAAAAATAGTTTCCGACAGAACGACAGACTGACCTTTCGCCCAACCGACTTATTCCTTCCCCCGCCTCCGGGGGAAGGCTAGGATAGGGGCAACACTCTCACTTCGCCAGCTCCGTGACTAATTTCGTTACGGCTTCCCTGTCCCACGCATCCGGCCCCCAGAGGCGAATATACTTAACTCCCTTCTGACGCTGCGCCCATGCGGCAAATGCTCTTTCGGAATATCTTCACGCAGGGAGTTCTGGCCGGGCTCACCGGGGCCGGTTTTCTGGATAGCCGTCTGTCCCTCGCGGGATAAAAACCAGTTAATCAGCACCTTCGCCGCGTTGGGATGCGGCGCTTTGTTTGCCAGCGCAATCATAGTTCCCCCGGCTTCCAGGCCGACACCGTCTTTCTTGAAAGCGTGGGCGTCAAGCATCTCGACGGGCAATCCCTGCTTCTTCGCTTCTTGGACTTGATCCGCCTTCGCCGTGATGGCGAGCGGGAATCTCCCCGAACCGATCCAGTCGGTCTGTTGGCGCTCGTCTCGCACCAAGGTAACGCCGGCCACAGAGAAAAGATTTTTTATGTACTCCGGTCCGAGCTGCGGGTTGTGGTAGAGAAACACCAGCGGGCTTCCGCCGCCGGGCTCCCGCGGGTCTTTGAGGGTGATCTTGCCTTTCCACTTCGCGTCGAGAAGATCCCAATAGCTCGTCAATGTTTTCGGGTCGACTAATTTTTGATTGTAGCCGAGCAAATGCAAGGGAAAGGCCGCGTAGACAAAAACATACTGATTATCGATGTCGTTGTAGTGATGTTTGCCGTCGAGCCATTTCGAAACATCTTTGACTTCGGAAAGAATCAGCGCCGGGCCTATTGGATCGAGCGCCTTGGCTTTGTAGAGCGACGTAGAGGTACCGCCACCGAGCCGGATCACATCGGCGAGAAACTTTCCCGCCCTTCGCTCGGCTAAAATGCGTTGCTGGATCTGCGCGGCGCCGCCGGGTACCAAGATAACTTTGATCTTGGGAAACTTTTTCTGGAAGGCGTGCCATTCCGCGTCGTGGGCGATCTTGTAGACAACGACCTGCCCTTCTTGCTCAGCGGCTTTGACCGTGCGCTCCCATTCGATCTCCCAGGCGATTTCAGCGGCAGTCGCTTGCGGGCGAAAGAAAAATTGCAGCGTTAAAACGATTAACGTCCGGTTCAGGACGGCGTTGCGGATCATGAGAGTTTCCTCTCAAGCCCAGGTCAGAGGGTCAAAGGTCCAAGGTGCTGGGCGCGAAAAGATCTTCGAGCTCGCTCTTTTTCGGCGTCAAACCCTGCTCATGCGAATATTCGATGATGGTCTGGAGCATCGGGCGATTCTGTTTGATGCCGTAAGGAAAAGGATCTGCGCCAAAGATATCTCTTGTTTTCGCGAAATACTCTTTGCCGAAAATTAATCCCGTTGGAATGCTATCGGCCAGTTGATCTTGGGCAATTGCCTTCGCTTTGACAAAGGCGCTGAACAGGTTGAATGCGAGCCAGGGATATTTTCTGTCCACGTCGCCTCTGATGACATAGGCATGGTTTGCGGGGATGAAACCATGTTTGGTGAAGAACCGCGTCCCTTCGGCGATCATGTCGGGAAAAAGAGGCTTGACCTTGCTCCAGTCGCCCCCGCGAGCGCGGATATGGGTGGAGCGGTCGATTATGTTGCTATCCTTTTGAAACGCTCGGTTGACCGCAGCAACATCGATTTCGTTAGCCACGAGCATGGAGGCGAGACTCTTGTCCGGCGGAATTCGCTGGAACGAAATTCCCGGCGGCGGCGTAAATCCCGTAGCGCCCCCATGGCTCAACTCCTCGCTTCTCTCCATGTACCAATGAACCCGGTATTGCGACACGCCGAAATCATGCTCCAAAACGCCGCGCACCCAGAGGGAAGCGGTCTGCTGGTATTCGCCGACGCCGATTCGCTTGCCCGTAACGTCGCTGGGCTGGCAAATGCCCGAATCGGCATGGTACGAGAGCTGCGCGTGCATAAACCGTCTGGACGGAAAAACCGGTATCGCCACCATATCCATCCCACGGGATTTGGCGATGAGATAGGACGAAAGCGACATCTCGGAAATCTCAAACTCTTGGAATTTGAGCTGGCGCCAGAAAGTCTCCGAAGGATCTGAATAGGTCGAAATCAGCTCGACGCCTTCGGGCTGAACGCTGCCGTTCATGAGCGGCTCGACTCTCTCGTTGAATGCGGAAACGAAGCTCAATCTCAACCGCGCCATCGGTTTTGCCTGCCTGCTCCCTGTTATAGGTTCAACGTTCCACGTTCAAGGTTCAACGAATCGGATTTAAGATTTGGCCTTCACACATTGAACGTCGAACCTGGAACCTTGAACACAAGTAGGCGCGCTTATGCGCGACTACTTTTGCGTGCACCCCGGGTGATAAGGCATGTTGCAGTGCGCGCCGGCGGATTTCATCGCCGCTTCGAAGTCACGGTGAATCTGCGGGTCCTCATCCTCGAACTCGATCTGGCCGCCGCCCAATTTGACGCTCGTGAATGTGCCTCCCTCGCCGTCCTGCGAACGCATGAAACGAAAGCGCCAGTTGTTCCAGCGGAGCGCCAGGTAGCGCGCCGGCTTTGCGCCGGAGTTGAAATGTTGATGGAACCACCGATCAGGAGGAACGACGACGCTCCCAGGCTTCCAATCGACCCGCTTCATCTCCTCACCTTCCGGCCACAGGATGGAGTAGCCCTGGCCGGTCAAGATAATTACGTGGGCGCCGGGACCATGCCGGTGCCCTTTTTTATAAGTCCCCACCGGAAATTCGGAGATATGCGCGCCCATGGTGTTTTTTGCCAGGTTGAATTTCATGTTGGTGCTGCCCTTGCCGCGCTCGTTGTACTCGGTGAGCTTGAGAGTGTGGGTGTCGGACACGAAGTTGGTGGTCAGGAAGAAGCGTCCCGTGAGCTCGCCCTGGCCGCTGAAATAACCCTCGGTGCGCGGATCAAAACGGTCAAAAAAGGTGTAGTCGCTGTTAAAGATATAATCGACGTTGTGGAACAAGTTCATCATGAAGCAGCAGTTGGTCACGGCAAAATAGCGCGCCGGATCGCTGCCGCTGGCGTTAAAATGCTGATAGTCGGCGTTGATCGGAATCGCAAACATGCTTCCCGGTCCCCACTCGAAAGTGTGCTTCTTGCCGTCTCTTTGCCAGACCGTAGTCGCGCCATAGCCCTGGGTGACGTAGACCATCTCTTCGTACATGTGTTTTTGCGGTTTGGTTTTGCCGCCCGCCGGGATCTCGCAAACGTACGCGTCGTTGGTGCCTCCGGTACCGTCGAGAACAACGAAAGAACAGGGAACGCCTTTCAGGTCCCAGTATTCGAGTTCGACTTTGTTCACGTCCTCGACGAAGAAGCCGCGCACGACTGGAATCTTCTGCTCCGCTTGCCAGTCCTTGTAAGTATCGATCCTTTCCGGCTTGAGATCCTGTGGTCTTTGATCAACTGCCATTGCAAGCTCCTCCTGAAAACTCCCTGATGGCCGTGATTCACTTCTCTTAACTGTTCATCTCTTCTGTCATTTCGACCGAAGGGAGAAATCTGTTTTAGATCCCTCGCATTCGCTCGGGATGACAGCGCTATTTCGACACAGTCCCTTGGTGTGAACCGCACATCACGCGACCTTCTGCCGCTCAGTGCCGTAAACAGCGATCCGTTCGTTGATGACGTCGAATTCTATGAGCCGATTCTTGCCGGGATCCCGCACTACCCCCAGCGGTTCTCGGCCATTGCGCACGATTTCGATCTGCTCGTGCAAAAGCTTCCGAAAGATAATAATGCCTTCGTCGCCCACGCCGAGATGTTCTTGCGTCCGATCCGTGATCGCTCCTTGGGTTTCCCAAGCCATCGCATCCTGTACCAGCACGTGGTCGAGACGATACTGACCTCGCTCATCCCTGATCGGGAAAAACTCCCACGGCGCGTCGCCCTCCGCGGGCGAAAGATCGGTGTCGTTGGGCGTGAAATAAACGACGTAGATTTGCGTGTGCGTGTCGTCCACCGGCACACGGATCTGCAAGTTATGGCGCAAGCAGGCTATCGGTTTTTATCATCCGGAAGACATGCCGCAGCGTGTTCGGAAAAACCAGCGGATGCTGGTCGATCTCTGACCTGTCGCTGGGTTTTTTCCCCGGCGTCCGTCGTACTTTCATGATGCCGAATTCGAACGGGATGAATTCGTGCTCTTCTTCGTACCGCTCCACCGCACCGACCAGGTGTGCGGTGTCGCCATGGAGCCAGTAGAGATGCGAGGGATCGACAGAGTTCTCCATGGGCTGCAGCCAGTTGCAGTTGTAAATCTCGTGCTTCTCGATCCAACGTTTGCCGTTCTCCCATGCCAACACGTCCCAGCGGGGCAGTAGCGGCTTCGGTTCCGGTCCGAGATAGGCCCACAAGAGCCCGCCTAACTTCTGCACCGGATACGCGAGATGTTTGATCTTGTCTTTGAATCCGCCGGATTCGGGTTCGGCGGGCTGTTCAAGACACCTTCCTGTGCAGTCATATTTCCAACCGTGATACGGACAACGAATGCCGTCTTCATCGACGCGACCAAAAGCCAAGGACGCCTTGCGATGCGGGCATTGTTCGCCCACCAGGCCATAGCTTCCCCGCTTGTCACGATACACAACGAGGTTTTCACCCAGGAGGCGCACCGCTTTAATCGGCTTTTCATCGGTTAGTTCACCGGCGGCGGCCACGGGCTGCCAGTACCGGCGCAGCAGTTCGCCGGCCGCTGTCCCCCGCCCAACTCGAGTCAACATCTCATTTTCTTCACGAGTCAGCATGGTCCCTCCTATTTCTTCGCCTCGTTCGCCGCCATGATCTCCTTAGCGAGATCGAAAATCGGCTTCATGTCGCCGTATTCCGGCTTCACGACGTCAAAATATTTGGCCCCGGGCTGCAGGCGGGCGTCCATCGGGACGTCGTCCTTGGAAATGTCTATGCGCCGTGAGTTAGGTGGATCATCTGGGTCGCCCAGTTTTTGCAACGCCAACTGTCCCTTGCGCGAGAGAAACCAGTTGATAAAAACCCTGGCCGCATTAGGGTGCGGCGCCTGATTCAGCAGGCTGAGCGAGCCGCCACCCGAGGAAAAGCTCGACCCCTCTTTCCACTTCGTCGTATCAAAGTCGTCCACAGGAAGCCCCTGATTCTTGGCCCTCATGGAATCCTTACAGCCCATGCAGATAGCATACTTTCCCTGGGCCAACCAGTCGGTCATTTGGCGGAAATTCTTGACAAACTGCATATCCATGCCGCCAAAAAACTTCTTCATGAACTCAGGACCGATCTCCGGGTTATAGTAGAGGAACTGCATAGTCGCACCCAACCCGGTGTCTCTAGGATCAAGTGACACGATCTTACCCTTCCACTTGGAATTCGTAACATCCCAGTAGGACTTGAAATCCTTCGGGTTGACGAGATTCAAGTTGAAAGCGAGTTGCGCGCCGCTCGGATTCGCAAGATAGGCAAAGATGTATTGCCCTTCCCGGTCGGCGTAACGGTGTTCATTCCCGTACCACTTGGATTGATCGGTAACTTCGGGGAGAATCAGTGCCGGCTTAATTGGATCGAGGACTTTACCCTTATAAAATGTATTGTAGTTACCGTTAGTTCCACCGCTGTAAACGTCCGCGATATATTTACCGGCCCGTCGCTCTGCCATAATGCGTGCTGTCAACTCCGTCCCTCTTCCGGTGACGGAAACAACATTAATATCGGGGTATTCCTTCCTGAAATCCTGCAGCAGCCGCTCGTAGCGATATATATAGATATTGACCTGTCCCTCTTTTTTCGCCTCTGCGAGAGTCTTTTCCCATTCCTTCTGCCAATTGGATTGGGCCCCGCCTTCTCCCGCCAACGCGAAGAACAAGAGCATCATTGCTCCGGCCGCTACAAACCTGCTCCCGAATATACCCAACATCATTCTACCTCCGACTGGGAATGACCAAAGAAACACTTTCCACATAAACCACGGCAGAATAGTCCCCCACGCGAAAGTCAATGTCAACCGTAGTGCCCCGAGTTCCGGCGACTGGGCGACGCATCCCGCAAGAGCGCGCTCAGTCGTTCGCATAAAGCGCATCGATGAATCCTGAGCTGTCCAATTCTCTAAGGTAGTGAAGGTCCCACAGTGCCATAGGGCTCATCTCCTCCGTCTCGGGACTCTTGAGACAGCAGAGCTTGTAAGCGTTCGCCACGCCTTCATGATCCGGATAGGGCTTGGGCAATAGTTTCGCCACGCTCCGATAGGCCGCGTTTTTCGCCTCCGGCACCCGCCGGCGCAGCCCGGCGAGAATGTCTTCCGTCTCGCCGCGCCGGGTGCGCGCGAAGTGGATACCCATCACTTGCGCCTTCACTAGCCGCTCTGCTAAGCCCGGTTTCTTTTGCAGTGTGGTCAACGTCGATGTCAACGTCGGCCCATTGATCATGGGCAGCCGCTCCAACGGCAAAACATGCAAACCGGCCTGCTCGAACTTATCTGTATTTCCGGTAACAAAAACGGCGTCGACTTTGCCGGACTTGACGACTTCGAGCTGCATCGCGTGAAACTCGTTGTTCGATTCCGTCAGCTCCACAAATTCCACCTCATCCAGGCGCAAACCGCCGCGCATGACATACAGCATGTGATTGCCTCGCGGGTGATGGTAGCCGCCGATGGAATCCACCAGTGTGGTATCGCCGATGCGCTTTCCACGTAACTCCGAGATCTTCTTGATCGGAAACCGAGCCACCAACTTATCGTTCACGCTGTTGGACGGCGAAGTGAGGCTTACAATCGGCTTTCCACGGCGCACCAACAAGTAAGGCGAGATGTGGTTCCCGGAGACAAAATCGACGCTGCCGTCGAAAAGTGCTTTCTCCGCCGCCGACGAACTGTCGCAAAACTCGAAAGTCACTTTCAATCCGACCCGCTCCCAGATCCCTGCCTTGTCCATCAGTTCCCAGATGGGCAGGTGCGAGTGCGAACGGTAGAAACCGCGAATATCCATTGTGTTGTATTCGGACATGTTCGTCTCCTTGCCGCGCTAGGTTCTTTGCGGCTAAAAATCCGCCTTTCGATCTCTTCCTTCGTGAACTTCGCGTTCTTCGTGGTGAACTTGTCTCTTACTTCAAAATCTCCTGCAACAACTTCTGCACCGGCTCTGGGTCCAAAAAGCCGACAACTTGATACTCTTTGCCTTCGACACGCCGGCCCTCGAGCAACACGTCGTCCTTCGGGATGTCGCTCCGCATCGACTCCGAAGCTTCCAATTCTTTGGTATTCATCACCTTTTGCCAGACTGATTGGCCCTTTCGGGATAGGTACCAATTTATGAAAACCTTGGCCGCGTTGGGATGCGGCGCGCGATTGATCAGCGCTAGATTACTCGCGCTGCCTCCGCCTAACGTTCCGCCTTCCTTGATGCGATCGGGTAGAATCACATCCACCGGGAGACCTTGTCTATTCGCCTTGTCAATATCCCGGCACAGAAAACAGAGTGGGAATTTCCCCGTGGCCAACCAATTCGTTCCCTGGCGCCGGTCTCTGAAGAAGGTGACCTCCATTTCCGAGTAAAATCGCCGCACAAAGTCTGCGCCGAGCCCGGGTCTATGATAGAGATTCAAGACCGTTGTCGGCGGCGTCGTCCCCCGCGGGTCCAAGGTCAAGAGTTTGCCTTTCCATTCCGGCCTCAAGAGATCCCAATAAGACGTGATCTCGTCGGGATGCATGAGCTTCGTGTTATACGAAAGGGCGGTGCTGTTCAGAGTACCTTCGAACATGAAGATGTATTGATTCTCGGGGTCCGCGTACCAGTGCTTCCCGCTGTACCATTTGGACACATCCGTGACCTCGGGCAGAATTAGCGCTGGCGCGATGGGGTCCAACGCTTTGGCCAAATAAAGCATGCGCGGCCCGTTGGGGCCAGTCGCAATAACGTCCACTAAATATTTGTCCGCTCGCCGCTCTGATATAATGCGCGCGAGCAGATCTCCGCCGCGTCCACTGGTGGTCAGGACTTTAATGAAAGGAAACTCTTTGTTGAACGCCGCGATGATATCCGGATGGGTGATTTCTTGCCCACCGTAGAGCGAAACCTGCCCTTCCTTCTTGGCCGCTTCCGCCACTCTCAGCCATTCTTCTTTCCACTTAGGTATCTCCGCGGCTGACACAATCGCAGTGAAGGCTGCAGCAATCGCCACCGCCACAAACGTCATTCCCGCGAACGCGGGAATCCAGATTCGACTGAATCTCCTGGATTCCGGCTCTCGCCTCCCCGCGAAGGCGGGGATCACGCCAACCCGGCTGGAATGACGATTAGGACGAGCATTGAACCTAAGATCGCGAAGCGAATATCGCTGCGTGTGTTCCCTTCTCCAATCCGAAATCCAAAATGTTTCATTTTATTACTTTATCCGCTCTCACCAGCACATTCGGCGGAATCGTGAGACCGATCTGCTGCGCCGTCATGGCGACGCGGGAGACCTTGGGTGCGACTTCCTTGAGAAGCTCCAGCCGTTTCCCAGCCAGATCTGTGACGAGACTGGATAATTCGGTGACGTTCCCGCCCGGCCGGGCGAGGCTCGCAACCAGCCCCGAGCCAACAGGCATCGCCACCTGTTGCCATGATGATCGGAATTGTGCTTGTCGTTTTCCTGGCAGCTTCGGCCGCCGGACTTCCCTGGGTGACGATGATGTCCACCTTGAGATGCGCCAGTTCGGCTGAAAGTTCGGGCAACCGTTCAAATTTCCCTTCGGCATGGCGGTACTCAATAATGATGTTCTTCCCCTCTACATAGCCCAGCTCCCACAACCCTTGGCGAAATGCATCAAGACGGGAAGCTCGAGACGTAGCAGAGGCAGCCCCTAGAAAAGCTATCCGCGGGATTTTCTTCTGCTGCTGTGCGTCGGCTAAATATACGAACCCCAACATGAAGGTTACGAGTATCAGGGTTTTGAACACTTTGCCTCTGACCAATGACAACCTTGTGCTGATGGGCGAGGCTGTTATAGAATTCTCTCCTGGAGGGGTCATCATGCGCTACTCCGTGCTTCTTGAGCCGATAAACGAACCTGAATTTCAGGGTTACTATTACGCCCACATTCCAACTCTCGACCTGACCACGCACGGCCAGGGTATCGAAGGAGCCATTGCTGCTGCTCAAGAATTGATTGAAGCGTGGGTCGAAGAGAAGCGCTCGCGCGGCGAAAGCGTTCCTGTCGAAACGAAGTCGTTGATCGCTCAGGTCGAAATTCCCGATGCCATACTCCGCCCGTGAGGTCCTCGCAAGATTGATTCGCGCCGGATTCGTAGAAGTAAGACAGAGTGGGAGCCACAAAGTTCTTCGCCATCCCGATGGAAGGCAAACCTACGTCGCAATGCATCCAGGTGCACTGCCAACGGGAACCTTTCGTAAGATTCTTAAACAGGCCGGCCTCAGCGAAGAGCAATTTCGCGCGCTGTAAGAACTGAGTCACCTTGACTCTCTCCTAATCGAAAATCGGCAATCTAAAACTTGTCCTGAACGAACGTGAAGGATCTTGCTTCATTTAATGACCCGGTCCGCCCGCGCCAGCACATTCGGCGGAAAAGTCACGTAGCCACGAAGCGCCGGGCGAGGCCGCGAAATCATTGGGCTTCTGGTGCCTCGTGCGCCTCAAGTGACCTCATATCGCCCCATTTTCAACCTGAGCGACGTGCCACAGACGTGACGCGGCACGCCTCGCCTCTCCTACAGTCAGGGTAGAACATCTGATATTCAGTCAGCGGAACATCTCCGATTCGATGTCCACTCATCCGCTCTGGCTCGCGCTGAATCGGAAAATCGGTAATCGGAAATCACTTGATCAGCTTGGTCGCTCGGGCGAGCACCTCTGGCGGAATCGTCAGGCCGATCTGTTTCGCAGTTTTCAGATTGACCACGAGCTCGAACCGCGTCGGCTGCTCGACGGGAAGATCGGCAGGCTTGGCTCCCTTGAGAATTCTGTCCACGAAATAAGCGACGCGCTTGTAGCTGTCCGCGAGGTCGGCTCCGTAGGACATGAGCCCACCGGCATCTACAAATTCCCTTCTGACGTATATCGAAGGTAACCGGCTCTTCAACGCAAAGCCCGCGATCCGTTTTCCGTTAGCAAGCATCAGCGGTCCCAAGGACACGTAGAGTCCATCCGGGCGCTCCTTGTTTAACGCAGCGAATACCCGCTCGAAACCGTCCGTGCCTTGTACCTCCCAAGGCTTAATAGTCAACCCCAGTGCGCGCGCCGCGGCGGGAAGCACTTCTTTCACCTGGTGTACACTGGCCGCAGTGCCCGGATCGTGGAGAACCGCAACACGGGCAACTTTGGGAACGGCCTCTTTGAAAAGCTCCAGCCTCTTACCGCCTAGCTCTCCGATAAGGTTTGTAACGCCAGTGACATTGCCGCCGGGACGGGCAAGACTTTCCACTAGGCCTGCGTCAACCGGATCAATCCCAGCACCCGTCATAACGATGGGAATCGTCTTGGTCGCGTTCTTGGCCGCGGGGATTATCCTGTTCCCTCCTGTTACCACGATGATATCAACCTTGAGACGCACCAGCTCAGCCGCAAGCTCAGGGAGCCGATCGCGCTTCCCCTCCGAATATCGGTATTCGATGGCGATATTCTGTCCTTCTATGTAGCCACGCTCGCGCAGAGCCAGCCTAATTGCCTCCGCACGGGCGGAGTCACTAGCGGCATCGACCGGCGCTACGTATCCTATCCGCGGGACTTTCTGCGGCTGCTGCGCCTCGGCGGGCAAGCAAAGCGCAAAAAGCATGGCCCATAGAGCAAAGCTACCGCGTTTCCGCTTATTCATTTCTCCCTCACGCATCACGCACGACTGTGCTTGTTCTGTGCCTGAACCTGGGCAGAACATACACCTTCCATTGTCGAAGAAAAAGCAAGCAGTGAGGAAGAAGACACAAGCGCTCAGCCCGCAACAGGTCCGAATGACCAGCTACAAATCAGATTCATGCAATCGGCGACTCTCGCGGTACGATACAAACGGGGAGTGAAATTTTAACCAGTTCAATCCATCTGAAAGATTTTACAGGGTACCTGTGCTGACTGCTATGCGTCGAAGTCGTTCTTTGATCCAGCGAATCTCTTCGCGTGCACGACCAGCCCGATTCGACCAATCCAGGATTTCTGCCGCCGTCTCTCGAAGGGCTACCCACTGCTCATCTAGGTAATCCAAAAAAATTTCCGCTCTGACGAGCCGCTCGTCTGTCAGCCCAACATCACGTATCTTGGCTCGCACACTAGGATCCAGAATCGGTGTATCCACTACTACGGCATCTAGGTAGGTAAAGAAGAACATCAACTTCTTAATCGTGTACGCCCCGACCGTTGTGACCCTGAGCCTGGAATAGTCCTCCCCGCTCAGGGTTGCTGGAGTTGCCAGAAGTCTTTTCTCAATGCATCTCCTCAAAGCTAGTTGGACTTGTGAGGGCTGAAAACCAAGACTCCGGGCAAACCGAAACACTGTGTCTCGCATGACATAGCCTTCGCTGCCACCGAGTTGACCCGCGCGTTCAGTGAAGGCTACCAAGACTCCAACTAGAAAGTGCTCTTTCCCATCGCGAGAGGATACGTCATAGACGTTCAGGATGGGAGACTTCGAAGGATCATAGTGCGCATTGTCACCATACGTTACCGCCCGGAGAAACTCGTGCAATGGCAGCCTATAGCTTCCCGGTTCTTTCTCTTCAGCTCTCAGGATCTTCTGGCTGTCAACATGCCCGCTACCAAAGAACGCCGCGACGAAGTCTAGCGCGCGCCGAATATTACCTGCGCTCATGTTGTCAACAAACTCAATGATTGATTCCTCATTCTCGAAGGCTCGTAGAAGCATACTGATATATCGCTTGAGCGTGTCTGATTGAACGTTCAGTTGCAGTATGGCGCCCAACCGGCCTTGTTCCGCAAGCTGCTTCAGAGCGAATGCTAGTCTTCGTCGGAGCACTAGATCGACCCGCGGCGGATCTATGGTGAAGACCCGGGGTTGATATGCCGTGAGAGAACCTTTAACCCGTGATTCGGCAAATGTTTCAGGACGAAGTGCCACGAAGGCTGTCAAGGGCCATTGATCTGCGAGAGCCTGAGCAATGAGGAAAACTTCCTCCTGAAACTGTCCCGGCCGCTGATCGACGTTATCAAGGAAGAGAACTACCTGACGTCGCTGACCTCGTACGGCGTCGGTAAGACATGCTTTGAGGTGTTGTTCAGTATCACTCGTGAGTTGTTCTAGGCGCTGTATTTCCTTCGCACGAAATGTGGGCGGATCGGAGTCCTTGAGATCAGCGTAGATCCCGCGCTCGAACCGAAGTAATTCTCCATGGTAGACCCCTCTGACGAAGTCGCGCTCATACACGTCCAATTCATAATCATCTCGAAGTTGACGTACAATTTCCTGAACGACATATGGCCGAAGGTCGCTCGCCAAGGCCGGTTTTGTTCCAAAGTCGATATAGAGAACCAACGCTCGCTCGAGCGCTTCTTTTGCAGCTACTTTAATCAGATATCGGATGAATATAGACTTACCGGCTCCGACATCTCCCACCAATAGGATTGGTCGGCGGCTGAGACTTGCAGCAACTACGTCTTGAGTCAATTCTGGCGAAACGCCTCTCTTACTTGCTGCGGGGCTTGCCGAGACGTTACCATCGTTCTCGAAGACACTAGCGTACCGTGCCTGCAACAGCTCTTTACTGACGAGCGCGTATTGGGAAAGCGCACCGCTTGTACAGTATGTCTGCTGCAAGAAGTCGTCTTCCAAACCTGGCTCGCGGGTCAGATCCTCGAGAAAAATTCCACCGAGAATCTGCAACTCCGTAGCAATTGGATTGCGGTTTTTGTAGCCTGGATAATTTACAATACTGGCTGAGAGTTTCTGAGGCGGTGCGCTGAGAGGAGCAGCACCAAGAATCCGAGATAGGCCTCCCATTGCCAGCCCCGGCGGGGATAGAGCATCCCATAATTGAGCAAAACGTGCGAGCATATCACGCTGAGATTTATAAATAAGCGCGGTGCCACGAATAGGCGGTGTACCATCCTGGCGGCTTGCAAGAAAGGCGATAAGCTGATGACCATTGCAGATGGCTGCATATGGTATACCTCGCTGAACGGCGTAGTCGATAGCCTGCTGAACTGCCTTTTTCGTGTCTTCGGAAGCGGAAAATAGCGTCTCGAGCCTAGCGATTTCCTTATCCCATCCCGCAGGCAGCGAAAAGTGAACGCCCTCTTTTTTCGCTTCTAGGAGAAGTGACGATGGGGAACCAAGTTCGTAGTCTGAGTAGCCGGAGTCCTCATGACGCTCCACCTTGACGGCCGACTTGTGCCAGCAAAGCACATCAGTCACGAGAAGGTCGATGATGTGATATCTAGTACTGGCCTCATTACGAGCAGACTCAATCTGCTGAGAATCGCCGAGTTCTACATCGGCGAGCTTTTGGAGTGCTTCCCGGCCGGATTCGTAGTCAGCCATTTCGTACCCATTCGTCGCAATTTTGAACGACCGGGCTTCGGAATTTCATTTTTCACGATTCTATTACGACTCCGGCACCCTATCAAGGGTAATGTCCGAGGATCGTTGAGAACCAGTTGCAAGCAAAGCACGACCAGAAGCCAGCAGCATGCGCGGCGCTGGCGTGACGAACACCTTATTGGCTTGAAACGGGCCGTTGATACAGTGCGAGGACAGGTGCGTCCGGCAATCGGGCCTTCAGGGCTTGGCCCTTTTTGGCTTTACCGTGGACCGGCGGGTGGCTCGTCTCGGGGGCACCACGTTAAACGTGAACAGAATCTTGCGGGGACTCATGCGGGCTCGAGCGCCGCGTCACAACGGCGGCACGAAAGGGCGGTTGCGAACTTACTGCTTGAGAAACCATGGCAGAACGCTGGTCTTGAACTGCTCGAAGTCGATAGTCTCGACTGCCACTCCGGTGAGATAACCAGAGAGCGCATCAAGAAACACGTATGTCTGGTAGAGTGCCTTTTCGATGTCAAAGTCAATATAGGCGATCTGCGTATCGGGCTTGAAGCCGACCTTCTCGATCAGGAACCGGCAAGCCTCGCCACCCCCAGCAACGATACGTGAGCCGTTGTGCTTGATGACGTTGGCCAAGGCCCGCACACTGCGCATTTCGTGGTAGTAGGGCAGTCTCAATTCGTTATCGGCCCAGATGTTGAAGGCTGGCAAGCCCAGTTCCTTGGCCAGGACCAGGGTATCGTCGAAAGTCTTCGCCATTCCAAGTATTTCGAATTCCCGCAGGAGATCGCGGCTGAAGAAGAGAAAGCCACCGAGCTCCTTCTTTCGATCCTTGTTGTCACGACGACTGAGGCTTGCATCCAACCAGTCGGTCTTGGCGATGCGTTCGATCTGCGCGTGAATGGCGACCTGAAATGCCCAGAGGCCGTCGATCTTCGACGCGAAGTCTGTCAGCAGAACCATGTACGCCATAGCGGGATCGAGCATCATTCACTCACGGTCCGTAACATTAAAGTTATTATGAGGCGGTTCGTCATGGAGGTTGCCAAAGTCAATGCCCACTACCAAGTTACCATTCCCAAATCTGTCCGACAGAAGGCGAAAATGAGGAAGGGTTCTTACGTAAAGGTTGATTAGCGAGACGGCACGATTTTCTCCGGTCCATAACCCGGGTGGAAGAAAAACAGGAATTGAAGAGCCTACGACAGGCGGCAGAAAAGAAGTTTGCCGATGTCTGGAAGGACGAAGACGATGCCGTCTGGGAAAGTTACCTATAGGCAACGAGACGTTCTCCTAACAAGACTTCCTTTCTCAGATCTCATCGGCTCGGAATGACACCATTGGAGACCGAAAATTGAGAATAGAAGATCGAGGATTGCCAACTTCCATCCTCCATTTCCATCCTCAGCGACCACTAATTCTTCCCTGCCGCTTTCAGTGCGTCATTGACGACCTCGAGGATCGGCTTCATCTCGATCCACTCCGGTTTGCCGGTGTCGAGATATTTGATGCCCTCGAGCCGACGATTCAGGTAAGGCACATCGTCTTTGGGAATATCGGTTCGCAATGAATCCGCCGGGCTCTCGCCGGTCAATGTCCTTTTTTGCAACGCGATTTGTCCCCTGCGCGACAATAGCCAATTGATAAAAACCTTGGCGGCATTTGGGTGCGGCGCACGGTTCACTAACACCACTGTGCCGAATTGCTGCACCAGCCCGCCGCCCTCCTTGAACACCTCGGGGCCGAACGTATCCACCGGCAAACCCTGTCGCTTCAGAACATCCACGTCGCAAAAGAAACAAATCGCGAACTTTCCCGTCGCCAACCAATCCGGCCCCTGGCGAAAATCGCGAAACAAAGTTACGTCCATCTCGCCGAAAAGCCGCTTGATGAACGACGGTCCAAGTTCTGGATGATAGTAGAAGAACCGTGTGTTGCCGGCGCCCGGCCCGGCTTCGCGGATGTCACGAGCTTCGATCTTGCCCTTCCACTTAGGGTTCAGCAAGTCCCAGTAAGACCTAAACTCCTTAACGTCGACGAGCTTCGTGTTGTAGTTGACCGCTCCATACGTTGCCGAACCGACATAATTGAATACGTACTGGCCTTCAGGATCGGAGTACTGGTGCTGTTTGAGATACCACTTTGTTTGATCGGTGACCTCGGGCAGGATCAGCGCAGGTCTGATCGGGTCGAGCGCTTTCGCCGGATAGAATTGCTGATAGTTTGGATTCGCGCCCGAGCTCACCACATCGGCAATATACTTCTCCGCGCGCCGCTCAGCGAGCAGCCGTTGCCCGAGTTGGTTACCCCGCATAGTGACGGCCACGACCTTCATATCGGGAAATTCCTTCTCGAAATCCGGCAACACCGCCTCGTAGCCACTGATGTAAATCGTGACTTGCCCTTCTTTCTTGGCGGCTTCGAGCGTTTTCTCCCATTCCTGCTGCCATCCCGGCTTCGGCTCCCCGGCTTGGGAATAGGCTAAAAGCAACAAGCAAACACAGACAATGGTAACGAAAGCTATAAGGTGTTTCTGTTTCATAGGAATTGCGAAGGTTCAGCTACGGAGCGATCTGGTGAATGTTTTAATCGTGCGCAACAGCCGAACTTCGCGGGCGCTTCGGTGCGCGTGTCCGCTGCTGCACTAACTTTGATAAACGGCAACGTTGAAATGGGCGGCAGGATTTGTGTGCTCGCCACCCCCAGGCCGGCGATGCCGAATCGTAGAACTTCAGCCACTAAATTCCCCTGATTGACTGGCAGGCTTTCCTGTGGCTAACCGCGGAGGCGCTGAGGGCACAGAGTAAAGAGTTCTTGATCAAGAAAATATTCCGACCTCCGTGAACTCCCCGTCTCTGCGGTGAATACTTCTTCACAGTAAACCCGGAAGCGGCTCAATTTTTTTGCTGACGATGCTTTGATGTTCATTCAAACCCCTGGGAATGGAATTATTCCTTTGAACTTGGCGATGGTCTTCTCGCGCAGCTCCCGGCTGGACCGACTCACTTTCGGAAACTTGTCCCGCCACTCAAACGGCCTCACGGCGTAGAAGATTCCTCGGCTGTTGGTGTGGTCGCGGTTCTCCCGTTTGTCCGGCGGCATGCGCGGGTCCAGCGGCGTGCTCCAGCAACCATCGACGATGTCAATGTTGGTCGCCGGGTCCACGCGCGTCATCATCGCCCAGAGCACTTCTTTTTGATTAGTGGGATCGATATCTTCGTCGACCACCACCACGTAGCGGCCGTTGCGCGCCGCGGCGGCGGAACTCACCGCGGCCAAGCCCGCCTGCTTGGCATGGCCGGCGTATTTTTGCTTGATGGCAACGACGGTCAGATAGGAAGTATGATTGTACACGCCCACGATGTCTTGAATTCCGGCGCTTTCCAGCTGATCCCAGAGAACACCCGCGGAGATATGCAAATCCATCTTGACGGCGCCTGGCCAGAGCGGCGCTTCGTCTTCTAATATCGGATCGTTGCGGTGATAGATCGCTTTGACTCGAATGATCGGTTGCTTGTCGCCGGTACCGAGGGTCCCGCCGGAATAATAACCCGGCCATTCCCCAAAGGGCCCTTCGTCGCGCGCTTCTTCGGACGGTGGCGGCACTTCGCCTTCGATCGCAATTTCAGAGGACGCCGGAATCGGCAGGCCCGTGAGGGGCCCGCGAAAAACTTCCAGGGGTTTACCGATGAGGCCGCCGGAAACCTCCATCTCTGAGCTGCCGTATGGAAACTTCGTGTAGGACGGCATAAAAACCAGCGGATGCTGGCCGTAAGTCGCCACCATCGGACAGCTCTTGCCCTTTTCCCAATACTTCATGCAAATCTGTCGGCCGTTTTGCCCGGGGCTCATCCACAATCCCAACGTGCTCTTGTCGTGGAGTTGCATCCGGTAGGTACCGGTGTTGACGTAGCCGGAATCCGGATCGCGGTTGATCAGACCGCCCCCTGGCCCGAAGTAACGGCCGCCGTCGTGTTCGTGAAAGCGTAAAGCCGGAAACTTGAGTAGATTGACGTCGCTGCCTGTTAACTTGTTCTCCAGTAGCGGCGAGCTGCTCACTTCCTTCGGCGGAATCGGTTTTGCCGACTGTATCTTGCGGGCGGCCAGACGAAGGATTTCCAGTTTGGGTTTGTCGGTGGGCAAACCCAACGCCAATGCAACCCGTTTGTAAGCTGCGTAGGGAAGGCTGCAAACCCGAAAGCCGGCCGGATAACCTTTGACCTTATCGAAGAGAAGCATCGGCGGTTGCGGCACAAGCTCCGCCGTGGATTCCACCAACGCGCCGATCTCGCCGTCCCAATCGGCTCCTTCGATCAACCGATAGTCGCTGATCTTTTTCGCCTCTTCGATGAAACTCCGAAAATCTTGATATGCAAGCTCTGCCATCTTATTTCTCCTGATCTCCGAGACTTTTGACCTTGAACTTTGAACTTGGAACCTTGAACAGTTTTATTCCTCTACCAATGAGACTTCGCTCTTTACGCCCTTTCGTTTCAACTCTTCCAGAAACATTGGATGAATATCCGGCGGCTCTTCATCGAACGGAATCATTTCATGGAGCTTGGTTCGATAGCGGTCCTGACTGTACTTCGGGCTCCGGCCCCGCATGGCGAAGTGACGCAAGGTCGTCTGTCCCGTGTTGAAATGGCCGTGGTACATGAGATCGCCGGGCGAATAAATGGACCCAGGCTTGATCTCGAAACGTGTCGGCTCTTCGCCTTCGCGCCAGACCATGGCGAAGCCTTCTCCTTGCGTCACACAGACAATCGCGCCCGGCCCGTGGCGGTGAAACGTGCTCCGGCTGCCAGGAGGAAATTCCTGAACGTGGCAGCCATAGGTTGTTCCCGCGAGACCAAAGCGCATGATTTTTACGCCCTTACCCTTCATCGGATAATCATCGAGAGCGAACTCATTGACGTCGGGCACCAAATTACTTTCCCACGAACGGACGGTCAGGCGTTTATTTTCTTGAAAAAACTCGCGTTCGGGGCGAAACCGGTCGCGGAACTGGAACGGATTACGAAAAATAAAATCATCGTTGTGAAACAGATTGATCACGTGCGGGGCATTGGTGCCGCCAAGAAAACGCACCGGTTCGTTGGAAACATTGAAATGCTGATAAGAAACGTTCAGCGGAATCGCGAAGATCGCTCCGGCGCTCCACTCGAAAGTCTGTTTAGCATTTTCTTCGAACCACACCGTCGTCGCGCCGCGGCCCTTGTGAATGTAAACGAGGGTCTCGAACAGATGCCTTTGCGGATTCGTCTGCCGGCCGGGCGGTATCTCGCAAACGTACGCGTCCGTCTCCTGCTGCTCGCCGAGATTCAGAAACGACCCCAGGGCGCCCATACGTTCCCATAGTTTGACCTCGACATCCATCAAATCTTCGACAAAAAACCCTTTGACGGAAGGAATACCTTCTCTTTCCTGAAAAACTTCATAGGGTGTCGGACCCAAACGTATCGGATCACGATGGGGCAGTCTCATGAATCAACCTGTCTCGTTCAAATAATTGGAACCCCGTTACCGAGCTAAACAGATTCTATAGTCTTGGCCGAATGAAACTGCAAGGCGAGTTGTTAATGCATCAACTAATCTCGTATAGCCGTTGAATTTTAAGCTCTTCAAACCTTCATGTGACCCACCACGGAGACGCTGAGGGCGCGGAGTTGGAAAATTGATCGCGCCAAGACGCAAAGAAAAACTTCTTGTTACTTGTCCGAACTTGGCGGTCCCTTCGACTGCGCTCAGGACATGCTTTGCGCCTTTGCGCGAGATATTCTGACTTTTTCTTGCGGCCCTGCCGCGCTGGCCCTCTCGTGGTGAATACTGTTTCACAGTAAACCCGGAAGAACCAATTTTTATCGGCGAACCGAGGCTACAGCGCGAAGTTGACAGCTCTCGCCCCGTCGGGGACAATGCGCGCAAAGGTGGACGCAGCAATCCTCCGTATTGTCCTTATCGTCGTTTCAGTTCTGATCATCATTAGCCTCTGGGGCTTTTATTCTTCGATTCGACCGCCGAAGATTATCTCCTCAATCACCCCGCGCGACTTGAAGATGAATTACGAGGACGTGTCGTTCAGAACGGCGGACGGCCTCACGCTCCGCGGCTGGTATATCCCATCTATGAAAAAAAACCAGAAAACGTTGATCCTGCTCCACGGCTACCCTGCGGATAAAGGAAATATCTTGCCTGCGCTGGCGTTTCTGCATGATGACTTTAATCTGCTCTTATTCGATTTCCGCTATCTCGGGAAAAGCGAGGGGAGCTATTCGACGGCCGGTGCTAAGGAGGTCGAAGATCTCCTCGCGGCGATTCAATTTCTGCGAACTAGAGGGATAAACGAAGTAGGCGTGTGGGGATTTTCTATGGGTGGCGCCGTGGCTCTGATGGCGATCCAGAAAGCTCCCGAGATCAGAGCGGTCATCGCAGAATCAAGTTACGCTAGTCTCGCGGACATGGCTTTCGAGCTTCTTCGAATCCCAGTGCTCAACTATCCGATTGCGTATCTTGTCGGTATCTGGGCCAAGCTTTTTCTTGGCGTCGATGTGAGAGATGCATCGCCGGCAGATCGTATCCGCAACACCACGATTCCGATCCTCTTGATCCACTCGTCTGCTGATGCCGTGATTCCCTTTTCCCACGCCCGATTGTTGCAGCAGGCCCTGGCAAAAAATCCCAACGCCGAGTTTTGGTTCCACGAACAGTATGCCCACGGTCAATTGGCTTCCGACTACCGAACCAGGATTAAAGACTTCTTTCTCAAACACCTGCCTGAGAACTTGCCTTAAACGAGCAAAGAAATGGCCCCGCTACAAAAACAAGTGCTGCAACTTCTGCATCGCGCGATAGTGTTCCGGCTTTTCCAAGAGAGATTGAAGCCAGCGGAAAGCACTAAGAAAGCTACAGCTCACGACAAAGCGAAAGAGTTCAGCCGTGTTCGTTGCCCGCTTTGTAAATGGCGTCCGAACCCATCGAGCCGCTGGTATTGCGGCGACTGCGATTACCCGGAGTACTTCTTCGAAGGCTGCGGGACGGCGTGGAATACGTTTACGACCCGCGGGCACTGCCCCGGCTGCGGCCACCAATGGCGCTGGACCATCTGTCTATGCTGCCAGCGCTGGTCGCGGCATGAAGAGTGGTATGAGAATCAGGATTGAATCGAAGACAAGGCAGACCTTTTACTTCGCGCCAAAGGCAACGAAAACAAAATCGGTTGGCAGAGACACTCACTCACGATCGAAATCAAACTCCTTGAATCTAACTATTTTGGCGCTTCGTGGGCCAGCCTCTTGTACATGCTCAGGATTTCGGGCCGCCAATCTGTATAGATTTTCACGTTTTCGAAAATCTCTTTGCCGGAAAACATCTGCTCGAACGCAAGTCCTTCCAAAACCAGCTCTTCCCAATCTTTTCTAAACGCCGGATCCTTGCCGACTTTTAGCAGCGCTTCTTCCATGATCCCGCGAATCGCTTCGGGAGTTCCCGGCGGGAAAGCCAGAGCGGCGCCCAGCCGGCCGGTGGAGTTGATTTTCTGAATAATGTTTTTTTGCACATCGGTCTTGGCGAATTGCATAATCGACGGAATCCCTTCGAACATCGGATGCTTGACCGGCGGCAATTCCGCCGGCAAGGTCATCGCCAGCAGCGCAACAATCTCGCGATTGGCAAACCATTCGGACTTATCGGTCATCATGGAAGCGGCATCGTTCACCCGGCCCTGCACCTCGCCTTGCTCCATCGCGACGTTGAGCTGGAGCGTGTCATAGCCCAGGACCCACCGAACCTTGAGCCCCAAAACTTCGGTCATCAGCCGGGAGTAGAGATAACTTCGGCTGCCGACTCCCTGGGAGCCGAGGGTCACTTCCCGGCTTTTTACATCGTCCAACGTTTTGATTCCTGCTCGTTGATGAAAAAAAAGAACGTTTCGCTGTTTGCCGGTGCTCGGACCGCCAACGTAGACGAAGCTTCGCGGTTCATACGTCGCCCCAGGCGCGCCGAAGTAAGGCGCTTCCAAATACGAGGAGATGACCGTCGACATGAAGCTCCCATCGGTGGGCCCCTTGCTAAGAGCCAACATGGCGGGTATCCCTTGTCCGCCGGTCTTGTTTTGAATCAAGAATGCCGGATTGCCCGGCGTGTATTTGGAGAAATACTTGGCCATGGTTCTGGCGATGCGATCCTGCCTCCCGCCCGCGGGAGCGCCGACTTGCAGCGTCACGGTCTTGCCCTGGAAGTACGGCTGCTCCGCGGCGCTTATCATTGGCGGTGAAGTTAGCCACGCGTGAATCAGAACGATAAACATCTTCCGCATCGTTGGTGCTCCTTCCGTCTGTCGCCGCGGATATTTACGCTATCAATTTTCGACATAAGCGCTCGAACGGCGCTCGAGCTCGGGCAGAATCTCCTGGCAGATGATGTCGATGGCCTCGTTCCAATCGGGGCCGAGGGGCGAGGCCATGTCCACGATGTCGAAGCGATAGGGTTTGGCCAAGCGCAGCACTTCGTCGAGTTGGGCAAGGCACTCCGCGGGCGTGCCCGCGACGACGATGCCGCTCTCTTCGATCACGCGCTCGCTGATCAGCGGGTCGAGTTCTTCAACGGTCTTGCCCTGCCGGTGACCCTCCTGAATGACGGCCCGCGTCGCGGCCGGCACCGGCAGCTCGACCATCCTCTTGCCCAGTAGATGTCCGCCGATCAGGCCGTTGACGGCCATGCGCCGGGAGCAGCGCCGCGCCGCCGCGCCGTCGCGCGCCACCGAGACATGCAGGTGGAGCACTTTGGTGAAATGCGCGCGACGCACTGGGAGATTGGCCAGAGCATCCGCCAGAGCGCCTTGACGAATCAATGCCGAGGGAAAGGAGAGGTTGCTGATGATCAAACCGTCGCCGAGTTCACCGGCGATTCTTAGGCTCTGCGGCCCGGCGGCCGCGACAAAAATTTCCGGCGATCGCTCCGGCGGCATGCGCAGGAACGCCTCGGCGTCGAGTCGAGGCGAAAGAAGCCGGTCAGGTCGGGAAACTTTCCTAACCTGACCCGCCGCCCGCTAAACATTTCTCGGAGAAACAAGATCATCTCGCGCAGCATGCCGATCCGGCGCTCTTTGCGAATCATGTTGGACGACGCGGAGCCGGCGCCGATTCCCGCCGTGACGCCCTGCTCGCCCGCCAGATGGGCGAGGGCACTGAAGCTGGAGGCAAGATCCACCGGCGTCCGGCACACGGGGTTGGTCACCGACGTGCCCACATTGGCGCGCGTTTCGGCGAGAATCGCCGCCAGGGTCACGAACGGATTCTCGTGAGTCAGATGATCGGGAACCCAGAGCCGTTCGAACGGATGTTGCGACATCGCCCGCCTGGCGTAAGCCGCCGTCTGTGGGGCGGCGGGCAACGGATAGAACTGCATGCCAAAACGCATTTGAATAACCGCCTTTCGCTTGAATCCCGAACGTCCCAGCATCTGACAACAAATAAAATGACGCCATTCGCGTCAACTCCTGAGCGCGCCGGCCGCCAACTGATTATCATGGCGCCGCCGAAAGATCCATGCGTCGCTCTCCGTCCGTGACTAGAGCAAACCCAGGAATACTCGAGGAGTTATAATGCGAATACTTTCGTAAGCTTTGAGAGAAAGAAGATGGGCTTGTCAGGATTCGTCCTGACGGTACTGATCACTACATTGGCATCAAGGACCGCTCGGAGCACAGGCTATCTGCGCCGAGCTTTGCGCGCGTAGTGCTTGGCCTCATCCGCGATTCGTTTGGCCTGCGCCTCCGTGACTTTTCCTTCCTGGCGTCTCAATTCAAAACCCAAACGCTATATTCACGAATGGCATCATACATCGCATCCGGGGCCAGATCGGCGCCGTTCGGCCACTGAACCGCTCCCAGCACGACGCGGGCTTGAGCAAAGACTGCTTGATCCCGCAGCGACTCGAAAATGGTGCTGTCGATCTTTGGATCGCTCAGAAACGAGCGCATATCGACATCCCCGACCACCCCATCCACAAAAGTCACATGAAGCCGAGAATCCGGCAAAGCGGTCACAGACGTCACACGCCACGGAACGGTATGCCATATCGCCGGTTCTACTTCAGCGGTTCGATTGCCTTCGGTGTTTTCAGTTGACTGCACAGGCTCCAATTCTCCATCAATTCATCGCGATGTTCGGTCGCCCACTCCAATACTAACTTCATTGCTCGCTCGGGCAAAGAGCCGCGAATGTCACGCAAGTCTACCAAGTCAATCAATGCTTCGTGCTCGGCGTACAGAGCATGGAAGTGCGGCGGCCCATGATCCCGCCAAAACATCTGAATCACGATGCCATAGAAAACGCTGATCGTCGGCATAAGAGTACAAATCACCCGATCAAAGAGATCTCTCTCAAGATACTACGCAGGGACTGGATTCGCCAACCCAGGAAGAACCCACGTAGACTCAAGATCAAAAAGAAATATTGTGGATTAGCCCGAAGCGAACAAAGGGTAGGCGTATCGCGTCGGAAAGCATCGAGCCCCCATTATTGCGGCGATACCCGGAGTAATTCTTCGAAGGCGGCGGCACGGCGTGGAATGTTTAAGACCCGCGGGCGCTGCCCTGGCTGCCGGTCACCAATGGCGCTGGACGATCTGCTTAAGCTGCCAGCGCTGGTCACAGCACGAAGAGTGGTATGAAGAGATAGGTTGAATTAGGGAGAGGAGAGACGCCTGACCCTTTAACTCCCCTTATCAATTTTTTCTGAACCGCTGACCAATGTGCTTCTGTACACATTTCTGGCATACCCGTTTGCGCGCGGGGTTTGACTGTAGGAGAATTCAGTTCAATTAGAGAATACCGCCCAGAGTGGAAGTCGTCCACCCATCGTCATTTAGTGGAAATTCACATTCACCGCCATTGCCGCTTTTTTTTCCATTTGTCAGCTCGAACGAAGTTAGCAGGCATCAGGTCCGCTCCGAAATATCCACGACGACCACTTTAAGCCGGTGCCGATCCGCTTCCGGGACGAGTGATTCAATCGCGTTCTTAAGTTCAGCCGCGCTAGTCGGACGTTTGATGCCGTTCGGAAGCTTCGGCATCTTCCTATTCTTGGCCTCGCCCGACCAGAGAACGAGATAGATGCCGAGTCTGCCCGCCTTTGCGTCTCTGTGTATAGGCGATCGAGCTGGGTTTGCCATGCCGTCCAAAGTTTCGGGTTGTAGTGATGCTTCACCTCTATCGGCAATAGCCGATCGGTTCCCTGCGACGCGACTATATCGCATTCCTTGTTGTCAATCATGTGGTGTTCTACCGTAACTATAAGGCCATGAGCATCAATTCTATTCTGTAAATCGTCTGCTAAAAACCCCGAGCATTCTTCCTCGCGTTTCGGCTTGCAGGTACGCCCCTCTCATTCCAGTAGGCGCGGTATCTCTCTCTTTGCGTTCCGGTCAATTCTCGCGATAGGGCGTTCAAGTGATCGACTATGAAAGCCAGAAAATCACCCGAAGTAGCAGGAGCGCAATTTAAAATGGCATGGGCGACTTGCTCGGGCGATGCAAACAAAAAGCTAGAATCACGCCGCCGCTTTTGATGCTGCGCCCTTTGGTGCCTGATCAATTCGCGGTAACTTAACAAGGCGTCACTAATTTCCAACCGTTCAAGTTGAGCATCAGTGGTTGGCGAGATGTCGGTGGCTAACAGCTTGATTTGTTTGCCGACAAATTCCGACGCGTCCCATGGGTCTCGGTTATCGATCCAGTCGTCGGAAGGGTGTCCGACGTTCAGGAAACCGCGCCCCGACCGACGCTATGACTTCCGTGCGTTGTTCTGACGTGAGGCTAATGCCATTTTTCCTTCCGTCGCGACCGTCTCTAACGACATCAATGGCTTCCCATAGAGCCGCATCTGGTCGCGACATGTAGGTTCTCCAAGCCTGCAAATACCGACTCGGATCGATCACAAAAAGGATAGTGATCCAGATGGCTCGCACTTCCGGCGACAATTCGTTTCGTATGAGCTCACTCTCTCCGATGGCGAGGGCTTCCTCCCGATCATGACGCAGAAGGACGGATACCAGTTCGGCAACTGCTCCGTGATCTTCATTGATCCCCGTCTTGAGAACATCGGCTGACAACGAAGCGAGGAATTGTTGAGAGCCGGGATCACGGCTCAATACATCAAAGCCCGGCAGTAGCCTTTTCTTACTCGTCCCGTCAGAAACCCACATCCTCTTTAGAACAGATTTCACAACGGTTGGTTTTTCGGACGCTTGTCGAAGCAGCCATTTGGACAGCTTGCCATCATAGTCCGGCAAAGTATCACCTAAGTAGGAGGTGACTACCGCCGCGATACAATTCGGCAGCGCGTCCTCGGGTACGGTCATGTCTTCAGTGAATCGTAGAAAGACCGACAGACTCAATAAATCATAGTTGGAATTCACCGTTCCCTTTTTGCGCGACGGCTGGATTCTGCGCGTACCGGATGATTCCCTCAATAAGAGCATCTGCGATCTCTTCGGTCGTGAATTTAACTAGGCGCTCCCGCGGCTCGGACACATCTTCAGTCCCCTCAACAAACCCTAAATAGAACCGGACCGCCCACAGTCGGACCTTTTCCTCGCTTCCCTCTCGAATGGTAGTGAGGCGCGGTGTTAAGTACGCAATGATTTGCGCGCGATTCTCGGAGCGTTCTCGACTCTCTTTTTGAAGTCTCTCCGACTGATCCTTTTGCGATTCTTCGATTTTACAAATGTTCCAATCTCCGAGTGTCTCCGCCAGATCACGTCGACGATCCAACAAATTGAAACCCGCCTCAGCTAGTGCGACAGATGCTCCCTCGCTTGGGAAGCAATGCAGATACATCTGGAAGAATGCGGCGCCACGTTCGGGATCGTTTTCCTTCTCGGCGCGGGCCAAGAAGAATTCGCATTGAGGAATAGGCCATATTGTCGCCGGCAATAGTCGCCGCACATCGTGAAAGACAAAAAACAAGAACGACCGTTCCTTGCCTGGCTTACTGGCGAGCTCTTCGAACACTTCTTCAAAGAGCGACGGCTCCCGTTCAAATCGTGCTTTTAAAGATGCCAGTGTCAGCTCGGGATATCGGTCCCGCCCGACCTGTATGCTTTTGATCCAACTGGCTAGCTGTATTGCCGCGGTCGGTGCGGGGCCGTCTAGACGCCGCTTCAACCATTTATCGAAAATTGAGCGGAGCTCAAAATAGTATTTCTTCTTCTCCGGCGTTAATACCTCGAGAATGTCGCCGTCAAGAATCGCAGTCAAATCGGAATCGGACGGTAGATCAATCAGTGAACGGAAACCGCCAAGAACATGCCTTTCATTTTTTGCAGAGGCAGCCTGCTCCAGAATCGAGAGCAACCGCAAGGGCAAGATACCACATCCTGGCGTCAGGCAGAGCAATTTAACCCGTACTTCAGAGGCGGTCGCATCATCGGCCGCTTGGGCAAGTTCGCGATCGAGAGCCTCTAGTAGCGCCCAATCGTTCTTGACCGATTCCGCGAAGGCGTTTAATGCTTTTGATCTAAGCCATTCGCTTTCGTGTTTCGCTAGCGTCATGTCTCGAAAAGTGGCTTTCAATCCAATGTCTTCTCTGGTATTGGCGGCTGCTTCGAGCGCGGCGATTCGCAGATGAACTCCGCTTGCCGGATCTTGGAAGATTTCAGTAACCATTTTGGCCGTATTTTTGTTGGCGAGGCCACGGAACGAGCCGCGGTCGTCTTCGTTCCCGAGAAACCACGGATCACGAAGCCTCCGAAGTCCAGCCCAGATTGCCCTTTGGCCGCTTGGCGGCAATACGCTGGCATCGCCATATGTAGCAACTCCATAGGGGTCACGCTCGACGTAATCCTCGGCGCGCTGGCGAAGCCTGCACATCAACCAGGCGAAAAGACCTCGAAGCGAGGAGACGGGCCTCCCGTCGACTCCCGCATATCAGCGCCATTACCCGATCAATTGGAAGACCCTTCTGGATCCGATCGAATAAATCCTCTGCGGCCAAGAACTCAGCAACGGTACGATGAATCAGTTCGAACCGATCCGCTCTCCGGGGAAATAAAAAGCCGCCGTCTCAAAACAGCATCAATTGCATCTCTGTTCGGATATGGTACAACCGAGAGAATGGTATAGTCATTGCCGCTTGCCGGCTCTGTCCGCGCAATACCGGCGGAGTTCGAAAGGAGCAGTATCGACGCGACGGCGCTTGCAGCTTTGCGTAATTCGCTACCGGACCTAAGCACGCTGCGCGCATGTTTATCATTCGTCTCCTTAAGTAGTTCAGAGATTCCTATCTCATATGCCTCGAATTTGTTTTTAGGCTTCTTGTCGCTTCCCCAAGCACGCGCTATAAACTCAAGAGTTTGAGGGTTACTAAGTAACTTTCCGAGCCCCGCCGATTCTGCTTCATCTAGAAATACGACTGGGTCGGGAACTATCGGCTCCACAGCAGTCAGAATTTCATCATGTGAGAGCGGACAGAGTTCGAGTACTACGACCCGGCCCGATGCACTAGCGGCCCTCAGAACGTCTTGATCCTGTGAGCCGAACCAATCCGCCGCTCTACAGGAGAACCGAAACTTAGGCTTCCGCAGCTTGCACAGCTCTTTGGCGACTTCGTCGCTTGCGCCTTGCCCCCCTGTAATAGTTCTGTATTCATCGAGGGCGTCAAGGAAAAGCGCCTCGTTTCCGCATGGCATGCGGCCCAACTAGGAAATTTCGGACCGTAATGTATTTTGCATTGGACGCCTCCCTAAAAAAGGTCGTCTTTCCCATTCCGGGATCGCCGAGGAGAATGATTGCGTCCTCGGTCTCGAATTCCGGGAATGTGGTCTCGACTTCCCTTCCCTTGCCGCTGCCGTCGTCTCTGACACGCAAGCGACGGGACAGTGGTCGGATCATCTGGCTTGTGTTCTCCGTATCGAAGATTTGCCGCGCGGAAGCTTATTCTGTGAGAATGATCTCCGAAAACTCTCTGCCTAAAGGGGTCACAGGAAGATCTGCTCAGGGCAAGATTGGTACTTCCACAACCGCGTCTGATAGCAGAAACGTAACCCGACAAACATAGCCTTTGCAACCTTTGGCGGTCGAGTTAAAAACGGAGTAAGCCCAATATTCCTCGGCAGGATTGAATTGAATGACGCCTCACCTCCATCCCAATCAACACATACGAAAAAATAGGGCTGTTACGTTTCAACTCCAGCCTCTTCATCCCGTCAGATTCGCCCCGAATCTTATCCGCACGGAACCGAATTTTTCCACGTCCACCTTCGATCAGCGTGGCCTGACCTAGCCGATTTTTCCTTCCGCTTCCAGGAGCCGCGCGGAATCTTGAGCCGCTCGGGGGTGCGCGGCGATGGACGCTGGCGCTGATTTTCTTGTTCCTTAACAATCCAAGGAGCCGCTCTAAATAGCAAACTCGAAATTGGATATACGCGTGCGCCGCTTATTCAGCCCCGGTCGAAGTTGATCCCTTGCGATAATCCAGTGGCGGCTGCCGGTCGCCGATGAGGGGCTTGTAGACGAAGCCAGGACCGCGGCTCTTATCGAACTCATTCTTGGCGGACTGGATCACATCGGGACTCGCATATAGCTGCGCTACCGTGAGCGCGAGTGTCTTGGCCGCGACAACGGTTCCCTTGAGTCCGATGCTCATACCGCCGGCTGCCGTGGCTTGCCAGGTATGGGCCGATGTTCCGGGAACCCAGGTCGCCGTATTCAGCGTCGCCAGTGGCGTAACCCAGCTCACATCCCCCGAATCGGTGGACGAATATTTCTGTCCATTGAACCGATATCTATGACCTCCTTTGCGCTTGCCAGCGCCGGCAGGTTCTTCCCAGGCAGAGTCTTCTGAAGCTTCTCCGCGAAAGCCATCTCCTCCGCCGTCCACGCGGCAGGGCCGACGCGACGAAGGTTGGCGTCCATGACACGGCCGAGCACGTCATTGGGCAGGATGCTGTAAACCCCGTTGATGACCTCGTAATCAAAAGTCGTCCCTGTGCCGAGTGCAGCGCCTTCGGCGGCTTTCTTGACGCGTTCGAACACGTCGGCAACGACGCGTGGATCGGGGTGGCGAACGTAGTAATAGGATTCGGCAAATTCAGGAACGATGTTCGGCGCCGCGCCGCCGTTGGTGATCACGTAATGAATGCGCACGTCCTGAGGAACATGCTCGCGCATATAATTGACCATGAAGTTCATCGCCTCCACAGCATCGAGCGCGGAACGGCCACGATCGGGAGCAACGGCCGCGTGGGAGGCTTGGCCATGGAAACGGAACTTTGCGCTGGTGTTCGCCAGATTACGGTCCTGGGAGGCATTGTTTGCATCGCCGGGATGCCAATACAATGTCACATCCACGTCTTTGAACAGTCCGGCGCGAACCATATACACCTTGCCACCGCCACCTTCTTCTGCAGGCGTGCCATAGACACGGATCTGGCCCTTCATCCCAGTCTCTTGAAGCCAGTTTTTGACGGCGATGGCCGCGGCAACCGAGCCCGAGCCGAATAAATGATGCCCGCAGGCATGGCCCGCGATCTGCTCCGGAATCGGCTTGCGTTCCGGTACCGCGGCTTGCGACATGCCGGGCAAAGCGTCGATCTCGGCAAGGATGGCGATCACCGGACCGTCGTTCGTCCCAGCGCGCGCGACAAACGCGGTCGGAATGCCGGCTACACCCGCTTCGATTTTGAAGCCGGCTTTCTTTAGCTCGTCCTGGAGTAATGCTGAGGTCCCGGTCTCTTGATAGCCGAGCTCCGGCTTCGACCAAATTTTTAGCGCCACCTCCGACATTCGCGGAGCATATGAATCGACGCTCTTCAGCAGCTTGGCTTGATTCTCTGTGGAAAGTTCCGCCGACGATCCTATCCCGTACAAACAAAAAACGATGGCTAGTCGCCCTGGCGACTGCATATAGGCGTTTCATCGTATCCTCCTTTTTCTGTGGCTTTGAATTGAGCCGCTTGCTACCCGACGACAAGATACTTCAAGACGGGGTCAACATGTCAAGCTGATCGGCGTAACGTGAGCGCTGCCTCAGCTGCGGTCACCAAATGGCAGTGGACCATTTTGCTAAACTGCTGGCTGTGGTCGCGGCGTGAAGAGTGGTTCGAAGGCTGAATTAACGAAAAAACCCGAATTTGTCCATTGAAGCGTGTTGGATGTGCGGAATTTATTGATTTGGCGTATCCCAGGCCGGCATCATTTGACTGCTATGGAGGACAGAGATAACCGCCGCGGCACTGAATGCCCAGCTCTTTCTGTACCTCTCTCAAGAGCGTCACGTCGGCTACGTCGGTAATCTTCACTTTCCTGGGATCGATGCCGACGCGCTCGACGCTATATTCGATGAGCGAGCGCATGCCGTTTTCCGTAAACCCTCCCGGATCCTTCGGGTTTATGAAATCGATCGCCTGCCCTATCGCTTCACGCGCGACTTCGTAATTTAGGTTCAACTCTTTCGCCGCCACTTGAGCCGCCTCGTCGGGGTGCTCACGGATAAAGAGCAACGCTTTCACCTGACCCCGGAGCCACTTTTTCACGAGCGCAGGATTTGTCCGCAGCAACCGATCATTGGCCGCCAAGCCGGCCCAGGGCACAGGGTAGACCTCAGACGAGTTAGCCAGGATACGATAACCTTTCTTTACCAGCTCTGCGGCGATGTCGAGATTGTTCGCTGAGCCGGCGATCTGCCCGGTTTCCATGCCGATCACCCTTGCCTTTGCGCTCCCGACTGCAAGGAGTTTCACGTCGCGAGCCGGATCCAAGCCGAGTTTCTTGAGAATCAGCCGGGTGGCCTGGTCCTGAGATCCGCCGGGGCTGGAGATCGCGACGACCTTCCCCCTAAGATCTTCAGGTTTCTGAATTTCCGGCCGAACCATGAATTGCATCGTAGACGTATTATAGGTAAAGAAAACGGCTTTCAGCGGGGCCCCTTTAAGCGCCGCGGTCATGGCGGAACCGTGAACAGCAAACTGCACTTCTCCCGTCACCAGGGCTGGCACAGACACACTGGACCGCATGATGACGATCTTTAAATCTAGTCCCTCGTTTTCAAAAAACCCCCTCGCGCGCGCCAGATAGGAGGTAAGATAGCCAAAGTCGGGCGATGAAATACCCTCGATGACGGGGATGAGATCGCTTTTTCCCTGAGCCAGAACGATGTCGCAGACTAGGACCAACACTAGCAGAAAACCACTAAGTGCAGCACAGCTTCTCCGAAACATCTTGATATTCAAGGGCATGCTCTCTTTCTTCTCATTGCCGAATACAACAAGTCCCCATTCTGTCACCCGAGCGCGAGCTATTTTAATTCGGACGTGCAATGCGGGCAGCGTGTGGCCTTGATGGGAATGGCGGAGAGACAATGGGGGCAATCTTTGGTTACGAGTGCAGGCGCCGGTTTTTGAAAGCGGTTCATTTGTTTGATGATCAGGAAAATCGCGAACGCGATGATCAAGAAGTTGAGAATGGTGTTAAGGAAGATACCGTAATTAAAAGTTGGCGCCCCCGCCGCCTTGGCTGCCGCGATGCTGGGATAGTCTTTCCCGGAGAGATTGATAAACAAATTAGAAAAATCCACGCCACCGAGCGCCAACCCAATCGGTGGCATCAGAATGTCCTCGACAAAAGATGTAACGATCTTCCCAAACGCCGCACCGATCACGACAGCCACGGCTAAGTCGATTACATTGCCTCGCATTATGAATTCTTTGAATTCCTTTAGCATATTGGATCCTCCTCTCTTTTTGATGGTACTGCGCTGCCTATCACAATGAAGAAACCCCAACAACTGACTCCCGCCCACCCGTTCGAATGTGTAAATGGCGTTGCGTCTTCACTTCTTGCATCACTTTAGATTCGTCCCGAATCTTATTCCCGTAGAACTCAATCTCCTACGGCAAGTTTGCTTGACCCAGCCGATTTTTCCCGCTATTTGCCGAAAACCCCTTCCCGATCCAACCGCTCGACAAAGGAGGAATCAATTAATGACGCGAGGTTTACATTCTTTGCTCTGGGATTGGATTCGGCGATGACGTCCAAGAGAATCTTCATCGCACTGGGGTCTGCGTAGGGCTTTGTCAATAGCATGTCGCGGTAGGTCTCGTAGCCCTCTTCGACCATCGCCCGGTTCTTATCCAGCGGAACGCGCAGGTACTTGGCCAAAATTCGCATGTTTTCTTCTCTGTTGGCGTTGTTACGGTAGAACTGAATTCCCTCCGATAAGGCCTCGACGAACTTCGAGATCATGCGGGGTTGCTCGCGCAGAGATT
Source organism: uncultured delta proteobacterium (assembly GCA_963737905.1). Classification (GTDB taxonomy): domain Bacteria; phylum Desulfobacterota; class Binatia; order UBA9968; family UBA9968; genus DAIRFP01. The sequence continues at coordinate 27,185 of CAVTUQ010000019.1, read as the reverse complement.
TCTCGGAGACCGCGACGATATTGCGCAGGTACGGGACGTCGAGAGGCGTAAGATCGACGATCAGCTTGAAACCTTCCTTGGCCGCCATGGTGGTATAGGGAGGATCCAGAATCGCAGCGGGAACCTTGTTGTTCACCAGAGCTTCGAAGCGAGCCGCTTTCCCTCCGATATTGAGTGGAACGACTTGCTCCTTTGTCAAACCCAGTTCTTTCAAACACAGAAGCAAACCGGTGTAGGGCAGGCCCGAGAAGCTCGTGATCGCCACGGACTTGCCTTTCAGGTCAGCGGCTGATCTGATCGACGGGTGAACGACCAGGGCGAGATTCAAGCCGCGGGTCGTCGCCATAACCATTTTCACCGGGAACCCGCCCAAAGCGCTGTGGATCACCTTATCCGGCGAGGTTTGATCGAACTGAATGTCGCCCGAGACGAGAGCATTGATGTCGTTGCTGCGGCTGAAGGTCACAATCTTCGAGTCGAGATCTCGTTTCTTGAAGTAGCCCTTTTCTTCCGCGATATAGGCGGGCATGTACATGGCCCCGCGAACCCCTTCGCCGATAACGATCGACTTCGTTTGCGAAGCGGCGCCACCCGGCATCAAACAGACCGCAGCCAAAGCGATCATAACAGCATCAATGAAGCGCTTCATAGAAACTCCTTCGGTCGTCCCGCTCCGTAACTCATGAGCAGCTGCAATTGATCGCCGCCGAGTGATTGGCCACCGGCGTTGTCTGCAGGTGAGTGCCGGTGCGGCCCGGGATATAAGCCGACTTGGCGCCTTTTCCTCCCGGCAACGACAATCCATATATCCTCTGGCCGGTCGACGACACCGATCTCCGACTCATGGTGCTGAAACCAAAACGGTCTTCTTTTTGCCAACAGCTCCAGGTTTTCATCCGAGATTTTTTCGTGCGGCACGCGCGCAGCGGCAAAGAGCTCGTGGCGAATGGCCGCTTTGGAGTAGCCTCCCGAGGACAAGATCGACGCATGCTCCGGGCAAACGATCAGCATGGTTTCAGTGGAGGTGACACCGCTGGTGAGCCCGCCTATCATCGTGAGAGCGAACGTCTTCAAAAGTCCCTTCGCCGTCTGGCTCGCCATATCGACGGCGCTATTCACGCCCGTGCAGCCGAAGACGCTGACAGCGTCCGACTCCGGTGGCAAGCCACGCTCCACATGAAGCGGATCCCAGGGATTCTCCTCCTCGTTTTCAGCGATGCAAAAGGTGTATTTGGCCGGTTGACCCAGAGTGGCTTTGTCGTACACCCCGGGCGTCGCGCCGCCGATATTGCTCAGCACGAGCCGTAAAGCTCTGCCCATCGTGGAGTTGGCTCGCCAGCCCTGTCCCAAGGCGTTGCTCGAATAGTTGATCTGAAGAGTATTGCGACACGGCCCGTTAATGATCACCAGAGGAGCCACGTTGCCGGTGGTTGTTTGCACACCGTCAAGATTAAACCGCGGTTGCAGTACGCCCTGGACGGCGGACACCACCAACGGAAAATAGTCCGGCAAACAGCCGGCCATCACGGCATTGGCGGCGACTATCTCGACAGTGGCGATCCCATTGAGAGGAGGAATGACGCCTAGCACATGATCCTTGTCCAGCCCGCTGCCGGCGATCATTGCATCGATCAGAGCTTCGGTCGGCGGCAACATCGGCAGACCGTCCGACCAACCCCTGTTTATGAAGTATTGAAACATCAGGCCGGGGTCCGCCGGCACCTCTACCGTTGCCATGGATTCGACAGCGGACCCGTTCTCTTCATTCAGAGTACAACCGGCGCGGACACCACCGGCTGTTAGTGTGTTAACGATGGAGTCGATAGCTGACTCCGCCAGCGAGCGCAAAACATCGAGAGAAATCGAGCCAACCGGATGAGGAAGCTCTACAAGCGGCAAGTCGGTCAAGCCGCGGGTCGAAGATTCAGTCTTCGCAAGCACAAGAAACTCGTCGGTGACCAGGGTGGCGGTTGGAACACCCGCATTTTCCAGCTGAACGGAATCGTGGATACTCCACGACGTGCAAGATCCTCAATCGGCAAAAGCGTTGATCACTACGTCGCATCCCTCGGTGAGCTCCTGGAGAAAATCCGCTCCTGTGCGGGTCATTTTTCTTCTGGGGATGAGCTCAACACCGTCGTAGCGTTGCTTCAGAAGCTCGCCGACATAGACGAGAAATTTATCGGCATTGGGTTTGTTATTGTCCAGGAGGCCAATGCGTTTGTGTCGTAGGCTGCGGTATTTTCTGGGAGCGAGATGGGTCCGCTTAGAAACTCGGGGCGCCGTCGGATTCACAATCTTTATCAGCTCTCTCTCCATGCTTGTGCCCTCCAAAAACCACCGGGCTTTCGCCCGGCTGCTTTTTTTGCCGCCAAAGATTACTGCGTCGTTCGTATACTGAAGCCGCGACGGTCGTCAAGGGGAGGGCTTTTCGATTCCGCAGATAAAAAGCGCCCGATTTGTGCAGCAAGCGGCTAGGCGTGCAGAGCATCGTCGGCAGTACTTGGATGTATTCGATGATGGCGCTGCAGAATCAGAATATTGCCGCTCTCAAAGTAGAAGACCTAATCGATTCAGGCTTCATTGACCGGCTCTACAGCTCTAGCCCAGGTCGATGACAACCACTCACCACTCACTCCAATAAGTAACTCTCTCAAAAGCCTTGAACGACGGCGCCGAGCGCCCCAAGCAGTACAATGCCGCCGAGGACCCGTGCAAATTTCCAGGTAAGGACGCGATCTTTTGCGAGGCGAGCAACCAACGGTAGGTTTACGATCGCGCTCGCCGCCGACGCGAAGGTTGCTCCGATCCCCGCCACTTGCGGCGTCAGTGTCCCAGCGGCCGCCAGATTTGCTGCCGATGCGACTGCGCTTGCGCTCGACACGATGCCGCCGGCCACACTAACGGCATAAAATCCCCAGTGGCCGAGCGCCCGCTGCGCGAGCGTGCCCGCGATCTGGAGGACGAGAAAGATAATACCAAATTTGAGTGCGGCGGTGAGGGAGAAGGGCGATTCCAGTGCAGGCAACAACGGTTCGCGTGCGGGCTCGGCAGCTTGGCCTTCTCTCGCATCTGTGGTTCTGACGGCGGTGCTGTGTCCGCCATGTGTTGCCACGGCGACTGCGGCGCCGCCAATCATGAGCGCAAGCGGAACAGCGGAATCGAACAGCGCCGCCGGGGCGAGGAGGCCGAGGATGACCGCATTCCGGATGAGCATGGCCGCGGTCGCTAGCACGACGCCGCGGTAGGTGACGTCGGAAAGTCGACCGCCGGCTGCGCGCGCTCGTTGGGTAAGCTCGGTTACGGTAACCGTGCTATTGACGAGGCCGCCGAGAAAGCCGGTGAGCTCGATACCGCGTGCGCCGTAGAGCTTGAGCAAAACGTAATTCGCGAACCCCAGTCCGGCGATGAGCAGCACCGTCACCCAGGCAGGTCGGGGCTCGATCAGCCCCCAGGGATCGATGCTTCCCGTCGGAAGCACCGGATAGGCAACAAACGCCAGGATCGCGAGGAGAATCGCCGACCGCAGTTCCGACTCCGTTAGCCCGTGGCTAAAACCCGCAAGCGGTTCCTTCCAGGCAAGCAAGGCGGCTGTCGCAATTCCAAGAGCAGTCGGAGTGAAAGTATGTCCCTGACCTGCAAGCAGGCCCGCAAAGCCCGTCACGAAAAGAGCTGCCGACGTGGTGATTTCCGCGCCCTCGCCGGTCCGAATCGTCTCTACGTTTAGAAAGATAACCAAGACGCCGACTAGACCCAGTGCCAAAAGCGAAAATGACTCACCGAGCATTCCACCGACGGCTCCCAGAATAGCTGTAAAGGCAAACGTTCGGAGTCCTGCTTCTTTATGCCGTCGTTCCCGCTCGATACCGATGAAAAGACCAATGGCGAGTGCCAACCCGATCCGAGCGAGGGTTGGAAGATATGGCCATGATGGAAGTTGTGTCAGCATTGGCGGACCAATTGGGGGGAATGGCTTGATGTCAGCTTCAACCCGGCTTACTTGAGTCTGTATCGCCGTCCAAAGTCTACACAGGAACGCCAGAGGGAGACAAGGTCGTGCTGTTTCCTTCTTCCGGTCCAAACAAAATGATTTCAGCGATCGTCATCGAGTTCCCCCCACGGTCTATAATATGCCCGCTTGACCGTAATTTAAAGCAGACGTCAAACCCATCGAGGTTCCTTATTATGGGGGCCACGGATCGCCTTCCGATTGAATCAACAACGACCTATCGTTTGCCCCAAGGCCGGCGCGCATTTAAATCCAGCGGTAGGCTTGCCATCTATCTTCGACTTGGGCTATGAGGATTGTCTAGACTAGAAACGAGTTATTGGAACATTGGAATGTTGGAATAGCGGGTCTGGGTCTAGATACATTGCTTCCATTGTTCCACCATTCCATTACTCCAGCTTTCATTGAGGAGAACATTTATGGATTATTTTGAGCCGAAGACGTTAAGCGAAGCTCTGTCACTACTGGCGAAATATGGCGAGCAGGCCAAGGTGATCGCCGGCGGCACCGATGTGATGGTCGACATAAAGTATAAGGAGGAACCGGGTTGCTTGGTGAATATCAAGAAAATCCCCGGCCTGGGCGCAATCCAGGAAAACGGCGGCAGTCTGCGCGTCGGATCGCTGGTGACGATCCGCGAGATTGAGACGAACTCGATCGTGCGCGAGCGGCTGCCGGTGTTTTGGGAATCCTGCCATCAGTTCGCGTCGCTGCAGATCCGCAACACGGCTACGGTCGGCGGCAACATCTGCCGGGCCTCGCCTTCGGGAGAAACACTGGCGCCGCTGCTGGTGTTAGAGGCGAAGGGCAAGCTTGCTTTTGCCGACGGAGAGAAAGGTCGAGCCATTCAAATCCTTTTTCCAGGGGCCGGGCAAGACCGCTCTGGGTTACAAAGGATTGCTTACGGAGATCGAGATCCCTTATCCGCCGAACGGTAGCCGCGGCGTGTATCTCAAACACGCGGTGCGCGGCGCCATGGATATCGCCATGGTCGGCGTCGCCGTCTTAGTTACACCCGATACCGCAAAGAATAGTTTACAAGATGTCCGCATCGGTCTGGGCGCGGTCGCGCCGACGCCGATTCGCGCGACGAAGACCGAATCGATGCTGCGCGGCAAATCACTGACCGCAGCACTGGCCAAAGAGGCCGCACAAATGGCGGCATCGGAATCGAGCCCGATCAGCGATCAACGCAGCAGCGCGGAAAACCGCCGCTGGATCGTCGAAGCACTGACCCGCCGAGGTCTACAACAGAGCTGGCAAGCGGCAACCGGCAAGGAGGTAGCGTAATGAGTCTCACAATCAACACTACGATTAACGGCAAGTCGGTCAGCGCCAGTGCGGAAGCGTCGACTTCGCTCTTGGAATTCCTGCGCGACACTTTGGAATACAAAGGCACCAAACTCTGCTGCAATACGGGTGAGTGCGGCGCCTGCACGATTATCTATAACGGCAAGCCGATCAACTCGTGCGTCACCATGGCCGCCGATGCCAACGGCGCACAGATTACCACCATCGAAGGTTTGGCCGACGGCGACAAGCTACATCCGGTGCAGCAAGCCTTCATCGACACCGGCGCCGTGCAGTGCGGCTATTGTACGCCGGGATACATCATCTCGGTGAAAGCCCTGCTCGACCGGACCACGAAACCGACGACGGAAGACATCGAAGAAGCGGTCTCTGGCAACATCTGCCGCTGCACCGGCTATAACAAGATCGTCGACGCGATCCAGCTCGCAGCCGACAGAATCGCAGGGAGGGCGTAAGTCATGGCCAAACCAGAACTCAAAATCATCGGCAGCAGTCCCGCCAGAATGGGCGGCATCGAGCGCGTCGTCGGCAAGGGCGTCTACGGCATCGACTTGATGCTCAAAGATCAGTTGCACGGCGCGATCCTGCGCAGCCAGTACGCCCACGCGAAAATCGTCAGCATCGACATTAGCGAAGCGGAAAAACTTCCCGGTGTGCACGCCGTCGTCACCGCCGACGATGCGCCGAACGTGCGCTACGGTCGTAGTTACATCGACCGCCATGTTCTGGCGCGCGGCAAAGTGCGCTTCATGGGCGACCCGGTGGCCGCCGTCGCCGCGGAATCACCGGCGATCGCCAAGCAAGCGCTCAAAAAAATCAAGGTCGTCTACGATCCGCTGCCTGTGGTCATCGATCCCGAACAAGCGACCAAGCCGGACGCGCCAACTTTGCACGAAGACATGCCGCTGCCGAAGACGATTCCCGCGGACGCGAAGCTTAAAAATATTTGCGGCCATGCCGTCGTCCATGTCGGCGATGCCGAAAAGGCAATGGCCGAAGCTGATGTCGTGGTCGAGGAAGTTTACGAGACGAAAATGATCCATCCGCAGTATCTCGAGCCGCGCATCGCCGCGGCTCAGATGGAGCCCAACGGCCGTCTCACCGTTTGGGCCAACGCCCAGGCGCCCTTTCCCGTGCGTCAGGAAACGGCGAAAACGCTCGGACTCTCCCTCAACAACGTGCGCGTGATCTCCGCCGGCCTGGGCGGCGGCTTCGGCGGCAAGGGCAGCGGCATCACCTCCGGCGCCGCCATCGAGCCGATCTGCGGTCTTTTGGCGATCAAGGCCAAGCGGCCGGTGATGATCGTCCTCGACAAGGCCGAGGAAACCATCTCGACGACCATCCGTGCCGGCGCCAAAATGTACATCAAGACCGGCGTAAAAAAAGACGGCACCATCGTCGCTCGCACCGGCAAAGTGTTTTACGACGCCGGTGGCTATTCTGGCTTCGGCGTTCAGGCCGGCGGCCGCTGCACCAACATGCTCGGCGGCTGGTACCTGATGCCCAATTGTCACATCGAGGGCTACACCGTTTACACCAACAAGCAGGTCTGCGGCCCGGTGCGCGGTCCGGGCGGACCCCAGGCCGCATTCGCCGTCGAGTCGCATATGGACTCCATCGCCGCCAAGCTCGGTATGGATCCGACAGAATTCCGCCTTAAGAATATTCCTAAAGCCGGGGACAAGATCGTCGGCGTGCCCAAGCTACGCGATGTTTCGCTGGGTGAGACCATCCGCATCGCCAAGGAGAAGATCGGCTGGGGCACCGTGAAGCTGGAAAAAAACCAGGGCATCGGCATCGCCACCGGTTCGTGGATCGAGAGTGCCGGTCCCGGCGGCGGCGCCATCGTGAAAGTCAACGAAGACGGTTCGGTGACGGTGCATATTGGCAAGATCGATATGGGCACCATCCCCGGGTTCGGTATTCCGATGATCGTTGCCGAAGAGCTCGGCATTCCAGTGAGCGATGTTACCGTGGTCAACGTCGACACCGATGCCAGCCCGTGGGATGCCGGCACGGTCGGCAGCCGCGGCATTCTGGTTTCCGGCACCGCATCTCGACTCGCAGCCATCGACGCGCGCAACCAGATCTTCAAAATGGCCGCGCGCCAGCTCGAAGCGAGCCCGGACGATCTCGAGATCGTCGACAAGCAGATCCGGGTGAAAGGCACGCCGGCGAAAGCGGTGGCGCTCGCCACGGTCGCCACCAACGCGCACAACGTCATCGGCGAAGTGATCGGCCGCGGCTACTGCGACAACTTGGAACTGGTGGCCGAAGAAAAAGCCCACGGCAGCTCGCAGCCGTTCACCGCGCACGCCTGCATTGTCGAGGTGAGTCCCGACACGGGCAACGTGAAAATCTTGAAATACGTCGCGGTCCACGACATCGGCCAGCCGATCCACAAAGCCGCCGTCGAAGGCCAGATCGAAGGCGCCGCGGCGATGAGCATCGGCCAGGCGCTATGCGAGCAAGTCGTCTTCGATAAAGACGGCCGCACCATGAACCCGTCCTTCGTCGATTACCTGATGCCGACCATCAACATGATGCCGCGCATCGAAACGACATTGGTGTCCGGCTACCCCGGCGCCGGCCCCTACGGCGCCAAAGGGGCCGGCGAGATCGCCTGCGTCCCGCCGATGGCCGCCATCGCCAACGCGATTTACAATGCGGTGGGTGTACGGATTAACAAGTTGCCGTTGAGTCCGGAAAATGTGCTGCGCGCGTTGAAGGAGGCGGGGAAGGCGTAAGACAAATATTTAGCATAGAGGCGACCAAGTCGGTCGCCTCTGTGAATCAAAGCGGGCAATTCCCCTCCGTAGGTATTCGGTAACACAAGGCCGGCAGCTAACGCTAAGGACACTAAGATAAAATTTTTAGGGAGGACGCCATGGCCGGGAGAAAACTGACCATTTTGGTCGCGGGCGGTCTGGATAAAAAGGATGAAAAAGCCCTCGCCCGGTCTCCGGCGGAAATCATGAGTTTCGCGCGTACTCTCGGAGAAGAGATGATGCGTCAAGGGCACGTGCTTCTTACGGGCTGTCGAACTGATCTGGATTCCAGTGTCGCAGATGGCGCCGAACAATATTTGCTCAGTCAGAATGCAACCAACGAAGTACTCCATCGACGTATTGTCAGCTATGTTAACCAGGGAACCGAACCCATCCACAAACATGGCGCGATTTTGCAGTCTGAATTGGTTGACTGGGAGTTGGGAGGTAAGGATCTTAACGCGCCGGAAATTATTCGATATGCAGATGCCGTGATTCTTATCGGCGGGTTCCGCGGAACTTATCGTGCGGCAAACTGGGCGCGCATCGAGCGCAAGCCCTTACTTCCCATCTCTCTGTTTGGGGGCGCAGCCAAGGACATTTGTTTGGAAGAGGCCAAACGGGTGGAAACCCTTTATCCGGGAAACGTCTCAAAAAAAGATTACGAAGCAGTGCTCAAGTCTCTTTCAACGGATTGGAATCAGTTGGCGACAACGGTGATCAATCTTGCGGAACGGATGGTCACCAGTCGTGAAGTATTCGTAATCATGTCGTTTAAAGATTCCCCGGAGTACAAAGATCTTCGCATCGCGATTCAAAAAGCCTGCCAACGATTCGGTTATAACGCAAGGCGAGTTGACGAATCGAGTGATCGCAAGCGCATCATACCAGAGATCATGCGAGGAATCCGTCAGAGCGCGTTTATCATAGCGGATATTAGTGAGGAAAAATCCAACGTTTATTGGGAACTAGGACTCGCAAGTGGAATGAACAAAGATATCATTGTTGTAGCGAAGAAAGGGAGCAACCGCCCCTTCGATGTTAATGACGTTCCAGTGTTGTATTGGGAAAGTTTCTCACAGTTCGAAGAAGACTTGGCCAAACACGTCGAAGCCATCGCCACGCAGCAGGGACGAGAATAAACGGCTCCTACGGTTGCAACGGCGCCGGCAAAATCGTCCGCGTCACATCCATGGCCCCCATCGCCACTGATCCGATGTCAGCTGAAAGACTCTGTTTAAATGATCTGAAAATCGTAATTTCACCAGAAGTTAAAGCCAAAACGTTTGGTACCCCCGAAATTATATAAGTTTAATGATGATGTGTTTCACAGAGACCTACCTCAACACATTCGGGATAGAATTGTGAATCCGGTGAAGGCGTAAGCTAGCCGAAGCAAAATTTGCATGTCAGTCCTAGGGGCAGGTTTCAAACCTGCCCCTTGTATTTCCGATTCCGGAATCGACGATAGCGAAGCTCCCATGTCATGCCTATAATTAGCAAATACTTTGGTATAATCATCCAATGACCAATAACATTTCAGAAGCTGCCCAGATCAAGATTGTTCAAACCATCGCTAAGGAGCTCATCGCCGGGCCCCATCAGGTTGCTGCGGCTGTCGCGCTGCTCGACGAAGGTTCGACGGTGCCCTTCATCGCGCGCTATCGCAAGGAGGCCACCGGCAACCTGGACGACACGCAACTGCGTAATCTGGAAGAACGGCTGCTGTATCTGCGCGAACTGGAAGAACGGCGCGCGGTGATCCTGGCGTCCATCGAGGAGCAGGGCAAGCTCACCGACGAACTGCGCGGCGCCATCGAAACGGCGGCTACCAAGCAAGCACTGGAAGACATCTACCTGCCTTACAAGCCCAAGCGCCGCACGCGGGCGCAGATTGCGCGCGAGGCCGGGCTGGAGCCGCTGGCGGATGCGCTGCTTGCCGATCCCACGTTCGACCCGCAACAGGAAGCGGCGAAATATATCAATGACAAGCCTGTCGCCGAAAACGGTGTTCCGGACGTGAAAGCCGCTCTCGACGGCGCGCGCGACATTCTTGCCGAACGTTTTGCCGAGACGGCCGAACTGCTGGCCAAACTTCGTGCCCGCATGTGGGAACAAGGCGTCGTTACCTCCAAAGTGGCCAAAGGCAAAGAAACCGCCGAGGCGGAGAAGTTCCGTGATTACTACGACTATTCCGAGGCCATACGCACGATCCCCTCGCATCGCGCGCTCGCGCTGTTCCGCGGCCAAAGCCTGGGCGTGCTGAAGATCGAACTGGGGCTGGGCGAAGAAATCGAAGCCGCCGCCGTGCCGCATCCATGCGTAGCGATGATCGCAGCGCATTTCGGCATCGTAGACCGCGGCCGTCGCGCCGATAAGTGGCTCGCCGACGTTTGCCATTGGACCTGGCGCGTGCGGGCGCATCTGCATATCAGCACCGAGCTGCTGATGCAATTGCGGGAAGCGGCAGAAGCCGAGGCGATCAAAATATTCGGCCGCAATTTGCACGAGTTGCTGCTGGCGGCACCCGCCGGCCCCAAGGCCGTGCTCGGCCTCGACCCCGGCATACGCACCGGCTGCAAAGTCGCGGTCGTCGATGCCACCGGCAAGCTGCTGGAGATCGCTACCCTCTATCCGCACCAGCCGCGCAATGACTGGCAGGGCTCGCTGGCGACGCTGGCACGCCTGGTGGTGCAGCATAATGTTGAATTGATCTCCATCGGCAACGGCACCGCCAGCCGTGAGACCGACAAGCTCGCCGCCGAGGTGATCAAGCTGGTGGCGGCTAAGATGCCGGAACGGAAGCTCAACAAGATCGTGGTCAGCGAAGCCGGCGCTTCGGTCTATTCGGCGTCGGAATTCGCCGCCGCCGAGTTTCCCGATCTGGACGTGAGCCTGCGCGGCGCCGTGTCCATCGCGCGGCGGCTGCAAGACCCATTGGCCGAGTTGGTAAAAATAGACCCCAAGTCCATCGGCGTGGGACAATATCAGCACGACGTAAACCAGCGCGCGCTGGCGCGCTCGCTCGATGCGACCGTCGAAGACTGCGTCAACGCGGTGGGCGTAGACGTGAATACCGCTTCGGCGCCGCTGCTGGCGCGCGTGTCGGGACTGAACAACGCGCTGGCGAAAAACATCGTCGAGTACAGAAATGCCAACGGCCCATTCACGAATCGCAAAACCATACGCAAGGTGCCGCGCATGGGCGATAAGACCTTCGAGCAGGCCGCCGGGTTCCTACGCATCAACGACGGCGACAATCCACTGGACCGCTCCTCGGTTCACCCGGAAGCCTATCCGGTAGTCGAGCGCATTCTGGCGCGCATCGGCAAAGAAATCGGCGCGGTGATGGGCCAACCGGCGGCGCTGAAGGGGCTTTCGCCCGCCGAATTCACCGATGGCAAATTCGGCATCCCGACGGTGCGCGACATCCTAACCGAGTTGGAAAAGCCCGGCCGCGATCCGCGCCCCGAATTCAAAACCGCCACATTCCAGGACGGCATCGAGTCGCTTGCCGACCTGCAACCCGGCATGATCCTCGAAGGCGTCGTGACCAACGTCGCCGCCTTCGGCGCCTTTGTTGACGTCGGCGTGCACCAAGACGGCCTCGTGCACGTGTCTGCGCTGGCGAACAAATTCGTCAAAGACCCGCACGAAATCGTCAAGCCCGGCCAGATCGTCAAGGTCAAAGTGATCGACGTCGACGCGAAGCGCCAGCGCATCGCTCTCAGTATGCGCCTCGAGGACGCGCCCGGCATCTCGTCGCGCTCAGGCGACACGCCCGCAGACGCTAATTTCGAAACAGCGCGCGCCCCGCGTGACCGTCGTCCGCTCGAACCCAAGCGCGCCCCAGGGCGCGAGCCACAGCCCACCAACGTGTTCGCTATCGCGCTGGAGCGAGCCAAGCTGAAGAAGTGATGAGCGCCGTTGCGGCGGGTGGAGACCGGCTGGTCGCCCCCTTTGCCTTTCTCCTTTCGATTTCAGGCCCGTGTCCGTGTATAATTTTCACATGGGCACGTGAGGGAGCTTAATCGAAGATCTGCTACGCAAGCTTCAAATTTGATAACACGATTCAATCATGAGCACTGAACCAAACAAAGTTATCTATTCTATGGTCGGCGTCGGTAAGTACTACGACAAGAAGGCCGTCCTCAAAGACATCTACCTTTCCTACTTCTATGGCGCCAAGATCGGCGTGATCGGTCTCAACGGCTCGGGCAAGTCGTCGCTCTTGCGCATCATGGCGGGCGTGGACAAAGAGATCAACGGCGAGGCCGTGCTATCACCGGGTTATACGGTAGGTTATTTGGAACAGGAACCGTTGATCGACGATTCACGAACTGTGCGCGAAGTCGTCGAAGAAGCCGTACAAGAGACTGTCAAGCTGCTGAAAGAGTTTGAAGAGATCAACGCCAAGTTTGCAGAACCGATGTCTGACGACGACATGAACAAGCTACTCGAACGTCAGGGCCAAGTGCAGGAGAAGCTGGACCATCAGGAGGCCTGGGATCTCGATGCGCGGCTGGAGATGGCCATGGACGCGCTCCGCTGTCCGCCGCCAGACACGCCGGTAAAGATCTTGTCCGGCGGCGAACGTCGCCGGGTTGCTCTCTGCCGGCTGCTCTTGCAAAAGCCCGACATTCTGCTGCTCGACGAGCCGACGAATCACCTGGATGCCGAATCAGTAGCGTGGCTCGAGCGTCACCTGCAGAGTTATCCGGGAACGGTAATCGCCGTTACGCATGACCGATATTTTCTCGACAACGTGGCCGGTTGGATTCTGGAACTGGATCGTGGCCAGGGCATTCCGTTCAAAGGCAACTACACGTCTTGGCTGGAACAGAAGCAAGAGCGCTTGCGCCACCAGGAAAAATCCGAAAGCGAGCGGCAAAAGACGCTTGAACGCGAGCTCGAATGGATTCGGATGTCGCCGAAGGCGCGCCGCGCCAAGGGCAAAGCGCGCATCACGGCTTATGAAGCATTGCTCGATCAGGAAGCGCAGAAACGGCGCGAAGATCTGGAGATCCCCATTCCGCCGGGGCCGCGCCTTGGGCAACGTCGTTATCGAAGCGGAAGGAGTCGGCAAAGCCTACGGTGATAAAGTTTTAGTGGACGACATGACGTTCAAGCTCCCTCCCGGTGGTATCGTCGGCGTCATCGGCCCCAACGGCGCCGGCAAGACGACGTTGTTTCGCATGATCATCGGTCAAGAACAACCCGATAGCGGCAAGATTCGCATCGGCGAGACGGTTGCCCTGGGATACGTCGATCAGAGCCGCACCCTCGACCCCAAAAAATCGATCTGGGAAGAGATCAGCGGCGGGACTGACTTACTGAAAATCGGCGCTCGCGAAGTGAACTCCCGCGCTTACGTCGCCCGGTTCAATTTCTCCGGAACGGACCAGCAAAAGAAGGTCGGCACGCTATCGGGCGGCGAACGGAATCGTGTTCATCTGGCGAAGATGCTGAAAGAAGGCGCCAACGTTTTGCTGCTCGACGAACCGACCAACGACCTGGATGTGAACACACTGCGCGCTCTGGAGGAAGCGCTGGAGAATTTTGCCGGTTGCGCGGTGGTAATCTCTCACGATCGGTGGTTTCTTGACCGCATCGCGACTCATATCCTCGCCTTCGAAGGCGATAGCAAGGTTATTTGGTTTGACGGCAACTATTCGGAATACGAGACGGATCGCAAGAGCCGGCTCGGCGCCGCCGTGGAGCAACCGCATAGGATTAAATATCGACCTTTGACGCGAGAGTGAAAGGGGTGGTATTTTGCCGTAAGGGTGCACGTTATTTATCGTGACGCAACGGAACTTTTCCTGGGAAATGAATAGGATCGTGCTCTCAAAATTGAACTCGCTCGGCCTCAGCCGCGCATTTCGGAGGATCGCCCTATGAAATCAAAGCGCCTGTCGCTTGTTTGTGCGCTAGCCCTGCTGTTGTTGCCGATGCTAAGCCCCCAAAATAGCGCCGCGGCCCCCATCACGGTCGGATATCCCCAGTTGAGCGGCGGTTCGATGCCGCTCTGGGTGATCGCCAAAAACCATCTCGACCAACAGTACGGCATCGATGTCAAGCCGATTTACATCGCGGGTGGAGCTATCCTCACCCACTCGCTCATCGCCGGTGACGTGGCCATAGCGCTCACGGGCGGGGCGGTCGTCGGCGCCATCCTTGGCGGAGCCGACCTCACTTATGTCGGTATCGGGCTCTCAACCTATGGATTTACTGTCTATGCCAAGCCCGAGATCAAGGACATCAATGATCTCCGAGGTAAGGTTTTCGGAGTCATTACTAAAGGCGCTTCCTCCGACCATGCTGCCATCGCGCTCTTTAAGCGGTACGGGATTCGTTACGGGCAAGACGTGAAGATTCTCTATTTTGCGCGGCAAGGAGACCTCCTAGCCTCCTTACAAAAGGGAATCATTGCGGGCGGAGTGTTCTCATCGCCGACAACCGTGATGGCTAAGCGTCTTGGTTTCAAAAAACTGGTGGACATCGCCTCGTTCAAATATCCGTACCCGCACAATGCCATCGCGACTCGGAAATCTCTCATCCGGCAAAACCCGGAAGCAATCAAAGGTTTTCTCAAAGCTTACCTCGCGTCTATAAAAATCATTCACGAGCAACCCGAAGTCGCGAAAAAAGCGCTCGCCGAATATCTCGGAACCAAAGATCCCGAGATGATCGACGACTCCTATCAAAGCCTTGCCGATCTGTTTTTAAAGGTTCCTTACATGCCCGAGGAGGCGATCCGCACGGTTCTGTCGCTTTCGGACAACCCCAAGGCCGCGTCGGCCGACCCAAAGGATTTCTACGATAACACGCCCGCTCAAAGAGCTGGAGGATAGCGGCTTCGTCAAGGAGCTTTACAGCCACTAAACGAACGCTATTATCCACTTCAACTCGAATTGCGGTCCGTTTTTGACGGGAATATTCAACTTGCCCTCATCGCCTCGTCTGAGTATTGTGGGAAACAATTGCGCGCAAGCGAGGAGAGCGTTCCATGAATCGTCGCAGGTTGAAATCTCTAGTCACCGGTTTCGCTGCGCTGTTGGCTACGACTTGGGCTTACGCAGCGGAGTTGAATATCCTGGAGGGGGCCAAAAAGGAAGGGAGGCTCATTGTATATGCCAGCATGCTCACGGAGAATGCCACTGCACTGCTAGCGGAGTTCAAGAAAAAGTATCCTTTCATCGAGACCTCCCTTTACCGGGCGAACACACAGAAACTGCTTCCCAAAATTCAGCTTGAAGCGCGCACACAGCAACACGAGGCCGATGTCATCAGCGCAACATTTACAATCTGGAACGAGCTGACACGAGGCAAGTTGGTGATGAAATACGACTCACCCGAGCGTGCAAGGTATCCGGATTCATTAAAAGATCCGGAAGGTTACTGGAACATTTTGCACCTCGGCGTTCAGGGTATGGCCTACAATACAAAGTTAGTTCCTCCCGAAATCGCGCCCAGGCGATATGAAGATTTGCTGCATCCCCGATGGGGACCCAAACAGATCGCGATGGACTTTCGCGACAGCTCTTGGATGGCCGTCATGCTTGAAATCATGGGCGAGCAAGCAGGCCTGGCGTTCATGAAGCAACTCGCCGCCAAGGATCTCTACATGCGGGAAAACAAGAATCTCTTGACTCAATTGCTCGCTGCCGGCGAGTTCCCGATCCTGGCCAATACTTATCTCGATACTTACATGAGAATTCAGAAAGCCGGGGCGCCGATTGAATGGGTGGCAGGAAGAAACCCGATCCCGGCTTCTACTCACCTGCTCGGCATCTATGCCCACGCTCGACATCCCAATGCCGCCAAGCTGTTCGTCGACTTTTTGCTTTCTAAAGAAGGGCAGAGCTTGACGGCAAATGTTATCGGCAGTTATCCGGCAAACCCCAACGTGGAATCCGATTTGCGAAAGAAGACCGCCGGTTATCGCCTCCATCCGGTCAACCCGAAGATGATGTCGCGGTTCGACGAGATCAACAAACAGTACATGGAAATATTCTGGAAGAACCCGTAAACGCAGGTGCCATCAGAGTTACCCTCTCGAACGCCGACCATTCGAATATAGATGCTAAGTATCCATACAGAAAATCTTACTTATGAACATACCGTCTTGCCCTCTCCCGATTTGGAAAAACCTCTACGATGCCGCCCTAGCCTTCCGAGACATTGAATCCTAGGAGTGGATGTCTGACTCAGATCTGTTCGGCGTACAGAATCCGGAGAGCAGCGCAGAGCACGCTGCGGAGATGAACCAAAAGTCCGAGGAGACGTAGCCGTCCGTCAAACCACGGTTAAATCTTTCCCACTGACCCGATCTCCCCTTTCGCGGTATCAACCCTGGACATTTTCGCCGCGTTTGAATATCAAGGATGGACGCAACCTTTTCCAATGACGAGGAGGTTTCCCATGGCTCAATCCAACGCGCCGTTCAATGTTGTCGAGGCGACCATCGAAGATATCCACGCCGCTTACAAATCCGGCCAACTTACTTGTCGCCAGCTGATCCAGATGTATCTCGACCGTATCGAAGCGTTCGACAAAAAAGGCCCGGCCATCAACGCGATTATCACGATCAATTCCGACGCGCTCGAAGAAGCTGACCGCCTCGATGCGGCGTACAAAGCTTCCGGCCCGGTGGGTCCGCTGCATGGCATTCCCGTGATCGTAAAAGACCAGGCCGACGTCAAAGGCATGCCGACCACCCTCGGCTCGGTGTTGTTCAAAAACTATTATCCCGACCGCGACTCCTTCGTCGCGGAAAAATTGAAAAATGCGGGCGCGGTTATTTTGGCGAAAGCGACGCTCGGTGAACTCGGCGGCGGCGACACGCACGGTTCGCTTTTCGGGTCGACCCGCAACCCGTACGACACGGAACGGACGGTGGGCGGTTCGTCCGGCGGTTCCGCCGCGTCGGTTTCAGCAAATTTCTCAACGGTGGGCGTGGGACAGGAAGGCTTGGCATCGATCCGCCGGCCGTCGACCTGGAACGGCATCACCGGCATGCGCCCGTCGGCGGGTCTCGTCAGCCGCGGCGGCGTTTACGGCTGTTGGCCGGAAATTTTCGGCTCGCTCGGCCCCATGGCGCGCAGCGTGAAGGATTTGGCGACGCTGTTAGACGTCATGGTAGGCTACGATCCGGAAGATCCGATCACAGCGCGCGGCGTCGGCCATATTCCCGACACGTTCACAAAGTTTCTGAACAAAGATGGACTTAAAGGTGCGCGCCTGGGTATCTTGCGTGAGTCGATCGGCCTCAATGCTGAGCCGGATTCGGAAGACTTCAAGAAAATCTCGGAGGTTTTTGACAGAGCCGTAGTCGAATTCAAAGCCGCCGGCGCCGAGGTCATCGACCCAGTCGTCATTCCCAAAGTGAAAGAACTGCTCGCCAAACGTTCAGGAGGACCGGGCGAAACGGATCAATCGTTTAGGAATTATTACGGCCGGAGCGCCAATCCGCCGTTCAAGACGCCTGAAGAGGTCATCGCTTCACCTGACTTCGCCAAAGTCGTCAAACGCTCGCAAGATCGGTTCAAGAGAAATCCGGATGCGGCGAAACATTACGAGAGTCTCAGAGCGCAAGAGGAATTGATGACGATTTTCTTGAAGGTCATGGCCGATCACAAGCTTGATGCGATCGTACACAAAGCCGTCGAACATCAACCGACCTTGATCAAGGACGGCGTCAACCCGCCCTTCGTCGACCAAAAAGGCGCGCCGCATCTGAACACGTTTTTGGTCTATGTTCCGACCATCGTCGTCCCCGCCGGTTTCACGCGCGACAACCTCCCGGCGGGGGTTTGCTTTATTGGACGGCCTTACGACGATGGCAATTTGATCAAGTTTGCCTACGCCTACGAACAAGCGACCCATTATCGCCGGCCGCCTGCGAGCACGACGGGGCTTTGATTACGCTCCCAGGGCCGGCATCACTTTGGTGGCAAACAGCTCGATGGATCGCGTCACCTGCTCGTGGCTCAGGCCGCCGAAACTGAACATGCCGACCAGGCTGTCCGGTTTTGCCGTTTCGATCATTGAACGCGCCTTTTTGACGACTGTTTCGGGGCTGCCGATGAGCGAGGTTCCCCATTCGTCGAGTCGCTTCACGGTTAAACCGCCGGGAAAATAGGGAAAGCGCTCGGTAAACTTGGGAAGATCGTCCGTGGCGATGGACTCGCCGCGCCAGACATTATCCGTAGCCAATTGCCAAAAGCGAGTGATTTGCGGGGGAGCCTCCTTCCATGCCTGCTCGTCGGTCTCGGCAACATAGACATCCCGCACCATAATCGCGTCTCCGCGATCCGCTTTGCCATGCGCGGCCCGCTCCGCTCGATAGGATGTGATGGCGCGTGCGCAGTTTGCCAGCGGCTGGCGTGACAGGGCCAGGTTCCAGCCCCGGCGCGCCACCATCGCCGGGCTCTCGGGCGAAGTAGCACCATAGTAGATCGGCGGGTGCGGTCGCTGCAGCGGCCGTGGACGGCACACGATATCAACATAGTTCCAAGCCTTGCCGGAGTACGTGAAGGTGTTTTCTGACCACGCGCGCAGAAGAATCTCGATTCCCTCTTCGAAGCGCGCCTGCGCCGTATCGCGATCGAGCCCATGTTTGAGGTCATCGCGCGGCACTCCGCGA
Source organism: uncultured delta proteobacterium (assembly GCA_963737905.1). GTDB lineage: Bacteria > Desulfobacterota > Binatia > UBA9968 > UBA9968 > DAIRFP01. The sequence goes on along the minus strand of CAVTUQ010000019.1, from coordinate 8,449 downwards.
CCGAGCCCTACGTTCAGTCTTCCACCGGTGAGGATGTCCAGGGTCGCGCACTCTTCTGCGAGGCGCATCGGGTCGTGGAGGGGCAGGGCATTGACCAGGTTCCCAAGGCGGAGCCGCCGGGTACGAGGAGCAAGGGCGGCGATAATCAAATTGGGAGACGCCAACATGCCGTAGTCCGAATGATGATGCTCGGCGAACCAGGCCTCGTCGAAACCCAGCCGCTCGGTGAGTTCAATCTGCTCCAGCAGTTCCTCAAAGGCCTGGCGCTCCGGCACCCAGGGTCGTGCCTGATTGTAACTGAAAGTCCCAAATCGCATGCGCTGTTTCTCCTCCTAGATTCGCTGTCACTCAGCAATTCCGCGGCTCTTATTCGCCCGCCTAAATTGGTTCTCTGTTACCCTTTGTTTAGGCAACATAACTCAATGCCGTTAGCGCTTGCAATCGTGCCCTCCTGCTCCTCCATTCACATTGGCTTTCATTCGTGTAAAACAGCCTCGTCCTTTCTATCGTCCTAGAGAACGAGAGCGACTCTTAAAAAACTTTCCGGGCAGTGCGGGATAACCTATAATTTGCATGTGTACTGAAGATACACCGGTATGTCACCAATGCTGATGGAAGCAATAGCAAACCAAATCCCCGCAACTGACGAAAACTTCCCGGAAGTCTCAATCATCATGCCTTGCCTCAACGAGGCAGATACCCTTGCGGCGTGCATCGGCAAAGCCAGACGAGCACTAAATGAACAAGAAATAGCAGGAGAAATCATCGTTGCCGACAATGGAAGCACCGATGGAAGTCAGGCGATCGCGACGAAGCTCGGCGCCCGCCTGATCAATATAAGAGAGAGAGGATATGGCAGCGCCCTCATGGGTGGGATTCTGGCTGCCCGAGGGAAATATATCATCATGGGCGATGCTGACGACAGCTATGATTTCCTGGAGACTCCGAAGTTCGTGGAGAAACTTCGTGAAGGATTCGATATCGTCCAAGGGTGCCGTCTTCCTGCCGGCGGCGGGATCGTAAAGCGAGGCGCCATGCCGTTTCTTCATCGAGTATGGGGAAATCCCATGTTCTCGTTTCTCGCCCGATGGTGGTTCAGATCACCCTTGCACGACGTGTATTGCGGACTGCGTGGCTTCAGAAAAGATGTTTATTTTTTGCTTGATCAACGTTGTACGGGGATGGAATTCGCCACCGAAATGATCATCAAGGCCAGCCTATACAGAGCGAAAATCGCCGAGGTCCCGATCACTCTTCATCCCGACGGACGAAAGGATCGCGCTCCCCACCTTCGGACTTTTCGTGACGGCTGGCGGACGATACGGCTTTTCTTTATCTGCAGTCCGCGCTGGCTGTTTCTAGTTCCGGGTATCCTGTTGATCCTTCTCGGTATGACGGGGTACGGGATCGCAATGCCCGGTATGACGCTCAATGGAATGACTTTTGACGCTCATACGTTATTGTTTGCTAGCTTGGCCATCCTCTGCGGTTATCAGTCCATCGTCTTTGCAATCTTGACCAAGACCTTTGCCATCAGCGATGGACTCTTGCCCGAAGATCCTCGAATGAATCGTTTCTTCGAATTCGTAAATCTAGAAAGAGGATTAATCGTTTCGTCGATCGCTCTTCTTGTCGGCGTCGGCCTGTTAGTCATGGCAATCAACCATTGGCGACTGACAGGCTTCGGACACCTGGATTACGCACAAACCATGCGACTGGTTGTCCCAGGAGCAACTCTCACAGCGCTCGGGTTTCAGACGATTCTTTCAAGTTTTTTCGTGAGCATTTTAGGAATGCGCCGGCGATGACGGAAAATGGCCGCACAATATTTGATGTCTATGCTGACGATTATGATGTCGCCTTAGCCCGCGGAATTTCCGTATCGGGTGAGCAAAAGGACTATTTCGCGCAACGGCGCATCGAATGGCTTCGCGATTGCTTACAACCACTTTCAGCTCCGGTCACAAGGCTCATGGATTTTGGCTGCGGCACGGGTTCAAGCTCGCCATTGTTTTTTGACCTACTCGGCGTCGAGGATTTTGTCGGTACAGATCAGTCGCCGAAATCTTTGGACGTCGCGAGGCGGCAGCACGGATCGGAACGCGCCCATTTCTTTTTGTTTGATGAATATCAACCCCGCGGTCAATTCGATGTGGTGTTCTGCAATGGTGTCTTTCATCATATTCCCCCTTTGGACCGCGCTCCCGCAATCGACTACGTTTTACGATCGTTGCGTGCGGGTGGATTGTTCGCGTTTTGGGAAAACAATCCTTGGAATCCGGGCACTCGTTATGTGATGAGCCGAATTCCTTTCGATCGAGATGCCATCACCCTTTCCTCCTCCCGAAGCTCGACACTTGCTTCGACTTGGCGGGTTCGACATTCTCCGAACAGATTTTTTGTTTATCTTTCCCAGAATTCTCCATTGGTGTCGCCGCATCGAACCCCTTTGCTCACGACTCCCCTTCGGTGCGCAATATCAAGTTCTTTGCCGCAAACCTTCGTAGCCGGCGACGAGCTTGGAAGAGCGGGGGCTCTGTTTTATGGCGCGCTTGATCGCACTTTCCTCAATCCCACCACACGCAAAGTTACGGTTGCATCTCGAATTGAGTAAGCTCGGGCGTATCGCAGGTCGGCGATGGTTATGTGTGGTCTTGTTAGGACTAGCCGGTTTCGGTAGCAGCGCTGCCGTTGGGCTGGTCGTGGGTATTTCGGAGCCCAAGATCCACGATGAATTTAGCTACTTGCTTGCGGCTGACACATTCGCCCATGGACGGTTAACGAATCCCACCCATCCGATGTGGGTTCATTTTGAAAGCTTTCATATCATCCAACAGCCAACGTACATGTCCAAATATCCACCCGCTCAAGGACTCGTCTTGGCCACCGGTCAAGTTGTGGGAGGACACCCCATCGTTGGCGTATGGATGAGTTTCGGACTGATGTGCGCAGCTATATGTTGGATGTTGTATGCGTGGGTCTCGCCCCGCTGGGCCGTTTTAGGTACTGTCCTCGCGATGATTAACCCGACCCTGGGGATGGCTGGGTATTGGGCGCAAAGTTACTGGGGCGGGGCGGTTGCGGCAACAGGAGGAGCTTTGGTGCTTGGCGGGATAAAGCGTCTTATGCGCCAGTCCCGTATTTGCGATTCTTTGCTCACGGGGATCGGGTTGGCAATCCTAGCGAATAGTCGTCCATTTGAGGGAATGCTCGTTAGCCTGGCGGGAGGAATTTTTCTGATGATTCGAATCAGCAGCCGGCGCGGGCAGGAGCTGCGGGTTTCTATCAGAACAATTGCACTACCTATCCTTTTTATTCTCGTTCTCACAATTACAGCAATGGGATTTTACAATCTACGCGTAACGGGAAACCCCTTGCGCATGCCGTATCAAATTCACGAAGAAACATACGGCATGGCTCCCGTCTTTCTTTGGCAAAAGCTTTCTCCGGAACCAGAATATCGCCATAAAGTCATCCATGATTTCCACGCGACCTATGCCCTTCCGTTCTATACAAGCCAGCGCTCGATTTCTGGCTTCCTAATTAGATGATGTGTATGCGCTGTTTTCTTTAGGATTCCTGACCGTTAATATTTTTCTGATACCGGTAATAATTGTTTATCGTGTGTTGCTTCTCTGGACGCTACGGAATCCCTGGGCGCGCCGTGCTTTTCTGATCTATTTCGTTTTGATTCTGGGCTTGGTAACGGAAACGTTCAAATGGCCACACTATTTAGCACCGATCATTGGCCTCAACTATTATTTCGTCCTAAACGCGTTGCGGTTGGCGCGATGGCGAAACCGAAAGACCGGGCCATTCATGTTATGGCTAACTCCGCTTTTGGCTATCGCCGTGCTGCTGGTGTCTTTGTACAGAACTATCGAGAACGACAGCTCATCCAGTTGGCAGGATCAGCGCGCACACTTACTCAAGCAACTGAAACAGGAGGACGGAAAGCATTTGATTATCGTGAGCTATGGACCCGGGCATTCATTTCACGACGAGTGGGTATATAACGAGGCAGACATAGACAGCGCGAAAGTGATCTTTGCTCGCGCAATGAACAGCAGGCAAGACTGTCAACTCGCAGAGTACTTCCAATTCCATCGGCTATGGTTATTAGAAGTAGACGCGGATGACTCAATGCCTGAATTGAAGCCCTATCCACTAAGTCTGTGTAAATAAAACCCGACCAACTTCTGGGAAAATCTCCCCCGTCGGCATGCAATCATTTCCCGTATCAGCATGTAGCCAAATCTACCCGTACAGCTACGGCGCGTGATCCGGTCGCCGAAACTCTTACGTAGAATTCTTCTGGCTACAACCAATTCATCGACGCGAACGACGAAATGATTCAATGATTGCGCTACCGTCATAAGCCAGTCACCTTCCATCTTTTTACTTCGGCCCTGCTACAAGTGCGCTTGTTTGGCTGCTCAATCGCTAGCCGCAAAATAGCGATTGGTCTCCTCGCTCTTTCTCAGGGGACTCAGCGCCGTCCAGCCTGTGCTCGGTAGGATTGACCAGTTTTTTCCCTTCTTGTGCATAAACGGCTTGAGTTTGCTCGCTCGGAAAATTTCTGCGTTTGACATTTCTCCGTTCGACATGTATCTCGTCGCCGACAATGACGAACTGTCACTCCAAAGTTGACGATGACGGTTATCACTTGGCGTCGATCAAAAGCAAGAGATGGATGTGAAGAAACAAAGAGACGCAGTGGTTGTGTGACAAGCAGCGCAATTCGATGACACTTTGCCGAAATGTTTTCGCCAGACGGGTGGAATGTATCTTGCTCCAAAAACAGCGAACGAGAAATGTCAGGAGGTTTCTATGAGGAACCGGCACGTATTTCTCTTGCTTTCCTATTTTGCGCTCTCCTTTTTAATGACCCCCATTACCCTTAGCTTTTCAGCTCAACCGCCTGATCCCCAGACCGGGCCGCATATCAACGATGAGCTTATCGTTAAATTCCGCGGTGGACGCGATGAATATAGGAAGTTAATGACTCATTACGGGGTAGGAGCCAGGCGAGCCAAGGTGTTTCGGAATTTAGCAGGCCTTGAGCTTGTCAAACTGCCTCGAGGCCTCTCGGTCAAAGAGGCGATTGATTTTTATCAGCGTTCTCCCGATGTCCTCTATGCCGAACCGAACTACATCGTGAGAACCACGAATACACCAAACGATACTCGTTTCAGTGAGCAATGGGCGCTACAAAACGTTGGCCAGTCGGGTGGTACTCCCGAGGCTGATATAGATGCATCGGCGGCTTGGGATATCACAACCGGGAGCTCCGATGTTATCGTCGCCGTGATTGACTCGGGGATTGATTATAATCACCTAGACCTGGCTGCCAACATGTTCCGTAACACGGCTGACTGTAACAATAATGGAATCGACGATGACGGCAACGGTTTTGTCGATGACTGTTTCGGCATCGACACGGCGAACAACGACTCGGATCCTCTGGACGATAACAATCACGGAACCCATGTTGCCGGAATCATTGGGGCGGTGGGGAACAACGGCGCCGGTGTGGTAGGCATAAATTGGAACATCAAAATCATGGCTTGCAAGTTTGTCAATGCCAGCGGATCTGGAACCATCGCCGATGCCATCGACTGTCTTGATTACGTCAAGACCATGAAAGATCGTGGGCTAAACATCATTGCCACCAGCAACAGTTGGGGCGGCGGAGGTTTTTCGCAGGCTTTGTTGGATGCCATCGAAGCCCACCGACAACGGGGAATGCTCTTCATTACGGCAGCGGGAAACGGCAATATTTTCGGCATCGGCCAAAACAACGATACCACTCCGTTCTATCCTTGTAATTATTATCTTCCCAACGTTATCTGCGTAGCCTCTACGACACGGACCGACGCTCGCTCCACCTTTTCCAACTTCGGCAGGCGAACCGTGCACGTTGGCGCCCCTGGCAGCGAGATCTTAAGTACAATTCGCGGAAATTCATATGCGTCCCTAAGTGGTACTTCGATGGCCACCCCGCACGTCACTGGCGTAGCAGCGCTGTTACAGGCGCACGATCCGAGCTTGGACTGGAGAAGCATCAAAAATCTTATTCTCGCAGGCGGGGACAACGTTACGTCATTAACCAACACGATCACGCAAAAGCGTCTCAATGCTTTCAGTGCGTTAACTTGCACTAATTCTAACGTGGTTTCCCGGCTGAGACCCATAGGCGACTCTATCAGCGGCTCAGTCGGTGCGCCGATCGATCTTTCGGTTCTGAATATCAACTGTGCAAACCCTAACGGCAATGTCGACGTCTCAGTCAATCCTGGCGGAGAGATCGTTACGCTTGTAGACGATGGTCTTGGATCGGATCAAGCCGCAGGGGACGGAATCTATTCAGGTGAATGGACTCCTCTAGCAACGGGAGTTTACACACTCACGTTTCCCGGCGGTGACCTGTTGACAGTAAATGTTGCCACACCTCTGATCAGCGTTAGTCCCAGTTCGATCAATTTTGGCGGCATCAACGTCGGAGGTACGACGGATCGAAGCTTTACAGTGAAAAATGTCGGAGGTGGCGTGCTCACTGGAAATGCTACGACTACTATGCCTTTTACGATCATATCTGGCGGTTCTTATAGTTTGAATGCCGGCCAGAGTCAGACACTGACGATACGGTTTAGCCCCACGTCTGCACAAACGTTCTTAGGGAATGTGAATCTTACAGGCGGTGGAGATGCATCGCTAGCCGTTAGCGGCGCCGGTGTCATCCCGCCGAATCTCGCCTTGAGCTTCAATGGCAAGTTGAGGGATCGAGTTGGAAGAGGAGACAGATTGCTCAGCGCAGATGGCTCAGCCGATGCGACCTTTACAGTGAATCTTCTGGCCGGGAGCGGCAATCGGACAGTCACCAAACTTGAGCTTCGACGCAGCGACAATGGCGGCATCTGGAATACGACAGCCGACACCATTTGGGCGTTAGGGGCGGCGGCTAATTTGGATGCGGTCCTGTATAACAACACCGCCAATGCCAGCGTGAACTTTGCGGTATCTGAGGGCGGAAGTTTCAATCTTTTCGCCTCGGACGGCACGGGCAGCACTTACTTCCCTCCAGGCTCCACTTTTAATCTGACAGCGACTTTTGCCGATGGCAGCACCGCAACTGCCAGCGCAACGGTTCCTGCTCCTCCTCCAGCTAACATTGCTTTGAGTTTTGATGGCAAGTTGAGGGATCGAGTTGGGAGAGGGGATAGATTGCTCAGCGCAGATGGCTCAGCCGATGCGACCTTTACAGTGAATCTTCTGGCCGGGAGCGGCAATCGGACAGTTACCAAACTTGAGCTTCGACGCAGCGACAATGGCGGCATCTGGAATACGACAGCCGACACCATTTGGGCGTTAGGAGCGGCGGCTAATTTGGATGCGATGCTGTACAACAACACCGCCAATGCCACTGTGAACTTTGCGGTATCTGAGGGCGGAAGTTTCAATCTTTTCGCTTCGGATGGAACGGGCGGCACTTACTTCCCTCCAGGCTCCACTTTTAATCTGACCGCGACCTTTGCCGATGGCAGCACTGCAACTGCCAGCGCAACGGTGCCTGCTCCTCCTCCGGCCAACATTGCTTTAAGTTTTGATGGCAAGTTGAGGGATCGAGTTGGGAGAGGGGACAGATTGCTCAGCGCAGATGGCTCAGCCGATGCGACCTTTACAGTGAATCTTCTGGCCGGAAGTGGCAATCGGACAGTTACCAAACTTGAGCTTCGACGCAGCGACAACGGCGGGATCTGGAACACAACGGTGGATAACTATTGGGTGTTGGGGGCTGCCGCTTCTTTGGATGGGGCTTTGTACAACAACACTGCCAATGCCGGCGTGAACTTTGCGGTATCTGAGGGCAGCAGTTTTAGTCTCTTTGCCTCGGACGGCACCGGCAGTACTTACTTTCCTCCAGGCTCTACGTTTAATCTGACAGCGACTTTTGCTGATGGCAGCACCGCTACCACCAGCACGACGGTTGCGGGTGGCCAATCTACGATCGCTTTTGGGAACGCGCTGCTGAGGAGAGACAACAGAAGAATTCGATGAAACCGATCTTGTGCACCTTGGATCGCAAATTCTTGCTGCGGCAAGATAACTCGCATTCGTTAGTCCTCGCACAAGAGGAATTGGGTGCTCACATCTACCTTTTGCGTATAATAGCCGCCAGACAGCCGCAACAAGAAGCCTTCGAACTTGTTCACCCGTAAAGCCGGTTGATATAGCCGCTGTCGTCAATCTCCCGCAGATAGTGAAGGTCCCAGAGCGCCAGCGGATTGAAATTCTTGATCTCAGGATCTCGCTTGAGTGCCAGGGCAAAAACATTCTGGATCGCATCCAGGGTGGGATAGGGCTTAGCCTCGAGCGAAGCCGCTTGGGTATCGTAAAAACAGTCCCACTCTTCGTCATTCTGCATCTTGAGCAGCTCCGTGCAGTGCTT
>CAVTUQ010000018.1:0-11611 GCA_963737905.1 uncultured delta proteobacterium | reverse complement strand
CATCGCATTGTTGCCATTTTCTAACATTACTTCACTCTGGCTAGGAGACTTTGCGATGCCGTCGCAGCTGATATTTCGACGTTCGATGATATCTCGTCACGTCGCAGTTTGAGACCCAGCATCTGACAATAATCACGCATCGGTAACTCACGCAATCCCAAGTACCTATGAAGGCAGGTTCGCCTGGTACGGACCTTGCGATATCGATAATCAGAATGCAAAGGAAGGAGGTGAGACTCATGAAAATCGCAACGTCAATTTTAGCAGCCGTACTTTTCACTGGTACGATGGGAGTGTTCAACACTGCAACCGGTGCCGATGGCATTCTCTCGAAGGATCAGCTCACGACAGATAGTTATTGTCACGAGAAGTTTCCAGCCATGCGCCAGAGCACTTTGGACGACAATCAACCAGCGCTAAAAGACTCGAGCACAGGTGACGTGGTCGACTTCTACGGGCCGTGTGACGAGAATCCGGTTGGAAAAGATCAAGTCCAAGCGCAGAGAATCGAGAACGAGCATCGCTTGGAGAACGATTACTCTGATTAAAGGTGTTGTTAGAGACGGTGCATGGGGAGGGCGAGATGCCCTCCCCTGTGCCTTTTGCTGCTACTGCCAAGCGAAGACCTACAAAGCCGGTTCAACTTCTCATGTCCCATAACTTTTCGGATTTCTTAAAATTCAAGCTATGGCTCGATCCCCAGAACCTGGCACGGGGCTTGCCGGAAACTATCTCACGTGGAGCGAACAGAAATAGGTGAACATCATGCGCAGCACTATTTTATTGCTAGCAATGCTGGTCCTACTTTCTAGTCTTATCACTAGCTGCGGTTGTCTGGCGGATGATAGTTACGCTAATCCCATATGCGAGAAATACGACACTCATTGGCCACGCCCTAACTACGACGAGGACTAAAATTCAGGACGGCTCGTCCAAGCGCTCGGCGGCGTCCTCGTTTCTCTGAGTACTTACAGTCCACACGTCTCCTGAGTCTCACCAGTGCCCGGTCGTTGCGTTAACAGCTCGAAACCGTCTGGCGGAATACTTGTCAGGGAGCACTTGCGTTTCCCTCCGATCAACACGGTTCAAGCGTTGGGCTCTTCGGCGTCGTGTGCGTGACCGATCGCCTGTCGAAGCCGACGCTCCAGCTTGCCGCAGTTCAACACAACCTTCTGCGAATGGACTGCCTCCACCGCAGAGAGCGGCACGACAAATTCCCCCGCATTCTCGACGTAGATCACGAGTTCGGGCCGGCCGTTTGGAGAAACCTCCCGAACCGCTCCGAACTCCTCGCCGCCGTCTGAAACAAACGCCTGATATCCTATTTCTATCGTTTCTCGCATGATTCATTCCTCCAAAACGCTTGTTCCTTCAATACTCCACAACAGCATCGTCTGGATAGCAGTAAAGCCAACGCTCCCCGGGTTCCGCGGATGCGATCACTGGATGCTTGCTCGACCCCGCGTGCTTGGTGGCGTGGCGGTTGGGCGAGTCGTCGCAGCAACGCGTCGTGCCACACTCCTGACACGTCCGTAGATGGACCCAGCGGGAGCCGATTTTCACGCATTCGTCGCATTGCCGGCGCTTCGGGTGTTTGACGGTCGTAATGGCCTCGATATGAGCGCAGGTTGCTTCAGCCATCGTCGTGGTCCTCCTACTGGTGCAGCGCCTTATGTACGAAGGAGATCGCAATCGACCCCTCGCCCACTGCGGAAGCCACGCGCTTGATATTGCCTGCCCGGACGTCACCCACCGCGAACACGCCCGGCAAACTCGTTTCGAGGAGATCGGGAGCCCTGGCGAGCGGCCAATGCGCGGCGGCCAAATCTTCCTGGGACAGATCGGGTCCCGTCTTGATAAATCCCTTTGCATCGAGCGCGACGCATCCCTCGACCCACTTCGTACCAGGAACTGCCCCTGTCATGAGGAAGACATGTCTCAGGTCGTGGGTCTCAATGTCGCCGGTCCGAGCATCGCGCCAGCGCACCCGTTCGAGATGGTTACTCCCTTCGAGGGCCACGATTTCGGTGTTGGTTCTGAGGACGATGGCCGGATTCTGTTCGATCCGACGAATCAGATAGCGCGACATAGTTTCGGCGAGGCCTTTCGCCCGCACGAGCATGTGCACGCGCTTGGCGGTCTGTGCCAAAAAGACCGCGGCCTGGCCGGCTGAGTTTCCACCCCCCACCACAACGACTTCTTCACCGCGGCACAACTGCGCTTCCATGAATGTCGCGCCGTAGTACACACCCGCGTTCTCGAACTGCGCCAAGTTCTCGATGGACGGTTTCCGGTACGCGGCACCTGTCGCAATGATGACGGTGCGGGCAGGCACGCGCAAGCCACTGTCGATCTCGATGGCGTAGCGCGTACGGTCGCAGGCAAAGTTTTTGGCGCCTTTCGCGATGATCACTTGGGCGCCGAATTTCTGCGCCTGCGTGTACGCCCGCCCCGCGAGAGCTTGACCCGAGATGCCCGTCGGGAAACCAAGGTAGTTTTCGATCTTCGAGCTGGAACCGGCCTGTCCCCCCGGCGAGTTTGTCTCCAGCACCAGGACATCCAGGCCTTCCGAAGCGGCGTACACGGCCGCAGCGAGTCCCGCGGGTCCCGCGCCGACGATGACCACGTCCCGTATCTGGGTCTGGTCGATGGCCACGTTAAAGCCGAGACAGTCGGCGATCTGCTGATTGGTCGGACTCCGTAGCACCACCTCGCCACGGCAGATCATAACCGGCACATCCGCGCCGGTCACGTGAAACCGGTCCAGCAGATCTTGAACGCCGTCGTCACGATCGAGATCGATGTACGAGTACGGATGGCCGTTGCGCGTTAGGAACTCTTTAACGCGTAGGGTTTCCGAGCAATAATTCGACCCGAGGAGCACGACATCGCCGAGCCCGTGGGCGATCAATTCCACCCGGCGCAGTATGAAGGCCCGCATGATGAGCTCGCTGAGCTGGCTGTCGGTCTGCACGAGCTCCAAGAAGCTTTTTCGGTCCAGCTCGATCAATTCGCCCGCCTCGCTGGCCCGCACCTGGAGGAGCGCGGGGCGGCCTGAAAGCATGTTGACCTCGCCGGTGAACTGACCCGGTCCATAGAGCGCTACGAGCGTCTCGTTGGCGCTGGATGGCCTGATAATCTCGACTCCACCTGACGTAACGACGAAGAACGGCACGATCTGATCTCCCGGCTGGACGAGCACCTCTCCAGGTCGAATTTGACGCACACGTCCATGCGCGGCAATCCGCTCAACCTGCGCCAGCGTCAAGGTTGGAAACATACGTTCAATACCCGAGGTCAGCGTTAACGGGACCCCGAGAGTTGCACGGCTTATGGGCGGTGCATCTTTCACTGTCATAGGTCGGTCACCTCACGGCCTGCCTGCTTCATTCAAATGCCACGGGCTGGTGATCACTGCCACCTTGCAGGCAAATTTCTTTGTCATAATATCTCGCTCAGATCTCCTTCAGCTATGAGTCGCTGCGTTTATCTATGACCAAAATCATCTGCGCGGTTCAGTCTCACAATCCATTCAAGGACTATTTAGTAAGCTTCTCAAGTCGATGCTGAAAATAGCTCTTCCAGCTTTCGGGTAGAGCCTCCACTTCCATTGCGCGGCGGAGCAGCCCGACGTTGTGCTTCTCGCTTGTATACAGTTGGACGATATCGCTCACCCTTACACGGCGGTCGCTGCTTTCCATCAGTTCGATCGGATCACCGACTCCGACCTCACTCTCTTGCAGCACGGCAAAATAGAAGCCCGTGCGCTCGCTCGCCAGGAACCTCTTGACGATGTCAGAGCGGCCGAACTTGATGCCGAGCTTGTAACAGGGCATCCGCGGCTCGGTCACCATCACGACGGCCGAGCCCACGCGCAACTTGTCACCGATGTTTAGCTGGGTTTCAAAAAGTCCCGCCGTCGTGAAGTTCTCACCGAACATGCCCCAGGGCAGTTTCATTCCAGGCAGTTCGCCCTTCCAGTAATCGTAGTGTTCGGACGGATAGACGTAGACCGCTTTGCTAGGCCCGCCGTGAACCGAAAGATCGGCCTGGCGATCACCATCGAGGTTGAGCCTTCGGAGCACCACACGGCCTGCCACTGGCTCTTTGAAAATTCCCGTCGTTACTGGCTCGCCGTTGCTCATGACGACCCGGGGAAGACCAACGTTGACAGAGATCAGCTTCATATCAGCTTTCATAGGCTCTTCGAGCGCCGCTTGACTGCGACTGTACTTAGCGCAATGATTTATATCGGATTCGACGTCCGAAAACGAATCACAACATCAAACTTGAAAACGTCGACCTGCGATGGGCCTAACCGAATAATCCGCGCTAATACGGGTGGACTCGGCCAGCGCGCGCCACTTTGCAGTCTCTCGTTCCACAAAGATATTCTTGTCGTCTTGACCTAACGGCAGACGCAATGGGGGCTCAGCGGCGTTCGCGAGTTGGAGAATGGCCCGGGCAAGCTTGGCCGGATCCGCCGGGCTGCTGAAGCCTTCGTTCCTCGGTTTAAGGCTCCGTTCGCCGGGTGTCCACCTCGCCGATACTCTGACTAGCTCACACCATATGTTTCCTGAGCAAAATAACTTGAGTGTTTTCTTAGTGATCTCTTCCGAGCACGCAGGCGATGGCGGGCTAAGACATCAGTAAGAATATAAGACACCACCATGTACATGCCCGACGGATCACGGACGAGGGGCTTAACTTCGTCTGTCACTGCAGCGATAAGATCTCCCAAAGTAGTCCGGATCACTTTTTTCCGTGGTATAGTTTTCTCCTTCACGTACAGTTCGGATGGATATCTCTCTGTTTCAAAATTACTAGCCATAGACTTTGCTCCCTTCGGCTGGGTCGTATCGGGAGAGGTTATAGGGCAAGTTTTGTGCCAGATCAGTGGATGCTCGCAAACGCACCGAGATGAGAAGCATTTTAGTTGTTACTTTTCGGCCTCAGTGGGATCGTACCAAAGAATGGTGACTAGTTATCGGCACGTGACGAAATGTCGGCTTAAACTCGGAAAAAGTAATTCATCAGGACTGAGGAAACCAATCCGAGCTAAACGGCGACGCCTGCGGCACAATTGTTCTACCCAAATGCACCAGTTCTTACGCTGGTGGTTTTCTTGAACCGATGCGCCGGGCCACCTGCGCATGAGCGAGAACCACATCGGGATCTCGCTGTAACGCAGCCAGGTAACGCTCGCCGAATTCCCCTCCTCTTTCCGCCGGGATCAAGAGGAATACGGATTCGTTCATTAACGCATCGACGCTGTCGCTCGTTAACGATTCGTCCGCGTCAAGCGCTTCATCCATCGCGACGATCAGTTGGGAAACCGGGCGGAGCCAGGCGAACCATGGATCGCTGGAAAGAAGCTGAAGAAAATGATGAGGCGACTGGATCGGGCCGACCCTGGTTTCGTAAACCGCGCGTTCGGAGTCGATCAGCGTCTTGTGCAGGTCGAGCAATGCGTCGCGCAGCTCCTGGAGAGGTTGCCGGACGGCTGCATCTCCTTCTCGCTGCTTTGATCTTTTCCTTGCCATTGTTTTAACAATAACACGGCTGCGCGCCGACGCCAGCGGCTCAGCATCTAGATGCCGCTGGTTCAAGCCGTTCCGGATCGTGCAAAGCGTTCCATCGTAGAATTGACAAGATCTCTGGATACGATTGGAAGACCTCAATCAGCGGCATCTAGAGCTGTTCTATTGAGCAACTTCGTGGTTTATGCAAATTTATCGGCGAGAGGAGGACTCTTATGCGTTATGAGCTCTACTATCAACCATCCATTCAGGGCCGCGGCGAGTTTGTCAGGTTGCCATTGGAAGATGCCGGCGCGGATTACGTCGATGTTGCGCGCGATCCGAGTTTCGGCCGTCCAGGGATCATGAAATTTCTCGAAGACCTGTCTTTACAACATCCGCCGTTCGCGCCGCCGTTTCTGAAAGCCGGCAAACTCCTGATCTCCCAAACCGCCAACATTCTCCAGTTTCTTGGCCCCCGGCTCGGTCTCGTGCCGAAAAACGAGGCGACCCGGCTCTGGGCAAATCAACTGCAACTGACGATTGCCGATTGGCTTTATGAAACCGGCCAGACACACCATCCGATCGCGAACGTTTTGTATTATGAGGAGCAGAGCGCCGAGGGTAAAAAGCGCGGCGCGCACTTCGCAGCGAGCCGAATCCCTAAATTTCTCGGCTATTTCGAAAGAATTCTTAAGGTTAACGTTAAAGCAGGCGACTTCCTTCTCGGCAAGCGGGTTGCTTACGTCGATCTCTCGCTTTTCCAGATGATCGAGGGTTTGCGTTATGCTTTTCCGAAGACAATGGAGCAACTCGAACCGCAACATCCACTGCTTATAGCCCTACATGATCGCATCAAGGCGCGCCCTCGCATCGCTGCCTATTTAAGCTCACCGCGGCGGTTGGCCTTCAACCAACAGGGCATTTTTCGCCACTACCCCGAGATGGAAGAAGGATAGACCGAACCCGAAGAGGGCATGAAAGGAATGAGCAAACAGCAGGAGCGTTGAGTGACATATCGACCGGCTCTCGCGTCGTGGCAGCCGACGAACTTGCGATCGGCTTAAATTCTTCGCCTAAGCTTTCGTGCTGTCTTCTCTTGGCGATCTCGTCTGGTAGAGTATTTACTATCTGCATCGCGAGCTGCAATAATTCCTTAGGCCATGCCCGAACGAAAGGAGCAACCGATGAAGTCCTCGTCCATGGAAGTGGGACCGATTGGAATCTGGACGGCGCAGTTTGACTATCAGCCTGCCGCCAAGGTGCGAGAAGCTGCCGCGGACCTCGAACAGCTCGGGTTCGGAGCGATCTGGTTCCCGGAAAGTGTGGGTCGCGAATCGCTCACGCATGCCGCGTTACTTCTCGGCGCAACCAGCCGTATAGTCATTGCCACAGGGATCGCAAACATTTACGCCCGCGATCCGGTAACGACGGCCGCGGGTCAAAATACTTTGGATGAAGCCTACCCGGGGCGGTTTCTTCTCGGTCTCGGTGTTAGCCACATTCCGCTGGTGGAACAGATAAGAGGCCATAGTTACGGCAAACCGCTCGCTTCCATGCGGGCATACCTGGACGGAATGGATCGGGCTCCCTACCGATCGGTGCTTCCGAGTGTCAAGCCCGTCAGAGTGTTGGCGGCACTTGGACCTGGAATGCTGCGGTTAGCCGCGGAGCGAGCCGGTGGCGCGCATTCGTACTTCGTCCCACCGGAACACACCGCGCGCGCCCGTGAGATTCTAGGTCAGCGATCGACTCCTCGCCGTGGAGCAGGCCGTGGTACTCGAAACCGATTCAACTAGAGCGCGAGAGATCGCGCGAGTGCATACCGCGAGGTATCTCGCGTTGCCCAACTATGTGAATAACCTGCGCCGACTCGGCTTCGGTGATGAGGACATCGCAAACGGTGGTAGTGACCGGCTAGTGGACGCCATCGTCGCATGGGGTGATTTGTCTGCTGTTATCGATCGAGTTCGCGCGCATCAGTCCGCCGGCGCGGACCATGTCTGCGTTCAGGTGCTGCCACGGGACCCGCAGGCGCTCCCAATGCCCGAGTGGCGCGAAGTTGCATCCGCACTCCTGAAGTCCAAGTGAAAGAAAACCGAAGGCGCACGGGTAACGGTTGTTCCGGAACGCCAACCAAGGTTAGCGCCGCTTTACTTTAGTCCCTTGAGGGCAATGCGCGCAAAACTCCAATCCGCCACTTCTGCGATTGCCACATTTCTCGAAATCCCAAGAACCTCTTTGGCGATGCCAATCTCCTCCATCATCGAGCTATCTGAAGGAGTACCGGTATCGGAATATAGCTTGATGCCATCATCGTAAACCATGCTGTTAATTTCGTTATCTTTGATTCCTAACTCCTTGCTCATAAGCTTAAGGGTTTCCTCCTTATTGCGCTTGATGAACTGGATGGCCCGCAAAGTTACTCTGATCGCCCGTATGATAGAGTCCGGTTCATTCTGAATCTTTCGGAGACTCGTCGCTAAACCTCCGCTTGGTACTCCCCTGAGATCCTTCATCATATAGAGCTCGCGAAAACCTAGCTTAACGGCTGCCTTGTTATGAGGCGGCGACAGCAACGTGCCGTCGATCTTTCCTCCCTGCAGGGACGCGAGCCTAACCCCGCTTCCACCCAACGAAACGATTTTCACGTCGACGTCCGGAGCCATGCCGTATCTATTCAGAAACAGACGGAGCGATACATCGCTGACACTCCTGACGCCAGCCACTCCTAAGATTTTCCCTTTAAGATCTTCTGCTCGGCGAATTTCTGGACGGACGACAAGAACTTGGTCGGTTGCCGTACTGCTTACCATCACATTGCGGACCGGCATTCCGCGCAGGGCTGCGATCGTGGCGACGTTGCCGGTGGTCGCGAAATCGAGATCGCCTGCGATCACCGCCTGAATCGCCGGAATACCGGAAGAGACGACGATCAATTCGAGATCGAAGCCCTCCCGTTGATAGAATCCTTGCCTTAACGCCACCATTTGGGGAAACGAACTCATGCTCCGAGTCGGTATGCCGATCCGAAGCTTCTGCGGTGTCTTCGACTCTTGCCCAAAAGCGGCGCTGATAAAAAGTATCAAAGCCGTTAAAGCCAGCGCGAGCTTCGTTCGTGTCATCCTTTGAGTCACCTGGCCACCAATAGAACAAACCAAATCTGTTTGCTCCGATCTGTCCATGGCTGGTGTTTTTTCGAAGGGCATGAAGTGAATTGGCCAGATCCTTTCTTTCGGCCAGGCTTCAGTCGTCCCAGCCGTAAAGCGCATTGGCATTTTTCCCAAGGATCTTTTCTTTGGCACTCTCCGAGATATCGTTCCGGCCATGGATCGTCGACACCACATTGGGAAACATCGCATCCCAATGAGGATAATCGGAGGCAAAAACGATTCTGTCCTCGCCGATCCTCTCGATAACGTAGGGAAGCATCCCTTCTTCGGGCTCAGTGGCGAAGAACCAGTTGCCGTGAGTGATGTACTCGCTGGGCTTTTGTTTACACAAAGGCGCTTCTACGTCGCCCCGCTTCTCCCATTCTTCGTCCATGCGTTCCATCCAGTAAGGAACCCAGCCAGCACCACATTCGAGAAACGCAATCCTCAGCTTGGGAAACTTTTCCGGGATGCCGGCATACATCAAACCCACGCATTGAATGATGGTCTCCGTCGGGCGGCCTATCGTATGCATGTAGATGAAGCTATCGAAGCGATTTTCACCCGCCGGCCCCTCTCGCCGGCTATGCACACAAAAGGGAACATTGAACCGTTGCATCTCTTCATAGATGGGCCAGAAAGTTTGTGATCCGAGGTGCTCCCTCATTCCCTGAGGAGCAACGGCGACGCCGACCAATCCCAACTCGGTCACCGCGCGTTTGACCTCTTCCACCGCCGCATCCACGTCTTGAAACGGCAACAGCGCCACCGCCTTGAGGCGCGGACTCTCTTGGCAAACTTCCGCAATGAAATCGTTGTAGGCTCGTGCGTAAGCAACCGCGTAGTCACGCTCGAAGATCTTGCTCATGGCAAAGCTGGTGGTGGGAAACAATACCGAGACATCGATGCCTTCGCGATCCATGTCTCTAAGGCGCTTCGGCACATCATGGCACTCGATGTCACTGAAACGTCCTCCCAACCGCGCATCCACTCCCAAAGACGGCACCAAAGAACCGCCTCTACGCCGGTAAGCCTCGGGCAGGTGGGCTCGGATGTCCTTTTCCTTATCCAGAATATGACCGTCAGCATCGATGATTTTCATAGTAATACTGCGCCTCCTCTGAAGAATTGGCAGCCAAAATTAGTCGAGTATAAAATAGGCTAAACGGAGGAAGTGGGTCAAGCAGAAAACAAACGATGAGCAAGGGCCAACAACCATGTTGTCGGTACTCGCTGCCAGAAAAATATTGGCAACGCCGCTCGCTGTTAGAATCCACCGGCAAGAAAAGAACTTTTGGATCACTCGGCAAAGTCGATCAATGAGAAGTTTTTGACTTGAGCATAAGGCAAGTCAGGCACGGCAGTCTGTCCGACATTCTCACTGGCTACTGAAACAACGCGTCAGGCTCTGGTCAGGAAATTCACAACCGTTTGGAAAAACCCTTCCGGTTGGTCGACGTGACTCCAGTGACCGGCCTCGGGCAGAGTGGCGATCTCGGCTTGCGGAAAAATCTGTCGGATCAATGGGGCATCGTCATCTTCAATATAGTTCGACCGGCCGCCGCGGATGAATAAGGTGGGTTTGGCAAAGCTTCGCTCCGGCGCAAGCCCCCGCCCGAGTTTATCGTAGTTACGATCGATCGCTGCCAAATGGGCTTTCCAGCGGAGGCGGCCATTTTCATCTCGCGCCAAATTCTTGAGCAGAAAATGCCGCAAAGACTCGCTTGAAACCTCTGCCGCCAGAGCGGCATCGACATCGGCAAAAGATTTGTAGCGTGTCAGATCCAACGAACACAGGGCCTTCAATAGATAGCGTTGAGAGGGTTCGTAGGGCTTCGGAGCTATGTCTACGACAACCAGCCGATCGACTTGTTCGGGATAGTCGATGGCGAACTGCATAGCAACTCTTCCACCCATCGAATGGCCCAGAAGCATGATGCGCCGTAGTGCTTGTCGCTCCATGAATTCCCGCAGATCGGTGGTCATAACGTCATAGTCAAAAATGTCGCTGTGTGGCGATCGGCCGTGATTGCGCAAATCGACGGCGAAGACTTTGAAATGAGCGCCGAGGCGCCGGCTCATCGAGCGCCAGTTGTCAGCGGAGCCGAGAAGTCCGTGCAAGATAACAATGGGATGGCCCTCTCCTACAGCTTCGAAGGCTAAATGCATATCCGTTAAAACTTACCGATTGAGTTTCGAGGTCAAGCTTAAGGTTAGGAGACCATCAGCGTCGCATGAATGAATAAGCGATCAGTTCCATGGACGGTTTTTTAAGTGTGTTTTTTCATTGCTTTCCGTGTGTCGGCCGCGTTCCGAAAATCCTTGTAGACTTAGAGTATGCCTGAGCCTCTGGTCGGGGCGTGAAGAAAGATGAAGGCAAATAGGCCGTATCAGAAACAAACAGCGCTTACCCTGCCCTCCCACCGCCACCGGAACGCGCACCGGGCGCTACCGGGTGAGACTGGACTTTGGGCAAATTGCGCCGCAAATTTCCAGGGTGGTTGAAATGTCTGTGCGGTGGCCTTGCTACTATCGCGGGTCCTTGGGCCACGCCAACCGCGATATTGGTGTCGCCGTAGCCCTCCGGTACGTTGGTTATGACTTCGCTTTGCGCGGGCAAATTTTCGGCTAACTCGCCGACACTCCTTTCCAAACTCGAAAGCCGATTATCAACTGCAAGCTGGTTTTCACGGAGCCGCGACTCTATGATTTGCTGATCCGTAACTTCGGCAAGCGTTTCCTTCTTTATGACATTGCTCCCCGGAGGCGGCCCGTAGTTTGAGATAAACAATTTACCATCAGGGTCTTGGTATATGTAATAATCTCCGGCGTAGCCCGGCCCAACCACCGCCAGAGCAATAAACCAGGAAAAAGAAAGAATCAGCTTCAAAGTCGTACGCATGTTGACGATTTTCATATAGTCTCCCACGGCCGTAATTG